>JAZNNC010000001.1:0-6182 GCA_045580045.1 Tidjanibacter sp.
GTGGGCTACGCTGAGCATACTCTCCAACCAGTAGGCACGGTCGCCTGCGGCAACATTCTCGGGGAGGTAGGAATTGGACTTTGCATCGTTCTGACTGCCCAAAACGGGAGCCACGGTGCCCACAAGGAACAAGGCAGTCAGCAGCAGAGTGGTTAGTTTTGTTGGTTTCATTGTAGGAATATTTTATAGTTTCGTTTTGCACACCTTGACACGTTACAAAGTAAGCACTTTCTGCACAAAGATAATACAACTCTTGTTCGTTACAATAACCCTAACGTTCAAATAATTTTCAATTCTCATTTCTCATTTCTCAATTCTCAATTTTATTTCCTACCTTTGTAGGGTATGAAGAAATTTTTATTGGTAATGGCTTTTGTGGTGCTGGGTACAGGAGTGCTCTCTGCACAACGTGTGGCTGTGGGTAGGTATGTTATGCCCGCTATGGATGTGGTGTGGCTCTCCGACCGGCCCGTCCTCAACAACGGTAAGATTCTCTTTTTGGAGTTTTTCCACTCCACCAACGAATTGTGTAGGGCAAGGGTGGATGAGGTGAATGAATTGGCCTATACCTATAATAATATCTTAAACGTGGTTGTGGTAGCACGAGAGCCGGCCGAGCAGGTCGCCTCCTTACTTCTCCACGACTACCAAAACGCCTATGTAGCCATCGATGAAAAAGGTGTCGTGTTCAAACAATTGGATGTTCCGCACGTCCCCTATTCAATCTTCATCTCTGCGCAAGGAAAAATACTTTGGGCGGGAAATCCCGCGAGGCTCACAATGGCAACAATAGAGAAAATTTTGCAACAGTAGCACAATGGATACAATCAACCACTACGAATATCACCACCGAGAGGAACACGAGGATAGTGCGCTCAATGTTACGGCAGGGGTGGAGGGCCAGCCTGTCGTTAACCCCTATTTCAAGCGTGTGAAACGCAGGAAGCTCACAACCGACGACTATGTCAAGGGCATCCTCGAAGGCAACATCACCATCCTTTCGCAGGCCATCACTCTGGTAGAGAGCAACAATAGGGAACACTATGCACAAGCACAGGAGATTATAGAGCGTTGTCTGCCCTATGCCGGTCGCTCTATGAGGGTTGGCATTACGGGTGTGCCGGGTGCCGGTAAGTCCACATTTATAGAGGCTGTGGGTGGTATGGTAACGGAGTTGGGACACAAGCTCGCTGTGTTGGCCATCGACCCCTCCTCGGAGCGTAGTGGCGGCTCCATTTTGGGCGACAAAACCCGTATGGAGACCATTTGTAACAACCCCAAAGTATTCATACGCCCCTCTCCGAGTGCAGGTTCGTTGGGTGGAGTGGCTCGCAAAACAAGGGAGTCGGTGGTGTTGTGTGAGGCTGCCGGCTTTGATGTCATTTTCATCGAAACGGTGGGTGTGGGACAGAGCGAAACGGCCGTACACTCAATGGTGGATATCTTTATGCTCCTTCAAATCTCCGGCGCAGGCGACGAGTTGCAGGGCATCAAGCGTGGCATTATGGAGATGGCTGATGTTGTTGCCATCACCAAAGCCGACGGCGACAACCGACATCGTGCCGAGTTGGCCCGTGCACAGATTTTCAACGCACTCAAACTATTCCCTCCCACCGAGAGTCGGTGGACTCCGCAGGTGTTGACCTGTTCGAGCGTTAGCGGTAAGGGTATTGGGGATGTGTGGAATATGGTCGAGGACTTCATCAAACATACCAAGTCCAACGGTTTCTTCCAAGCCAACCGCAACCGTCAGAGTAAGTATTGGATGTATGAAAGCATCAATGAGGCTCTGAAAAGTAACTTCTATGGCAGTGAGGAGATAGCCTCGCTATTGCCACAATATGAGGCCGATGTGTTGGCCGACAAGGTGAGCTCGTTTGTGGCAGCCAAGAGGTTGTTGGATACCTATTTCAAGTAATCGTTGCGAGCGTATCTCGTTGAACAGTTGACGGTTGACGGTTGACATCAAACAAGAAGCCCCGACCTTCTGAAAAGGTCGGGGCTTTTGTTTGCTTTATAGCCCTGCGGACTACTGTGCATTCATCTGTTTGAAGAGTTCGTTGTACTTGTCGAACTTAGCCTGAATCTCGGGGCTCTCGTTACGCAGACGGAAGGTTACAACCTTCAAATACTCAACAAATGCAATCTCCTGAGGCATCAACTCGTGAGCCTTCTCGAAGGGAGCAATCGACTGGCCGTAGAGGTTCAATACCCTCTGCATATCCTCCTTGTAGGTCTCGCTACCCCAGCTGTTGCTAACTTGGTCGTTGAGCTCGTCGCCCTTCAAAACGTAGAGGTTGCCGATGTAGTAGTAGGCGAGTGCGTTGTCGGGATTCAGCTCGACTACTTTCTTGAAAGCCTCCATCGACTCGTCATACTTTTTGAGCTCCTTGTAGATTGCGCCCAAACCATACCACAACATTGCATTCTGGGGCTCTTTGGCAATTGCCTCCTGAACCATAGGTACAACAGCCTCGGGATTCTCGCCCAGAGCGAGGTAGAGGTCGGTGAGGCAGGTGATGACATTAGCGTTGCCGGGGAAGAGTTTCAGACCACGAAGAAGGAACTCTTTGGCCTCGGCCAACTTAACCTTATCCTCGCCACAGAGACTGCGGTAGGAGTTGTAGAGCACGTTGTAGAGGTCGCCATCCTGATAGTAGCCATACTGCTCGGCAATCAAGAGGTTCTTGACACTGCGCTCATACTGTTTTGCAAAGTAGGCGGTAAAACCGGCGTTGAAGATGCTCAAAGTGTCGATGGGCATCTCTGCGGCAGGCATCAACGACACCTCGTATGCCTTCTCGAAATAGTTGGCTGCACCGGCAAAGTCGCGCAAGAAGTAGCAGTTGCCTGCGTTCTTACCCAAAGTGTTGCTCACATTTTGAAGACCGAGTTTGGTCTTTTTGAGCATCTTGGCATCCAACTCATAAGCCTTACCATAGGCCTCGATAGCCTTGTCGATAGCGCCCTCATATACGGGTTTCACTACCTCCCAGCCTTTGACCTTCTGGTCGCCACTGATGTAGAGGTTGAATGCATCATAGTTCATCTTCAAATAAGGAGTGTTGTCGATGGTTGCATCCTCCACACCTTGGGGTTTGCCGAGCATCAGCTGTACCATGTTTGCCTCCATATTCTCATAAATCTGGTTGGTGTAGGCGTTCTCTGCGGCCATCATGGCCTCTGCACGCTTAACCCAAGTCGAAGCTTTGCCTGCCTTCTTCTCGTTGGCAATGTCTGCATCCGACTTCTCAATCTTCTTTTGCAAAGCTGCGGGGTCAACTTTCTGCTGCTGTGCAAATGTGGGCAGGCACACTACGAGTGCTGCCGCAATGGTAAGAAGTGTCCTTTTCATCTTTCTTCGTTTGTTTTATTGGTTTGAATTTATTCTTGTTCGTTTGTGTTGTTGTTTTCCTCTTCTACAACAGCGCTCTGCTCGGTGGCAACAGCTTCGGCAGCCACCACACCCTCAGCCACAGATGCTTCGGTGGCTACTGCGCCCTCGGCCAACTCAACGGCCTCCTCCTCATTTTTGGGCACCGCCATAACCGATGCAATAGAGTCGCCCTCGCGCAGGTTGATAATCTTCACACCCTGAGTAGCCCTGCCCGCAACGCGGATGTCGCTCACGGAGGTACGAATGGTGATGCCGCTGCGGTTGATAATCATCAGGTCGTTGCTGTCGTCCACTGCCTGAATGGAGACCATCTTGCCGGTCTTCTCGGTAATCTTCATTGTGGTCATACCCTTGCCGCCGCGGTGGTGGGGAGTGTACTCGTTTAGGTCGGTACGCTTACCAAAGCCGTTCTCGCTCAACACCAGAATATCTTTGGTGTCGTTGGGCTCGAAGCAGACCATACCCACTACCTTGTTGCCACTCTCGGTGTCGATGCTAATACCCCTCACACCCGTACCGGTACGGCCGATGGCCCTTGCCTCCTCCTCGTTGAAACGGATGGCCTTACCATCGTAGGTCGCCAACACAATCTCGGCCTGACCGCTGGTGAGTGCTACGTCAATCAGTTGGTCATCCTCCCTGATGTTGATGGCATTAACACCGCCCTTACGAACATTGGTGTACTTATTCAAGAGGGTTTTTTTCACCGTACCCTGTGCGGTACACATCACAATATAGTGGTTCATCGCAAAGTCGCCTCCACGTTCCAGACGGCGAACATTGATGTAGGTTCTCACCTTATCATCTGGCTCAATCTGAATGACGTTCTGGATGGCCCTGCCTTTCGAGGCCCTTGTGCCTTCGGGTATCTCATATACCTTCAACCAATAGCAACGGCCCTTCTCGGTGAAGAACAACATTGTGTTGTGCATCGAGGTAACGTAGATGTGCTCGATGAAATCCTCATCCCTCGTTGCGCTACCTTTGACGCCGATACCGCCCCTGTGCTGGCTCTTATACTCGGTCAGCGGGGTACGTTTGATGTAGCCCATATGGCTGATGGTGATAACCACATCCTCGTCGGCATAGAAGTCCTCGGGGTTGAACTCTCCTGCGCTCATCACAATCTCGGTCCTGCGCTCGTCGCCATATTTCTCTTTAATCTCGTTGGTCTCGTCTTTGACAATCTGCAACTGCAACTTCTCGTCTGCCAGCACGCTCTTGAAGTAGGCAATCTTCTCCAACAGCTCGGCTAGCTCGGCCTCCAACTTACCCCTCTCCAAGCCGGTCAGTGCGCGGAGCCTCATCTCCACGATGGCGGCTGCCTGCAATTCGCTCAAACCGAACCTCTCAATCATCTTGGCCTTGGCCTCATCGGGGGTTTGCGAGCCGCGAATCATCGAGATAATCTCGTCGATGTTGTCCTGTGCAATCAGCAAGCCCTGCACGATGTGTGCCCTTGCCTCGGCTGCTGC
Source organism: Tidjanibacter sp. (assembly GCA_045580045.1). Classification (GTDB taxonomy): domain Bacteria; phylum Bacteroidota; class Bacteroidia; order Bacteroidales; family Rikenellaceae; genus Tidjanibacter. The sequence goes on from JAZNNC010000001.1 coordinate 4,873, forward strand.
AAGGTCGTGTTTGGTGCGCCTTACAACCACCTCGTGGCGGTGCTCCACAAAGGCTTTGACCATATCCTTGAAGTTCAGCAGCACGGGCCTGCCACCCACAAGTGCGATGTTGTTCACCGAGAAGGAACTCTGCAAGGGGGTGTTTTTGTACAAAGTGTTGAGCACAACGCTGCTCACAGCATCCTGTTTGAGGATAATAACAACCCTCACACCCTCTTTGTTACTCTCGTCGTTGATATACGAAATGCCCTCAATCTTCTTCTCGTTGACCATCTGGGCAATCTTCTGCACCATATCGCTCTTGTTGACCATATAGGGTACCTCGGTGATGACGATGCACTCCCTGCCGCTCTTGGTGTACTCAATCTCGGTCTTGGCCCTCATTACCACGCGGCCCCTACCGGTCTCGATAGCCTCCTTCACGCCCTCGTAGCCGTAGATGATACCACCGGTGGGGAAGTCGGGACCCTTCACATATTGGCACATCTCGCCGGGCTCCATATCGGGGTTGTCGATGTAGGCGCAGATGGCATCGCAGCACTCCGAGAGGTTGTGGGGAGCCATATTGGTTGCCATACCCACAGCAATACCGTTGGCACCATTGACCATTAGCAGCGGAATTCGGGTGGGCAGCACGGTGGGCTCCAACTCGGTGTCGTCAAAGTTATAGACGAAGTCCACGGTGTCTTTGTCAATGTCGGCCATCACCTCATCGGTAATCTTACGCATCCTTGCCTCGGTGTAACGCATTGCTGCGGGCGAGTCGCCGTCCATCGAGCCGAAGTTACCCTGACCATCCACCAGCGGGTAGCGCAGGCTCCAAGGCTGTGCCATACGACACATTGCGTCATAGACCGAACTATCGCCGTGGGGGTGGAACTTACCGAGTACATCACCCACAATACGGGCGCTCTTACGAGTGGGTTTGTTGGAATAGAGGCCCAGCTCGTGGCTCATATCGTAGAGGATACGGCGGTGTACGGGCTTCATACCATCTCTCGCATCGGGCAGTGCACGCGACACGATTACCGACATCGAGTAGTCGATGTAGGCTGTCTTCATCTCATCTTCGATGTTAATCTTGATGATTCTCTCCTCCTGTGGGAGTTCTTCCGTAAGGGTTACTTTGTCGTTAATTTCGGACATATCTTTTTATAAAAAATCAGTTGCTACAAATAACGTGTAAAGATACGGTAAAAAATTGAAAATTGAAAATTGAAAATTGAAAATTACTCATCTTTTGCGCTTTTTTGTAAAAAAAAGCGAGAGTAAGTCGGATCGTAGCCATGTCGTTCTGTGAGCCAAGGAGT
>JAZNNC010000002.1:0-64641 GCA_045580045.1 Tidjanibacter sp.
ATGCTTTCCCCATTTTGGTCGGGGTGCTATCTGACGTTTATTAGCAGTAAAAAACGCACAGAACGAGATGAATGCAAGGGCGTCAGAATGACGCTTTCCCTATTTTGGTCAGTGGTTCTATTGAGCGTTTGAAAGCAGTAAAAAACGCAAAGTGCGGAGGGAATTTTGCACCAGCGTCAGAATGATGCTTTCCCCATTTTGGTCGGGGTGCTATCTGACGTTTATTAGCAGTAAAAAACGCACAGAACGAGATGAATGCAAGGCACACAAGAAAACGCCCTCCGCAGTTTACTAAACGTAAATGAGGAGGGCGTTTATCGCTGTGTAACGTAGCAGTCGCTCGTTCTGTGCGTTTTTTTTAGAAGCCTTTGCCAATCGCAATAAAATCCTCCGCCTTCAAAGCAGCACCACCAATCAGGCCACCATCAACGTTCTCCTTGGCGAAAATCTCCTGGGCGTTGCTGGGCTTGCACGAACCACCATAGAGAATGGGGGTTGCAGCTGCTGCCTCACCAAACTTCTCGGCCAACACCTGACGAATGTAGGCGTGAATCTCCTCGGCCTGCTCGGCAGTGGCGGTCTTGCCGGTGCCAATGGCCCACACGGGCTCGTAGGCAATCACGAGGTCGGCAAACTGCTCGGCGGTGAGGTTGAACACCACCTCCTCAATCTGTGCCTTAACAACCTCAAAGTGGCGCTCGGCCTCACGCTCCTCCAAGCGCTCGCCAACACAGTAGATGGGTTTCAGACCGTTGGCATAGGCCTGTGCCATCTTCTTGTTGAGAGTCTCGCTTGTCTCGCCGTAGTACTCCCTGCGCTCGCTGTGGCCCAAGATAACATACTCCACGCCCAGCGAAGCAATCATCGCTGCGCTAACCTCACCGGTGTAGGCACCCTTAGCCTCGGCTGCGCAGTTCTGTGCGCCCACAGCCACACGGCTACCCTTGGCAGCCTCAGCCACCTGCGAGAGGTGGGTGAAGGGAGGGCAAACGATGAAGTTTACGCACTCACAAACCTCTGCGCTCTGTGCAATTACATTCTTAACCAACTCTAAACCTTCTGCGGGGGTGGTATTCATCTTCCAGTTACCCGCTACAATTTTCTTACGCATTTATCTTGAAATTTTGAATTTTGAATTCTGAATTTTGAATTTACTCTACCCACGTTTTCACCTCGTCCATTGTGGGGTTTTTGAGGCCAAGTTTGTTCTTCTTGTTGAAGCCACAGAGGTCGTTGAAGAGTTTGCCGGCCGAGAGTTTCTGCAACATCTCAACCTTCACAAAGCTCATCTTCTGCAACACCGGTATCCACTCGGCAGGGATACCCTTCTCAATATACTTCTCGTCCGAATCCTTCTGCGAGCCACGCTCGGGTTTCATCTGGGGGAAGAGAAGCACATCTTGGATGGTCTGCTGGCCGGTCATAAACATCGTGAGGCGGTCGATGCCAATACCCATACCCGAGCAGGTGGGCATACCATACTCCAACGCCCTCACGAAGTCCATATCGATAAACATAGCCTCGTCGTCGCCCTTTTCGCTCAGGCGCAGCTGCTCTTGGAAACGCTCATACTGGTCAATGGGGTCGTTCAACTCCGAGTAGGCATTACACAGCTCCTTGCCGTTTACGAACAGCTCGAAACGCTCGGTAAGTTCGGGGTTGCTGCGGTGGCGTTTGCACAAGGGCGACATCTCGATAGGATAGTCGGTGATGAAGGTGGGCTGAATGAGGTGCTCCTCGCAGTAGGTGCCGAAGATGGCATCGATGAGTTTACCCTTACCCATAGTGTCGTCAATCTCCACATTGAGCCTCTGGCAAGCCTCCCTGAGCTGCTCCTCGCTCTGACCGGTGATGTCGTAGCCAGTTTTCTCCTTGATGGCATCGGTCATCGAAAGGCGGCGGAAGGGGGCCTTGAAGCTGATGGTCTTACCTGCGATGTTCACCTCGTCGGTGCCATTCACAGCCACGCACACCTTCTCCAACATCTGCTCCGTGAACTCCATCATCCAGAAGTAGTCCTTGTAGGGAACGTAGATTTCCATACAGGTAAACTCGGGGTTGTGGGTACGATCCATACCCTCGTTGCGGAAGTTGCGCGAGAACTCATAGACACCATTGAAGCCACCCACGATGAGCCTTTTGAGGTATAACTCGTTGGCGATGCGGAGGTAGAGGTCGATGTCGAGCGAGTTGTGGTGTGTGATGAAGGGCCTTGCGGCTGCACCACCGGGGATGGGCTGCAACACGGGGGTGTCAACCTCCAAGCAACCTGCCTCGTTGAAATACTCCCTCATAGTGTTCATAATCTTGGACCTCTTCACAAATACATCCTTAACGTGGGGGTTTACGATGAGGTCAACGTACCTCTGGCGATACCTCTGCTCGGGGTCGGTGAAGGCATCGAACACCTGACCGTCCTTCTCCTTAACGATGGGCAGGGGACGGATGCTCTTGGAGAGGAGCGTGAACTCCTTGCAGTGCACGGAGAGCTCGCCCGTCTGGGTAATGAACACAAAACCCTTAACACCGATGATGTCGCCGATGTCGAGGAGTTTTTTGAACACGGTATTATAGAGAGTGGTGTCGCCCTCGGGGCAGACCTCATCACGACGGATATAGACCTGAATACGTCCCGAGTGGTCTTGGAGTTCGAAGAATGATGCGCTACCCATAATTCGGCGGCTCATCATACGTCCTGCGATGGTAACCTCCGAGAAGTTGCCCACCTCGGGGTTAAACTCGGCAGCGATTTGAGCAGCGGATGCATTCACGTGGTACTGCGCTGCGGGATAGGGGTCGATACCCAAGTCGCGGAGAGCCTGCAAGGAGGCCCTACGTTGGATTTCCTGTTCGGAGAGATTGAGGTTTGTGCTCATAGTTATATACCTATATTTATATTACGTTCCGTTTTAGCCCACAAAGATACCGATTAAAATTGAGAATTGAAAATTGAGAATTGAGAATTACAGGCAACGCCTGTGCCGAGCGGGAGCATTTTAGACAAAACAACGTTTTGTCAATTAAAAGTAAGCGAGGCGCACTATTGCGCCTCGCTTCCTTTTTGTGAGCCTTGTGGTGCGGAGGACCGCCAAGGGCCCTCCAACTTCCACAAAGTTTACTCAACTATTCCTCAAAAGAGGTACATTACATAGCGATACCACCGTCGCCCATAGCAGGCAGGCCCTCGGGAGTGTGCTCCTCGTGCAACTCAACGAGAATGCTCTCATACCAGTTGCCCTCGGCATCCTTCCAAGCAATATCCAAATTCCATGTATTCCAAGTTGCTATCTCAGGCGAAGTAAAAGTAATCTCGTTACCCTCATAGCGATAGTACATATTCGTATAGAGTTGCTCGCTGGGCCAAGCATTTGCCTGACTAACCATCCTATCAAGCCAAGTACGAGTTGGAACTTCACTCTTGCTATATGCCATATCCGGCGATATGCAACCTACGATAAATTCGGTGCAACCCTCTGCGAGCTTGATGGTAACTTCCTTGGTTGCATAAGCGGGATAGGTCAAAGCCTCACCGCTCAACTCCTCACCCTCCATATACTCAGGGTAAGACGTCGTGGTAGTCAGCTCTTTCGAAATGGTAACAGTGGGTTGCGTAGCAGTCCATTTAGCATCGTCTTTGGCAAAGAAGTTCAACTTAACGAAGGTGTCGAACTCATAGTGAGCGGCCTGTGTGGGCAGATCATCTGCACCAAGACCAACTACAATCACCATATAGGTCTTACCGGGCTCCAAACCAACGGGTTTCACCGAACCACCCAATGTAGCCACATTACCAACGGGAGCATAAGCACCAGACTCATTCTTGGGCAGAGTGGTGATGTCGATGAAATTGTTCTCCAATGAGAATTCGGTCTCCCTGTTGAGAACAGCCATAACCGACTCCATCAACACTTTGTTGGTGATAGTGTAGTCGTTTGTCTCATACAATTGGAAGTAGATATTTTTAGTCTCACCGGTAGGCTTCACATTGAACGAGTAGGACGAATCTTCAGGCTTCATGTCATAGGTGGGCTCTGCAAGTTTCCAATCGGTGATTTCGAGAGTTGTTGTGCTGTAGTCCAATTTCTTGGTGGTGAGGTCCTTCTTGATGATGGGACCATACTTACCATCCTGATCTACACTGAAACCAACAACGGTGATGGTAGTTTCGGGCATCAAACCGTCAATGTAGAGTTCAGCGTTGTACTCGTCACCCTGACTCATACTACCACTCTTCAAAGCCTCAGAAACGATGTCGGCATCCGACATACCCTTCAAAGCCTCAGGAGCAAAGTAGTGACCAACGGTCATATAAGAGCCCTTAGCAGGAACCACTGCAATATTAGCACCCTGATAGGTAACCTCGGGAAGCATACCATTCCACGACTCAATAAGGCCGAAGGTGGGCTGCAACATACCACCGGCTGTGTAGCCTTTGGTCTTGAAGGTGTAGGGGCCTTTCACATCTTCCCAAGTGTAGGAAGAGATCTTCTTCATAGCGCTCTTGGGCCACAGGTACATTACGTAGGTATTGTCGGCACCGGGATAGAAGTCGCCACCCAAGTCAAACAACGAGCCACTGTAGCTGCCCTGCTTCTTGATACCCCAAGAATTCATATACTGCAATTGCTGCTCGATTTGCTCATCCGACAAACCGGCATCTTCCATCTCCTTGACCATTGCCACAAGCTCCTCAAACATCTCCTGAGCTCCGAAGTAAGGAGGCCATTTGTTGTCGTAAGCAAAAATCTCATAGTCGGTGTAACCCTCAATGGTGATATCAATCTGAATATCCTTGAAGGTTGCAGAAGTCATCGCAACATCCAAATAGGTTGCCGAATAAACATCCATCATAACAGCGGTCTCATCCAAAGGATATGCATTGGGGTCGAAAGCAAGAATGGTGTAGGAATCACCACGCTCAATCTTCTCCACGCCACAAGTATTTTTCAGCACATCAAGGATAGGAATAGAAATAACACCACCCTGCTCTTCGAGAGAGCAAACTTGGTACTCATAGGTCGAAGGATAGCCACTTGTAGCTTTCAAGAAGCCCTCGATGGTGTACTCACCGGCGGGGAATGCAGCGTAAGCAATGGGTGCGGGACCGTAGATGGGAGTCCAGCTAGGACGCTCGTAGCCAACAATTGTCTCTTTATAGTTGGTGATAATAACATCATCACCGGCAACCTTCAACGACTGAACACCATCGGCAGCAACATAAACATAGAGCGATGCAACAAAGGCCTTACCCTCTTTCGAAAGAGCCAAAACCTTGATAACGGGAGTAGCCTCTGCCTCGCCACCACCCATACCGGGCATACCGGGCATACCGGGCATACCACCCATCATATCGTCGTCTTCCTCGCCAGAAGCCTCGGGAGCGGTAACGGTCATAATGAGGCCGTCAATCTTAACACTCCAACCCTCGGGAACAACCAAAGGAAGAATCTCAACGATACCGTCCAAGGTCATAGTAACTTTCTCCGAGCCAAGAGGAGCAACATAGAGTGCGTTACCATTCACATTGAAGCTAACCTGCTCGTAGAGAGCGAACTTCAAAACCTCACCACTCTGCAAGGTCATACAAGCGTGGTTGTCCTGAACGTCGATGGCAGCAAACAGACCGGGAGTGCCTTCGAGAGCAACCCAAGTAGCACCACCGTCCACCGAAATCTCAACATTACCCTCGGCGTTAATCTTCACCTCAGGAGCGTTAACAACCTCAACGGGGTTGCCATTGGCGTCTTTCAACAGAACGGGCTCGGCAGCACCATTGGCCTGTGCCCAATACTGAACACCCTCGATGGTAACAACGGTCAGACCATTGTCAACATACTGAGGATAGAGAGTCAGAGTTTTGCCATCTGCCAAGGTGAACTTCCACGCACCATCGGCAGCAGCCTCTGCCACAGCCACATTGTCCTCAATCAGAGCACGCAGAGCAGACAACTCATCGTCCATACGCTCCTCCAAAGTGGTAACGCGCGCGGTAAGATCTGCAATCTGAGCCTGCAAGTCAGAGTCGTCGTATGCCTCAGCACACGAAACAGCAGCAACACCCACCAATGCCACTGCGAGCATCTTGGTAGCCATCGCTTTCAGATTTGTGTAAAATCTTTTCATACTACAATGATTTAGTTAATAAAATTAGGAATTGTGTTTTGTTTTGTTTCAGTTTGCAATTTTTAGATGCCTAACCAACCTTTGTGCTCCGTTCATTGACGGAAAACACAGACGTAAAAATACAACCTTTCTCTCTATTCTGCAAGTTTTTACCGGAAAATTTTATGAAAAACTTTTGCACAAAAAAAGCAGTCATATCTATTTGTGGCATAAGTGGGTAGGAAAGGGCGGAGCGGAGTTGAAAATTGAAAATGGAAAATTGAAAATGGAAAAAGTTGCGAGTAAGCGAGAGCAGAGGGTGCTTGCACACTTAGCCGAGCGGGAGTAACTAAAAGCCACAAAAGGGGGTAATTGAGGTGCCTGCGGCGCATTTTTATCTCGGGTATTAAAAAAGATACCCGAGAGTGGTGAAGGGCAGAAAGAGCAGAAAGGGCAGGAAGGGGCAGGGATGGAGGGGATGGAGGAGGATGGAGGGCACCACAACAGACACGAAAAGCGGGTGCCTCATCTATCGCAAATGAGGAACCCGCCTATCGATGTACAGCACCGCAGTTGCCGTACAGTGTGCCCTATCTGATGCTCTTGGGGTGTTTGCTCTTCATACTAACACGGACAACCCTCGGCAGACTCTCCACGTCGCCCGCCTCAATGGGCCTTACCACGCGACTCGGACGCTCAACATCTGCCCTCTGGTGCGATATCGCATAGACCGCATCAAGCTGGGCCGAAGCCTTATTGACTGTCTGCTGGGCAGGTGTCGCCATATTGGGATAGTAGGACTCCAACGTGCGAGCCACACCATTCTCATAAATCAGGTGCTCCAACTCGCCATAGACCTCGCCACCAAGTGCATCGGTACCAATGGCCATCATCAAAGCCACACAACGTTTCTCGTTGCCCACAAGGGAGTGTTTGTGAATGTCGATGGTGGTGCTCAACACTCCTTTGGCGGTGAGTCCGCAGTCGGTAATATACCACGTCCAGCCCTTGACAAATTCGCTATATGGATCCAAGCCGAGATAGCGAATCATCACCTCCGGCTCCTCATAGCCCACAAGGTACTTAAACGAGGCAGCCTCCTTGACAATGCTGAATTTGAAGCGCTCCACACCGTCCTCATTAACGATTTCAATCTTACCCTCGGGGTTAAGACCACCAATAAGTGTGGGGGTGGTTACGCTGACAAACTTAACATCGCCAAGAACACCGTTCCAGTCCTCGCCAACATAGGCAATCTTATAGGTGGTACCCTGTTCGAGCACCATAGTATAGGTGTCGCTATTACCCCTCTCTGCCTGCCATACATTGGCCAAAGGCGCACCCATCATCTCATCCACACCCAACAGGAAGTTCAGTTTTTCCTCACGGGTAGCATCCTCTGCGAGGCCACTCTCCTCGGGTTTTGTACTGTCGGGGTTAACAAAACGGAAGTAGTAGAGTGCCGTGTTCTCGAAGTTGTAGGTGAAATCGAACTTCACATTGGTATAGCTGGTGGCCACCAGACTCAACTCCACGTCGGCCTTACTCTCGGCGGGTTTGTCGGTAACCAAAGCGTCGGTCTTGAATGGCTCGCTAAACTTTAACTTCATAGTCTCCTGATAGGGGTTGACGGCCGTGTACACAATCACATACTCGGAGTCGGATTCGAGGCCCATATAGCAGTCCGTAGCCACACACGATTGCGATTGCGAGAGGTCGTTTGTCTCCATATCGAACTTATAGTTGTGATTGACAAGGCCATAGCCCTGATACACAAGGTCGGCAACGAGTTCCGCCTGCTGTTCGGGGCTTGCGGCCATAATATCGGCAGCCTCGGAGGCCTTGTATGCCCTGTAAAACATCACCCTTGTATTGGCTGTCATATCGGCCGAGAACCAAGCCATATTGGAGCCCGTGTGGTTCTCGTCAATCGTAACCGACACCTCGGCCGAGCCTGCTCCGTCGGGCACCTTGTCGAGTTTGAAGGTCTTGCTCTGATAGCTTGTGGCGGGGGTGCTGAACACATCAGTACCGATGGTTGTAACCATAAAGGTTGTATCTACCCCCACGGGAAAACCGCTCATACCGAGTTTGTGATAATCGAGATCATCGCGGCTAATCTCGGCACCCACCATATGGTTACGCATATAGTCCCTGTATAGTTGGTCGCCATAGTGTGTCAAATATGGGGTAATATCGGCCTCCATCGACCACAGGTAGTAGAAATAGTGGCAGTCGTCATTGGGCAGGAAGGTGAGAACAAAGCGGTCGGTCCACGTCTGCACATCAATATCGGCTTGTGGGTTACCAACCAACTCTCCGCTGGGCGTACGCACATAGCAAATCGTCATCTCCAACTGCTCGCTTGCGCTACCCTCCGTGTCGGCACAAGCCACTGCCACAATCACATACTCGCAGTCGGGCACAACATCTATCTGCATATACTCCGAGTTGGCCCAATCGAACACCATATTATTATAGCCGGGCTCCTCTTCGTCGAAGGTATAGGCTGCATTGCCACCCTCGGCAAACATAAAGTCCCTAATCCAACCCTCGACCTCCACAGTTGTTGCGGGGGTGCTGAGGGGCATATTCTCAGAGTTCATCTTCTCCATCAAGGCGTTGTAGAGCACGCTCAATGGATAGACATCCAACCTGAACGACTTGGCCCTCAGACCGGGACGGCACGCAAAGACAAAGTTACGATTCTCAACACTCATAACCTCAATGGCCACACCATCCGAAGCCACCTTGGGCTCGGCCTTATATGCGCCCCACGCAATAGGGGTGGGTACGTTGGGGTGTTCGAGAGGCTCGGGAGCGTCCAAACTTGGCTCGGGTCCGGGTTCAGGCTCGGGTCCGGGCTCGGGAGGGGTGTTTTCAGTGCCATTACCTGTGTTAGGAGTCTCGGCACACGAGTAGAGAGTTGCCGCTCCAACCAGCAGCGACAACGTCAGCAATATAGAATAGATCTTTTTCATAGGCCGCAAAATTATCGTTATTTATCTATTGTTCCAAAAAATCGTAATCAAATTCACCATTCCTGACACAACATACTCCAACATTGTTCACAAATCCTTGTGAGTCGATAGCCAGAGCGTAGATGTGGGCATTCTCGCTTTTCCACCCCTCTTCCATCTCGAAAGTGTATGTTTTGGTTACACTCTCTTCGGCCGCCACTGCACCCACAGAGTCGCCACGATAGGAGTCGCTCAACAAGCGGCGCACCACGTGGTTGTGGATGTAGGGTTTATAGGTTCCTTGTACGTTCTGTTCGGCCTCGATGCCGTCCTCGACCACATAGACCGCCAAGCGATAGTGGTCGTTGCGTTCCGAGAGGAGGCTCACCTCAACCTCGCACGATGTTCCGTTGTCCTTATTGAACTTTGTTCTCACCGCCACGCCCACGTGGGCAGGATACTCCTCCATCGAGCGGATGAGTCCATTGCGGTAGGCACTCAAGCTCAACCCGCCCATATCGCGCATATCTATAAGGAAATACGGGGTTTCCAAAATTCCCATATCGCTCATCAGCTCGCTTGCCAAAGCGATACCCATAGGGTCCACACCGGGGGTGTGGAGAGCCAGAAGGTGGATTTTGGTGGCCTCGTCCTCCATCTGCCCATTGACCTGCAACATCTTGTTTTGGCCATCGGGACAGAAAGCGCAGTCGGTGGCTGTGAAGTCCATAGCGCAGATGTGTCTGACAAACCTCGAAGCGGGCAACTCTGTGGGTGCGGTTGCAACAATCTCCAACTCGTTGGACATCACCCCCTCGCACGAGGCCGAGAGTTTGTGTCGGCCCACTTTTACGGTTGTGAACTCCCCTCCTTCGAGCGCAAAGAGTTCGGAGCTGTGGTGGAACTGCACCTGCGAGGTGATATCCTCGCCGCCATCACTCGTGGCCGTAATCTTCACTTTCGAGAGTCCGTCGGCCACCACGCTCGCCACGTCAGCCCTCAGCACAATCTCGCCTATCTCCTCTTCGTGGCCTCTGCAACCGCCAAACAGCACACTCACCGCCAGCACAAGAGCAGCCATCTTTAATTGGTATCTTTTCATATCAATTATTTTCTCTATTTATCAACCTCATAGCCGACACTCTCTCCCAATCGGCACACATTGCAGTTGACCACCACACGTCCGACGTTATCAATGGCCAGCACCACAACTCTCATATTCGCCACATTCCACAGGGTGTTTAGTTTGATGGTCTGCACGCCCTCCACCTCTTCGCACTTGCGGCACACTCCCCCGTCGGCCCACTTGTGGCCATAGCGAGAGGAGGACGAAAGGGCCCTCACCACATTATCGCACACCTCCTCATCGAAGGCGATACCGTCCTCCAAAAGGACAATCTGGTAGTTGTAGAATCCCGACCTATTGGTCGTAAGTTTAGCCTTCACCTCCACCTCTCGTCGTGCCTCATCGTAGCGGCTCTCTATGGCCACTCCGCACTCCGCCGGATAGCGTTCGGCCACATAGTCCATCACAGCCTCCACTTCCGAGCCCTCGGTGCGGTCAAAGACTGCCGTCAAAGTCTTACTGCTCACCATATTGACACAAAAGAAGGGCAACGCCTCGCCACTCGACCCGCAAGCATACAAGTAGTCCTCCTTCTTGGTCATCTCAAAGGTCATCGGGTCAATCATCGTGGGGCCCATATTGCGGTGGAAAGCCATAGGCACAAGGTTAAGGCCCCTCTGTTGCACGGCCTTGATGGCCTGCGTGAGGCTTGGGCAGCCACTACAATAGACCGACGTGAATTGGAAGCCTGCAAACATCTGTACATAGTCCTTCTCGGCACCCGTAGTGGGTTCCTCCTCAACCACAATCCTTACCTCATTGGAGGAAGTTTGGGAGCCATAGATTGCCCTGAAATCGTAGGTGCCGGCCTCCACAGTGGCAAATGACACCTCACCCCAGCGGCCCCTATTCTCCACACCATCTTTCCACCAAGCGAGTTGCACCTCCTCCGCTGCGCTCACATCCTGCGAGCCATACATCAGCGTAAAGGTTATCCTATCCACCCCGTCGGCTACAATGGTGGTCTTATCGGCAAAGATTCGCAGTTCGCCCTCGGGCACCTCATCGCCACCCTCGTTGCCTCTGCAACCCCACACAAGAGCCACACACAACGCAAGGCAAACAAATCGGCTCGCCCACAAAAGAATGGTTTGGAGGTGTTGTTTCATTCCTGCAAGTTGTTATTCGTTAAGGACATAGGCGTTCATACTCTCGCCCACCCTGCACACTGCGGCGTTGTCCGTAATGGTCTGGCCGTTGCTCAACCTCACAAGTGCAAAGACAACCACCCTGCAATTATTGGGATTGGCAACCGTGAGGCCTTCGATGGTGAACTCCTTATGAATCTCGCCATCGGCAGCAACATCCACAGCGGTAGCCTTGTTGTAGTAGTTGAAACTACCCGCCAAGCCACGCATAACATTGCTATACACGCCCGAAGGCTCGGTGCCGCTCGCATATTGGAGGCCATCCTCCAAGAGCACACAGCCCAAGTCGTAGGAGCCACCTGTCTCGCTTTTCAACGAAGCCTTCACCGTGAGAGTCTTACCGCTCAGGGTGGCCTGCGTAATCTTCACACCACACGTTGCGGGGTATTTGCTTATCTGCTCCGTGATGTTCTTCTTCACATTCTCCGCATCCTTCACACCGCTTATGAAAGTGTTGTTGTCATAGACACACGAAGGGTAGGCACTCGATTTGTATTGTGTGAGGAGTGCTACGCTCACATCGGGCGAGAGTTTGAACGGGTCGGGGCCGTTGTTGCCACCGTGGCAACCCACCACAACCATCTGCTCGCCCCACTCCTTCTCCGCCTCGTGGAGCGAAGTGGTCATATTGGGACAGAAATCGCACCACGCACCGGTAATCTTGTAAACCACCACACTCTGGCGATATTTCTCATACTTGGCCCTATTCTCAAACTTCACTTTAACCACATTCTCGGCATCGTAGCCTCGGTAGGTCGCCGAAAATTCATAATCGCCATTGCGCACCGAAACGAAGGTGTGTTTACCATAGCCGAGCCACAAGCCCGTGGTCTTGTTGGTAATCTTCACCATACCCGGCTCGCTCTCACACAAGTTCTCGCCCTTGCCGTTGAGCAGCGAGAAGGTAACCTTCTGCACACCATCGGCATCCACCGACTCCTTGTCGGCCACGAGGGTATAGGTGTCCTCGGCAGGGTCCACCACCTCCTCCTTATCGTCGGGATTGGGAGTCGGAGTTGGCTCTCCACTGTCGGGCGTACCGCTACACCCCACCACAAGCAGGGCTGTTGCAGCAAACAATATGAGTTGTTTCAGTTTCATAGTTTTTTTTGTCTAACGTCTAACGTCTATCGTCTAACGACTTTTTAAATGGAAAATGGAAAAATATGGTGAGCCTTTGGGCGCAGTTTTCTATTCTGTCCTTTCTGCCCTTTCTGCCCAACTAATGGCTAACAGTCCATTAGAACGAAGTGGTGATGGTGATGTTGCCACCCGTGTAGGCGGGCATCATGCGGCACACACCACCCGAGCAGATGAGGCCCTCGCGAGTGCGGCCCCAACCAATGGCCACTCGGGTACGAGAAGCGGTATAGCTTGCACCCACATTGTAGTAGTGTACCTTCTCCATACCGTGGTTATACATATCGCTCACAAACACGCTCCAACGAGGTGCCATATTGACCTCAAAGAGTGCCGCCATCCAATCGTAGCCGTTGGAAGCCTCATAGGAGAGGAGGTATTGCAACTCCAAGCGGGTGGAGAGTTTCGGGGTGAACTTGTAGAGCATATCGGCCACAAAGATATTAGCCACTGCCGTACCATCGCCAACACCATAGGATGTGTTGCGCTGCTGCATAGCATAGAGCATTTTGAGCTTAAACTTGCGGGTGAGATATTTCTCCATTCCCACGTTCACGTTCATCCACAGCATCTTGTTGGGAGTGAAACACAAGGCCTTCTCGCCATTGTTGTCGTCAAGGTTGTAGTAGGCCGACACGTTAAGGTTGACCTTCATACCCCTCTTGCCACCCAGCGTAGAGCCTCGGCGGAAGTTGTAATATACGTCCAACTGACCACCAATCTCGCCACTATTCAAAAAAGGACCGTTGATGTAGTATGGCATAGGCACGTAGGGGTGGATATTGGTGAGCGAGTAGGAGTACTGCGCACACAGAGCGGGAACATAGTTGAGGTTGTTGTTGGTGATGCTGCTATCGTCCAGCACGATACCACGGCCATCGATGTAGGAGTTCATCCACTCCAACCTACGCACCGACAGGTTCACGCCCAAACCTCCACCGCTATAACCCAAATCAACGAGTTGTGCATTGCCGTTCTTTACAAGGTAGTTGTTGTCGCCGTTGAAGTAGCGGTAGTGTTTCTGTCCGGCATCAACCCACTCGGCACGAGCCACAAAGCCGTTATACTCAACATTAGCCCTCGCCGAATAGCCCGTAGTGGATGGGGTTACACCCTCCTCCTCGGCCAACAAGCCAACCTCTTGGTAGCGATTAAGCACCGAGCCTTCCAACGCAACATTGGCACTCTCCCAACCCAGCAAGTTGGAGAGCGAAAGCGACGCATCAACACCCCTCACATTGGTTTCGGCCCACTCGCTATGAACAGGGAAGCCTTTCATATAGTTGTCCTCGTCCTCGCTCACGACATAGTTAGTGAAGGGCATACGGGGTACACCCCAGAGGAGTTTGGCCTCAAAAATGTCCTTATAGTGCCAATTAAGTCGTGCACCCAGCAGTGCGCTATTGTTGCCCAGCGCCCTATCCTCATAGCTGCGGAACAACAAACCGCTACCGAATTGGTCGTAGAAGGTACCTGCCGTGAAGGCGAAGTCGTCGTCGTTCCACGCAATGTAGTAGTTGGCAAGCTTGGTACCCTGCAAGTTGGAGGGGAAACCCACCAGAGCAGGCTGATAGGCCTCCATTTGCAGGCCCGCCGAAAGGGAGCCTTTGTAGTAGTCCACTTTGAGGTAGTTATTGGAGCCGAAACCTCCGTCGGGCACCCTCGCAAAGGTCTTATCGTCGTTAACATATCCGATGGTGTTACTCTCAAAACTACCCGTCAGAAAGCCTTTCTCTTCGGTTTGTGCGCTGAGAGCCGTGCAGGCCATCAAGGCCGCCATAGCGAAAACTATTTTGTGTTTCATCATCCCAAAAAAAAGAGTGTGTGTTTGGTGCTGGTGTTGGTATTCAAAAGCAGGTTGCCACCCGATATTCCACGGATGGCAACCTGTGTGTGTCCTATTTCAAGCCCTTTATAACATTGAAAAGTTCGTCCTCACCGCCGGGCTGATAGGCGGTGTGTGAATAGACAATCTTACCGTTCTTGTCAACCACAAAGACGTGGGGCAGCACAGGTGCGTTCATTGCACGCTGGAAGTCCTGATTTTTGTCATAAAGCAGGGTGAAGTCGCCCCAGCCGTTACCCTCGGCCAACGCACGAGCCTTTGCGGAGTTCTTTGCATCGTCAACCGACACTGCAACAACTCGGAAGTCGGCCTCTTCGAGCCAATCGGGATACTTCTCGCTGATGGCATTGAGTTCCAAAATGCAGTTGCTGCACGAAACAGCCCAGAAGGAGAGAATCATAGGGGTCTCACCATCCACCAACGAGGAGGTTTTAACACTCTTACCCTTGCCGTTTTCCACCTTTACGGATGGGATTTGGGCCATTGCCACGGTTGTTGCCAAGGCCACCAAAGCGGCCAAAATAATTTTTTTCATCTTACAGATTTGAAGGTTAAAATTCCATTTTGAGGCCGACCACACCCGCCACAAGCCAAGCCTCTAACACACAGCTCGTTGCGAAAAAAGTCAGCACTTTTCAACGTAGCAAATATACACCATTTTTTTGAGCCTGCAAACATTTTACCCTATATTTATAAATATCCCCAATCTCGCTCTTCTTATTACAAATCAAAATACAAATCAGAAATAAGGTGGTAAATTTGCGAGTGAAAAAGAGAAAATACGATAATTTCATAACTTTTTACCTACGAATTGAAAGGTTACGAAAAAAAATTTGTACATTGTGCCCGATTTTGGATAGGTGTGAACCGCAAGAAATAACAAATAATATCAACTTTTTTACATCCCGTAAACACGATGAAAAAATTTCTAAACATTGCTTTCGCAGGTCTTTTTGCCCTTCTGCTTGGCTTGAACGCCTGCGTTACTCCCGAAGGTCCTATTGACCCGGACCCTGTTACACCCACAAACCCGATTAAGGATGCGGCTCTGACGGTGAAAATCAACTCCGCCAGCATCACCGGAGCAAAGGGTGCTATCACAACCAGCATCCTCAACGAGGTTGCCTACATCGTTGAGCCCTCCTCGGAGGCCAAAGAGTACACCGCAGAGGAGATTTTCGACCTCAAAGGTGCAACCCTCATCGAGTTGGAGTGCGACGAGGATAACGTGGCAGCCAAGCGTATCGAGATTGAGGGACTCAACGAGAACACCGAGTACACCCTCTCGCTCGCAGGCCGCCTGCGCACCGAAGACGAAGAAGGTGCCGAGCAAACCTATGTATTTGAGGATGTTGCACAGGCCATCTTCACCACCTCCATCCGTCCCACTTTGAAGGCTGAGATTGTGGAAGGTAGCCAGACCGCAAACTCCGCAAAGCTCAAAATTACCACCGCCAACATATCCCGCTTCGGCTACAAGATATTCACCGCCGAGGAGGACAAAGCCGAGGGCTTCACAGCTCCCACCCCCGCCATCATCTTTGCCGAGGGCATACTTGTAAACGATGTGGCTAATGGCGACTCCGAACTCCACATCACCCACCTGTCGGCAAACACCGAGTATGTGGTCTATATCGCAGGTGAGTTGACCGAGACACAAGAGTTCTATGAGGATGTTATCAAAGTGGATGGTATCAAGACCACCGACTTCGCAGAGAGCATCAGGGTATATGACATCACCTACAACTCGTTCAAAGTGGATGTAAAGGCGCCCGAGACACTCGACAACCACGTAATCAAGTGGGCCAGCTGCGACCTCTACACCTACAACACCAACATCATCTATGGCAGTCTTGGTGGCCGTCCTACCTCCATGGCCGAGGCTATGAACCTCAACGACAACGCCTATGGCAACTATTTCAACAAATCGACAACCCTCTCTTTCAGCGACGAGGACTCCTACAAGGAGAGCAATGGTGAGATACTGTCCTACTATACGGGCATTGTTCCCGGTCAGCCACAGGTGGTTATGCTCGGTGAGTATCGCTGGGGCGAGTCGCTCTGGGGATGGGGCTACGGCTACTACGTTCCTCTCTTCGACACCGACTACTACATTACCGAGTTGGACCTCGCTCGTACAGAGGATGATATGATTAACATCGCCCGCAATCAGGGTAAATATTGGGACGAAGGCGCATTCTTCCACAAACTCGACGTTCAACTCCAAAAACCCGAGTTGCTGACCAAGAAGATTGACGTGAATATCGAAACCCGCCCCGATGGAGCGGCCATCTCCATCACCCCCGAGGAGGGTATTGACAACTTCATCGTCTACATTGAAAACCAAGAGATGCACAGTGTGCTTGTGAATATGCTCGATGGCGAGGAGGGCTACAACAAACACATTCAGTGGTGGATTACAAGCTATACCGCAATGCTCGAAGGCGCAACTCCATTCACAAGGAGCAGAGACTATCCGCAGGGCTCCGTGCGTTTGGAATTGGACGACTTCTTCTATGAGCACGCCATCACACGCGAGGACACCTACCGCGTACACATCGTAGGCCTCGCCGACGACAACATCACCGATGGCTTTATGGATGGCCACATCCAGAACTACTTCTCCCAAGAGTTCCAGCTCCAAGAAGCAACCGAGCCGGCACCCACTTTCGAGCTCATCTTTGTACCCGAAAAGAGTACCGCAACCAAAGCTGTCTTCAACCTACGCAGCACCAACCCCTCGTCGAATGTCAAAAAGGCATATTATGTTGCCAACGGCGAGAGGGCTTGGCACCAAATCACCGGTTCGTGTCAGGCACTGCTTGACTCCTATGGCGCTCCACTTGAAGGCACCGACGTTGATGCCATCAACAGCCCCGAAGGTTTGGACATCCCCATCGCTACGTTCCCCAACGAGCGTATCTACATTGCTGCCAAAGTGAGCAACATTGATGGCACTCGCGTCTATTCCGAGGAGCCAACCATCTCCAATATTGCTATGCAGAGCCCCAGCACGCTGGATATCTCCGCACTTAACGCTCTGGCCGGCGATTGGACCGCAACCGCAACCATCGGCTACGATGAGAAACAGACCGACGAGGCCGGCAACTTCATCCAAAATGCCGATGGCTCGTATGTTACCAAGTGGAAAGAGGAGCAGGTACAGTGCAAGATTACCATCGGTGGCGACCAAACCTATCCCGAGACTCTGCCGGAGGATGTAATCAAAATATTTGAGGACGTGAAGGTAAGTCGCGAGGAGGCCCTCGCCTATTTCGAGGAGTTTAAGGCTGCCGTTGATGCCTACAACCAGAACTTGCGCAACAACAACCAGATTATCTGTAAGGGTTGGGGATTTGACACCACGGGCTACATCCAGAGCACCTATGCCGACGCCTACGAGCTCTTCTCCTCGGCCGACTATGGTGGTGCCTACACCCTTGCACCCATCTTCGACTTCGGTCCCAAGTGGAGCATCCAAACAGATGGCACCAATTTCTGGGTACCCTTCAACACCAACACCTACTTCCCCCTCTCGTCGCACACTCTCACCACCAACATCCTCGGAGGTTTCTGGAACGAGTACCACCTGATTGGTAACAGTGGTAAGAGCACAAGGGCCTATGGCGACATTGACGAGAACTTCAAGTGGTATGAGACAGGCTACTATGCCGATGGTCGCTTCCCCGTGGAGATTTCCAACGGTGGCAACACCATCACCATCAAACCCACCGATATTGAGGTGGTGTCCTATGCAACCAACGAGGACGGCTCCTACACCGAAACCGGTCGTGAGGTGCAGACCTTCTACCCCTGCGCAGGACACAATCAGGACAACTCCGGCTCGTTCTACTTCGCAAGCCGCATCATTTCGGACATCGTGCTGACTCGTGGCTACACCGAGCCTGCCGCTCCCGCTGTGGCCAAAGCTGCTGCGATGAAGAACGCAAGGAAGCGTGTGGTTAACAACACACAGTCGCACCAAGAGATTAAGACTGTGGCAGTACCCAAAATTCGCACCTCCTTCGAGGGCGAGGGTGTGAAGACCTACGAATATCCCGTAATCGGTGTGGATGAGTTCCACAAGAGGAACATCAAGTACCTCAACAGCCTCCGTGGTAACAACTAATGCCTCCGCCCGGGGATAACCGCCCTGTGAGAAGGCAAACAACAGAAAAAGTTAAGACAAGTAAAGAAAACGCACTATGAAACTGACAAAGATATTTGCTGTTGCGGCGGCCGCAGTGGTGGCCCTGACCGCGTGTCGTGGCACCGAGGAGGATGAGCAATTCCAAGGCGATGGCACAGGCTTCAAAGTAACCGCATCGGCAGGTGTTATCTATGCAGACGGAACCGACAAGGTGGTCTTCACGGCCACCTTCGACGGCCTGCCCATCCAATCGACACAGGAGATTACTGCCTACAACAAGGAGGATGGTAACATTGTGCCCCTCGAAGAGCTCACCTTCACCACCCTCGAAGCAGGCGAGTACATCTTCTATTTCACCTACGACAAGGAGGGCAAAACCCACACCTCGGAAGACATCAAAGTCGTTGCAGTGGTTAAACAACCTCTCGACTTCTCGGACAACGACGAGGTGGGACTCTCCGTTACCGCCTCACACAAACTCTTCCAAGTGGGTGTGGACGAAGTATATCTCATTGTGCGCAGGGACGGCAAGGTGTTGGACGCTATGCTGGACGATGAGGTTACCTTCTATGACTACAACAACAAGGAGATTACGATGGGTACCAAGAGGGTTACGGACGACAACGGCGTGGAGAAGTATATGTATCGCTTCAACCCCAAAGAGGCCGGTATCTACACCTTCTGGGCAACTGTGAAAACACTCAACACCCAAGACAAACCCGTGAAGATGACCGCCGTGGATATGGCAATTCCTATGGCAGCTATCGATATGCAGCCTGACAACACCTCGTTTACCAAGAGGTCGGTGCTCTTCCAGCTTACCGGTACGGCTTGCCCCAACTGCCCGAGGCTGATTCAGGTTATCAAAAAGTTGTGGAACAATCCCGACTATGCCGACAAGTTTGTACATATTGGCGTTCACACCTACAACGCCACCGACCCGATGTACTACAAAGAGCCCGGCTTTGTACAGGCTATCGGTGGAATTGAGAGCTATCCTGCCTACGTTTTTGACCTCCGTTATAGTGGTGCTCACTCCTCTCAAACATTCCAGAGGGAGATTAACGAGGCACAGGCAACACCGGCAAAAGCAGGTATCGCTGCCCGTATTCAGTGTGACGGCGTGAGTGCATTGGCAAGGGTGTCGGTTAAAGCTGCCGAGGAGGGCGAGTATTGCGTGGCTGCGATGCTGTTGGAGAGCAACATCACAGCTGTTCAGCAGGGCGACCAGACGGGTGAGTGCAAAGTACACGAGAATGCACTCCGCTTGGCAGACGGTAAGAACAATGGCTACTATGTTGGCCACTCGCTCGGCACACTCAAAGCAGGCGAAACGGCTGAATATCTGTTCAATATGCCCCTCGGAAGTAGCTGGGTACAACCCAACTGCCACATTGTGTTCTACGTTACCACTCCCGACGAGAGTGGCAAAAGCTACTACGTAACCAACGCCGTGGCCTCCGAGTCGCTCAACTGCACCGTAGAGTTCGACTACAAGTAGTAGGTTCCGACTCCCCCATACACACAACCATAGGGGCCGCCACAGTGGGCGGCCCTTGTTGTGGACTTTGTTGATTAAGAGAAACATACACTCCCCCTATGAATTTGAAGATTTCCGACCACTTCACAACGCGCACCCTGCTGCGCTACACGCTGCCAACAATCGTGATGATGATTTTCACCTCGATATACAGCATTGTGGACGGGCTTTTTGTCTCCAACTTCGTGGGTAAAACACCCTTTGCGGCCATCAACTTCATCTACCCCGTCTTTATGGTCATCGGCTCGGTGGGCTTTATGATGGGCACAGGAGGATGCGCTCTGGTGGCCAAAACCCTCGGCGAGGGCAACCGGGAGAGGGCCAATAGGATATTCTCGTTGGTGGTCTATGTAACCTTTGGCGTGGGTGTGGCGCTTAGCACGGTGGGATTCCTGCTCGTTGAGCCCATTTCGCGCTGGCTTGGGGCCGAAGGCGAACTGCTGGCCGACTGCGTGCGCTATGGTCGCATACTCTTCCCTGCGCTGCCTATGTGGCTGTTACAGACTATGTTTCAACCCTTTGTGGTGGCGGCCGAGAGGCCCACGCTAGGGTTGCTGATTTCGGTGGGTGCAGGCGTGGCCAACATAGTACTCGACTACCTCTTCATCATCCCCTTCGGTTGGGGCTTGGAGGGTGCGGCACTCGCCACCGCACTGAGCCAATGTGTGGGCGGTCTGGTGCCCCTTATCTTCTTCCTCTCGCACAACGGCACCACACTCCGCATCGGGCTCACACGCTGGGACGGCAAAGCCCTTGCACAGACCTGCCTGAACGGCTCCTCGGAGATGGCAACCAACATCTCGGCCTCTATCGTGGTGATGCTCTACAACGCACAACTGTTGCGTTATATTGGCGAGAACGGAGTGGCCGCCTTTGGTGTGGTGGGCTACGTTCAGTTCATCTTCATTGCCGTATTCCTCGGCTACTCCATCGGCTCGGCCCCCATTGTGAGCTACAACCACGGAGCACAACGCCACGAGGAATTGCGTAGGGTTGTGAGGCGTAGTTTCCGACTGATGGTGGGATTTGGTGTGTTGCTCACCGCCCTTGCGGAATTGCTTGCAGAGCCATTATCGCACCTCTTTGTGGGCTACGACCAAGAGCTCTTCGCTCTCACCACCCACGCGCTGCAAATCTACTCCCTCTCGTTCCTCATCTGCGGCCTCAACATCTACACCTCCTCACTCTTCACCGCACTCAACAACGGAGTGATATCGGCGGTGGTATCCTTCTCACGCACACTGATTTTTGAGTGCGGAGCGGTGCTGCTCATCCCTCGCTTGCTGGGTATCGACGGCATTTGGTGGTCGGTGTGTTTTGCGGAGGTTGCGGCCCTTGCTCTCTGCTCCATATTCCTCGTGCGCAACAAGGAGAAATACCACTATTAGAATCGAGGGTGTGAGGGGGGGGTGAATCACATTGTGTGGTTGCAGGCCTGAGTGGAGCAAATATCAACCCCTTGAAATGTGCGACACCGACGTTACACATCTGCTTCTGTTTGTCTATTTTCCGTTACTGTTGCAATTTTTGTCCCGAATATGTTATTTTTTTAGGGCAATAAGACTTATCTTTGTGGGTAACACAAATTTTGTATCAAAATAGCAACCCACAACAGCAACCTTATGAAACGACTCCTCACCCTTATCTCCCTGCTGATGGTAGCACTCTCAATGAGTGCGCAGGCCGTGTTTTCACCCGTAGAACTAACCATTGACTCACCCACCGGCCTATACAACAGTGGCGAACAGGTGGTTGTCTATGGACGTTTGCTCGAAGAGTGCGACACTCCGCTCGACCTATCCATAATGGTCAACGGCACAGAGATTGAGAACAAAAACAGTGTAGCCCTCTCCACCGAGGCCCCCACGCCTGTATGGAGCGGCAGTTTCACCGATGCCTCCTCTGTGATTGTTTCGGTCGGGCCACAAGGCGATAAGAAAAACCGTACAAGCATAGGTTGGGTTGTGGCCGCCGAGGAGTTTTCGCCCTCGTTTGAAACGCCTCGCGACCTTCGCCGCTTCTGGCGTAAACAGGTGCGCACGATGCGCCGTAGCGAGCCAAGCGTGAGCCTTACAGAGGTTTCTCTGCCCGACAAGGATGCAGAGGAATATGTATGCTACGACCTCGAAATATCTATGCCCGAAGGTGCTCCCGTGAGAGGCTATATGGTCCTGCCACGCAACGCCCAAGAGCACTCGCTACCCATCACTCTATTCGCCCACGCAGCCGGCGTTCGCAAAGCACACTGCCAATCCACACCCGAGCGCGCCCTCCATTGGGCCAAACAAGGCTCCGGAACAATCGCCTTCGACATCAACGCACACGGCTATCTGAACGGACAACCACAGAGTTACTATGATGGACTCGAAAATGGCGAACTCAAAGGATACTCCAAATGGCCCATTGTGGACCACCAATCGTTCTACTTCCGCACAATGTTCCTGCGCCTTGTGCGCACCCTCGACTACGCCACCACCTCACCCCTCTGGGACGGCGAGCGTGTTTTGGTCTATGGCGAGAGTCAGGGCGGAGCACAAGCAGCCGCACTCGCAGGCATAGACGAGAGGGTAACAATGGCGGTGATGAACGTGCCCGCAATGACCGACCTCGGAGGTGTGGTTGCCGGCCACAGCGCAGGTTGGCCACAGACCTACTCGCGCGGAGCTGCCGACACCTCCACAGCCGAAACATACAGCAAAATCCTCCCCTACTACGATGCAGCTCAATTGATTGGACTCTCCAAAGCCAAAATCGTTATGGAGGTGGGACTCATCGACCGCACCTGTCCGCCAGAGGGTGTGTGTGCGACATTCAACAACTCTCCCAGCACCGACAAAACGCTCCTCTCCTACCCCTACCGTCCCCACACATCGGTAAATCCACGCTATCGTAGCGAATGGTTCGAGAAGGTGGAGAAGGTACGTCGCAACATCATTGCCGAGTACCTCAAATAGGCATACCGAGGGAAGCCTTACAGACACTTAACGGGGGCTACTATCCTCCCCCCCGTCAGTACACCCCCATCAGTATAAATTACCCCCGTCAGGAACTCCTGACGGGGGTAATTTGTTTGTTAGAATTTAATTCCGGACAGCCCCTGTTCTACATTCTCATCGAAGGCTGCCCACCGGCGGACATACCTACTTTTTCTGAGGAACAATGCAGACACTCAGCCTGCTGTCGGCTCCGTGCCACATATTCTCCACAGTAAAGTTCATCGTGTCGCCTTTAATCATAAGGTTCTGCTGCGACATTGGCGAGAGGGTAATCTCTCGCTGGCCCTCGGCTTTGAGCACGAAGGGGAGCGAAGAGTTGTTCACAAGCCTTATGAGTTTTTTGCCATCGGGCCTGTCGAGGATATCCTCGGCACTCACACAAGCCTCAAAGAGTGCTTTCAGGAGCGACTCCTCGCCTGCCATTGTACCAAACGAATAGGCTATGGTGCGGCGCTCTGTGAGTGCTTCACGCACACCCTCTTCCGTACACTCATTGGCCAAAATCATCGTAAAATTGCGGATTTGTCCGTTGAGATAGAAGTCTGCCGTGGTGTTGTGGATGTCGGTGCTAGAAGCCATAAAGAACCCATATTTTTTGGCCCTATCGATAGCCTTGGGGTAGAACTCGTTGGTGTTCATAATCTCGATGCCATCGATGAGTCCTTTCTCATAGACCCTCTGCTCAAACTCGTGCATCTCCAAGCTCTCGCGTTTCCACCCGGGGTGGTTGTGCATAATGATAGCTCCTTGTGCGCGAGCGTTGAGGATTGATTTTTCGGGGTCGTCATCGTAGATGGTATTGTTGTTTTTGGTGAAGAGGGCATTGAAGTGTCCGTAGAGTTCGGGCCTGCGGGTAACTTCGATGCCTCGGATAACCATAATACCATAGTAGTTCAGACTCTTTTGCAGTCCATAGAAGGGTGCGTTGAGATCTACTTTGATGCCATTTTCATCGGCAATGGTCTTGCTTATGGCATAGTTCACCGGCTTGGTGCCTTTGGGCACATAACCGCGCAAGAACTTAATCATATCGGGCTCAAACTTGCGCCATTCGAGGTGGTCGGTGATGGCCAAAATGTCGAGTCCGTCCATCCACGCCTCTCGGATGCGCATATCGGGCGAGAGGTGCCCATCGGAGAAGAACGTGTGGGTGTGGAGGTCGGCTTTGAAGACCTTGTAACCATTGACATCGGGAATCACAATATTACGGCGCTCTACGGGGGTGCAGGCGGTGTGATGCAGGATGTCGGGGTTGATGTTGTCCTGATAGTAGAGTTGTGCGCTTGCACTTTGGCAGAGAGCCACCACTCCGAGAAGTACCAATAGTATTTTCTTCATAAGGATAGGTTTTGTGTGGTTTTATGTTTGACAATGGTGGTAACCTTGTGTGTTACCACCATTGCCTGCAATGCTTTGCGTTATGCGTTCCTACTCCCTACCGAGGGCCTGCCAACGCAGGAGGCCTTCCAAGAAGTAGTAGTCGGCATAGGTCAGAGGAACATCCACCTCGCCACCTGCGGGCTTGTGGCCCACGCCGTGTCGGAGGATGAAGTTGTTGTTGGTGCCGGGCTGTGCGAGATACTCATCGGAGGCGAGTGTGCGCAACTGCCTTTCGGCCACGGCGAGATAGGCCTCACTACGCTCGGGCACGAAACCGCTCAACTCGATGAGAGCCGAAGCCATAATGGCACCTGCCGAGGCGTCTTGGAGGTCGTTGGGGATGTCGTGCGAGTTGAAATCCCAGTAGGGGATGCCGTCCTCGGGGAGATAGGGCAGAATCATCTCGGCCACCTTTGTTGCCTGTTCGAGGTAGGCTTGCTCTCCGGTCATACGATGCATCATTGTGAAGCCATAGAGTGCCCAAGCCTGACCACGAGCCCACCTCGACTCATCGGCGAAACCTTGCACTGTTTGTTTCTTGTTGATACTACCATCTTTGGGATTGTAGTCCACGAGGTGATAGGTGCTGTAATCGCTGCGGAAGTGGTTTTTCATTGTGGTATTGGCGTGGGTTTTGGCAACGTGTTTGAGTTGCTCGTCGCCATCACGATTGGCCACCCACATAATGAGTTCAAGGTTCATCATATTGTCGATGATAACGGGGAAGTCCCACAACTCTTTTTTGAAGTCCCAACTGCGGAGCGAGCCGATAGTGGGATTGAAACGGCTTGCGAGCGACTTTGCGCCATTGCGGAGCACGGGAACATAGTCCTCGTTGCCGGTCAGACGGTAGCCGTTGCCATAGCTGCAAAAGAGTTGGAAGCCCACATCGTGGTCGGTAGTTACCCACTGCAAGGGGTCGAGTTTGAGTGTGTGCTTCTCGGCCAGAGCCTTGATTTCCTCATCTTTGGTGTACTCATAGATGTACCACATCGAGCCGGGGTAGAAGCCGCTGCACCACCAGTAGATGTCGGTGTGTACGAAACGGTTGCGCTCGAAAGTTCGGGGACAACGTCCCTCGGGAAGAGTGGCGTCCATATTTTTGCAATGTGCGGCAGCCACCTCCATCACCTCTTTGGTGATTTGCTCCATACTCTTCTCCCCGCTTTGCGTCCCCACACAAGAGATGGACGCAAGCGAGAAGATAGCCAGAGCGGTGATAAACAGTTTTTTCATCGCTTTAATACGTTATTTAACAACTTGAATGCATACTTGCACCTCATCCCCGGCTTTGAAGTTTCCTTCCCAACCGATGATGGTATATCCCTCATACTCACCAGTAAGTTCCTCCTTGAAGGTGGTAAGTGTCAATGGGGCTGATGATGTATTCAGGGTCATTTTGGTCCCATTTACTGTGCAAGAATTGGTAATTGCCTTAATCTCTTGGTTTGTGATGGTACCACAAGAACTTGTCAACTTAAAGTTTGTTTTGCTTTGGGTAACGGTGATTCCTTCGGGAACAACGACTTGCCAACGATAGGTACAATCCTTGATAACAGTAAACCTGTCATAAATATTCACAGCACCATTGGGTGCACCACTGGTTGTAGAGAATTGATATTGACGTGAACTGTAATACTTCTCGCCAACGCCGACGTGAGCTCCACTTGCAGAGTTATCGCTATTTACTGCATACAAAGTCCACTTACTGCCTTGGAAGGTTGGAGCACCATCCAAGAAGGCTTTACCTTGAGTATCACCATTGGAAAGAGTTGTGGCATCTTGATCCCTGAAATTGGGAATATTGTGTGCAAGACTTGTATAGCGGAAAATACCCCACCTCTTGGAGCCTTTGTTGGTGTAGTCATAAAACTCCTCACCAGCCTCGCTTGCATATTTGGCAGCATCGCCACCTCCGAGGTCGCACACCAAACGCACTCCTTTTTTGTCCAACACAAATGAACCACCATCTTGCTGACCATTGTGGGTCTTGGGACGACCACCTTTGGCTGCAAGGTAGAGTTTGTGTGTTGCATTGGTGGCAAATGCCACAGGTGTATCCAACTGACTATCGCCATTGTTTGCATACCAGAAGGTTGCAGCGGGAGCAGCGGGAGTGGCGGTTGCCTGACTTGCATCCATCAGAGCAAATATGGTGGGCAGCAGGCGGAATTCGCTGAAACTCTCCTTGTAGGCACCCTTGTCATAGAGTTGCTTCTCGTTGTAGAGCAAATCCACGTTGCTCTCCTTGCGAGCAAAGAACCAGTTGGGCAACTTGGGCTCCCACTCCTCTTGTGCATCGCCATAGTTGAATACCTTACCCGAGGTACCAATCATAAAGAGAGCCCACTCGGCACTCTTGGCGAAACCTGCATTTGCGGTATAGAGGCCACCATCCGATTCAAAGATTTTCTCCAAGGCGGTGATGAGGATGGCCTCATAGGTGGTCGAGTGTGCCCAGTGGTCGTAGCCTTCACCATAACCGCCCAATCCGTTTTTACCGTAGGGCACAAAGCCACTTGCAAGGTTGGCAGCCACAGCACCATCAACGAGGGCAGCGGCAGCAGCCTTACCCTTCTCGTAGGTGGCCAAACCTGCCAACACGGCAGCCGAGTTGCAGATGGCATTGGTGGAGTTGTTGGTGGTGGAGGTGAGGGTGGCGGCGTTGGTGGTCAGTGCCTCCAAAGCAGCCTCACGAGTGGTGGCATTCAGGTCGTAGTGCAACCAGTCGTAGCCCAAAGCCACTGCGGTGGTCAGTTCGGCCACATCGATAATCCAGTTCTCGCCATTCCAATCGGTCCAACCACACACAGCGTTGATGTCCTTCTCGGCCTGAATGAGATACTCGGCCTTATTGGTCATTCGGTAGCCATAGGAGAGGAACAAAATACGCTCCAAAGCCTTCTCGCTGACGGCGGTCAAACGATTATAAACCAAAGCCTTGCTCAAATCGCCCTCGCCCAAAATCTCCTCGCAACGAGCCAAAATGGTCTCGTGGAATTGTTTGGCCACAGCATTGGTCTGCACGGTGGTTTTCAGGGTTTTGAGGTCGTCTGCGTTGATGAGCAGGCGGGGGTGAGCCGCAGCCTCCAATTTGGCATAGTCGAAGGTGCCGGTGGGGGTAGCCGAAGTGTCATCGGCACTCTCGCCTGCGAGCCCGTCAATGGCAATCACTGCTTGGCTGCCTGCGGGCAGACCTGCTGCGGGCACAGCCTTCTTGAAAATCTCCTCGCCATTGAGCACAATGGCCAAGGTCTTGCCTGCGTGGCCCGGGGTAACGGGCACATAGAGGGTGGTTGCGGTGGTCGAAATCACCTCGGGACCCTCCACGACAGTGGTGTTGCTACCGCTATTGAGAGTGAGCACACCGCTGGTGAGGTTTAGAGTGCCCTCGCCATTGATTTTCTCTCCCTCCTCGGCAACCACTTCAAGGCTCTCCACAGCCAGAGTGCCACCAACAGTCGAAAGGCGCACCTCCAACACTGCCAATGCGTGGGCAAAATTAAGACCAACGCCATCAGCCTTAACACTGGTGGCCGAAGCATAGAGCAGGTCGGCAGCAGCAGCCTCGGCCAACGAGCCATCGGTGGTGGCAGGCACCGCAAAGGGTACTGCATCCACAGTGGCAGCCTCGGCAGCGTAGGGATAGTAGGCATAGAAAGTGTGCTCGCTACTCTCGTCTTTCCACGAGATGGGCGAAGTGGAGGTAAAGTGTACCTGTGCGCCCTCCTCGGCGGGAGTGTAGAGAACATTGACACTCTCGGTGAGAGTCTCGAAGATACCGATTTGGTCGGCACTCTTCCAAGTGGTGGCCAACACGCCACCATTTTCGGCATTGGGTGTGAGCAGAGTGCGTGAGCAGTCGGTTGCCACGCCCTCAAACACCACCGCACCGGCGGGGAGATTGGTCTCGGGACCAATCTCCTCTGCGGGTTCGTTTACGCAGGCGAAAGCCATCATTGCGGCTCCCAACACTGCTATGTATTTCACAAACTTTTTCATTACAATATATAAGCTCTATCGGGTTAGTTGCTCTTTGGACCTATTTCTCGGGGAAGGAAACGTGGAGTTTAACCTCATCGCCCTTTACAAAGTTACCCTCGAAACCAATCACGTGGTAGCCCTCAAACTCGCCGGTCAGAGGCTCAACAAAGGCAACCATTTTGGGATTGTCGTTGGTGTTAACCTTCATCTGCTCGCCATTGAGGTAGCAGTTCTTGGTGGTCAGTTTCAGACGGCGGCTGGTGCCATCGGGCAAGGTGAGTTTAACGTTGGTAATACCCATTGCCTGAACGACAATCTCCTTGGGAACAACACACTGCCAACGGTAGGTGCAATCTTTCAGCACGTCAAACTTCTCCCAGATGCTCAACTGGCCGGCAGCATTAAACTGGAAGTCGCGCTCCAAAGGCCTTGTGGCATCATCAATGCGGCTCACATAGGGAGCAGCATTGTCGCTATTGACGGCACCCATATTCCAACGAGTGTAGTTCTTGCCGTTCTCACCCCAAGGACTGTCGGCCCATGTGGTGTTGAGAGTGGTCATACCATCGGTAGCAGCGGTGGGTTTGGTGGTTGCGCCAACCTCATAGAAGTTGGGCACGTTGTGGGCCAAGTTGCTGTATGCCCAAGCGGAGGTCCACCTTGCCGAGCCGGTAGCGTAGTTGTGGTAGTCGGCACCGGCAGCCTCGGCATAAGCAGCCTCGTTGCCTGCGCCCAAGTCGGTTACAAGGCGAACACCCTTGAAGTCATACACAAACGAGCCGTTGTCTTGGTGGCCGTTGTAGCCGTTGGCAGAGCCACCCTTCACAGCGTAGTAGGAATCAACGCCCTCATCGGTGGAGAACACTGCAACGAAAGCCATACCATCGGCAGCCTCGCCATTGTTGTCGCAATACCAGTAGTGGCTGGTGGGAGCAGCAGGAATCTTGGTTGCCTGTGCGGGGTCCATCAGTGCGAAAATAGCGGGCAACAAGCGGTACTCGCTGAAACGGCCCTTGTAGGAAACGCCATCGTTGTAGAGTTTCTTCTCAACGTGGAGATACTTGGTGTCGTTCTCCTTGCGAGCGAAGAACCAGTTGGCCAGTTTGGGCTCGGCCTTCTCCTGTGCGTTGCCATAGTTGAACACATTGCCCGAGGTACCAACCATAAAGAGAGCCCACTCGGCACTCTTAACAAACGACTCGCTGGTAGCATACAAACCACCATCGTTGGCAAACACTGCATCCAATGCGCTAATCAACATAGCCTCATAGGTGGTGGCGTGTGCCCAAATGTCGTAGCCCTCAACATAGGCGCCTGCGTGGCCATAGGGTGTAAAACCACCCTTCTTGTTGGCAGCCACTGCATCGTCAAGCAGTTTTGCTGCGGTAGCCTTGCTACCATCGTCATACATTGCCAATGCAGCCAAACCGGCAGCAGCGTTGCAGATGGCATTGGTGGAGTTCTCTGCCTCGGTAACGAGTGCAGGAGCGTGTGCTTTCAGTGCAGCCAAAGCAGCCGTGCGGGTTGCCTCGCTAAGGTTGTCGTAGAGCCAGTCGTAGCCCAAAGCCACAGCAGCGGTGAGTTCGGCAGCATCAATAACATAGTTCTCGCCATTCCAATCGGTCCAACCACACACAGCGTTGATATCCTTCTCGGCCTGAGTGAGATACTCGGCTTTCTGGGTTGTACGGTAGCCATAGGAGAGGAAGAAAATGCGCTCCAAGGCCTTCTCAGCCACGGTGGTCAGGCGTTTGTTCACCAAATCGTTGGCAAGGTCGCCCTCGGTGAGAATCTCGTCGCAACGCTCCATAATGCTGGTGTTGAAAATCTTTGCAGCAGGATTGCTGGCCAAAGCACCCGATTGGAGTGCAGTCATAGCCTCAGCAGAGATGAGCACGCGAGGGTGAGCAACTACATCGAGTTTGGTGTAGTCAAACGAGCCCGTGGGAGTTGCCTCGCTGTCGGGGCCGGGTGTGGGTTTGTCGGGGTCGGGATCGGGTTTACCTTGTTCCTGATTGGGATCTTTGGGGGTGTCAATCTGGGGATCCTCACAAGAAGCCATTGTGAAGGCAGCCAAAAGTGCGACAGCAAAAATTGAAAGTTTTTTCATACTGTTATTCGTTTTTTTAGATTAGTTTTTTTGTTACAAAGTCTCCCAGCCCTCAAAGAGAACGTACTCATCCACCTCGCTAAGGCTGGTTGCGATACCTGCCGACACCGAGATTTCCTCAATCTCCACGACAGGCGGTGCGTAAAAAGTTTTCTGTTTCATGGTTTACTATATCTTTAAGAATAAACGTTAGTACATATTCTTGGAGAAGATAACCGACACGTTCATTGTTTCCTCCGGAGCAAGTTGCAACTCATAAGCAACGATTTCGATGCCGGTGTTGGGCTCATCCCACGAATTGGGGCCTTTGGCCGGATAGGTCATCAGTGTAAGTTTCTTCGAGGGATCCAACGTTCCCTTGTCGTGGTTGATTTTGAATGTGAGGTAGAGTGTCTGACCTGCCTGTTCGAGTTTGACGTGTGTATCGTCAACGATGGTAACTGTTGCGGGAGTAACCATAGTCCAACGCACTGTGGGGTTCTTACCCGGGCAAGCGGTCATCCAGTCGGTAACCATCATATCCTCGTTGTTGTTGATGAACTCGGCAACCCTTGTGGGCGAGTCATACTGCGAGAAGTTCTTGTTGGTTGCAACATCGTGGTCGTTACCATTGTAGTTGTAGCCATACATGGTGAACT
Organism: Tidjanibacter sp.; assembly: GCA_045580045.1. Classification (GTDB taxonomy): domain Bacteria; phylum Bacteroidota; class Bacteroidia; order Bacteroidales; family Rikenellaceae; genus Tidjanibacter. The sequence goes on from JAZNNC010000002.1 coordinate 31,121, forward strand.
TACCTCCGAGTTGGCCCGGATTGTCGTCAAACCACTGTGGAACGATGAAAGCCTTGCTGGTACAGTTGTGCTTGGTGCCGTTGATGGTGATGACGTTGTGTCCGAAGTTGTTCAGTCGGAAGACATCCCACCTTCTGGACGTTTTGGTCATATCCCACAACTGTCCACCAATGGCAGCATTGGTGTCGCCATAGGTAGGTCTGCCGAGGTCCATAGCCCACCTCACGCCATAGGCGTCATAGACGAAACTACCTCCGTCCAAGTGGGCGTGGGTGCGGTTGGAGCGACCGCCCACAATGCCGAGGAATTTGTCGCTCTCCGACATTGTCCAGTCGGTGTGGATAATCACCTGAGGAACACCGGTGTTGCTGTCGCCATCGGGTGCCCACCAGAGTTGTTTGGTGGGTTTCACGGGCTCACTCTTGACGTGGTCGAAGTTCATCATTGCAAACAGGGTAGCCAACAGACGGCCCTCGTCGAGTTCGTCGCAGTATTTGCGTTCTTTGATGAGCATCTTCTCCACAAAGAGCAGCGAGGGGTCGTTTTGTTTCTTGGCAAAGTACCACATAGGGAACTTACCCATCCACTCCTCATCGGCATCGGCATAGTTGAACGCCTTGCGCGAGGGACCCAACATATGGAGCATCCACTCGGCTGTCTTCTGGAAGCCTTGGCTGTGGGAGTACAGACCTGCTGCGTCGTCGCCGAAGATTTTCTCCAACGCACACATCATCAGCACCTGATAGGTGGTACCATAGCCCCAATAGAGGTAGCCTTCGTTGTAGGCACCGCTGTCGCCATAGGCTGTGTAGCCATATTCTTTGTTGCTGGCGAGGCTCTGCTCAATCATCTCAACAGCACGAGCCTTGTCTTTCTCATACATAGCAAGGGCGGAGATAATCATACCTCCGTTGCAGACCTGATTCCAGTTGGCTTTGTTTTTGAGGAACGACTGCCCTTTGGTTTTGCTGAAAGCATACTCCTCAATCTTGCGGCGAGCAAGCTCTCGGGTGGCTGGTTTGAGGTCATCATAGAGCCAGTCCAAACCGATTGCCACGCCTGTTGCCATCTCGGCCACATCGAGGAAGTGGTCGTGGTGCCAATCCTGAAACTCACACACGTTGTTGATGAGCCTCTCGGCCTTGGCCAAGTAGGCGTAGTTACCCGTCATACGATAGGCATAGGCGAGTTGGGTAATGCGAGTGAGTGCATTACGCGACACATTGAGAATACTGCCGCCCGAAATGGTGTACTTCAAGTCCGTATAGCCGATATACTTGTCGCATCGCTCCAAGATGGTCTCGTGAACATACTTTGTGAAGTCGGTGGAGAGCACCTTCTCTTTGAGTTCTACCCAATCGGCTGCGGTGTAGAGAATACGTGGGTGAGGTGCTGCATCGAGTTTGGAGTAGTCGAGTGAGCCTTTCGGAGTTGCCGAAGTGTCATCGGGAGTCTCCACCCCCGTGTTGGTGCCACCTGTGTTGGTGCCACCCTGCTCCACATCGGGGTTGGGCTTTGGTTTGGGTTTTGGTACAGGCTCAACTTCCTCTCCACAAGCCCACAGACTTACAGAGATCAGGAGTGTGAGTAACCATGTTGTCATTCGTTTGATTTTCATAGCCTTTTATGAGTTTATTTGACTTCTTTCAGTGTTACCTTCACCTTCACCGACTCTCCCGCAGGCACTTTGTAGTCGAACACAATACGACAAGTGCCCGTGTTGGCATAGTCGAAGTAGTTGGGCGACACATTGTCCCACACGTGCAGGTTTACCTCCACGGGGGCATCAACCTTCACCTCCATCCTCTTTCCATCGGCGGTGAGGATGAATGTGTTCTTATCGCCTACCACAGCCTCTGCCGGAGTACACATAGTCCAACGTATGGTTTGCTCCTGCTGGCCACCCACAACATTGTCGGTTACACACAACTTCTTGCCATTGTGCAACACCACACTTCGGGTTGCGCCACTCACAGCATCGCCCAACACAGCACCGAGGTCCACCTCTGCACCCTTTTTGGTGCGGGTGTTCCAAGTGCGGGTGATTTCGGCCTTGCCATCCACGATGTGATTGGCGCCATCAAGGGTGAGAGTGTTGTGTGCATCGGGGCCTATGCGATAGACATCCCAACGCTGGGAGTTTTGTGTCATATTCCACAGATCCACACCCTCTTTTTCGAGGCTGTAATATGCCTGCATACCGAGGTCCATAGCCCACCTTACGCCGTCATACTCAAAGACAAACGAGCCGGCGTCCATATGTGAGTGGGAGAAACTTGCGAGTCCGCCCTTGATGCCGAGATAGGTGTCGTTGGGGCTTGTCCAGCCACTACGATAGATGTAGAGAGGGTTGATACCATCGCTCTCCCACACTGTTTCGGTGGGAGGGGTGATGTTGGTCAAATCCACCCTTGAAGCAAAAATAAGCAAGCAGGGCAGGTGCCTCTCTTCGTTGTACTCGCCAAAGTCGGTGTTGGCATCGGCGAGGTATTTCATTTCGAGCCACATAAGCGACGGATCGCCGGTCTTGTAGGCAAACCACGGCATCATAATGTTGCTGTATGCTCGTGGGTTGGCATCCGAGAAGCAGAAACAATCGCCACTCGGGGCGGTCATAAACTGCACAAAACGAGCCGAGCGCAACAGTCCGGGAGCCTCGTTGAGGCCACTTGCGTGTCCGAGGACTATTTCGAGGGCATCGTTGAGCAGCACCTGATAGGAGGTGCCGTAGGTCCAATATTGGAAACCTTCGGGATAGGCGCCATCGGGAGCATAGTTTTGCAGTGCAAGGTTGATTGACCCCAGAGCCTTGTCCACAATCACTTTGGCCAATTCGGGCTCATCCTCGGCAATGGCGAGCGCAGCACACACAAGTCCACCATTGCAGACCTGATTCCAATTGGTCTTTGAACGGTAGAATTTTGCCTGCTTCGTTTGGGCCAAATTGAGTGCCTTGTCAATCATTACCTTGCGAATGGTGGCACGACTCTGCTCGGAGAGGCCGTCATAGAGCCAATCATAGCCTATGGCGAGTCCGAAGGCCATTTCGCCAACATCAAGGAAGTGGCTTGGGTTCCAGTCGCTGAACTCACAAGCAGCCAACATCTCCTGTTCGGCACGTTGCAGATAGGCCACATTGCCCGTCATTCGGTAGCCATAGGAGAGGTAGAGTGTCCTTTTGAGCACAGCGCGCGACACATCGAGAAGCCTCTTACCGGTTTTTATTCGAGTGGATGTCGGCTTGTCAAGTGTAGCATCGCAAAAGCGTAAGATGCGCTTGTGTATCCCCATCATTTCGGGGTGCGTAGCGATGAGTTTCTCCACCTGCGCCTCACCACCCTCCTGCCAAAGCAGACGAGGGTGGGAGGGGAGGTTGGTGTAGTCATACGCCTGAGCACGAAGAGCGCCCACGCCAACAAGCAACATCAATGCTACTACTGTGAGAAATCTTTTCATAGCGTGTGTTGTTTGCTGAGAAGATAGGATTAGTACTGCCAGCCTTCGGTGCGAGGCAGGTTGCTGTTGCGCTGCTGCTCAACTGCGGGGATAGCCCAACGGAGCATCTTCTCACCGTGCCAATAGTGTTTGGTGAACACGTTACCCCACATACCCTGAATACCGAGCTGGTCCTGACCTTGGAATTTGCTGTCGTGGTAGGTGCCCCAGCGAACTTCGTGGAAATAGTTGACACCCTCGCAGCAGAGCTCAATGCGGCTCTCATAGCGAATGGCTGCCAAAGCCTCCTCTTTGTTGCTCACGCCATTCAGACCGGCGCCAACGTGGAGTGCGGGCATACCACCACGGGTACGCACCTCGTTGATGAGAGCCACAGCCTCGGCAATCTTATTCTGCTGTACCAAAGCCTCGGCCCACTGCAACTGAATGTCGGTGTAGCGGATGATTGGAATGTCGGTGTGGCAGTATGCACGGCTCAGAATTGCATCCTTCTGGGTCTCGTTGTACTTGCGATAGAGGTAGAACCAAGTTACGGTTTTACGTTTGTCGTGCCACAAGTCCCAACCATTGGCATCGCCATTCTTGCTACGGGTGATAAAGGGATAGCGGAACACTTTGGTAACCTGATTACCGTTGCTCTGCGAAGGCTCATAGCAATCCATCTCTGCATAGGGAGTGAGAACGAGGAGTTTCAACCTCGGGTCCCTATTCTCATAAGCGGCCATAACCCTCTGCTCGTTACCTGCGGGCAGATAGTATTTGTCCACCACGGCAGCACCAACGCTCTTTTTGAGGTTGTCGTAGTTGGTCTTGTAGTCGGTGTCAAGCCTATTGCGGGCGAATAATACCTCGCGCTCAGCAACCTTCATTGCATCCCAATCGGGGAATACTGTGGTCCACTCAAACTCCGAGCCATCGGCCATCTGGAAGTCGTCCACCCAGTTGCTGTTGGGCATCATACACGAAATACCGTTGTATTGGTCCCTCGAACCAATGATTTGTTGAAGGTTGCCACTATAGCCTTTCTCTGCGTCAAGCTGCAAGGGGAAAATCATCTCGCTGTTACGCTCGGCAGCAGAGGTCCACTGGTTCTGATAGGTGCCTGCGGCCACGCTGTAATTGTGCAGAGCGAAACCACACTTTTTCACATTCTCGAAGTCGCTGGCAGCAAGTGCCCACTCCTCCAACCACATATAAATCTGGCCACGCAAAGCATAGGCAGCACCCTTTGAAGGACGGCCATACCTCTCGCCGGAGAGGTTGTTGTTTGCAAGGTGCTCATTCTCAATACAGTATTTGAGGTCTTCCAAGCACTGTGCCCAAATCTCTGCCCTTGGGGTAACACCCTTGTAGCAATCCTCGGCATTCACGGGCTCGGTGTAGAGAGGCACATCGTGGAAGAGCATTGCCAAACGGTGGTAGAAGAAGGCGCGAAGGAACCTAACCTCGCTCATCCAGTTGCCAAAGGTTGCCTCGTCCAAACCTGCACGGTGGAGGTTGGCGATGGCATCGTTACAACGGTGGATGCCGGTGTAGGCCCACTTCCACTCATAGCTCAAATAGGCATAGTTGGCTTTGAGAGATGCGCTGTTGGCCACAATACCATTGAAATAGCTGGTCGAATAGCCGTGGGCTTCCATACCATAGAAGTTGTAGCCACTCGAACCCTTATCTACTGCATACTGTTCGAGGTCGTCATTGTAGAATATTCGGTAGATGCCATTGATACCCTGTTGTGCAAGGTTCTCCGATTCCCACATATTACCTGTGGCAATCTCATTGTAGGGAGCGGTGTCGAGAAAGTCGGTACAACCCACCATCAGCACGCTGCTCAAAATCAGACTGAATATAATCTTTTTCATATCTTTCTTTTATCTTCTATATTTACATTATATATAAATAGGTGTGCCGAATGGATGCATTAGAACGAAATCTGTGCACCAATTGCATACTGTTTCATCAGAGGATAGGTTACCGAAGTTCCCATCTCGGGATCCAAACCGGGGTAGTTGGTCAGAGTCAAGAGGTTCTCACCCGACACATAGAGGCGGAGTTTGTCCATCTTGATTTTCCTTGTCCATTTGGCGGGCAGGGTGTAACCAATTTGGAGGTTTTTGAGTTTGAGGTAGTCGCCCTTATAGCGGTAGAACTCAGTGTTGACACCATTGTTCAAACGAGTCTCGTTGGTCAAACGGGGGTTCTTGGCGTTGATGTTGGTGCGAGGATCCTCGGGATTCATCGGGTCGTAGAAGTAGTGGTCGTCGGCCACGCTTTGCATCAGACCATAACCGAGTTTGGTACGGGTGGTGTTGTAGATGTCGTCCTCCCAATAGAGTTCGAAGCCTGCGCTACCTGCCCACAACATATAGAAGTCGAAGCCCTTGTAGTTCATCGAGAAGTTAACACCGAAGTTGTAGATGGGCTGACGGCTGGTGCCGGTGAAGTTCTGGTCGTTGGTCTCACCATAGTTGCCATCACCGTTGGAGTCGGCCACGATGAAGTCGCCATACCAAAGCGTGTCTTGTGCAGCCTTGCTCAGGCCAAAGAACTTGTAGCCGCTGGCCATCATTGCCTGTACCCAAGCCAAATCCTGCTCGGTACGAATCATACCATCCACGGGACCTTGGTCGAGGCCGGGCTCGCCACCCTCGTAGCTACCATTACCCTTGTAGAGCTCATACATATACATCTCACCCAGCGAGTGGCCCTCTACAATCAGACCACCGAAACCGCTCTGTACAACATCACCATAGTTGTTGTGGAAAGTGGTGGGGTTGCCCTCTTCGTCATATTCCCAATATTTTTCAAGGGTGCCTTTGTACTTCATCACGCGGTTTTTGTTGTAGGCGAAGTTACCCTCGATGCGGTAGCCGAAGTCGCCAATGCGGTCCTCCCAAGCGAGAGTCAGCTCCACACCACGGTTACGCACCTCAGCAATGTTCTGAGTTGCACCGGTTACGGTACCCATAGTGATGGGGATGGAGGGAGTGTAGAGAATACCATCGGTATATTTCTCATAGAGGTCGATTTCACCGGTGAGTCGGTTGTTGAATGCACCCCAATCCAAACCGATGTTGGTGGTGGTAGTGCTCTCCCATTCGAGCGCGGTGTTACTCAACTTGTTGATTGCAAGGCCGGTCGAAGGTTTGCCATCAACCACCACCTTGTTGGTTACATAGCTTGCCTGCCAATCGTAGTTGCCGCTTGCACAGTTACCCATACGGCCCCACGATACACGCAGTTTCAGGTTGCTCAGATAGTCCTCAGCGAAGTCCATAAAGTCCTCCTCGTGGATGCGCCAACCGGCACTAAACGAGGGGAATACACCCCAACGGCTCTCGGGAGCAAACCTCGAAGAACCATCCACACGCACGTTGGCCTCGAAGAGATATTTGTCCCTGAAAGAGTAGTTGGCCCTACCAAAGTAGGACATCAGTGCCCAATCGGTTGCGCTGCTGCTCGAACCGCTCAACTCGGTGGCGGTGCTCAGCTGGGTAAGAGTCCAGTCGGCCATACCAATCTTAGATACCGAGAAAGACTCCGATTTGTAGAACGAAGTGGAGAAACCACCAAGCAGGTTAAGTTTGTGGTCCTCGCCGGTCTCGGGGTCCCAACGAACCAAAATCTCCGAGTTCTCGCGGTGATATTTGGTCGATTTGTTGGTGATGGTCTGGTTTTCCAGAGTGGTCTTGCTCACAACTTCGTTGGTGAGGTGGTTGTAGGTACCTTTGGGGAAGCCCCAAGTTGCATAGTCGAGCCAATCGGGAGCGTAGTTGTAGCTTGCCTCGATGGTCAGACTCTTGATGGGATTGATGATACCATAGAGGGTGAAGTTACCACGGAAGTATTTGTCGTAGCCCTTACGTACCATAGTCTTGAAGATGTTGTTGGCGGTGGTGGACTCCTCAACTGCCACGGGAATACCCCAAGCATCATCCTCACCGGGGTAAACACCGGGAACAGTAGCACCGAGGTAGTTGAAACCCTCGCTCACCTTCGAGAGGCCCTTGTTCTGCTTAACACCATTAAGGCGGGTACCAATCTTCAACCAATCATAGACCTTAATCTCCAAGTTGGTACGCAGAGAGAATTGATCCATACCGGTATCCATACCCCTCTGGTTCATAATACCCTCAACATCCTGATAGCCGAGCGACATAAAATAGGTCGCATTGCCATTGCCACCCGAAACGGATACGTTGTGTTTGGTGGAGTAGCCTGTGCCGACAATCTCATTGAACCAATCGGTGTTGGGATAGGCCATATAGTTGGGCAGACCGCCCTCCGAGATACCATAGGGATCCTGCGAGGCGAGTTCCCAAGCGTCAATGGTCGATTGGTTGTAAACATCGGGTTTGCCCATATTGTAGGCACCCTCATTGTGGAGCCTCATATGCTCGGCATAGTTGCTCACAAATTTGAGTTTGTTTTGGGGCTGCTGGAAAGTACCATAGAAATTATAGGTAACTTTGGGCTTGCCTGCACCCTTCTTGGTGGTTACAAGCACAACACCGTTTGCTGCCCTCGAACCATAGATGGCAGCCGAAGCAGCATCTTTCAGAATGGTGATGCTGGCAATATCCTCGGTGTTCACGTTGTTCATATCCCACTCAATACCATCCACCAACACCAGAGGGTTGTTGGAGTTGAGCGAGTTGTTACCACGAATACGAATGGTACCACCGGTGCCGGGCTGACCCGAAGATTGGTGTACCTGAACACCTGCCGACAAACCGGCCAGTGCGGTCGAAGCGTTGAGCACGGGGCGGCTGGCCATCGACTCATCGAAGTTTACGGTGGAAACAGAGCCGGTCAGGTCGGCCTTGCGCTGCACGCCGTAGCCCACAACAACCACCTCTTCCAGAGCCTCTGCGCTGGGAGCCAAAGCTACATTGTGGGTGCCTGCCTTGGAAATCTTCACCGTCTGAGGCTCATAACCCATATACTCGAAGATAACTTCGGCTTTGGGTGCCACCTTCAAGGTGTAGTTACCATCGGCATCGGTAACGGTTCCGCTACCATCCTGCAACACGACAACGGTCGCTCCCACAAGGGGACTGTTTCCCTCGTCGGTTACTTTACCGGAAATTGTGATTTGCTGTGCAAATGCTCCAAGGCTGCACATTGCAAACACAACCAAAAGTAGTAGTTTTTGTTTCATACAAAAAGACTTTTAAAGGGTTAATATTTAGGTTTACTGATTTGTTGAATGATTTTTGTATTTCGGTAGGAGTCGATGTACACATTGCACATCCTTCTCGTAAGGTCGGTTTTGTTGTAGTCTCGGTGTCGGTTTTTAGGTTGTTTTGCCACTCCGTGAGTGGGTGCATTTTTGATAGTGTAAAATTAGGTATTACCTTTCGAGTAAATTAGTCCAAACTCGCCATTTTGCACCATTCTTGGCTTGTGTTTGGCTCACGAGCCGAGGTAAAATAGTCCAAACTGTTCAAAATACACCACCAACCGACCAACCCGATTGTTGCTCGTTGAAAAACAACTTTGTTGTTTTACTTTTACGAAAAAGATTACGATTGTGAACCTATGAAAAACCGCTTTTTAACCACACTCATTACCGCTTGTCTGCTGTGTGGGCAGTTATGCTTGGCACAGCCTATGTCGGTAATGCGACAATATGACGCCACGTCGGGACTCTCCGACAACACCGTGCGCACCATCTTGCAGGATGCGGCCGGACACATTTGGTTTGGTACCAAAGATGGCATCAATCGTTTCAACGGTGTGCACTTCACTCGTTTCGGAAGCTATCCCCGCACCGCTGACAACCCACTGCTCAACACCCTCAAATTGTGTCCTCACAACACCGACGAGAACAAGATTTGGGTGGCCGCCGTGGATGGCCTCTACCTCTTTGACCAGACGAGCGGCGAGTTCACCTTCTTGGACGTTAAGGCCGAAGATTCGGTTGGGTTGAAAACACTTGTTGCCGATGTGTGCTATGATGCTCTCGGCGGCCTCTGGATAGCCACGGTCAACGGACTTTTCTACTACAACGAACTGTTGGGGTGTCTGAAACACTACACCCACGACGGGAGTCAGCCCTCCTCGCTGCCAAGCAACGCCATATCGTGCATTCTGCGCGACTCTTCGGGGGATATGTGGTTCGGAACACGTATGGGCCTCGCCCGCTATCGCCGAGGGGTGGACAAATTCGACAACTACTATTTGGAGCACAAACGGGCAGTTTCCACACCTTTTGAGGTAACGGCAATTGTGGAGAGCAGCGACGGGGAGCTTTGGCTCGGCACGCGCTACGATGGATTGTTGCGTCTGAACCAAACCACAGGCAAATTTCGCTCCTACCCCGTGGTGGGCACCTCCAAAGACAACACGTGGATACGCGCCCTGCACGAGCGCAACAACAACACTCTGCTGGTCGGCACCGAAGACGGACTCTTCATCTTTGACCTCCACACAAAAACCATCCAACACCAAAAGTCGTTGGGTGTGGAGTCGGTGTACAGCCTTATGGCCGACCGCGAAGGAGGCCTCTGGATTGGCACCTATTTCAACGGAGTTTACTATCTCTCGCCCCAGAGTAACAATATGCGCTGGTACTACGATGATGGTGTGGAGGGTTCACTCACGGGCAATGCTGTAAGTCAGTTCTGCGAGGACGAGAAGGGCAACGTGTGGGTGGCAACCGAAAATGGAGGTCTTAACTACCTCGACAGGCGCACGGGCGAATTTGCCCACTATGGCGCCACCAACGCAAACCACGCAGTGAGCCACAACAACATACACGCACTGATGCTCGATGGGCACCGATTGTGGATTGGTACCTTCTCCAAAGGTGTGGACATTATGGACACGCGCACTCGCCGCATCGTCAAAAACTACCATCACAGCCAAGACGACACCAACTCCTTGCCCAACAACTATGTCTATTGCATCTACCAAACCCGCAATGGGGATGTTTATGTGGGCACAATGGCCGGCTTCTGCAAGTACCAGCCCAAGAGGGACAATTTCCACCGCTTTGAGCAGCTGCGCGATATTTTTGTCTATGATATGGTGGAGGACAACGAGGGGCGTCTTTGGCTCGCATCCAAAGACAACGGCGTGTGGTGCTACCACCACGGAGAGTTCAAAAACTACCTGAATGTCCCCAACGACCACAGCTCGCTCGGCAACAACCACGTAATTCGTGCCCACTTGGACAAGAGCGGAAAGGTGTGGTTTGCAACCGAGGGCGGCGGCATTTGTTGCTACAATGCCGACACCGACAGTTTCACCAACTACGACCACCGTCGCAACCTCTACCACCACATCATCTATGGTATCCTCGATGACGATGAAGGTAACCTTTGGCTCTCTTCCAACTATGGCATCGTGCGCTACAATCCCACGACATTTGAGCAGGTTGTCTACACCCACGAGGATGGTTTGCAGAGCAACCAATTCAACTACCGCTCGTCAATGAAGGGTTCCGATGGGATGCTCTACTTTGGCGGTGTGAACGGATTCAACTGTTTCCATCCCGACCGCTTCCACCGCAACGAGGTGAAACCGACAGCCAACATCTCCGGCATCGTTCTTCACAAACCATCGTCGGCCTATGAAATATCCAGTGTGAGTGCCAAAGACAAGGTGGTGATAAATCCTCAAACTGCCTCTTTCGAAATCAGTTACGAGTGTTTGAGCTTCGTTTCGCCCTCCAAGAACAAGTATGCCTACAAGGTCAACAAACTGCACGAAGATTGGGTGCTGACCGACAAACCCTCCGTAACTTTTATGGATATGCCGGCAGGCGACTATCGTTTCCTTGTGAGAGTGGCGAACAATGACGGGGTGTGGAGCGACAACGAGTGTTTTGTGGACCTGACCATACAGGCCCCATTCTGGCGCACCACCACCGCCAAAATACTCTATTCCCTTGTGGCAGTGGTGATTTGTGCTCTGATACTGAGGCGCTATTTGGCTTGGCAGAAAAACAAACGCAACAGGGAAACCAAAGAGATGGAGGTGGCGATGCAACAGGAAATTTATCGCTCCAAAATTGAGTTCTTCACACACGTTGCACACGAAATCAAAACACCTCTCACGCTCATCAAAGCACCTTTGGAGGCTGTGCTCGAAGAGGGTAAGTGGGACGAAGACACGCAAGAGAACCTTATGGTGATGCAGCAGAATACCGACCGCCTGATGGAGCTCATCAAACAACTGCTCAGCTTCCGTAAAATCGACAAAGAGGGATACAAACTATCATACAGTCGTGTGGATATCAACGACTTTGTACGACGCATTGTAAAACGCTTCGACTCGTCCAAAAAATCCATACGTATCACTGCCAATCTGCCCAAAGAATCGCTTGCGTGGATGGTCGATTCGGAGGCCTTGACAAAGATTGTGAGCAATCTGTTGGCCAACGGATTGAAATATGCCAATGGTCGCATTGAAGTAGAGGCGACAACCGTGGTGGTGGATGGAAAGAGTATGCTGGAACTCACAGTGAGCGACGATGGCCCCGGCATTACCGACTCCGAAAAAGCCAAAATATTTGAGCCCTTCTATCGCTCTGCAAATACTTCGTCGGAGAATGGTTTCGGCATCGGGTTGAGCCTTGTGAAATTGTTGGTTGACAAACACGAAGGCACCATCACCGCAGACCGTAGCGAAGCGTTGGGCGGCTTGATGGTAACCATACGCCTGCCACAAGGCATAGCCACTTCCACCAAAGAGAACATCGAGAGGGTGGAAAGCGAAACAGAGGAGCCTATGGTGGATATCTCCGGACACGAATGTAACCTCCTGATTGTGGAAGATACCGAGGAGATGCTGGAATTCCTGATGAAAAACCTCGGCTACCACTTCAACGTCTTTGGGGCAAAAAATGGCCGCAAAGCATTGGAAGTACTCGAACAGCAAGCCATAGACCTCATTGTGAGCGATATTGTGATGCCGGAGATGGACGGATTTGAATTGTTGGGGGCTGTTAGGGGCGACAAAATGTTGTGCCATATTCCTGTGGTGCTGCTCTCGGCACAAGGCACCGTGAACTCCAAAATCACCGGACTCGACTATGGCGCCGATGCCTACATCGAAAAGCCCTTCTCGCTCAACCACATCAGGGCCACCATCGACAACCTGCTGAAAAACCGCAAAGTACTCTTTGACAGGTTTGCAAGTATGCCGAGTCTTGAATATGGCAAGGGCGAACTCAAACGCCACGACAGCGAGTGGTTGGAGCAGGTTAATGGTATTATCACCCACAATTTCACCAACGAGAAGTTTAGTGTTGATATGCTCGCAGCCGAGATGGCTCTCTCGCGCAGCAACCTGAGGCGCAAACTCAAAGGTGTAACAGGACTTGCCCCAATCGACTACATCCGACTCGTGAGGCTCAAATCGGCAGCCACTCTGCTCAAAGAGGGCAAGCACCGAGTGAATGAGGTGTGCTATATGGTTGGTTTCCAAAACCACTCCTACTTTGCCCGTTGCTTCCAAAAGCAGTTTGGTGTGTTGCCGAAAGACTACATGAAAGAGTAGAAAAAGATTGGCCGGGAATGTGAGGGGCTGTCCAAAAACAATTTAGCAAACAAATTTTAACAGCCTCTGAAAAACGTAAAACATAAAATGATATATTTGTTGTCTAAAAAAATGTGAAAACAAAATGAAAAAACTACTACTCCTTGTGGCTACCATCGCCACCCTGTGCGCTTGCTCGCAAGAGCAACAGCCTCAACTCCTCGATGCCGACAATTTTGCCACCACCATCGACGGTAAACCCGTGGCTCTCTACACACTCAAAGGGGGAAATCTGGTGATGCAGGTTACCAACTTTGGCGGTCGCGTGGTGGCCCTCTGGACTCCCGACCGAGAGGGTGTTATGGAGGATATCGTGTTGGGCTACAACAACATTGACACATACATCAACAACCCCGGAGAGCGTTTCCTCGGAGCTTGTGTGGGTGTTGTGGCCAACCGCATTGGCGAGGGCCACTTTGTGCTCAATGGCAAAGAGTACCACACCCCGCTGAACAACAATGGGCAGACGCTCCACGGAGGCAACCGTGGTGTGGATATGGTTGTGTGGGACGTGGTGGAGGCCGGCGACAACTTCATCACCCTGCACCTGCTGGCAGCCGACGGCGAGGAGGGCTTCCCCGGCAATAGGGATATCACGATGACCTACACACTCACCGAGCAGGACGAATTCCGCGTGGACTACCTCATTACCACCGATGCGCCCGCTTTGGTGAACATCTCCCACCACTCCTTCTTCAACCTCAAAGGAGAGGGCCGTGGCACCATCCTCGACCACGTGCTCACCATTGACGCAGACCACGTTACCCCTACCAACGAGTGGCTCATACCCACAGGCGAGGTGGCTGCTGTGGAGGGTACCCCCTACGATTTCCGCCAACCACACACCATCGGTGAGCGCATCGACACCCCCAACGAGCAACTCGCTTTTGGCAAGGGTTACGATGCCAACTGGTGCCTCAATCGTGCAGACGATGGCACGGTGCAGAGCGTGGCCACACTCTACTGCCCCTCCAATGGTCGCCATATGGAGGTGCTGACCGACCAAGTGGGTTTGCAGTTCTACTCGGGCAACTTCTTCGACGGTACAACCACGGGTAAGTATGGCCGCACGCTCAACTTCCGCGAGTCGGTAGCCCTTGAAACCCAAAAGTGGCCCGATGGTATAAACCACAACCATTTCCCATCCATCGTGCTCAACCCCGAGGAGAGGTACACCCACACCTGCATCTACCGCTTCACGGCCAAATAGGGGAAGGGGGAGTAACATGTGTAAAAAAAGCACTTCCCATTTCAGTTTTCAATTCTTTGCTTATATTTGTGATGGAGAAACACACAAATAGGCTTCCCTATGAAGAGAAAAAAAGACTTTAAGGAATTTTTCAGGGTACTCAAATTCGTACTCTTTTCGGCCAGCGCAGGCATCATTCAGATTGGCTCCTTTGCGCTGCTCAACGAACTTACCACGTGGCGCTATTGGCCCTGCTATCTCATTTCGTTGGTGCTGTCCATATTATGGAACTTCACCCTCAATCGTAAGTTCACCTTCAAGTCCACAGCCAATGTGGGGCGTGCGATGCTAAAAGTTTTTGGCTACTACTGCATCTTTACACCTCTCACAACCATCTTGGGCGATTGGTTAGTGGAGGATATACTATGGAACGAATACCTCGTTACGGGACTTAATATGGTGCTCAACCTCTCCACCGAATACCTCTTCCAGAGGTTTGTGGTCTATCGAGGCAAGATTGACAACCGATAGGTTGAATTTGGGAAAAGAAGAAAAGGTCTTTGGCTGTGCCAAAGACCTTTTTTCACCCCCGCCAACCATCGAAGCACAAGCCAAAAGGCCGAAAAATAGCCGTCTGAGGTGGGTGTAGAGCGGTTTGCGGTTTGGTGCCAAGATTGTGTGGGGGGGTGTCAAAAAATGTGTAATCTTATTCGGCTCTTGTGCAACTATCTTCGCACCAAAAAGACCGATGAATATGAAAAAAGCACTCATCATTACCTCCGCTATTGCCCTTATCCTGCTTGTCGGCAGTGGGTGGATTATCCTACGTCAGTGCGACACAAACCGCCGTCTGGCCGAAAACAACCGCACACTCTCCGAAAGGCTCACCCACACCACCGCACTTGTCAACTCCCAACGACTCTCCATCGGTCGCCTGCGTATGACCATAGGCGAATTGGAGGAGTTGCGCCCCGATTACGCCCGACGTATCGAACACTTGGGAGTGGGACTACGCAACACACGAACCCTTAGCCTCACTGCCACCCACACCCTCCTCGACACTCTCCTACCCCCTCCACCCTCGCCCGAACGACTCTCCGACAGCATCACCACCCCCATCCGCTGGAACGATGCGTGGGTGAGCCTCACCCTAACGCCAAACCCCGAGGGCACCCACCTACACTTTATCAGCCACGACACCCTTACCCAAGTGGTCCACCGCATACCCCACAAATGGTGGATATTCCGCTGGGGTACCAAAGCCCTACGGCAGGAGATTCGCTCCTCCAACCCACACACCAGACTCGTGTTCTCCGAATACATCGAAATTGAAAAATAAGGGTTTTGAGATGGGCTATTACCCTCCAATGTTTCAAATAATTCTCAATTCTCAATTCTCAATTCTCAATTTTGATTGTATCTTTGCACTATGTTACTATTCTATGCACCCGACATAACCCCGCCACTCTACACCCTCAGTGAGGAAGAGAGCGGCCATTGTGTGAGAGTTCTACGCCTGCGTGAAGGCGACAGGCTCCACATCACCGACGGTCGTGGCACCCTCTACGAGGCCGAAGTGGTCGAGCCACATCCCAAGCACTGCACCATTCGTATAGTAGAGGAGCAACAGGAGTGGGAGAAAAGGCCCTACACACTCGCCGTGGCTGTGGCCCCCACCAAGAACATAGACCGCATAGAGTGGTTTGTGGAGAAGGCCACCGAGTGCGGTATAGACCACATTATACCCGTGCTGTGCGACCACTCCGAGAGGAAGGTCATCAAAGGCGAAAGGCTCGAAAAGATTGCCACCAGCGCAATGAAACAGTCGCTCAAAGCCTACCTACCACAGATTGACGCACTCACCCCCCTACGCCAAGTGCTCACTATGCCATTCGAAGGTACCAAACTCATCGCCCACTGCGAGGAGGATGCCGAGAGGGTATTCATTGGCGAGAGGCTTGTGGCTGGGGATAACGTGCTGATACTCATTGGCCCCGAGGGCGATTTTAGTCCTGAGGAGATAGCCCTCGCGCGCAAGAACGGCTTTGTGGAGGTGAGCCTCGGCGAGTGTCGCCTGCGCACCGAGACCGCCGCCCTCGCTGCCACAATGTTCACCGCATTCGTAAATAGTAAATAGGTTTAGTCGGCTCAATTCTCAACTCTCAATTCTCAATTCTCAATTTCTCTTGGCCTCTCTATTTGACATATTCTGGTCGTTTCTGAAAATCGGTGCCATCACCTTTGGTGGCGGCTATGCGATGATACCCCTCATCGAGGCCGAAATGATACAGAAGCGCGGATGGCTCACACGCGAGGAGTTCATCAATCAACTGACTATTGCACAGAGCGTTCCGGGCCCCATTGCTCTCAACACGGCCGTCTTTGTGGGCTACAAGACAAGGGGCGCAAAGGGTGCACTCGCCGCCCTTGTGGGGGTGGTCATCCCCTCGTTTGTCATCATCCTACTGATTGCACTCTACTTCACCGACTTCAAGGACAACCCAACCGTTGCGGCCGCTTTCAAGGGTATGAGACCTGCGGTGGTGGCTCTCATTGCTGCACCTATTATTAATATGGCACGCGGTATGAGTTGGTGGAAGATTGCCGTTGCATTGGGTGCAGCGGTGGTCATTTGGCTGTTGGGAGTGTCGCCCATCGCCTTTATTATAATAGGTGCGCTGGTTGGTATCGGCTGGTCGTTCCGTTCGGAGGGTGCCACAAAAGATAAAGGAAAGGAGGGCGAGCGATGATTTACCTACAACTATTCCTCTCCTACCTCAAAATAGGCTTCTTCGGTTTCGGAGGAGGCTATGCGATGATTTCGCTCATCTACAACGAGATAGTCGTCCAGCACGGCTGGCTCACTGCGGCCGAGATGGCCGACGTGGCAGCCATCTCGCAGATGACTCCGGGCCCCATTGCCATCAACTGCGCCACCTATGTAGGCTACTCCGTTACCGGCTCGGCTCTCGGCTCGCTGGTTGCCACCCTTGCAGTGTGCCTACCCTCGCTGACACTGATGATGTTGGCCACACGTTTCTACCTCAAACTCCACAACAACAAGCACTTTGCGGGCGCAATGGAGGGTATGAAACCTATGATGATTGGTCTGATTCTCTCGTCGGCACTGATGCTCTTCGGGCCCGAAACATTCATCGATTGGAAGAGTTGGCTAATCTTTGGCGCCTGCTTTGTGGCCTCCGTAAAGAGGGTAAACCCCATCCTGCTCATTGTCCTCTCGGCCGTAGCCGGCATTGTGCTCTATTAGGGGGGCGCATATCAGGACCTCTGTGGGAGTGTAGAGCGATTAGGGAACTTAGGGTTTCCCTTTTCTGCCTTTTCTGCCTTTTCTGCCCTTTCTGCCCTTTCTTGCCCCCAATTTCCATTGTCAATTGTCTATTTATTTGGCACGAGTTTTGCTCATTTGTAGGGTGAACTGTGCGTATTGACAGAGTAAGCTGAATGTGAAAAAACTCGTGTTTGATTTGGATATTAGGGGAAAATACTCTATCTTGCGCACAGTTTCAATTAAACTGTTTGTTTCACTTAAATCACATTTTGCCTATCGAGAAATATCTACTCTAAACCAACAAAAAATATGTAGAGTATGATACAGAAGTCAGTAAGCGATAGTGAGCACAATCTGCTCGACGCTTATCTCGTGGAAGGCAACAATCAGGCTATTTCCAAACTCATCGAGTGCCATCGCAAGCGCGTCTATGACTATATCTATCTGATGGTCAAAGACTCCGAGGTGGCAGACGATATTTGTCAGGAGACCTTTGTCAAGGCCATTCGGGTTATCGAAGAGGGGCGCTATGAGGACAACGGAAAGTTCTTGTCGTGGGTGATGCGCATCGCTCACAACCAAGTAATCGACTATTTCCGCCGACAGAAAAAAGCACCCACCATTACCGAAAGCGACGCAGGCTACGACATCATCGGCACTCAAAAGCTCAGCGAAGACTCCATTGAGGACAGAATCGTCAAGGAGCAAATCGAGGCCGACCTGCGCCGACTTGTCGAACAGCTACCCGAAGAGCAACGCGAAGTGGTCAAGATGCGATACTATGGTGGCCTCTCCTTCAAGGAGATAGCCGAACAAACCGAGGTCAGCATCAACACCGCTCTGGGGCGTATGCGCTATGCGTTGACAAACCTCCGCAAGATGATTAAGGAGAATAATTTGATTTTGACCTAACGAGATACAATAATCCCACGGCAGGTGCGTTATATTACCAAAGTAACCACCAAAAACATTTTGCCTATGGGAGAAATTGACTACAACGTAAAGCAAAACTGTTTGATGGGTAATGAAGAGGAGTTGTTCCTCGAACACGTGGTGTGTGGCGAGCACGAGATACTATACTTGGATGCCTACCTGCGTGATATGTTTACCCAAACAGTGAATTAGGTGTTAGAGAAGTTTGATTGGGACGAGGATGCCGTGAGGCCTCCTCGTCTGTTTTTTGCACACAAAGCTTTAACAAATTAGTAAAGAGTAAGTTGCAAAGGGGGAATTTTGTTGCTTTGCTTTCTGAGGATTGGCCCTAACGCAAGCGGGAGCATTTTAGTTGTCAATTTTCTCTCTGTCCTTAAACTCAAAAAAATTCACGGGTAACAAACGATACCCGTGAATCAGAAAAACAAATCTACTTTCGTCTATGCCTTGGCGAGTTTGGCAAGGACAGCCACAAGGTGGCGCCAGAACTTATCCACCGTGGCAATCTCCAAACGCTCGTCGGGCGAGTGTACACCTCGCAGGGTGGGACCAAACGACACCATCTCCAAATGGGGGTACTTCTCCAAGAAAAGACCACACTCCAAACCTGCGTGGATGGCCCTCACAACAGGCTCTTTATCAAACAATTCCTCGTAGGTCTGCACACACACCTCCAACAACTCGCTGTTTGGATTGGGTGCCCAACCGGGGTAGCCGTCGCCGTGCCAAACCTCGGCACCCGCAAGGCGGTAGATGGCCTCCACCGTGTGGGCTGCATCCCACTTGGCACTCTCCACCGAAGAACGCTGGGAGGATACCACGGCAATTCTATTTTCGGGTTGGAACTTGACCGATGCAAGGTTGGTGGAGGTCTCCACAAGACCGGGCATTGCGTGGCTCATAGCCAACACACCATTGGCCACACCCACAAGCGAGAGTAACAAATTCTGTTGTGTAGGCAGGTCAACCACCTCTTTGGGGGCCTCTTCGCACTCGTCGGCGTGAATCCAGAAGCCCTCGTCGGAGTATTGCAACTCGGCCGTAACCTCGTCAGCAAAAGCAACATACCTTTCGGCAAATGGGTGCAGGTTGTCCTCCGGCACACCCACCACAGCCACCGCTTCACGAGGAATGGCATTGCGCAGATTACCACCATTGAAGTCGGCCAAACGAAGGCCCCACGTATCGGTAGCCTCCGCAAGCAGGCGGGCAAGAATCTTGTTGGAATTACCCAGACCATCGTTGATGTTGTCGCCCGAGTGGCCGCCTTTCAGACCACCCACCTCAATACGCATCCAACGGTAGCCCTCGGGGGCAGGCTGTGGAGTGTAGGTGAACGTTGCTATTGTATCCACACCGCCGGCACAACCGATGAAAATCTCGCCCTCATCCTCGGAGTCGAGGTTGAGCAGATAGTTACCCGTGAGCATATCGGGCGCAAGGTTGAAAGCACCCGTCAGGCCCGTCTCTTCGTCCACCGTAAAGAGTGCTTCGATGGCAGGATGTACCAAGCTGTCGTCCACCAAAACGGCTAACGCTGCGGCCATACCGATACCGCAATCGGCACCGAGAGTGGTACCCTTTGCCTTCACCCAGCCACCATCGATGTAGGCCTCGATGGGGTCGTTCATAAAGTCGTGCTCCACATCGTTGTTTTTCTCACACACCATATCGGTATGAGCTTGGAGCACAACCGTTTGTGCCCCCTCACAACCCTCGGTTGCAGGCTTGCGAATGACCACATTACCGGCCTCATCCACCTTGTAGGATAGGTTGTGGCGAGTGGCAAAGTCAACCAAATAGGCGGTGATTTTTTCCTCGTGTTTCGAGGGGCGAGGAACACGCGTAATCTCCTCAAAAATCTGCCACACAAGGGCAGGCGAAAGTGTTGAAAGTTCGGACATAATCTTTGAATTATTAAAAATTTTTAATATCTTTTTTTCAGGGCATCTCTGCACCGCGCGCGGTGGTTTGTCCCTCGGTGTGCAAAAAGTTTACCTTTGGTGGCAAAAAGATTGCTTGGGAGTGTAAAGATAGGAAAAAGTTTTGTAATTTTGTGGACAAAACCAGCCGATGGGAAATTTTCGGCCCATCAGAAATGGAAAGTTACCTATGAGAATCGGATTTGGATATGATGTGCACGCACTGGCGGAGGGTTTGGACCTTGTGCTGGGCGGTGTAAAGGTGCCCTCCGAGGTGGGTTGCGTTGCCCATTCGGACGGCGATGTGGCCATCCACGCCTTGTGCGATGCCCTGCTGGGTGCTGTTGCGCTTGGCGACATAGGTAAACTCTTCCCCGATACCGATATGGCCTACAAAGGTATCGACAGCACCATATTGTTGGAACGCACCGTAGAGCTCATTCACAACGAGGGCTATGAGGTTGGCAATGTGGACATTACCATCGCCCTTCAAGCCCCCAAATTGCGCCCCTACATTGACCAAATGAGAGCCCGCTTGGCGGAGGTTATGGGTGTGGAGGTGGAGGCCGTTTCGGTGAAGGCCACCACCACAGAGAAGCTCGGTTTTGAGGGCCGAGGCGAGGGAGTGTCGGCCTATGCTGTGGTACTTCTCAAAGGAAACGTAGTGGAGAAAGTCCTCTTCTCCTAACCGCCCTTTCTTTCAACTTTCCCGATTGTTAATAACTTTTTGCTGTTTTTGTTGGAACTATCCCGACAAAAGCTGTACCTTTACAAAGTATTTCATACTTTGTAACAAACCACCCTATGAGCGAAGTTTACCACATCCCCGCCTTGGCCGACGAGTCGATGGACGGCCTCGACATAAAACCCAACGGCACTTACGTCGATTTGACCTTCGGCGGAGGAGGACACTCGCGCCTCATTCTCGAAAGGCTCTCCTCCGAGGGCCGACTGTTCAGCTTCGACCAAGATGCTGACGCACAGGCCAACATCCCTGCCGACAGCAGGCTCCACTTTGTGGAGAGCAACTTCCGCTTTATGCGCTCGCAGTTGCGCCTGAGGGGTGTGGGCGATGGCGAGGTGGATGGTGTGTTGGCCGACTTGGGAGTGTCGTCGCACCACTTCGACACTGCCGAGAGGGGTTTTTCGTTCAAAGCCGACTTGGAGGCACCGCTCGATATGAGGATGAACCGCAAGGCAGCCTTCACGGCAGCAACCCTTGTGAACACCTATGAGCAGGAGGCCCTCGCACAGTTGCTCAAAGAGTATGGCGAGCTGGATACCACCTACAAAATTGCCTCCTGCATCGTACGAGCGAGGGCCACAAAGGAGCTTACCACCGTGGGCGACCTCGTGGAGGCCGTTGCGCCTTGCACCCCCAAGAAGGATAGTGCCAAGTTCCTCACCAAGCTATTCCAAGCCCTGCGCATTGAGGTTAATGGCGAGATGGAGGCATTGAAAATGGCTCTCGAACAGAGCCTGAAAGTGTTGCGTCCGGGAGGCAGGTTGGCTGTCATATCCTACCACTCGTTGGAGGACAGGCTCGTGAAGAACTTTGTTAAGTGTGGCAATTTCGAGGGTAAGTTGGAGAAGGATTTCTATGGCAACATATTCTCTCCGTGGGAGGCAGTGAGCAGAAAGGCCATCGTGCCCACAGCCGCAGAGGTTGAGCGCAACCCCCGTAGCCGCAGCGCAAAACTGAGGGTGGCAGAGAAAATCTGAAAAAGAATTGAGGCAAATGCGAGTAAGCGAGGGCAGAGGCCACTTGTGGACTATGCAGAGCGGGGGCATTTTAGAGCAAGCAAAGCTTGGTCAATTGAAAATTAAAGAGCAGGAAGGGCAGAAAGGGCAGAGAAGAGCAGAAAGGGAAAAATATTTACTAATTACTAATTAAAAAGTCGGTTGACGGTTGACGGTTGACAAAAAGAAAAATGTTCGGAAGGAAAACACATACAAGCGAGCAACAACCACTCCCTAAGGATGTGAAGCCTACGGGGATGGTGATGCCCGATGCGTCCGCAAGGCCACGTCGCAAGGGTGCCGTGAAGGGTGTGCTGTCGGGAGAGGTGTTGGTGAGTTCACCCGCCAAGAAGCACTACACCTTCGCGCTCTATGTGTGTCTGCTCATCATCCTCTACATGGGCTACATCTTCAACAGCCACCGATTGCAGAGAGAGCAAATTGAGTGTCGCATAGAGTTGCAAAAGAGCCGAGCAAAAGCACTACTCTACTCTTCGGAAAGAATCTCCGCCTCGCGACACAGCAACATAACCTCCGAGATTGAAAAGCGAGGTATCGAAATCAAAGAGTGGCCCACCCCGCCACAGACAATAGGCAAGGATGAAACAAAGAGGCATCAATAGCCTCACCCAAACAGCAGATTGTAATGAAACAAAAAAGCACCAACAACCCCAACCCACACGCCATCAAGCAGAGCATACAGCGTAGGGCCAAATGGCTCTATGCCATATTCTCCATTGTGGCATTGGCCGTATTGGTGCAGATTGTCCTCACCCAATATGGCCCAAACGGGGCTGCTCTGCGCAACAAGTCGGAGGACTTGTGCTACACCACACGCATCGTTCAGGGTAGCAAGGGCAACATCTACGACCGCAATGGCGAACTGCTCTCCACCGACTCACGCACCTACAACATACGCCTTGATTTGGCCGCTGAGCCTCTCACCGACAGTATCTTCAACCACAACATCGGAGCCCTCTCCGACTCGCTGAGCAAGATGTTGGGTAAGTCGTCGGCACACTATCGCACCCTGTTGCGCGAAACACGCACCAAAGCCGTTGAGAGCAAAGATACAACAATGGTGAAACTCAAAGGCAAGAAATACTACTCGGGCGCAAGGTACAAACTATTGACACGACACCTCGACCAGAGGGAGTATGACCGCCTGCGCACCTTCCCGCTTATGGAGCGTAGGATGGGTATGATTGCCGAGGAGGAGAGAATGCGCTACAAGGTCTATGGGTCGATGGCCGCCTACACCATATCGCAGGGTGTGGAGAAGGCCTACGACAGTTTGTTGCGCTCAACCGACGGGGTAAACCGCTATGTGAAGCTCGACAACCGCAACCGCTCGTCGGTGCCCATTGTGGATAAAATCAACCGCCCCGCCACCAACGGGTGCGACATCATCACCACCATCGACATCAACCTCCAAGATGTGGTGGAGGGTGCACTGCGAGGGAAGCTCGTGGACAACAATGCAATGAGTGGTACGGCTGTGGTGGTGGAGTGTGCCACGGGCGAGATTAGGGCAATGGCCAACCTAACCCACCGCAAGAGTGGCGAGATTAGCGACGACTTCAACTACGCCATACGTTGGCACGGCGCACCCGGCTCCACCTTCAAAGGCTTGTCGCTGATGGCTCTGCTGGACGATGCTGGCGTGTCGAAAGACCAATGGGTGGACTGTGGCACAACGGGCAAGGCTGTAATAAACGGTCAAGCAATCATCGACACACACGTTGTGGGCGAGAACAGGAATGGCAAGACCACCATAGAGGGCATCTTTGCCGAGTCATCCAACATCGGTTTTGCCAAGGTGGTGTGTCAGAACTACGAGGACAAGCCCCAACAGTGGGTGGACTACATCAGGGGTATCGGACTCGACAAGGTGTCGAACATACAGAACATTCAAGGCTTGGGGTTCTACATCAAAGACCCCTCGACATTCCACCAAAGGGGCGGATGGTCGCACACCACACTCCCGCAAACCGCCTATGGCTATGAGATTAATATGACACCTCTCCAAACACTGATGTTCTACAACGCCGTAGCCAACGGCGGAAAACTCACCACCCCCATATTGGTCAAGCAGGTGATGAGCGAAGGCGAGGTTGTGATGGAGTACAACACAGAGGTCGTCAACGAACAAATTTGCTCGCCCACCGCTTTGGCCGACTTGCAGGAGTGTATGGAGGCTGTGGTAAATCACGAGAGGGGTACGGCCAAAACGCTTGCTACCCTACCCTTCAAGGTGGCCGGCAAGACCGGTACGGCACAAATCATCCTCCCCAGAGAGGAGTGGGGACGTAATGCCTATGTGAAGAAAGACGGCACAAGACAATATCTTGCAACCTTTGTGGGGTACTTCCCCGCCGACGCACCAAAATATACCTGCATCGTGTCTATCAAGACCGAGCGCAAGCCCAACGAAAGGAAACCATACACCGGCGCAGGAGTGTCGTTGCCCGTATTCAGAGAGATTGCCGAGTATGTCTATACGCACGACAAGCAGTGGGCCACAAGAGCCCAAAGGTGCACAACGGCCGAACAACCCGTGGCCAAAACACACCACAGCGCCGCACTCGTAGAGGAGTGTGTGGTGCCCAATGTGATAGGTATGGGACTCAGGGACGCTCTCTATTGCTTGGAGAGTGCAGGCCTACGGGTGAAGTTCAGCGGTAGCGGAACGGTGGTGGAGCAGTCCATCGCACCCGACACCCCGGTTGAGGCAGGAAGTGTGATTGAATTGAGAATTGAGAATTGAGAATTGAGAATTGAGAAAGTTGCGAGTAAGCGAGAGCAGAGGGTGCTTGCACACTATGCCGAGCGAGAGCAACTAAAAGCCACCAAAGGTGGGTTAATTGAGAATTGAGAATTGAGAATTGACGGTCGACGGTCGACGGTCGACGGTCGACGGTTAATGGTTGACGAAAAAAGAAGATATGAAACTAAACGATATACTAAAAGAGGTAGAGGTCAGGGAGATTGTGGG
Source organism: Tidjanibacter sp. (assembly GCA_045580045.1). Taxonomy (GTDB): domain Bacteria; phylum Bacteroidota; class Bacteroidia; order Bacteroidales; family Rikenellaceae; genus Tidjanibacter. The sequence goes on from JAZNNC010000002.1 coordinate 56,191, forward strand.
AGCACAAGACGTGGAGGTCGATGCGCTCACAATGGACTCTCGGCAGGTGGCAGAGGGAACTCTCTTTGCTGCCATTGAGGGTACGGCAGTGGACGGACATCGTTTCATTGGTAGTGCCGTAGAAAAAGGCGCAAGCGTGGTGGTGTGCAATCGTATGCCGGAAGGCACGACCACAGCCGACAATGTTACCTATGTGGTAGTAGAGGATAGCAGTAGGGCCATTGGCCTCATTGCCTCCAACTTCTACGGCCGCCCTTCGGAGAAGTTGGCCCTCGTGGGCGTAACGGGCACCAACGGCAAAACCACAACCGCCACCCTCCTCTACAACCTCACAGAAAGACTCGGCTACAAGGCGGGGCTTATCTCCACGGTGGTCTATAAGATAGGCTCGCAGGAGGAACCCTCCACCCACACCACCCCCGATGCCATCAACCTCAACCGACTGCTCGCAAGGATGGTCGATGCAGGATGTGGCTACTGCTTTATGGAGGTGTCGTCCCACAGCCTCGTCCAACACCGCACCGCCGGACTTCGCTTTACTGGCGCACTATTCAGCAACCTCACACACGACCACCTCGACTACCACGGCACCTTTGCCGAGTACATCAGGGCAAAAAAACTACTCTTTGACGGGCTGGACAAAGAGGCGTGGGCTGTGGTTAATGCCGACGATAGGAACGGAAAGGTTATGTTGCAAAACTGCCGAGCCGCACACCACACCTACTCGTTGCGTGGCATAGGAGAGGTCAACTGCAAGATACTCGAAACAACCGTGGAAGGTATGTTGGTGGATATTGACGGCAAGCAGATGTGGTCGCAACTGACAGGCCGGTTCAACGCCTACAACCTCTCGGCCGTATATATGGCCGCAATGTTGCTCGGCAACAGCCAAGAGGAGGTGTTGGCGGCACTGAGCGCACTTGGCAGCGTGAAGGGACGTTTCCAGACGATGCGCTCCGCGACGGGTATCACCGCCATTGTTGACTATGCACACACTCCCGACGCACTTGACAATGTGCTCGACACCATCGCTGCACTTGGCGTTGCGGGCAAGGTTATCACGGTGTGTGGCTGCGGTGGCGATAGAGACAAGACCAAACGCCCAGCAATGGCAGCCATTGCTGCGGAGAGGTCACACACGGCAATCTTCACCTCCGACAACCCCCGCACCGAGTGCCCAGAGGATATCTTGGCCGATATGGAGCAGGGTGTGAAGGGACGAAACAACTACCTCCTCATCAGCGACCGAGCACAAGCCATCCGTGCTGCGCTACGTATGGCGGGCAGCGGAGATGTGGTGCTGATTGCAGGCAAGGGACACGAGGACTATCAGGTCATTGGCACAGAGAAGATACACTTCTCGGACCAAGAGCAGGTGATGGCCTATTTTGAAACTCAACATTAGAGAGAGTTACCCACTGCCCTTTCTGCTCTAATAGCCCAACGGCAACCACGAAAAATAAGTAATTTTAAGAAGTGGAGGTAAGTTATTAATTTATTTGAAAAACACACACCGCAAACCACCGCCATACATAGACTAAGGTTTGCAATTATCGAACATTTTAACAAAGAAAGGAATAAATATAAAATAATTAAAAAATGCTTTACTCATTAGTAAAATATCTTGAAAATCACTTTGACATACCCGGACTCGGTATGTGGCAGTATCTGTCGTTCCGCTCGGTGGGCGCAATCATCCTCGCACTGCTTATCGGTATGATTTTCGGCGGAAAACTCATCCGACTCCTGCGCAGAAAGCAAATCGGTGAGGATATACGCAACCTCGGACTCGAAGGTCAGATGGAGAAGAAAGGTACACCAACAATGGGCGGTATAATCATACTGCTCTCCATCCTCATCCCCATCCTCTTGCTCGGCGACCTGAGCAACATCTACACGTGGTTGATGATTATTAGCACCATATGGCTCGGATTGCTCGGCTTTGCCGACGACTACATCAAGGTATTCCGTCAACACAAAGAGGGACTCAAAGGCAAATTCAAAATCATCGGTCAGGTGGGACTCGGTATCATTGTAGGCTCGGTAATGTGTTTCAGCGACCAGATTGTGGTCATCGACAAGAACGACCCCGCAACCATCGAAGTTGTCGAGAGCATCGAAGCACCCAATGGCGAGGTGCTATCAACGAGGGTTGCCACCGAGATTGTGGGCGAAAAGACCACCAAGACAACAATCCCCTTTGTGAAGAACAACGAGTTCGACTACCATTGGTTGGTGCCCGGCAAAGGCCAATGGGCCGACATACTCACGTGGGTACTCTATGTGTTGGTGGCCATATTTGTCATCACGGCCGTCTCTAATGGAGCCAATCTGACCGACGGACTTGATGGCCTCAATACGGGAGTGAGCGCCATTATTGCCGTGGTACTATCGGTGTTGGCCTACCTCTCCGGCCACGTCATCTATGCCGACTACCTCAACATTATGTACATCCCCGGTGCAGGCGAACTGACCGTGTTCGGAGCCGCTTTTGTGGGTGCACTCATCGGATTCTTGTGGTACAACTGCCATCCGGCACAGGTATTTATGGGCGACACGGGCAGTTTGGCCATCGGTGGCATCATTGCAGTATTTGCGCTGGCCATCCGCAAGGAGTTGTTGCTCCCTCTGTTGTGTGGCATCTACCTCGTGGAGGTGGTGAGCGTGATGATTCAGACCGGCTATTTCAAATACACAAAGAGGAAATATGGCGAGGGGCGCAGGGTGTTCCGAATGGCACCCCTACACCACCACTACCAGAAGGGGGAGATGCACGAGAATAAAATCGTCGTGAGGTTCTGGATTGTGCAAATCCTGCTGGCGGCCCTCACACTCGTAACCCTGAAAATCAGGTAGGAGGAATTCAAAATTGACGGTTGACGATTGACGGTTGACGGTCGACAACAAAAAAGACATTAGACAAAAACTGAATGAAGAAGATAGTTATTTTAGGTGGTGGCGAGAGCGGCTACGGTAGTGCGGTATTGGCCCAGACAAAGGGCTTCGACACCTTCCTATCCGATGCGGGCACCATAGCCCAAAAGTACCGACTCGCACTCGAAAGCGAAGGTATCGAATATGAGCAGGGAGGGCACACCGAGGAGCGTATCCTCGCTGCCGACCTTGTGGTCAAGAGCCCCGGCATACCCGACAAAGCCCCCATAGTGAAGGCTCTGCACGAAAAGGGTGTGCCCGTGGTGAGCGAGATTGAGTTTGCACGCCCGTTCAGCAAAGGACGCACTCTCTGCATCACAGGGTCCAATGGCAAGACCACAACCACAACACTCACCCACCGCATACTTGCCGAGGCAGGCTATGATGTGGCCGTGGGTGGCAACATCGGGCAGAGCTATGCTCTGAGCGTGGCGAGGGACGACAAGGAGTGGTATGTGTTGGAGTTGAGTAGCTTTCAACTCGACGGATGTGTGGACTTCGTGGCCGATATTGCGGTGTTGATGAACATAACCCCCGACCACCTCGACCGCTACAACTATGTGTTCCAGAACTACGTGGACAGCAAAATGCGCATCATAAGGGGGCACACCTCCGCCAACCACTTCATCTACTGTGGCGACGATGAGACCATCCGTGCCGAGGTGGAAAAACTTGCCCCACCATCCCAAAGGCTCCCCTTTGGCAAAGCCAACATTAAGGGTACGACCGCAATGGTGGAGTTGGACGACAAGAGTGTTGCCATTGACCTCAACCGCCTACACATCAAGGGCCTGCACAATGCCTACAATGCAATGGCGGCATCCCTTGCCGCGATGGCGGCAGGAGTACCCACCACACAAATAGAACGCACCCTCTACGCCTTTGAGGGTGTGGAACACAGGCTCGAAAAGGTGGCCGAGATTGATGGCGTGGAGTGGATAAACGACTCGAAGGCCACCAATGTTGACTCGGTGTGGTATGCTTTGGAGAGTATGACAAGGCCTACGGTGTGGATTGCGGGAGGTACCGACAAGGGTAACGACTACGAACCGCTGAAAGAGTTTGTGGGACGCAAGGTCAAAACACTCGTGTGTATGGGCGTCAACAACGAGAAACTCTTGGAAGAGTTCCGTGGCATCGTGCCCGTCTATAACACCTCCTCGCTGGAAGAGTGCGTGAAGGTGTGCGCACAGGTGGCCACAAAGGGCGATGCTGTGTTGCTCTCGCCTGCGTGTGCAAGTTTCGACCTCTTCAAGAACTACGAGCAGAGGGGAACGCTTTTCAAACAAAAGGTTTTAGAACTCCAAAACAACGATGGAAACAAGTAGCAAATACTCCTCCACACCACACAGAGGGGCACACTATGCCGACAAAAAGAGTGCAGGACAACCTCCACACGGGACCTCGGGTGCCCACTATGCTCCACAGCGTAGTTGGGCCGAGAGCATTTTTGCAGGCGACAAGGCTCTCTGGGTGGTTATTGTGATGCTGCTCATCTACTCCCTCTTTGTGGTCTATTCCACCACAGCCTACGATCCCGCACTCAATGCCAATCAGGAGCTCACCAAACAACTCCTTTTCATCGGTATAGGTATGGTCGGATTCTTCCTTATGCAGTCGTTCCACCCACGCACCTATCGTCCGATAATCAAGATAATCTATTGGGCCTCAATCATCCTTACGGTGTTGATGATTGTGATGCACAAGGGAGGTAACGCCGCACGCTCAATCAACATCGCAGGGTTCGACTTTCAGCCCTTCGAGTTGTTGAAAATATCGGTCATCCTGCTGTTGGCCGACAGGCTCGCACGCAGGCAAAAAAACATTGACAAGATTGACATTTTGCCGAGTTTCAGGCCCAAAGATTGGAGGGATAATCCCCAAAAACAAAAACTCACAATCGTTGAACACACCCTACCGGTGCTGGGCCCCATTGCGCTTGCGTGTTGCATCACCATCATCATCAGCAACTCCACCACATTCATCATAGCCATTTCGTGTCTGTTGCTACTGTTTATCGGACGAATAAAGAGTTCGGATATCAAAAAAATCTTCCTGCTCGGACTTGTTGTCGGTATCCCCGTGATACTAATCATTGGCGGTAGGTTGGACACCGCTGGCGGACGTATCGCAGGTTACAGCCCCAACGTACTCAAAAAGACCGCAAAGGTGGAGAGCGACGGCAAGGAGTACTACGTCAGGCCCGAACACGAACTCGACCAAACGATGTATGCCAAGATGTCCATATCCTCCGGAGGGCTAACCGGCAAAGGACCCGGACAGAGCACCAACCGCTACCTGCAAGAGGCCGACAAGGATATGGCCTATGCATTCCTTATCGAGGAGTATGGTTTGTTGTTTGGTGGCGTAGTCATACTGCTCGCCTTCTTGATTATGTTTTACAGAGGTATGGAGATTTTCAAGAAGTGTGGTACAGCCTTCCCCGGACTTGCCGTGTTGGGAGTGGTTACGGCCATTGTGCTGCAAGCGTTCCTACATATGATGGTATCGGTATCGCTGCTTCCTGTTACGGGCCAACAGTTGCCCATCGTGAGCAAGGGCGGCTCGTCGCTAGTGTTTACCCTCGCCTCGTTGGGACTTGTAATGGGCATCAGCGCAAGGGCCAACAACGGAACGCTGGACAAGAAGAGTTGAGAATTGAGAATTGAGAATTAGACGGGAGGCCCCTTAAACAAAAGACGTTAGACGTTGGACGTTAGACCAGAAAAAACATTTACTAATGGAAAAACTGAAAGTAATACTCAGCGGTGGAGGTACGGGTGGACATATCTACCCCGCAGTGGCAACAGCCGAAGCTCTCACACGCAAACTCGGTGCCGACGGAGTGGAAATTCTCTTTGTGGGGGCGCAGGGAAAAATGGAGATGGAAAAAGTGCCCGCACTCGGCTACCGCATCGTGGGGCTCCCCGTGGCCGGCATACAGCGCAAACTCACACTGAGCAACCTCGCCGTACCTTTCAAACTCGTGGCAAGTTTGGTCAAGGCAAGGCGCATCCTGCGCACGTTCCGCCCCGACGTGGTGGTGGGATTTGGTGGCTACGCCAGCGGCCCGCTGTTGAAGGCTGCACAAAAGGCAGGCATACCTACCATCTTACAGGAACAAAACTCCTTTGCAGGCGTTACCAACAAACTCCTCGCCAAAGGCGCAAAAAAGATTTGTGTGGCCTACGATGGTATGGAGCGTTTCTTTCCTGCCGACCGCATAGTCCACACAGGTAATCCACTGCGTGGCTCCTTCGGACAGAAGGTCGATCACGCCGAGGCACTCGCACACTTCGGACTCTCGGAGGAGAAACCCGTGGTGCTGATTGTGGGAGGCTCGCTCGGTAGTCGCACCCTCAACGAGATGGTCAAGGCACACTTGGAGCGCATTGTGGCCGAGGGCAAGATGCAACTCATCTGGCAAAACGGCAAGTACTACGACAACGAAATGAAGGCTTTCTGTGAAAACAAGCCGATGAGGGGCGTGTGGAGAGGTGCCTTTATCGACCGTATGGACTACGCCTACGAAGCCGCCACGGTGGTGGTTTCGAGGAGTGGTGCTTGCTCGGTGAGCGAACTCTGTTTGGTTGGCAAACCGACCGTTTTTGTGCCCTCGCCCAACGTGGCCGAAGACCACCAGACACACAACGCAATGGCTCTGGTCAACAAGGGGGCTGCGGAGATTGTGAGGGATGCCGAGGCAGTAGAGAAGGGATTTGCGGTGGTAGAGGCTCTCGTGGCCAACCCCGAAAGGCTCACTTCTCTGGCAACCAACATCAGGGCACTCGCCATTGCCGATTCGGCCGACCGAGTGGCAGAGGTGGGAGTACAAAATTCAAAATTCAAAATTAAGAATTAAGAGCCTTAAAAAAGACGTTGGACGTTAGACCATAAAATAGGAAACTATGAAAAACATATATTTCGTTGGTATTGGTGGAATTGGGATGAGCGCAATCGCTCGTTACTTCCTGCACGAGGGAGCAAAAGTGGGTGGCTACGACCGCACACCCTCGCCCCTCACGCACGCCCTCGAAGAGGAGGGTGCACAGATTCACTACGAGGACAACATCTCCCTCATCGGAGATGATTGGCGCAACCCAACAGACACGCTGGTTATATACACCCCCGCAATACCGACCGACCACACCGAACTCAACTATTTCCGCAGGGAGGGTTTTGAGGTCGTAAAACGCTCCGAAATACTCGGACACCTCACCGCAGGCAAGGTCGTTACGGCCATAGCCGGCACCCACGGCAAGACCTCAACAACCACTATGACCGCTTGGTTCACACTCGGTGCTACGGGCAAAGGCAACGCCTTCCTCGGTGGTATCAGTCGCAACTTCGGCAGTAACCTACTGCTCGGTGGGGGCGAGAGGATGGCTGTGGAGGCCGACGAGTTTGACCGTTCGTTCCTGCGCCTGACGCCCAACATCGCCGTAATTACCTCCACCGATGCCGACCACCTCGACATCTACGGCACACACGAGGAGATGAAGCGAGCCTTCGGGCAGTTTGTGGAGCGCATCGTGGAGGGCGGTGTGCTCATCCTAAAACACGGCTTGGAGGTGGCGCACACAAACAAGGGTATCACCACCTACACCTACTCGGTGGACTCCGCCGAGGCCGACTTCCACGCACAAAACATCACCTCGCTGGGCGATGGGACCTTCCGCTACGACATCGTCTGTCCCGACCGCACAATCGGTGGGTGCCGACTTGGAGTGGGCGGACGTGTCAATGTGGAAAACTCGCTCGCAGCCGTGGCTGCCATTTGGGCCGCAGGGGAGTTCAACGAGGAGGGTCTGAAAGAGGCTATGGATGGTTTCGGCGGCGTAAAACGCAGATTTGAGGTCTATATCAACACCCCCAAGAGAGTCTATATCGACGACTATGCACACCATCCCGAGGAGCTAAGGGCTGCGATATGCTCAATCAAAGGTATGTTCCCGGGCCGAAAGCTGACCATCGCTTTCCAGCCTCACCTCTACACCCGCACCCGCGATTTCCACCGTGAGTTTGCCGAGGCATTGTCGCTGGCCGACAAGGTACTCTTGTTGCCCATCTACCCTGCAAGGGAGTTGCCCATTGAGGGTGTGGAGAGCGAATTGATTGGTAGGGACATCACCACCGAGTGGCGCATTGTACAAAAGGCCGACCTTGCCGAGGAGTTGTACAGGGAGGAGTGTGATGTGGTTGTAACCTTTGGTGCCGGCGACATCGACCGCGAGTGCGAGAAGATATATAACAAATTGAGAATTGAGAATTGAGAATTGAGAATTGAGAAAGTTGCGAGTAAGCGAGAGCAGAGGGTGCTTGACTGCATCCAAAGGCTCAAAGGTGTGCAGACCTAACATCTACACAAAACAGGCAACGCCTGTGCCGAGCGAGAGCAACTAAAAGCCACCAAAGGTGGGTTAATTGAAAATTGAAAATGACTGAGAACAACAACAATACTGATTACGAGAAACAACAGCAGCCCGAAGGTGGTGTGGGTGGATGCGAACAGCCCGA
>JAZNNC010000003.1:0-32406 GCA_045580045.1 Tidjanibacter sp.
ATCAAAGACCTCGTTGTTGACCGCACCGCCTATGAGAGCATTCTCCAAGCAGGTGGTTTCGTGTCGGTAGGCACAGGTGGTGTGCCCGATGAAGTCGGATCGTAGCCATGTCGTTCTGTGAGCCAAGGAGTTGACTCTCTACCTTGTCTTCCTAAGACCGCTTGGCCTCCGACTTATCAAAGACCTCGTTGTTGACCGCACCGCCTATGAGAGCATTCTCCAAGCAGGTGGTTTCGTGTCGGTAGGCACAGGTGGTGTGCCCGATGCAAACGCTATTCCTATCGCCAAAGACGATGCAGAGGAGAGTATGGACGCTGCCGCTTGTATCGGTTGCGGTGCTTGCGCTGCAACTTGCAAGAACGGTTCGGCAATGCTGTTTGTGGCTGCAAGGGTATCGAGCCTCGCCAAACTGCCACAGGGACAGGTGGAGGCCGCTCGCAGGGCAAAAGCAATGGTTGCAAAGATGGACGAGCTGGGCTTTGGTAACTGTACCAACACCGGTGCTTGCCAGGCAGAGTGCCCCAAAGGTATCACCATCAACCACATTGCTCGTCTCAACAGGGAGTATCTGAAAGCTAAATTCCGCAGCTAAGAAAAGGCCAGAAGAGGGAGGTTGGCCTTGTGCCATCCTCCCTCGCCGATGCTATACAAAACACAAACAAAACGTTAGGTTAATATTAACAAACAAAAAACATTAAGAAAATGTCTGAGATTTTAGGCGTACACGCAAGAGAGATTCTTGATTCGAGGGGTAACCCCACCATCGAGGTAGAGGTAACTACCATTAACGGTATTGTAGGTCGTGCTGCTGTCCCCAGCGGTGCTTCGACCGGTGAGAACGAGGCTTTGGAGCTTCGTGATGGCGACAAAGGTCGCTACTTGGGCAAGGGCGTATTGCAGGCCGTTGCTAACGTAAACGAGAAGATTGCTCCCGCATTGGTTGGTATGAGCATTTTTGACCAAGTGGGCGTTGATAAGGCTATGATTGAGTTGGACGGCACCGCAACCAAGAGCAACTTGGGTGCAAACGCCATCCTCGGTGTATCGTTGGCAACTGCTCACGCTGCTGCTGCCGAGCTCGGTATGCCCCTCTATCGCTACATTGGTGGTGCAAATGCCAAGAGCCTCCCCGTACCTATGATGAACATCATCAACGGTGGCTCGCACTCGGATGCCCCCATCGCATTCCAAGAGTTTATGATTCGCCCCGTTGGTGCCCCCACTTTCCGTGAGGCACTGCGTATGGGTGCCGAGGTGTTCCACAACCTCAAAAAAGTTCTCCACGCACGCGGCCTTAGCACCGCAGTTGGTGATGAGGGTGGCTTCGCTCCCGTATTGGATGCTACCGAGGACGCTATCGAGAGCATCTTGAAGGCTATCGCGGCAGCAGGCTATGTTCCCGGTAAGGACGTTATGATTGGTATGGACTGCGCATCGAGCGAGTTCTACAAAGATGGCGTTTACGACTACACCATCTTCGAGGGCGAGAAGGGTGCAAAACGTACCTCGGCCGAGCAGGTTGAGTACCTCAAAGGCCTCGTTGAGAAATACCCCGTTGACTCGATTGAGGACGGTATGGCAGAGAACGACTGGGATGGTTGGAAGATGTTGACCGACGCTATCGGCGACAAGTGCCAGCTGGTAGGTGATGACTTGTTCGTAACCAACGTAGAGTTCTTGAAGAAAGGTATCGAGTTGGGTTGTGGTAACTCCATCCTCATCAAGGTTAACCAGATTGGTACCCTGACCGAGACTTTGGATGCTATCGAGATGGCTCACCGTGCAGGCTACACTTCGGTTACTTCGCACCGTTCGGGCGAGACCGAGGATAGCACCATTGCCGACATCGCAGTTGCTACCAACTCGGGCCAGATTAAGACCGGTTCGATGAGCCGTAGCGACCGTATGGCTAAGTACAACCAGCTTCTCCGTATCGAGGAGCAGTTGGGCGACGAGGCTGTTTATGGCTACAAAAAGATTTACAGGGTTAAATAATTTTCCCACATAAATCATTCGCAAAAAGGCTCGGAGCAAAACTCCGAGCCTTTATTTGTATTTGTCAACTTTCATTTTGGACACATTATATGTGTCCCTCTTTTTTTATTCCGCCAAAATGTATTATTTTTGTGTTTATCTACGTTATTGTGTAGAATAGGCACGCAACAACAAAAACAACATACATACAATGAGCGAATTCGTTAACATCAAAGAACTCAACGAACGCATCGAAAAAGAGAGCGTCTTTGTAGATTCGTTGAGTATGGAGGTCGGCAAGGTGATTGTCGGCCAAAAGCACCTGGTTGATTCACTGCTGATTGGACTCCTCACGGGCGGACACATCCTCCTCGAAGGCGTACCCGGATTGGCCAAAACACTCGCCATCACCACCCTCGCAAAAGCTGTGGATGCCAAGTTCAGCCGCATACAGTTTACCCCCGACCTGTTGCCCGCCGACCTCGTGGGCACCCTCATCTACTCCCAAAAAAGTGAGGAGTTTACGGTGAAAAAAGGCCCCATCTTCGCCAACTTCGTCTTGGCCGACGAGATTAACCGCTCGCCCGCAAAGGTGCAGAGCGCACTCTTGGAGGCTATGCAGGAGAGACAGGTAACAATCGGCGACGAGAGTTTCCGCCTGCCCGACCCCTTCCTCGTGTTGGCAACCCAGAACCCCATCGAGCAGGAGGGTACCTATCCCCTGCCCGAAGCACAGGTAGATAGGTTTATGCTCAAAGCCAAAATCTCCTACCCCAAAAAGCAGGAGGAGAGAGATATTGTACGTCTAAACCTCGCAGGAGCAGGTCTGCCCGAGCCCCACAAGGTGGTAACCCCCGAGGATATCATCAGGGCAAGGAGCGTGGTGAGCGACGTGTATATGGACGAGAAAATCGAAAAGTACATCGTGGATATCATCTTCGCCACCCGCGAACCCCAAGAGTATGGCTTGGGTAAGCTGGCTCCGATGATTTCCTACGGAGCATCGCCCCGTGCAAGCATCGCTTTGGCAAAGGCTTCCAAAGCCTATGCTTTCATCAAACACAGAGGCTATGTTATCCCCGAAGATGTGAGGGCTATGTGCCACGATGTGTTGCGCCACCGCATCGGCTTGTCGTATGAGGCCGAGGCCGAGAGCGTAACCACCGAGGACATCATCACCGACATCCTCAACGCAGTGGAGGTGCCATAGTCCAAGGACAATTCAAAATTAAGGTGTAACGCAGCAATCATCCACTCCCTTGCGAGTGCATATCGTGAGGTGAGTGCAAGGCTTGCGAAGAACGAAAAACCGCAGTTTACTCTGCGTAAATGAGGATTTTGAGGACGAGCGTAACGCAGCAATCACCTCACGAGATACACTCGCAAAATGAAAGATACTTCTGACATACTCAAACAAGTCCGTCGGATTGAGATAAAAACCCGAGGACTCTCCAACGACATCTTTGCGGGACACTACCATAGTGCTTTCCGTGGACGCGGTGTGGCATTCAGCGAGGTGAGGGAGTACCGTGTGGGCGACGACGTGAGGGACATCGATTGGAACGTAACGGCACGCACGCACAAGCCACACATCAAGGTCTATGAAGAGGAACGTGAGTTGACAATGATGTTGGTGGTGGACGTGAGTGGCTCGGGAGAGTTTGGCTCGGCCGACAAGGAGAAGCGTGAGGTTATGACCGAGATTGCTGCCGTGTTGGCCTTCTCCGCAGCCCAGAACAACGACAAGGTTGGCTGCCTGTTATTCAGCGACCGAATAGAAAAGTTTATTCCTCCCAAGAAAGGGCGCAGCCACATCCTGCAAATCATCCGCACATTGCTCGACTATGAGCCCGAAAGCAAGGCCACCTCTTTGGAGGTGCCGTTGAAATATCTCACCGGAGCGCTCAAAAAGCGTTGCACCACATTCCTGCTGAGCGACTTCTGCAACGAGAGTGCAACTCCGGAGGAGTGGAGCTCGCTCGAAAAGAGTCTTAAAATCGCTTCGGGCAAGCACGACATTGTGGCCGTGAGAGTGTTCGACAAGAGGGATGCCGAGCTGCCCGATGTGGGACTGATTGAGATGGTGGATGCCGAGAGTGGACACAGAATGTGGGTTGACACCTCCTCTGCCGAGGTGCGCAACCACTATGCAGATGCTTGGAGGGAGGACCACCGAAGGATTAACTCGCTGATGGACAAAGCAAAGGTGGACCACACCGACATATCCACCGAGGAGGACTACGTTAAACAACTGATTAAACTTTTTGCCCGCCGATGAAGTTTTTTGATAAAATAGTGGCGATACTTTGTGCACTCGGTGTGTTTGCCGTTGTGAATACAGAGGCCAACGCACAAGAGCCTGTGAGGGTGATAGGTGCAGGCTTTGAACCGAGCGAGGTGCTCATTGGCGACCACTTCCACCTCAATATTGATGTGGAGGCCGAGGATGGTTGCGAGGTTGCCTTCCCCACCATAACCGAGGATTTCACCGATGGGCGCATAGAGTTGTTGGAGGAGATTGCTACCGACACCATAAGCCACAAGGAGGGTGTGTGGGCGTTGCGTAAGAGCTATCGTCTGACCTCCTTTGAGCCAGCCGACTATCACATCGACTCGTTGGGTGTGCTCTACTCAGATGGGCTCACCATCGACACCGCCTTTGTGGGTGGTGCTCTGAGGCTCAAAGTGGATATTATGCCTGTGGATACGGCCCAAAAGACAATCTACGACATCAAGCAGCCCCTCAAAACACCTCTCGTGGTGGAGGAGTTTGGGGGCTATGTGGCGTTGGGCGTGTTGGCGTTGGCGGTGTTGGCATCGGTGATTTACCTCATCGTTACCCGCACACGCAAGGCCAAAGGCAAAGTTCAAGAAGAGGAGGCTCCCAAAGAGGCTCCGCACATTGTGGCCATCCGCAACCTCGAAATACTCTCCCACCAGAAGATGTGGCAGAACGGCAAGCACAAGGCCTATTGGTCGAGGCTCTCCGAGATTTTGCGCGAGTATCTCGAAGGTCGCTATGGTGTGGGGGCAATGGAGATGACCTCCGATGAGATTATGGCCTCGCTCAAAGAGTTGGAGCTCTCTCCCAAGCAGGTGAAGGAGTTGAGCGGATTGCTCGCCGAGAGCGACCTTGTGAAGTTCGCCAAGCACACCCCCGATGCCGAGAGCAACGAGGCGGCATACTACACCATATACTATTTTGTGGAAGAGACCAAAGAACAACCCGCAGAGGGAGTGGCCACACCCAAGCCCAACGAGGCTCCGGAGGTGGTTGTGGTGGCCGACATTGAGGAGAGAAAGGAGGAAGGTGGTTATGAAGAGTAGTGTGTGGAAATATGTGATGCTGACGGTGGCGGGAGTTGCACTTTCGGCCTCGGCCTATGCCCAGAAGTTCCCCGAAAGGAGGCACGTCAGGGAGGGTAACGGACACTACGAAAGCCAGCGTTTTGCCGATGCAGAAAAGGCCTATCGTAGGGCCTTGCAGAAGGATAGTCTTTCGGTGGAGGGTGCCTTCAACTTGGGCGATGCGCACTATGCCACGGGCAACTTTGCAGCCGCCGAAGAGCAGTTCCGTAGGGTGGCAGAACGCAAGGAGGGTGTGAACAACGAGCAGAAGGCCGCAGCCTACTACAACCTCGGCAACGCACAATTCCAACAGCAAAAACTCAACGAGGCTTTGGAGTCCTACAAGGAGTCGCTCAAACTCAACCCTTCCGATTTGGAGGCCAAGTTCAACTATGCCTACACCAAAGCAATGAAGGAGCAGCAGGAGCAGAATCAGGACAACCAACAAAACCAACAAAACCAAGATAACAAAGACCAACAAAACAACCAGCAACAGCAGGACAACAACAACCAACAGCAAAACCAGCAGCAGGACAACAACGACCAACAACAAGGTCAGGACGACCAGCAGCAACAGCAACCCGAACAGCCCGAAGGGGACAAACCGAAGCCAAGCGAGGGCGCCGAGCAGGAAGAACAGCCCCAAGCAGGGCCGAGCAAGGAGAACGAACAGGTGTTGAATGCTGTGCAGGCTGCCGAGGACAAAACCCGTGAGAAGGTGGATGCCGAGAAGGTGGTTGGCGTTGCCCGCTCCGGCAAAAACTGGTAAAACGTGCGGTCAAAAGAGTAAGCATTTAGTAATTCGACGTTAGACGTTTGTCGTTGGACGTTAGACAAAAAGGTATATGACATTCGCAAATCCAAATATGCTTTGGCTGGCAGCTTTGGTGCTCCCCGTGGTGGGGCACTACATCTGGCTGTGCCGACAAGGCGGAGCCGCTGTGAAGGCCACAACCATAACCTCGCTTACCACAGCGCCACGCACAATGCGTTACTACCTGCGACACCTACCCATAGTTTTGCGCTGTGTGGCCATAGTGTTGTTCGCTGTGGCATTCGCAAGGCCCCGCAGTGCGGAGCAGTTGAGCAAGACCACCGTGGAGGGTATTGACATTGTGTTGGCACTCGACGTGTCGGGTACGATGTTGGCAGCCGACTTTGAACCCGACCGACTCACTGCCGCCAAAGATGTGGCTGCAAAATTTATTGCCGACCGCAGAGGCGACCGCATCGGCCTTGTTGCCTTTGCAGGCGAGAGCTACACACAGTGCCCTCTGACCACCGATCAGGCATCGCTCCAAACACTCCTCTCACAAATTAAGTTCGGTGTGATTGAGGACGGCACGGCAATAGGTATGGGACTTGCAACAGCAGTAAACCGCCTGCGCGACTCGTCGGCCAAGAGTAAGGTCATCATCCTGCTCACCGATGGTGTGAACAATGCGGGCCAAGTTGCTCCCCTCTCGGCTGCCGAGATTGCCGCCGAGTATGGCATCAGGGTATATACCATTGGCGTTGGTAAGAGGGGCTATGCACCCTACCCCTACTACGATGCGTGGGGCAATGTGCGCTACCAGCAGATGAAGGTGGATATCGACGAACAGGTGCTCACCGACATTGCTGCCAAGACCGGAGGTGAGTATTTCCGCGCCACGAGCAAAAATACGCTCAGGGAGATTTATGCCAAAATCAACACCCTCGAAAAAAGTCGCATTGAGACCGATGAATATGTGCGCTACACAGAGCACTTTGTGGGTTATCTGCTGTGGGCGTTGGCGGTGTTGGCGGCAGAGTTCCTTCTGCGCAGGTTGTGGCTCAACACCATTTAAGAGAGTAAAAGAGTAATTAGTAAGTAAAAGGCTGACGGCTAATAGCAAATAGCTAATAAAAAGAAAAAATGTTTCGATTTGAACACATAGAGTACCTCTGGTTGTTACTACTCGTGCCGGTGTTTGCTGTGGTGATGGAGTGGAGTCTGTCCGAACGCAGGCGCAGGAGTGAAAGGTTTGCCACCTCCAAAGCCTTCAAACGACTCTCGCCCGAGAGCTCCACGGCCAAACTACGCTGGAAATTCTGGGTGTGGGCATTGGCCCTATCCGCCCTCGTGGTTGCCATTGCAAGGCCACAGATGGGCTCCAAACTGCGCGAAGTGGAGCGTGAGGGTGTGGAGATTATGGTCGCTGTGGATGTGAGCAATTCGATGCTGGCAAGCGATTTTGCCCCCAACCGTTTGGAGCGCACCAAGTATGCTGTCAGTAGGGTAATCGAGGGCTTGTCGGAGGACCGTATCGGAGTGATTGTCTTTGCCGGCGACGCCTACGTTCAACTGCCCATAACATCCGACTACCTTACAGCCCAGAACTTTGTGAGGCAGATTTCGCCCTCGCAGGTAACACGTCAGGGCACAGCCATCGGTGCAGCCATAGAACTCGCCACACGCTCGTTCTCCTCGCAGAGCGAGAGTAGCAGGGTGTTGGTTCTGGTTACCGACGGAGAGAACCACGAGGATGATGCGCTCGCCGCAGCCGAGAGAGCCGCAGCACAGGGTGTGAAGATATACACCATCGGTATCGGCACCCCCGAAGGAGCACCCATAACCATCGGTGATGACTTTGTGAGGGACGACAAAGGCGAGATTGTGGTGAGTAAGCTCGACGAGGAGGGGCTCCAAAAAATTGCCGTGGCAACAGGTGGCGCATACATTAGGGCCACCGCCGCCAATGTGGGACTTGAAGAGATTGTGGCCCTCATCAATCGCACCGAAAAGGCCAAGTTTGCCACCGATGTCTTTGACGAATACAACGAACTGTATTACATACCGTTAGCCATAGCATTGGCACTTTTATTGTTGGAATGTCTGATTTTACCGCGCCGCAACAGGGTGTTGGCAAGAGCCAACTTCTTCGGCGAGAGAGGGAAATAAGCGGCGTTGCCACAACAGACAAAAATAAATATTTAGTGTCCCACTGACCCACACATCAAACTTTTAACTATCTTTACATTGTCGAACACCTAACCCCACAAGACAAATGGCAATTTTCGAAGTTCACGGAGGCCGCCAACTGAGTGGCGAAATCACACCACAGGGTGCCAAAAACGAGGCGCTCCAAATTATCTGTGCAACACTTCTCACAGACCAAAGGGTTGTCCTGCACAACGTGCCGGAGATTGTGGATGTGTTGCGACTGATAGACCTGTTGCGCAACCTTGGTGTAGAGGTTGAACACTTGGGCGAGGGTGAGTGGTCGTTCCGCGCAGCAAACATCGACCTCGGCTACCTCAAAACCGAAGACTATCGTGTCAGGGGGAGCAAGTTGCGTGGCTCGGTGATGGTTATCGGCCCACTGTTGGCTCGTTTCGGCCTTGCCTATCTGCCCAAACCGGGAGGCGACAAAATAGGACGTCGTAGGCTCGACACACACTTCATTGGCTTTCAGAAACTCGGTGCAACCATCAACATAGACCCCGCAGGCGACTTCTTCGAGGTGGATGCTCGCAAGTTGAAGGGGACATATATGCTCCTCGACGAGGCATCCGTTACGGGTACTGCCAATATCATAATGGCCGCCGTGTTGGCCGAAGGGGTTACCACCATCTACAATGCAGCCTGCGAACCCTACATCCAACAACTCTGCAAAATGCTGTGCCGTATGGGTGCCAAAATTGAGGGTGTGGCGTCCAACCTATTGCGTATCGAGGGCGTGAAGCAACTCGGTGGTACAGAGCACACTATGCTGCCCGATATGATTGAGGTGGGTAGTTTTATCGGTATGGCCGCAATGACACAATCGGAGTTGACAATCAAGAACGTGTCGTTCGAGAACCTCGGCATTATCCCTGCGCAGTTTGCGCGTATGGGTATCCACTTCGAGCAGAGGGGCGACGACATCTACATCCCACGTCAGGAGCACTACGAGATAGAGAGTTTTATGGACGGCTCCATTATGACCATCGCCGATGCTCCGTGGCCGGGCCTCACACCCGACCTTCTGAGTGTGTTTCTGGTGGTGGCCACACAGGCCAAAGGCTCCGTTCTCATACACCAGAAGATGTTTGAGAGCAGGCTTTTCTTTGTGGACAAGCTGATTGATATGGGTGCTCAAATCATCCTCTGCGATCCACACCGTGCCACTGTCATCGGACACAATCACGCTCGTCGTCTGCGCCCGACAACTATGGCTTCGCCCGACATCCGTGCCGGCGTAGCGCTGCTGATTGCCGCACTCAATGCCGACGGTAAGAGCATCATCCAAAACATCGAGCAGATTGACCGAGGCTACCAAAACATCGAAGGTCGCCTCAATGCGCTGGGTGCCAAAATCATCCGCAAGGAGTAGTAGGTAAGAGTTTGGCTGCTTCTCCTCCCCTACCGCCTCGCAATCGTTGGCGGTGGCACCTCGGCAGTGGCCAATAGACAAAGGAGAAGAGAGCAACCATTAGGTTTCCAAACTTACAAACGACAACTTCAACACAAACTACTAAAAACTAACACTATGGGATTTATTATTTACATCGTTGGTTTGGTGTGCGCCATTTGGTGTGTGCTGGACGTATTCAAGAAAAACATTGACCTTGCTTGGAAGATTATTCTGGCGGTAATTCTCTTGGCAACAAGTTGGTTTGGTCTTGCTCTCTACTATTTCTGGGCTCGACACCACGTTGAAGAGTGGCTGAAAAACCTCAGGTAGGAGTTATCCCCCCCTCGATGAGGGACCACCATCAAACGACAAGTACCCAAGCAGGGTACTTGTCGTTTTGGTTTGGAGCGACCGAAGGCGATGGCTGTCTTCCGGCACATCATCAGTGCCATTTCACACACATATTTTTAACCCGCATTTCGCGAAAATGACGTATGTTTAATACGACAAGGCGGAACCAACCTCAACCTATCTTTGCCGAACAAAAAAGAGAGAGCCGCACTTTTGAGGTGCAGCTCTCTCTTTCTATTCTCCCCTCCTTGCCATTGAGGCAGAGGGCCGATTGTCGGGGTGGTAATTACTCAACCTCGGGAACAATTCGCTCGTAGTCAACCTTTGCGCCAACCGTTACGTTCTGCCAATCGCGAACACCTGTACCGGCAGGAATCAAATGGCCGCAAATCACATTCTCCTTCAAGTTGGCCAGCGGGTCGACCTTACCGAAGATGGCAGCCTCGTTGAGTACTTTGGTGGTCTCTTGGAACGACGCAGCCGACATAAACGAGCTGGTCTGCAATGCTGCACGAGTGATACCCTGCAATACCTGACGGCTGGTGGCGGGAACAATCTCCCTCACGGTTACGGTCTTCAAATCCTTGCGTTTCAACGAAGAATTCTCATCCCTCAGCTGACGTACCGAGATAATCTGACCTGCCTGAACATTCTGCGAGTCGCCGGCATCGGTAACAACAACCTTGTCATACAACGAGTCGTTAGCCTCCATAAACTCCCACTTGTCCACAACCTGCTCCTGCAAGAAGCGAGTATCGCCCGGATCGTCAATCTGAACCTTGTTCATCATCTGGCGAACGATAACCTCGAAGTGTTTGTCGTTAATCTTCACACCCTGACCACGATAAACCTCCTGTACCTCGTTCACGATGTACTCCTGAACCTTGGTAGGACCAAGAATCGAAAGGATATCGCTGGGGGTGATTGCACCATCCGACAGAGGCATACCTGCCTTCACGTAGTCGTTCTCCTGTACCAAAATCTGGCGGCTCAGAGGCACGAGATACTTCTTCTCCTGACCATCGCGCGACGTAACAACAATCTCCCTGTTACCACGCTTAATCTTACCGAACGTTACCTCACCGTCAATCTCGGCAACGATTGCGGGGTTCGACGGGTTACGAGCCTCAAACAGCTCGGTAACACGAGGAAGACCACCGGTAATATCGCCGGCCTTACCAAACGAACGAGGTATCTTAATCAGAATCTCGCCAGCCTTAATCTTGGCATTCTCCTTAACTACGATGTGAGCACCAACAGGCAAGTTGTACTGTTTCTGCTCAACGCCGTCCTTATCTACAATCTTAATGATGGGGTTCTTGGTCTTATCACGCGACTCGATAATAACCTTCTCCCTCAGACCGGTCTGCTCGTCGTACTCATCACGGTAGGTTACGCCCTCAACAACATTGTCGAATGCAACCTTACCATCGAACTCCGAAATGATAACTGCGTTGAAGGGATCCCACTCACAGATGATGTCGCCCTTCTGAACGCTCTCGCCTGCGAGTTTATAGAGAGTCGAACCGTATGCCAAGTTGTAGGTAAACAGCACGCTTCCGGTCTCCTTGCTCACAATGCGCAACTCGGCCAGACGGCTCACTACCAAGTTCTTGGCGTTACCATCGCGGTCTTTGGTCTTGATGGTCCTCAAATCATCAATCTCAATAACACCCTCATACTTGGCCACCAAGCGGTTGTCAATCGACGAGCCACTTGCAACACCACCGACGTGGAATGTACGCAGAGTCAGCTGAGTACCGGGCTCACCGATGGACTGTGCTGCAATAACGCCCACAACCTCACCCTTCTGTACGGGCCTGCCGGTTGCAAGGTTCCTACCGTAGCACTTAGCACACACACCGTGGCGTGCCTCGCAAGTGAGCACAGAACGAATCTCAACCTTCTCGATGGGCGATTTCTCGATTGCTGCGGCTGCATCCTCGTTGATCTCCTCGCCTGCCTTAACGATAACCTCGCCGGTCAGGGGGTGAACAACGTCCTCAACAGCCGTACGGCCCAAAATCCTATCATAAAGACTCTGGATAACGGCATCGTTACGTTTAACCGCCGTAGCAGTCAGACCACGCAATGTGCCACAATCCTCCTCGTTGATAATCACATCGTTGGCAACGTCAACCAGACGACGGGTCAGATAACCTGCATCCGCTGTTTTAAGTGCGGTATCCGCCAAACCTTTACGAGCACCGTGGGTGGAGATAAAGTACTCCAACACCGAAAGGCCCTCCTTAAAGTTCGACAAAATGGGGTTCTCGATAGTCTGACCGCCCTCTGCACCCGATTTCTGGGGTTTAGCCATCAGACCACGCATACCGCCCAACTGACGAATCTGCTCCCTACTACCACGAGCTCCCGAATCCAACATCATAAACACGGGGTTGAAACCATCTTGGTCTGCTTTCAGGTGGTTATAAACGGCTGCGGTAACCTTGTTGTTCACGTTGGTCCACACGTCAATAACCTTATTATAACGCTCGTTGTTGGTGATAAGACCCATATTGTACTGCTCCAAGAACTGGGCAACCTGCTGGTTACCGTGCTCTACCAGAGTCTTCTTCTCCTCGGGGATAATCACAGCGCCCAAGTTGAACGACAAACCACCTTGGAATGCCATCCTATAACCCATAGCCTTGATGTCGTCCAAGAATGCGGCAGCCTTGTCGGCACCCGACTTCTTCATCACAACACCGATGATATCCCTCAAAGTGTTCTTCTTCAACAGCAAGTTGATGTAGCCAACCTCTTTGGGAACAACCTGATTGAACAACACACGACCAACCGAAGTGGGGATTACTTTGGTAACCTCGTTGCCATCCTCGTCAACGGTGTTAATCTTCACGTTTACAAGGGTGTGCAAATCCACCTTACCCTCGTTGTAGGCGATGATTGCCTCCTCTGCGCCATAGAACGTAAAGGCGGCCTTCACACCATCCTTAGGACGGATGTCGCCGTTTTGGAGGTCATCCCAGCGGTTAATCTTCTCGCCCTTCTCGATGAGTTCTTTGCGGTAGATTGCTTTCTCCCTCTCAGGACGCTCCTCGGTACCATAAATCTTCGTGATGTAGTACAGACCAAGCACCATATCCTGCGAAGGTACGGTGATAGGAGCACCATTGGCGGGGTTCAAAATGTTGTGCGAACCGAGCATCAGCAGCTGTGCCTCCAAGATTGCAGCGTTGCCGAGGGGCAAGTGAACTGCCATCTGGTCACCGTCGAAGTCCGCGTTGAATGCGGTACAAGCCAGCGGGTGAAGCTGCATTGCCTTACCCTCAATCAGCTTGGGCTGGAATGCCTGAATACCCAGACGGTGAAGGGTAGGAGCACGGTTCATCAACACAGGGTGGCCTTTGATTACGTTCTCCAAAATATCCCAAATCACAGGGTCCTTCCTGTCGATAATCTTCTTTGCCGACTTAACGGTCTTAACGATACCCCTCTCGATGAGTTTGCGGATGATGAACGGCTTGTACAACTCTGCCGCCATATCCTTTGGAATACCCATCTCGTGCATCTTCAACTCGGGACCAACAACGATAACCGAACGGGCCGAGTAGTCAACACGCTTACCGAGCAAGTTCTGACGGAACCTACCCTGTTTACCTTTAAGGCTATCGCTGAGCGACTTCAAAGGCCTATTGCTCTCGGTCTTCACTGCGCTGGTCTTACGCGAGTTGTCGAAGAGGCTGTCAACGGCCTCCTGCAACATACGTTTCTCGTTGCGCAGAATAACCTCGGGAGCCTTAATCTCGATAAGCCTCTTCAAACGGTTGTTACGGATGATAACCCTACGATAGAGGTCATTCAAATCCGAAGTAGCAAACCTACCACCATCCAGAGGTACCAATGGACGCAACTCGGGGGGTGTTACGGGGATAACCTTCAACACCATCCACTCGGGTTTGTTAATCTCCCTCGACTCCCTGAATGCCTCAATAACGTTCAACCTCTTCAATGCCTCGGTCTTACGCTGCTGCGAAGTCTCGGTCGAAGCTTTGTGGCGGAGCGAGTAGGACAAGCTGTCCAAATCCAAGCCCTGCAACAGAGTCAACACTGCCTCGGCACCCATCTGTGCGATAAATTTGTCGGGGTCGCTGTCGTCCAACTGCTGGTTGCCTTTGGGCAGTGCAGCCAGAATGTCCAGATACTCCTTCTCGGCCAACAAGTCGAGGTTGTTCACACCGGCAGCCGCTGCGGCACCTGCCTGAATAACGATGTAGCGCTCATAGTAGATAACTGCATCGAGTTTCTTGGTGGGGATACCCAACAGGTAGCTAATCTTCGAGGGCAGCGAACGAAGGTACCAGATGTGAACCACCGGCACAACCAGCTGGATGTGGCCCATACGCTCACGACGAACCTTCTTCTCCGTTACCTCAACGCCGCATCGGTCGCAGACGATACCCTTGTAACGAATCCTCTTATACTTACCGCAGTGGCACTCATAGTCCTTTACGGGACCAAAGATACGCTCGCAGAACAGACCGTCCCTCTCAGGTTTGTAGGTACGATAGTTGATTGTCTCCGGTTTCAGCACCTCGCCACTCGACTGTTCGAGAATCTCCTCAGGCGAGGCAAGGCCAATGGAGATTTTGCTGAAATTGGTACTATTGGTTTTATTCTCTTTACCGTATGCCATATTCTCTCTAATCACAATTAAGAAAGTTTAACACTGAGAGCCAAACCGCGCAACTCGTGCAACAGCACGTTCAACGACTCGGGAATACCGGGGGTTGGCAGGTTATCGCCCTTAACGATGGCCTCGTATGCTTTCGCACGGCCCATAACGTCATCCGATTTAATGGTCAAAATCTCCTGCAAGATGTTGGCTGCACCGAAGCCTTCGAGTGCCCATACCTCCATCTCACCAAACCTCTGACCACCAAACTGTGCTTTACCACCGAGGGGCTGCTGGGTAATGAGCGAGTAGGGACCGATGGAACGTGCGTGCATCTTGTCGTCAATCATATGGCCAAGTTTCTGCATATAGATTACACCCACTGTTGCAGGTTGGTCGAACCTCTCGCCGGTACCACCATCCCTCAGGTGGCAGCAACCATTCACAGGTACGCCTGCTTTGGCGGTGTACTCGTTAATCTGGTCCAGAGTTGCACCATCAAAAATGGGGGTAGCGAACTTCAAGCCCAACTCCTTACCGGCCCAACCGAGCACGGTCTCGTAAATCTGGCCCAAGTTCATACGCGAAGGCACACCCAGAGGGTTCAAAACGATGTCCACAATCGAGCCATCCTCCAAGAAAGGCATATCCTCATCACGAACAACTTTGGCTACAATACCCTTGTTACCGTGGCGACCTGCCATCTTATCACCCACTTTCAGCTTACGTTTCTTGGCAAGATATACCTTTGCCAACTGGATTACGCCATTGGGAAGTTCATCGCCATTGGTGATGTTGTACTTCTCACGCTTAACCCTTGCGTCTGCCTCTTTATATTTAATGGTATAGTTGTTGATTGCCACTGCTGTCAGGCGAGCCACCCTCTCGTCCTCAACCCACTTCTCCGAACCGAGGTTCAGGTAGTCGATCTCTTCGAGCATCTTCTTGGTAAACTTCGTACCTGCGGCATACAACTCTGCACCGAAGTAGTCCTTCACGCCCAGACAAGTCTGGTCTTTGAGCAGAGTGTACAACTTGCCAACCAACACGCTCTTCAAGGCTGCAACCTCGGCTGCGAACTTAGCGTCCACCTCGGCGAGTTTGTTCTTCTCCTCGGCTTTGCTACGTTTGCCGTCCTTCACGTTACGCGAGAAGAGCTTGCGGTCGATAACCGTACCGAACAGCGAGGGCTGTGCCTTCAACGAAGCATCCTTCACATCGCCGGCCTTGTCGCCGAAGATTGCACGAAGGAGTTTCTCCTCGGGGCTGGGATCGCTCTCACCCTTAGGCGTAATCTTACCAATCATAATATCGCCCGGCTTCACATTTGCACCGATGCGAATGATACCCCTCTCGTCGAGGTCTTTGGTTGCATCCTCGCTCACATTGGGAATATCCGAAGTCAGCTCCTCAACACCACGTTTGGTCTCGCGAACCTCCATAATATACTCGTCAACGTGTACCGAAGTGAACAAGTCCTCCCTGAGCAGCCTCTCCGAAATAACAATTGCATCCTCGAAGTTGTAACCCTTCCAAGGCATAAACGCAACTTTCAGGTTCCTACCGAGTGCCAACTCGCCATTCTGGGTAGAATAACCCTCGGTCAAAATCTGGCCTTTGGTAACCTTGTCGCCAATCTTAACGATAGGACGCAGGGTGATGGACATATTCTGGTTGGTCTTGCGGTAGCGAGGCAACTTGTAGGTGGTAATCTCCGGATCGAAGCTTACCAAAATCTCGTCCTCGGTGCGCTCATACTTAACCTGAATCTGGCTTGCATCGGCAAAGACAACCTCACCGTCGCCCTCGGCTACAATCTGAACGCGGCTGTCGCTAATCATAGCGCCCTCCAAACCGGTACCAACAATAGGGGCCTCGGGGTTAATCAGAGGCACTGCCTGACGCATCATGTTCGAACCCATCAGCGCACGGTTTGCGTCGTCGTGCTCCAAGAAGGGAATCAAGCTTGCTGCAATCGAAGCAACTTGGTTGGGAGCTACGTCTACGAGGTCAACCTGTTTTGCGGTAATCACAGGGAAGTCGGCCTCGTTACGAGCCTTAATCCTATTGGGGTTAAGGAAGTTACCCTCGTCATCCACAGGTGCCGAAGCCTGAGCAATATTGAGGTTACCCTCCTCCTCGGCACTATAATACTTGATGTGGCTGTCGTCCAAATCCACCTTACCGTCGGTTACCTTTCGGTAGGGAGTCTCAATGAAGCCCATCGAGCTAATCTTCGCATACACACACAGCGAAGAAATCAGACCAATGTTCGGGCCCTCAGGAGTCTCAATGGGGCACAAACGACCGTAGTGGGTGTAGTGGACATCTCGCACCTCAAAGCCTGCCCTATCGCGGCTCAAACCACCGGGACCGAGGGCCGACAAACGACGTTTGTGAGTCATCTCGGCCAGAGGGTTGGTCTGGTCCATAAACTGCGACAACTGGTTGGTTCCGAAGAAACTGTTGATTACACTCGACAGTGTCTTGGCGTTAATCAGGTCGATGGGAGTGAACACCTCGTTGTCCCTCACATTCATCCTCTCGCGGATGGTGCGGGCCATACGAATAAAGCCTACCGAGAATTGGTTGCTCAACTGCTCACCCACGGTCCTTACGCGCCTATTGGACAAGTGGTCGATATCGTCAACATCGGTCTTCGAGTTAATCAGCTCGATGAGGTAACGGATGATGGCTATCATGTCCTCTTTGGTCAGCACCCTAACCTCTGGGCTAATCTCCAAGCCGAGTTTCTTGTTGATGCAGAAACGACCTACATCGCCCAAATCGTAGCGTTTGTCGCTGAAAAAGAGCTTGTCGATGACATCCCTTGCGGTCGCTTCATCTGGTGGCTCCGAATTGCGCAACTGTCGGTAGATATAGACCACGGCCTCTTTCTCAGAGTTACAGGGGTCTTTCTGCAATGTGTTATAGATAATCGAGTAATCAACGCCCGAAGGATTATCCTTGTGCAACAAAATGGTCTTTACTCCGCTTTCGAGGATATCCTCAATGTGCTCCTCGGACAACTCGGTCTCGCGGTCGATGATTACGTCATTACGCTCGATGGACACCACCTCACCGGTATCCTCATCTACGAAGTCCTCCACCCAAGTCGAGAGAATACGGGCGGCCAACTTGCGACCGATATTCTTCTTCAAATTGGTGCGGTTTACCTTCACCTCATCGGCCAAGTCGAAGATTTCCAAAATCTCCTTGTCGGCCTCAAAGCCGATTGCACGCAACAGCGTGGTTACGGGCAACTTCTTCTTACGGTCGATGTAGGCATACATCACATTGTTGATGTCGGTTGCGAACTCAATCCACGAACCCTTGAATGGAATGATACGGGCCGAGTAGAGCTTGGTACCGTTGGTGTGTACGCTCTGACCGAAGAATACACCGGGTGAACGGTGCAACTGCGACACCACCACACGCTCCGCACCGTTGATAACAAAGGTGCCTCGGGGGGTCATATAGGGAATGGTGCCGAAGTATACGTCTTGAATTACTGTGTCGAAATCCTCGTGCTCGGGGTCGGTGCACGAAAGCCTCAGTTTGGCCTTCAAAGGCACATTGTAAGTCAAACCCATCTCCAAGCACTCGTCAATCGAGTAGCGTGGGGGGTCAACATAATAGTCGATGAATTCGAGTACGAAGTTATTGCGCGTGTCCGTTATCGGGAAATTCTCTGTGAACACCTTATAAAGACCCTCGTTTTTACGGTTCTCTGCGGTGGTGTCCAACTGGAAAAAGTCTTGAAATGATTTGAGCTGCACCTCCAAGAAGTCGGGATATTCCATCTTGTGCGTGATGGAGGAGAAGCTAATTCTTGTGTTTGCTTTCGAGGACATTTTCTGCAAAATTAATTTGATGGTTTTTGTTAATGTCGCTTTTCGCTCTGAGATTAGGAAATACTACTCGGCCCATCGACCGCCTCGTATCTGCTTGATTTGGGCACATTTAGCCCTCCCCAACAAAACCTAACCCTACTTTTTCTCTCGCACCTCTATTTTAGACGAGAAAAAGGCATAGAGCTTATTTAAGCATAAGCTCTATACCCGATATGTGAGAAGTTAATAGATTGACTATTTAACCTCAACCTCAGCACCAGCCTCCTCGAGAGCTGCTTTGAGTGCCTCAGCCTCCTCTTTCGATACGCCCTCTTTGATTGCTTTGGGAGCTGCATCTACCAAATCCTTAGCCTCTTTCAGACCAAGACCGGTCGACTCTTTAACTGCTTTTACAACAGGAATCTTGCTCTGACCTGCGCTTACGAGAATAACGTCGAAAGAAGTTTTCTCTGCGGGTGCAGCTGCCTCTGCAGCGGCGGGAGCAGCAACTGCAACTGCTGCAGCAGCGGGCTCAATACCGTACTCCTCTTTGAGGATAGTAGCCAACTCGTTTACCTCTTTAACAGTCAAGTTTACCAACTCTTCTGCCAATGCTTTAATATCTGCCATAGTTTTGTTATTTGTTAAATTGTTTTACTTCGTTGTTTGTGTTTGTTTGGAAAAATTAATTTCTTTCTTCAAGTGCCTTTACGATGCCCGCAATCTTCTGACCAGCGCTACCCTGCAATGCCGATACGACATTCTTGATGGGCGACTGCAACAGTGCAACGATGTCGCCAATAAGCTCCTCGCGCGACTTGATGTTTACGAGCATATCGAGGTTGTTATCTCCTACGTATACGCACTCCTGTACATATGCGGCCTTCAAAATGGGTTTGTCGCAACCTTTGCGGAACTCTTTGATTACCTGTGCAGGATTCTTGCTGCCCTCGGAGAACATAATCGACGAAGTGCCTTTCAGAACCTCGACAAGACCAGCGTCTGCCTTCTCAACAGCCTCCAAGGCTTTGATGAAGAGGGTGTTCTTTACAACTACCAACTTCAC
Source organism: Tidjanibacter sp. (assembly GCA_045580045.1). Taxonomy (GTDB): domain Bacteria; phylum Bacteroidota; class Bacteroidia; order Bacteroidales; family Rikenellaceae; genus Tidjanibacter. The sequence goes on from JAZNNC010000003.1 coordinate 19,567, forward strand.
GCCTTTCTCGAAACATTTCCTACGCAATGCAGCAGTCTGCTCGGCGTTAAGAGCCTCGATGTCGGTGATGTAGAAGTTAGGATACTGGTTGAGTTGTTCGGTCAGGCCTTCAATTACTTGTTTCTTTTCTTCCCTTGTCATTGCTCAATGTTTTTTACTATTTAAGATCGAGTGATTTGGGGTCAATTTGCAGACCGATACTCATTGTCGTTGAGAGATAGATACTAAGCATGTAAGTACCCTTTGCTGCCGCAGGTTTCAACTTGTGAATCATACCAACAAATGCGTTAGCGTTGTCCACAATCTGCTCGGGAGTAAACGATACCTTACCTACCGAAGAGTGAACGATACCATATTTGTCAACCTTGAAGTCGATCTTACCGGCTTTCACCTCGGCAACTGCCTTTGCAACGTCCATAGTTACGGTACCGGTTTTGGGGTTAGGCATAAGGCCGCGGGGACCCAGAATCCTACCCAAAGCACCAACTTTGGCCATCACGTTAGGAGTACAGATGATTACATCAACGTCGGTCCAACCGCCCTTGATTCTATCAACATACTCGTCCAAACCTACGTAGTCTGCACCAGCCTCTTTGGCCTCGTTCTCCTTGTCGGGAGTACAAAGTACCAACACGCGAACGGTCTTACCGGTTCCGTGAGGAAGTGTAACCACGCCACGCACCATCTGGTTGGCCTTACGAGGGTCAACACCAAGACGTACGTCTACATCTACCGAAGCGTTGAATTTGGTGAAAGTAATCTCTTTCAGAAGAGCTGCGGCCTCGCTCAGCTTATAGAGCTTTCCGGGCTCTACTTTGGCGAGCATTGCTTTTTGATTTTTTGTCAACTTACTCATCTCACTCAAATTACTTTACAGGAAACTCTCCAACAACGGCGATACCCATACTGCGAGCAGTACCGGCTACCATCTTCATAGCAGCCTCGATGGTGAAGCAGTTCATATCGGGCATCTTATCCTTTGCAATAGCCTCTACCTGCTCCCAGGTGATGCTACCAACCTTGGTACGGTTGGGCTCGGCTGAACCAGACTGAACACCTGCAACCTCTTTCAAAGCAGCAGCTACGGGTGGTTGTTTAACAACGAAGTCAAACGACTTGTCGTTATATACGGTGATAATCACCGGCAGTACCTTACCGGCCTTCTCCTGAGTCCTTGCGTTGAACTGTTTGCAGAAGTCCATAATGTTGACTCCCTTCGAACCCAACGCTGGGCCTACTGGTGGCGAAGGATTGGCGGCACCACCTTTAATCTGCAATTTAATAAATGCAGCAACCTCTTTTGCCATAGTTTTCCTTGGTTAATTATTCTTTTTCTACTTGCATAAAACTCAACTCCATTGGAGTCTTTCGCCCGAAAATCTTCACAGAGACTGTCAATTTCTTTCTCTCCTCATCTATCGCCTCAATGATACCGGAGAAACTCGAGAAGGGACCGTCCGTAACTTTTACGGTCTCTCCAACGAAGAAAGGAATCTCAACCTCTTCCTCACCCTGACTCATTTCGTCAACCCTGCCGAGGATGCGGGCAACCTCCTGAGGACGCACGGGCGTCGCTATCAGGCGTTTGCTCTCCTCTACCGAGTCGCCGAGGAAGCCGAGTACATTGGGTGTGTTGCGAAGAACGTAAGGCACTTCGTCAATCATAGCCGCCTCTACCAACACATAGCCGGGATACGACACCCTCTCCTTGCTCACCTTCTTACCGTTGCGAATCGAATAGACCTTCTCGGTAGGAATGAGAACTTGTGCTACAAGGTGCTCCAAGCCCAAGTTGCGTATCTCCATTTCGATATACTCCTTGACCTTTTTCTCCTTGCCGCCGATGGCGCGTAACACATACCACTGTTTTTCAGCCACTCCGCTCATAATCTCTCTCTACTTCTTTTTAAGTTAGAAATCAATGAACACTAGTGAGCCAAAACACTGTAGATGGCTTTCATGATGGACTCAAAGGTTACGTCCATTGCAAGAACCACAGCTGCAATGACCAGGGAAGCAACCATTACGGTCACGGCCAAGCTCTGCAATTCTTTCATAGGAGTCCACGATACTTTGTGAACCAGCTCTTCATAAGAAGCCTTTACGTACTTAACGAGTTTCATAAGTTTTATTATGCTTTTTCTTTTCTTTCTTTTCACTCAACAAGTCCGGTAATCTTTTTGCAAAGCCACCGGACTTCTGGCACGAGAGGAGAGAATCGAACTCCCACCAACGGTTTTGGAGACCGCTATTCTACCATTAAACTACTCTCGTATTGTGGGGCGAATGTTTTCTCTCGACATTCTCACGGCAAGCCTCAACACCCGCCCCTATGTTTGTGTCTTATCTCGTAACTCTTGCGAAATTACTCGATAACCTCTTTGATCTGACCCGAACCTACGGTACGACCACCCTCACGGATAGCGAAACGCAGACCTGCATTCAAAGCAACGGGGTAAATCAAGCTAACCTCGATCTCAACGTGGTCACCGGGCATTACCATCTCGATACCCTCGGGAAGTTTAACCTCACCGGTAATATCCATGGTACGGAGGTAGAACTGAGGACGATAGTGGTTGCGGAAAGGAGTGTGACGACCACCCTCTTCTTTCTTCAAGATATAAACCTCACCACGGAATTTGGTGTGAGGAGTGATGCTCTTGGGTTTAGCTACAACCATACCACGCTTAACCTCTTTCTTGTCGATACCACGCATCAGCAGACCTACGTTATCACCAGCCTCACCCTCATCGAGGAGTTTGCGGAACATCTCAACACCGGTACATACCGAAGTGCGAATCTTCTCGTCCAAACCGATAATCTCTACGGGGTCACCAACGTGGATAACACCAGTCTCAATACGGCCGGTAACTACGGTACCACGACCGGTAATCGAGAATACGTCCTCAACAGGCATCAAGAAGGGCTTGTCGCTCTCACGAGGAGGCAGAGGAATGTACTCATCTACTGCGTTCATAAGCTCGAGAACTTTCTCCTCCCACTCGGGCTCGCCATTCAAAGCACCCAGAGCAGAACCGCGGATAACGGGAGCGTTGTCGCCGTCGAAACCGTTTGCGCTCAATACGTCACGGATCTCCATCTCAACGAGGTCAAGCATCTCAGCATCGTCAACCATATCGCATTTGTTCATGAAAACAACGATACGGGGAACGTTTACCTGACGAGCCAACAGAACGTGCTCACGAGTCTGGGGCATAGGACCATCGGTCGAAGCAACAACCAAGATAGCACCATCCATCTGAGCAGCACCGGTTACCATGTTCTTTACATAGTCAGCGTGGCCGGGGCAGTCTACGTGAGCGTAGTGGCGGCTTGCAGTCTGATACTCAATGTGAGCGGTGTTAATGGTGATACCACGCTCTTTCTCCTCGGGAGCGTTGTCAATAGAGTCGAACGAACGCAACTCCGAAAGACCATTCTTTGCCAATACGGTAGTAATAGCAGCGGTAAGAGTAGTTTTACCGTGGTCAACGTGGCCGATAGTACCCACGTTCACGTGAGGTTTTGACCTGTCAAATTTTTCTTTTGCCATAACTTTGTAGTTGTTATTAGTGAATTATAATTGTTTGTTTGTTCTGTTTTCGTCTTTGAGCGGAAGACGAGGCTCAAACTCGCGACCCTCAGCTTGGAAGGCTGATGCTCTATCAACTGAGCTACTTCCGCAAACATCTCCGCCATCCTAAACCTCTGCACTGCACCCTGTTAACAGCACTTTGGCCCGATGACCGAGAACCACAAAAGAACAATCCACCTACGGGTGAATTGAACTTTTGAAAAAGTGGGAGAGGATGGATTCGAACCACCGAAGGCGTTGCCAACAGATTTACAGTCTGCCCCATTTGGCCACTCTGGAACTCTCCCAATATGTCTTGTCAAGCGATTTTGCTTGCTCTTCGAGCCGATGGAGGGATTCGAACCCCCGACCAGCTGTTTACAAATCAGCTGCTCTGGCCAACTGAGCTACATCGGCATCAACTCTTATCCCTCATTTGGGGTTGCAAATATATGCCAATTTTTTTATTCCGCAAAATCGGGCGACATTTTTTTCAAAAATTCTCCATCAGACTTATTCAGAACGCTCGACCTCGGGGTGTACACTTTTGTAACAAGCCCAAAATCGGGGCAAAAATACAACTCTTTTCGTTATAAAAAAATTATTGGCACAGTTTTTTTCCTCAATCCCCTAATTTTATGTCCCATCCCCACCCAACCAACACCCCGCAATCACCCCTCCCAACCACCACCTGCTCCTCGCACGCACACGCGCTACGCTCATACATATTATATATAACTCCCGGCCACCCCACCGTGAGCCATATCGAGTGTGCCTTTTAGGTCAAAATGTAACAAAAACTAGCCATTCTGCACGCCACACTTTGCTTTTTCCCCAAAGATACCTACCTTTACGGAACGAAACGATGGACTTTTTCAACAAAACAAACAATACATTTTTTATTTCACTATGGACACTAACCTTATTTCACAGAAGTTCGAAGAACTCTTTGGCGAGGGCGCAATTCTCTTCTCTTCGCCCGGCCGTATAAACCTCATTGGCGAGCACACCGACTACAATGGTGGCTTTGTATTCCCCGGTGCGGTGGACAAAGGCATTGTTGCTGCCATCAAACCCAATGGTACCGACCGCGTCAGGTCTTATGCTCTCGACCTCGGCGAGAGTTGCGAGTTTGGTCTTAACGAGGAGGACAAACCCGCCGCCCAATGGGCTTGCTACCTCTTTGGTGTGTGCCGCGAGATTCAGAAGAGGGGCTATTCCATTGGCGGTTTCGATGCCGTATTCAGTGGCGATGTGCCTCTGGGCGCAGGTATGAGTTCGTCGGCTGCATTGGAGAGCACCTTTGCATTTGCGATCAACGACCTGTGGGGGCTTGGTATCGACAGCTTCACTTTGGCTCGCATCGGCCAATCTACCGAGCACAACTACTGCGGTGTGAACTGCGGCATTATGGACCAATTTGCATCTGTCCACGGTAAGGCCGGCCACCTTATGAGGCTCGACTGCCGCTCGATGGAGTTCGAATATTTCCCCTTCGACCCCACCGCCCACGGCTACCGCTTGGTATTGGTCAACTCGTGTGTTAAGCACGAACTTGTAGGCTCGCCCTACAACGACCGCCGTGCTTCGTGCGAGAGGGTGGCAGCCGTACTCGGTCAGGAGTTTCTGCGTGGAGCCACAATGGAGCAGTTGGAGGCTGTGAAGGGACAAATCTCGGAGGAGGACTACCTGCGTGCTCGCTATGTTATTGGCGAGGAGCAGAGGGTTCTCGATGTGTGCGCAGCATTGGAGAAGGGCGACCTTGAAACCGTGGGCGCAAAGATGTACGAAACCCACTGGGGTATGTCGCGCGACTATGAGGTTAGTTGCGAGGAGCTGGACTACTTGGCCGAGATTGCCGAGGAGTGTGGCGTGAGTGGTTCGAGGATTATGGGTGGCGGTTTTGGAGGCTGCACCATCAACCTCGTGAAGGAGGAGCTCTACGATAAGTTCATCGCCACCGCCACAGAGAAGTTCGCTGCGCGCTATGGCCACGAACCCAAAATCATCCCCGTAGTCATCAGCGATGGCGCACGCCGCTTGTAGTTGACACGGCTTTCCAACAACAAAACCACCGCCCCGATATTCTTCCGAATGTCGGGGCGGTTGCCATTGGGTTGGAAGGAATTAATCTTTCCACACCCCTATTATAAATATAGATAGGATTTATATGTTTTTTGAATACCCATCACACTGGTCTAACCACATCGGTTTCTATACCTATTGAATAATTCCATAGTTAGCAATAAAGTTGGATATTCACTTAAATACAGAGGTGCCAACTGCAACCAACCAAACCAATACTACTATGAACGGTTGGATATTCACTTAAATACAGAGGTGCCCACAGCCCTTTACGTTGGAATGTAATGAATTCCAATATTATACCACAAAAATTAAGTGAATTTTTTGAGTGCTTGGACATCGAAAAGACCTACACCTTGTCGATTTTTTGTGTCCAAACCTCAAACTAAGGCGTCCCAACACGCCCATCCCACAGGGGGATTTGAAATCCATATCTATATTTCAAAGAGCCAATTTACAAAACAAAGATAATCTTATTTTTTCTTTCTATCAACAAACTTCTCGCTCAATGCAATGTTTCGTGCAGCGTTCCAATCGGCATTTATTCCTTCGTATGAACCATCTGACCTCTGTTTTCCTTTACCTTTTACACAATCGGGATTTTTACAAACAAACCTAGACTGACTTGTGCGCTGCCCTTTTTCATAGTGGCCACAGAAACTACACGTTTGACTTGTGTGGTAAGGGTCAATGTATCGAACCTCTATGCCTGCCGCATTTGCCTTATACTCAATCATTGACTGCAACTCAAAAAACGACCAATAACGAAGAATGAACTTGTATCCTTCGTCAACTTCGTCATTCTTATCACGACCAAAACCAGCAAGGCGCTCCATCTGAATCACACCCGCATTGTTTTGGAGAGCATACTCAATAATGCCCTTACTGAAAATATGGTTTTGCAAGTGTACCCAATTACGCTCCTTACCCTCCAATCGTTCAAGGGCTTGAAGTTTCTGTGCTCTACCATGTCCACCATTGGTCGTGTGGCGAAGGTTATGTTGCAACTCTCGCTTTTGTGCCGACATACGCATACGCACCCTTGTAAATTGTTCATAGGAACCTATACTGATGCCACCATGCTCATTATCGTTAAGAGCCGCACTAAGTGGAACGGCTACACCCAAATCAACACCAACAATTCTATGTGGGTTAAGCGTACGAATCTCTCTCGGAATCTTGACAACCAAAAGCAAGAATCGTTTTCCACTTTTAGTTTCCTGAATGGATGAATTTCCAACATTATACTGACCACTCAACACACGCTCAACAATTTCACGATTGTTGCTTCTATCCCTTCCAAAACTCAAATCCCACTCTAAACCTTTTGGGAAACGGACAAATATAGACCCATCAACACGTCTTTGAATCATTAGACTTCCGTGTGAGGTTATTGGGAATGGGACGGGAATCCCCTTCTTAAAATTAGGTATTGTACGTTGGCCCCTCTCTACATCAAGTGAATACTCTCGGTATGTGCCAGATATATTTTGATTTAGGCAAGTGAGCACATTAGAGGGTATGACATCCAAAAACTCTTCGGTAACAACCCTGTAAGTAGAGTTTTGCTCGGAGCCTCCAAGAAAAGATTGACGTTGTTTCTTAAACTCGGCAAAAAGAAGTTTGCGCTCCGCTTTCAACCCATCAAGTTCTTCTTTGGTGAGTTTGTAGCGTTTGGCATATTTCAACAAATTTTCAATTTCCCTAAAACGAGGCGAGTGTAATTTTAAGCGATATTCATACGCATCATTAAAAAAGCAATGCGACACGATGCGATTTGCCGCCTTATATAAGTTGTTATTTATCTCCTCCCAAATATGATATTCCTCTTTCAGTCGTTGAGCAGCCTCCTCGCTATCGCCATGTCGATGGAGGTGCACCTCGATTTTTCGGGTTATGCAAGTATATTCCGCCGCCATAATTCAATGAGTTTCGACAAATTTAGCAAAACTTTTTCAAAAAGCACACCGGTAGGTATTCTTTTTTCGACTTTTGCCCCGACGTTCTTCCGAATGTCGGGGCGGTTGCCATTGGGCCACGGTCTATGGACGGGAGGGCGTAGGGGTACTTCTATCCGTGGAAACGACGAGTGGGGCGAGAGTGGTAGGACGACAGCACGATGCCGATGCCCACAAATATCACCAGCGCAAAGCACGCTGTGGAGAGTCGAAGGGTGTCGAGGCGCAGAATGGAGGACAAGACGATGGCCGCAACGGGTTGGATATAACTGAAAATACTCGTGCGAAAGGGCTCAATGTGGTGCAGCGCATAGTTGTAGAGCGCATTGGGAAGGTAGGTGAGCAGGCACAGCATAATCACCAAGCTCACCGTGGCTCGGTGGTCCCACGCACTGAAATCGTGGTGGAGCGCAGCGGAGATACCAAAGGGTAGTGTCATCAGGGACGAAAGACCATAAACCCACAGCAACACCGTGGGGACATTATATTTCAGCAACATCCCTTTCAGAAACACCGTATAGAAGGCCGTGGCCACCACCGCACACACCACCAATAAATTACCCGCCATTGTTGCCCCCGCATCCGAAGAGTGGTGTCCCGTGAGGATGACCGCTACGGCACCAGACAAGCCAATGAGCAAACCAACGACACGCTTGGGTGTCAATCGGTCCACACCCTTAACAACCGAGAGTACCAGCACCACAAGGGGCCCCACGGCATTGATGATTGAGCCGTCAACGGGAGAGGTCAAGGATATGCCAAACATCAGGGAGCCTTTGTGGATGACACCCAAAAGTAGGGCTGCCCCAACAAGAGTGGGTATATCCCGTCGCTCCACCCTGCTGACGTGGCCCCCAATGGCGGGGATACAGGCAAAGACCAAGGTGGCCAGCAATGCCGCAGCAAGCAACACAATAGGCGGTAGATAGTGTGGCATCAGGATATGGTATAGCGGATAGTCGGTGGCCCACAGCAGGTTGCACACCACAAGTGCAACATAGGGCAGAAAGTTGGCCGAGCGAGGGTGGCCGAGCGGGTGAAATTGTGAAGCCATAGGTCTAAACGATTTGGTGGAATCTACACCGGCGAGTGTGTCTTGCTACATGGCGTTGAGCATTGACAACAAACACCACAGCGGGGGTGCAACATTCGTGCCCCTTTGCAAAAGCCCACAACGAGATTAGCCACTCACAGAGCAAGAACGCCTCCCATAGGTTAGGGGAGGTGGCCAAAGGCCGGAGGGGTACGTTTGTCAAAGGCCAATGGCGAACAACCAAGAGCCGTATCAGGCGACCAGATTACCTCGCTACGACCCACACAAGGTGGCTCTCTGCTCGGTGATCGTAGGATGTGGGGTGGATGGAAAACAAAGCAAAAGCCACGACTAGATTGGCTACTCGCAGACAAAGTCTGCTCGCTTACGCCTTTCTAGGTGGCCCCTTTGCCTCAACTCCCATATCCAAACAATCACCCCACCGACCGAGTGGTTGGTGGGGTAAAGTTTCAGAGATATTATCAAAAATTATAAACGACTGGACGGCGGACACCCTCTAATGCGGGTAAATGCAAGCCTATGTATTTTTGTCTGATGTCAAAAGGAGCCAATTGTCCCTCGAACATAACTCGCTTGGTTTTTATATTTACATACCAATCTATTGGTCTGTAAACCTCAACTATATCATTGTTGTAAATTGCCATCACATAATCTGCCGTAGCAATGTGATTTATATTTGCCCTCCACTCTTTGCGGACTGCGTTATAAAGAGCCTCGGGCGACATCCCTTGTGGATTTCCTGTCCTGCTGATTTTTATAAACACACATTTTTCCTCAATATTTGTGGTCTGTATTGCCATTATGTTAGTACGTTTAATAATAATGGTTTCTTCTTTCGTAATTTGCACAAGTTTCATGGTAATTTAAGCTTTTAGAAAGTTAATATAAGGTTAACTATGTTTGTGTTTATTCAAAGTTGTAGCCCACGATTAAATTAGCCCAGTATGTCCAGTTATCTGCATTTTTGTAAGCACTAACACTATTAGATGGAACATATATACGGGGTGTCAATCCATGCTCAAAAAAAACAGGATGATCTAGTATGGGTGGATTTTGAGCTTTGAAATAAATTTCATTGATATTCATACATTCGGAGAAAACCCAAGAATCCATAAAATTAACACTTTCTGGAATAATGGCACTCGTAAGGTTTGGGCAATTGTAGAATGTGCAGGATCCAAGCGAAGTAACACTACTTGGCAAAGAAATACTTGCGAGATTGCTACAATTGTCAAATGTACTAGATACAAGTTTCATTACATACCCAAACAATTCTATCACACCTTTGCCATCTTTATAAGTATTAGATATAATCTTTGCTCCAACTAATTCCATACGGGGTTCAACTATATTTCCATCACTGGATGTATAGTGAATCTCGCTAGTTGTGGCAAAATGACTACCCTCAATGTTGTAAGAGGCAATTATCTCACTCCACTCAGAGTCTGCTTTATAGTCATCAATACTCTCTATTGGAACATAAAACACAGGCTCGCCATCGTAATAATACTCGAATAGGTCTCTAACCCTAGGAGGTGTGGTTGATTTAAGACAAATACATTCCAAATACTCACAATATTCGAATGCAAAGCTATCTATCTCTGTAACACCTCTTCCAATAACCACACTTTTTAGATTCCGGCAACGGCTGAAAGCATGGAGTTCTATTGTTTTTACACCATCTGGAATAATTACATATTCCAACTCTGTATCTGCAAAGGCATATTCATTAATAATGGTAACTTCTTCTGGAATTGCGTATTCTGTTATATCCTTGGGTGCAAATGCCACCAAGTAGATTTTGCCATAAGCAGCCAAACCGTCATATATAAGACACCTATTGTCTTCCGACGCATACTTTCCATAGAATGCTGTTAGGTTATCACAAGAAGCAAACGCTGCCGAACCAATAGACACAACGCTTGGGGGAATGGTGATGCTTGTTAGGTTTCTACAGTATTCAAAGGCATCGCTTCTTATTCTTTCAAGGTTTTCGGGTAAGGTAACATCCTGTATGGAACAGTATTTAAAAGCAGACTCCCCTATTACAGTTACACTTTCAGGAATGATAATACTTGTCAGCGAGGTGCGATCCCAGAATGCATACTCTCCAATAGAAGTAATTTCGCCATCAAAGGTAATTACACCCATACCTGTGGCAGAATCCCACTCATTCGATACATAATTGGCACCAAAGACGGTTTTGTCGTATGGCTCAACCTTTGATGTCGCAGTATACCAAATCTCATTATTAGCAGGACCAGCGGGAGCAACCTCCACCCCCAACGCCGCCATGGGTTGAATAAGATTGTTTTCGATGGGCACTGCGTTGGTGGTCTTTTTCTCAAAGATTTGGTCGTTGATGTCGGTAACCTCGATAGTGATACCGCCCTCGAAGGTGATTTCGGGGATAACAACCCAAAAGATTGTTGGGTTTGCTTCCTCGTTGCTCAACGCTACACCCTCGCCACAGTCAATGGTGATAGTGTCGGTGGCATCGTTGCCCATAGTGATTGTAGGCTCGTCGCCGTAGGCCATCGAAACGGTTGCAGGGCCTGCAATCTTCTCGCCATTATTACCTTTTACGGTAATGCTCTTCACGGTTACATCATTGCCATAGAATTTGAGTTTCAGATAACCGCACAAGTTTTTGAACGCCAAAAAGTTGTCCGAGGTATTTTTAGTCACCGCCATCATCGTATTTGCACCTGCACCAAACGAGTTCGCATAGGTGTGGTTATACTCCTGCACAGCGGGCAGGGTGAGCGAAACAACTCCCGCCTCGCTGATGGAGATGTTTTCATCGTAGGGGTAGATAGCGTAATTTGCTGTAAGGTCGAGGGGTGTACCCGTAACGAAACCACCCTCGCTAATTTCGTTAAACTTGCCACTATTTGCACCATCCTCGCCCGCAAACTGCCAATGACCATTATAACTATTGCCGGCAAAGACGGTAATTTCATCGCCCGCGTTCCAGCGCAAGTATTTGTTATCCTCTACATAGGTACGAGTGTCGCACTCGGGCATAGAGGCGTAAAACTCTGTTTGGCTCTTTTCGGGGGTGCTGGTGATATTATCCAAGCCCTCATCATTTTGCGTACAGCCGATAAGCGCAACGACTGCCGCCAAGATTGCAAATTTCTTCATCGTCTTTCGTTTTAGGTGGTTACCAACCGATTTCATCTTTTTCTTCGCCAATTTCGGGCATTGTTTCGGTACTTGGGTCGCTTGCGGCGATACCTTGTTCGACCATCACTTCATTCACCTCAATTTCGGGGGCGAGGTAGCCCATCTGTTCTTTCTTCATAAGCAATAGGAATTTATGTTTTGAGTTAATAATTTCGCCCAAAACCACACAGCACCAATATGGTAAAATGTAAATAAAAAGAAAGCGTGGTGCTGAAAGACTTATTTTAGTTAAGCAGGTTCTGGATTACCTTCGAGATAAAATAAGCAACAGCCCCACGCTTATATCCCATTACAGGATACAGCGCAGGAAGATGTTAGCTTATTCTCTCTCTTGAATTTTCCAGATTCGCTTAACGAGAATAAACTTACACTTTCCGCGTAAATGTCAATATGTTGCTACAAAGGTAGAAACAAATTTGAGAAATCAACACGGATAGTCATCTTTTTGCTGTTGCTTGTTTGTGGTATGTGGGCGCAAATCTCCCCCAAACTTTCCACAAAAACAAGATTGAAATAAAACTTTGTTGTTTCTATTTTGGGGCAGACCAGATTACCTCGTTATGAGCCACGCGAGGTGGCTCTCCGCTCGGTGATCGTAGGTTGGGGGCTCCCAAACAAAGCAAAAGCCAATCCTTGCAAAGCAAAGACTTTTGTGCAACAAAGCCCGCATTCGTGCAAGCCTCGACTAAACTTGGTCAAGCAGACCAGATTACCTCGTTACGAGCCACGCAAGGTGGCTCTCCGCTCGGTGATCGTAGGTTGGGGCTCCCAAACAAAGCAAAAGCCAATCCTCGCAAAGCAAGGACTTTTGTGCAACAAAGCCCGCATTCGTGCAAGCACGAGCGGGCTTTGTAACACAAAAGCCTCCAATCTTTCGATTGAAGGCTTTTGCTTTGTTTTGTCGGGGTGACTAGATTCGAACTAGCGACACCACGCCCCCCAGACGTGTACTCTAACCGGGCTGAGCTACACCCCGAACT
>JAZNNC010000004.1:0-17073 GCA_045580045.1 Tidjanibacter sp.
TTGCATACGCGTTACGCACCCGTGCGCCGGTCGCCACCAAGAATAGCAAGCTATCCTTTATGCTGCCCCTCGACTTGCATGTGTTAGGCCTGCCGCTAGCGTTCATCCTGAGCCAGGATCAAACTCTCCATTGTAAAAAAAGTTTTAATATCTTGGCTTGTTTCTCAAAGGCATTGAATTCAAAAACCTTGAATATTTTTGAACGTATTTAGCTGCTTCAATACTTCAAAGAACATATTGTTCGTGTTAGACCTTTCCGTCGCCCACGCCACTTATCTTTCAAAGCGGACTGCAAAGGTAAGGACTTTTTTTGAACTTCCAAATTTTTCGCAAAAAAATTTTGAAAAAATTTTCTATTCAAACTTTTCAGAACGTTGCTCTCGGTCGGTTGTGTTTAACTTTCGAAAGCGGATGCAAAGGTAGGCACTTTTTCCAATTCTGCAAATTTTATTGAAAGATTTTTTTGCGCTTTTTTGGCATAAAAATTGTACATATCCGAAAATCTGCACATTACGTTTTTGGAGCAAAATGCGATTTAACGTTGGCTTAACATTGCCTACATCCCCGTCCCATCCACAAGGGGCGGTTTATCCACCGGCAACTCCTCATATAATATATATGTATAACAAAAAAGGCACACCTCGGAGAGGTATTTTAACAAGCCTCATTCCGAAGTGTGTCTGTTTTTTGTGGGGAAATCCCCATTCAAAAGGCGACCTTTTCACCCAAAGGCACCCTCCTCAATCTCCTAAAAGAAGTAGTTAACCGAGATGGTGGTGGAGGTGCCGAGAGAGAAATAGGTATAGTTGCCGCCGCCAAGATCATTCAGTGTAAAGCTACTGAAATTGGCACCCAGCATCCACTTGTCGTTCACCTTGTAGTGGAAACTGCCGAGTTGAATGGCAAAGTCGAAGTTGGTAGTTGTGGAATCCCAATAGCTATCGTGTGTAATACCAAAGCCGAGTGAGATGCCGGGGGTGTAGCTCAACTTCTCGTTGATAGGCAGCCAATAGCGACCGGTAGCAGTCAGCCCATACTTGCCCAGATTGGAGCCAAACGTAAGGCCAAGTTTACCTTCCACCGAGATATTCTCCGCGAGGAAGTAGCCAAAAGTGGGTGCCATATTGAGGGTAGCCGTACCGCTTGCACTTACGGAAGCCGTACCACCCAACCACATTTTCTGTGCAAATGCTCCGGTGGTCATCACCAAAGCCAACAAAATCATACAAAGTTTCTTCATAATACTCAAAAAATTTAATGGTTTCACAAAATCGTCTTTTCGCAAATATAGCAATTTATTCTAAAATTTCTCTCTTTTGACTTTTTTTTCTTTTCGCTCTCCCGCGACACACAAATATCGGCAAATTATCGTTACATTTGCATCGCATTTGCAACCCAAACAAAGCGATGAACGACAACAAGCATATCACTCTTGACGAGATAAAGGCCCCTTTGGCAGAGGAAATGGCTGCATACGAGCACTTCCTGCGTGAGGCCCTACACTCCGACAGTCCCTATTTTGACGATATTCTCAAATACATTTTCGACACGCGCGGAAAGGGTGTGCGTCCAATTTTGGTGATGCTCTTTGCCGGCCTTCATAACAAGGGAGCCAAGTTTGGCAAGCGTGTACATTTGGCCGCTGCGCTCATCGAGCTCATCCACACCGCTTCGTTGGTGCACGACGACGTTATTGACCGTGCCGAGTTGCGCCACGGACAGTCGTCCATAAACCAAAAATGGGGTAAGCGCAACGCCATTCTCACTGGCGATTTCATCCTCTCGCGCATATTTGAAATGGGTATGGAGAGTATGGAGTTCGACATCCTCACCTATGTTTCGCACAGCATCAAGTGGCTCTGCGAGGGTGAGGTCATCCAAGACGAGCAGACCAAAACGCTCGCTATGACTCACGACAAGTACTACGACATTATCAACAAAAAGACAGCCTCCCTATTGGCCATCAGTTGTGGTGTGGGTGCTGTGGCCGCAGGTGCGCCCGCAGCCGAGGTGGACAAAGCCTATGAGTTTGGACGCAATATCGGTATGGCGTTTCAAATCAAGGATGACATTCTCGACTACGCCACAGCCGACCAGACGGGTAAGCCCACCTGTGCCGACCTGAGGGAGCACAAAATCACCCTTCCCCTCTTGGAGGCTATGCGCGGAATGAGCACCGAGGAGGAGGCAGAGGTGAGGTCATTGGTTGGTCAAACGACCACCAACGAGGATGCCATTGACACTCTACGCAACATTGTAACCTCTCGTGGAGGTATTCAGGGTGCCGAAGAGATTATGAATTCCTACCTGCGCGAGGCCTACAATCTGCTGGCCACCTATCCGCAAAACGACTATCACCACTCATTGGTACTGATGTGCGCTTTTCTCTCGCAGAGGAAAAAGTGAGAGAACGGTCAACACTCGTCGATTGTATTCTTTTCGGCTCGGTATTTGTCAAATTAAAAAAAGTTTTCTACATTTGCATTTACATTCGGTCGGTTGTGCCGAGCGAAAAGATATTGAAATATGCGACAAGTCTATATCATAGCGGGGTGTAATGGTGCGGGTAAGACTACCGCTTCCTACACCGTTTTGCCCGATATGTTGGGCTGTCGCGAGTTTGTGAACGCCGACGAGATTGCCAAAGGACTCTCGCCCTTCAATCCCGAGAGGATGGCCATTGAGGCAGGTAGGTTGATGCTCCAACGTATGGACGACCTGTTGTGTCAGGACGAAGACTTTGCCTTTGAGACCACCCTTGCGTCGCGTTCCTACACCAAATTTATTGAACAAGCACACGCAAAACAGTACTTCGTAACACTACTATTTTTTTGGCTGCCGACACCCGAACTCGCAATCGAGCGTGTCGCAACGAGAGTGCAAGAGGGAGGCCACAACATTCCGGAGGACGTCATTCGTCGCCGTTACGATGCGGGCATCAGCAACTTCAAGGCTCTCTATATGCCGATTTGCGACCTATGGACCATCTACGACAACAGCGGAGCAGAGGCTGTAAAACGTATCGCGTGGGGTACCAAGAGCGAAATCAAAGAGGTGTGCGACGAGGTTGCTTTTAACAAGATAATGAACAACCTATGAGCGATTTGGAAATACAGCAGTTGCAGGAAAAAATCGACAACGGAGTGCGATTGGCACACAAACGTCTAATTGAAAAAACCATTCGTGAGGATGGCAACTTGGTTGTTGTGCAAGATGGTGAGGTTGTGCACATCACCGGTGAGGAGCTGCACGAGATGCAGATTGAAAGTTAGCCTCCGACCGATAAAGAAAAAACACACGGGTAACTTTTGCGAGTTACCCGTGTGTTTTTTTGTCAACCGTCTACCGTCAACCGACAGCATACCCCTCAGTCGCTTTGCGACAGCTCCCCTACCTTAGGGGAGCAGCTTTTTTTTCGCGGGTAACGTTTTTGTAACCCGTGAGGAGAGAAAGGGCAGAAAGAGCAGAAAGGGAATTGAAAATTGAAAATTACTCCTCCCCTAAGTTAGGGGAGGTGCCGCAGGGCGGAGGGGTATGTAAGACGGTTGTCGGTTGACAAAAAAATAGTCGGAATTTCCGACTATTTTTTAAGTGCCAATGCCAAAACCTCATCCACGCTCCTGACATAATCAAAGGTGAGTCCTTCGAGGTACTCCGCCTTTATCTCCGAGATATCCTTGCGGTTGTCCTCACACAAAATCAGGTGGCTGATGCCCGCACGCTTGGCAGCCAGAATCTTCTCCTTAATACCGCCCACGGGGAGCACACGACCGCGCAGTGTGGTCTCGCCCGTCATTGCAATACGCTCCACTACCCTACGCCCCGTATAGGTTGACACTATGCTCGTAACCATTGTGATACCCGCACTTGGGCCGTCCTTAGGAATGGCTCCCTCGGGCACGTGGATATTGAGGTCGTTCTTCTCGAACAGTTCGGGAGCGATGCCCAATTCGCTGTGGTGCGCCTTAACCCACTCCCACGCAATGGTGGCCGACTCCTTCATCACGTCGCCCAGATTGCCCGTAAGATTGAGCACTCCCTTACCGGGGGTGAGCACCGACTCGATGTAGAGGATATCACCCCCCACCTCGGTCCACGCCAAACCCGTAACGACACCGACCATACCGCCCAAATCGTAGCGGTCCCTTTGGAATTTGGGCACACCCAAAATCTTGCGCACATCCTCCACGCTCACTGCCGGCTCATAGGCCTCCTCGAAGCCAATCTGTTTAGCCCTGTGGCGGGCTATTTTGGCAAGCTGTTTATCCAACGAGCGCACACCGCTCTCACGGGTGTAATCCTCAACGATGGTTGCCAGCACCTCACGCGAGATGGTCAGTTGTTCGGGCTTAACACCGTGAGCCTCACACTGTTTACCAATCAAGTGTCGCTCTGCTATTTCGAGTTTCTCGTCGAGAATGTAGCCTGCGATATTAATCATCTCCATACGATCCCTGAGGGCGGCGCTGATGTTGCCCACATTGTTGGCCGTGGCAATGAAGAGCACCTTCGAGAGGTCGTAGTCCACATCGATATAGTTGTCGTGAAAAGTGCTGTTCTGCTCGGGGTCCAACACCTCCAACAGCGCACTCGAAGGATCGCCGTGGTTACTACGGCTCACCTTGTCCACCTCGTCAAGGATTATCACGGGGTTGGACGAACCGCAGCGTTTGATGGTCTCAATGATACGTCCGGGCATCGAACCTATATAGGTACGCCTGTGTCCCCTAATCTCCGACTCGTCGTGCAGGCCACCCAAAGAGATGCGGCCAAACTTCCTACCCAGTGCCTCTGCCACGCTCCTACCCAGCGAGGTCTTACCCACACCCGGAGGGCCATAGAGGCAGAGAATGGGCGATTTGAGATCGCCTTTGAGCTTGATGACCGAGAGATGTTCAAGGATACGCTCCTTCACCTCGTCCAGACCAAAGTGGTCCTCATCGAGCCTCTGACGGGCACGGCCGAGGTCCATATTGTCCTCGGTACACTCGCCCCAAGGAAGCTCCAACATCGTTTCGAGGTAGTTCATCTGCACCGAATACTCGGCAACGGCAGGGTTCAGTCGCTCCAACTTAACCACCTCACGCTCAAATTGTTTGCCCACCTCTTCGGTCCACTTCTTGGTTTGGGCACGCTCCCTGAGTTTGGCGATGTCGCCCTCGTCGGTTTCGCCCAACTCCTCCTGAATGGTGCGCATCTGTTGGTGGAGATAGTACTCCTTCTGCTGCTGGTCGATGTCCCTCTTAACCTTCGACTGAATTCTGTTTTTCAGTTCCACAAGTTGTTGCTCTCTGACGAGTATTTCGAGCAACTTACGGCTGCGAGCCAACAATCCGGGTGCTTCCAACAGCCTCTGGCGGTCGGCATCCGTGAAGTCCATATTGGAGCAGATGAAGTTGATGATACCCCTCTTGGAGTCGATGTTCTTGATGGCAAAGGTTGCCTCTTTGGGGATGTTGGGCGAGATGCTGATGACATTCAACGCCACATCGCGGATTGAGTCCACAAGTGCGTCGAACTCAACATTGTTACGCTCCGGTGCAACATCTTTGAGAATGTTGACGGTAGCCTTGAAATAGGGCTCCGACTGCATATATTCGAGCACCTCGATTTTCTCCAAACCGTGCAGAATAACCGTGAGGTTACCATTGGGCATTTCGAGCACTTTGAGAATGCGTGCTGCGGTACCCACACGATACATATCATCAGCTGCGGGTTGCTCCACATCGGCCTCCCTCTGCAACACGGCACCCAGCACACCCGAGTTCTGCTCCACATCCCTCACAAGTTTCATCGACTTCTCACGTCCTACTGTAATGGGAGTGATGGCACCGGGGAAGAGCACCGAGCTGCGCAACGAGAGGATAGGCATCACGGAAGGTATTGTGATACCTTCGGCGAGTTCGTCCTCATCACCCACAATGGGGATGACCTGATGGAAGCCCTCGGCAGCATCGGCAATGCCGGTTACAATTTCCACTTCTACGTTATCTTTCTTTCTCATATTTTAAATCCTATTGGGTTGTGTGTCCATTTGCACACCTCTACAAATAATCACTCTTTTTTCACTCCTTCAAGGGGACAAAACCCCATAATAAGGAAAATCGCTACAAATATAACGACTTTCGTGCCTAAAACTTATTCCGCGCCCAAAAAGTTATTAACAAATTTTAATAATAGCGGTCGGCAACATATCCCCCTGCGCCACACACTACCCCTCTTTGAATTAGAAGAAAAAAAAGGGCAAAAAGAGCAATAAATGAATATCAAAATTTGCATTTTTTCCGTTAAAATACTAAATTTGCATAACCCGATGGGGGGGGGCAAACCACTCCCCTCCTTCGTTCGAGATAGTATGAAACGCGTTATTTCCCTAATTTACACGCTATTGTACGCAGCCATCTGCACTTTCGCTGCCGAACACATTTTTCAGGGACGCATTGTGGATAGTGCCACCGGCAGTGGCGTGGGCTATGCCACCGTGGTTCTCACCGATGCCGAGGGCAAAGGTGTGTCGGCAGTAGCGGCCGACAAGGAGGGCAATTTCATTCTGCGCTACAACCAAGAGGGTGCCTACAAGTTGACCTTCTCCTCGGTGGGTTACGCCTCGGTGGAAAAGAGTGTTTCATTGGGGGCAGAAGACGAGCAGACCGACCTCGGCAAGGTGGCTCTGCAAGCGGGAGTGGAGATTGAGGGTATCACCGTCAAGCCACTCATTATGGAGAAGGCCGACCGTTTGGTCTATAACGTCAAGGCCGACCCCGAGGCCAAGTATCGCAAGATGGCCTCCATCGTGGACAAAGTGCCAGGGTTGGACCAATCGGGTAGTCGCGGCAGATTTCAGTACAACAACCTGCCCATATCGAAAATCCTAATCAACGGCAAGGAAGAGGTGCTCATCTCCGGTGGCCGTCAATACACAATGGAGTTCATTGGTGCCGCACTGATGGATGAGATTGAGGTCATTATGCCCGGCTCGCCCGAGTACAACAATGACCAAATAATCCTCAACATCAAGACTAATCAGCCCCTACCCGTGGGCTTTGCCAGCGAGTTGGGTGGCGATGAGGCCGTGCCGAATGGTAAGTATGGCGCCGACGTGGATGTGGTGAGCAAGGTTGGGCGCACCACCTTCGCCACCAAATATGCCTATTCGCTAACCCACACGCCCACGTTGCACAAGCGTTCCACCTCGGAGTACTTCGGCACCGAGAGTGGCGACACGCCTCTCTACACGCTCCACGACAGTGATGCCGACAGCACTCGTGGCCATTCGCACCGTCTGGCCATCAGCTACAAGGGCGAGATAAACAAGCGCAAGGGCTACATTCTCGCCACGCTGAACGGCACCTCTTCGGAGAGCAATCGCTACACCGATACCAAGTCGTGGCGAGAGGAGGCCGGCGGTGTGCGCTCCCAAGAGCAGCAGAGCGATGCAAGCAGCACAACTTCCTCGCCCGAAAACATCAATGGACGCATCACAATGGCCCATCAGGTGGGAGCCAAGCACGTCGTGAACCTCAACTCCACTCTCACCCACTCCAAGAGTAACTCCGAAGCCTCCACTCTCACCCACTACGGCGAGGATAACACATCCTATGAGAGCCGTCGCAGTAGCCAAACCGAGCAGGACGCTTTCAGCATCTACTTGGGCCTTAGCAAGAGAGCAGGCAAAGAAGGCAAACACAACCTTTACCCCTCCATTGGTTACACCTCCCGTCGCTACGACAACTCTTCGTTCTACGAAATCCTCAACCGAGGAGAGGAGGAGTTTGCAACCATCCCCGATGCGGGTTTGACCTACAAGCAGGACATTATTAGCGGAGGCTTTAACTACTCCTACTCCCCCTCACGCAAGTTTTCGTTGGGTCTGTCGGCAAATCTCTCCAACGACCACACCACGGGTGTGTTCCGTCACACGGGTAATACCCCGCTCGACTACAACCAACTATCTTGGGGCGTGAACGCACGAATTTTCATCCGTACCCACTGGTTGGTTCCCAACATTATGCTCTCGGCCGAACCCAAACGTCCGGGTCTCGACCTGCTGAATCCCTACGTGGACGACAGCAACCCGATGCACCTGCGCTATGGTAACCCCAACCTGCGCCCCGAAATGAATTACCGCGGCAGCCTTGCGTGGTCCCTTCCCGACAAACTACTACCCAAGTGGTTGCGCTCGCCAAGTTTACACTATTTTGGCAGTTACATTGCCAACTCCATCAACCCCATCACCGAAATGAGGTCCGATGGCGTTACGGTGAGCACCTACAAAAACTATGGTAGCGAAATCGGACACCGCATTGTTTCAAACATCCTGATGTATCCCACAAAGAATATAAGCCTCGAATTTAACGGTTCATATTCAATTAGGACATACCACATCGCAGAGGACTACACCAACACCATCCGCTCCTTCACGTGGGATGTGGGCGGTGGCTACCGTTTCCCCAAAGGCAAGTGGCTGAACAATGCACGGCTCTCGGCCTCCTATTCGGCCTCGCCCACCGCACGAATGGCCCAAGTGGTAGACTTCGGCTACTACCACAACCTCGGGGTGTCGTTCAGTGCCTACGTTCCCAAGTGGAAGGCGGGCTTCGACGTCAAGGTGAACGACCTGCTACACGGCCACAACTACGTGGAGAACACCATCCGCTCGGGTACCTTCATCCGCCACAACTCCAACGAGATGCTCGGTCGCTCGGTGAGCGTATCGGCCTACATCCGCTTTGGTAAGTTCAAGAGGGTAATCGGAGAAATTGATGCACCAAAAGATATCAAGAGATTCTGACAACTCACCCCTCATAAAACAAAAGCCCACCCCTCACGCGGCGTGGGCTTTTGTTTTGTGCCCATCGGATGCGGGACGAGGAATAAGAGAGTGGGGTTTGTATTTCTCGACTTTTATTCCTACCTTTGGAGGTTAATTTTGTAAAAATTAAAACATAAAAAATATACACCTATGGAACTTGCAGAGAAATACTCACCTCAAACCATTGAAAGTAAGTGGTATGACTATTGGATGGAACACCGTATGTTCCACTCCGAACCCGACCACCGCACACCATACACCATGGTAATTCCGCCGCCAAACGTAACCGGTATGCTCCATATGGGCCATATGCTCAACAACACCCTTCAAGATGTGCTCATCCGCAGGGCTCGTATGCAGGGCCTCAACGCCTGCTGGGTTCCCGGCACCGACCACGCATCCATCGCTACCGAAGCCAAAGTGGTTGCCAAACTCAAAGCCGAAGGCATCGAAAAGAGCGACCTGACAAGGGAACAATTCTTGGCCCACGCTTGGGAGTGGAAGGAGAAACACGGAGGTATCATCCTCAAACAGCTCCGCAAACTCGGCGCTTCGTGCGATTGGGAGCGCACCTGCTTCACTATGGACGACGCCCGCACCGAAGGTGTAATCAAGGTCTTTGTTGACCTCTACAACAAGGGAAAAATCTATCGTGGCGTGAGGATGGTCAACTGGGACCCCTCGGCACAGACCGCCCTTTCGGACGAGGAGGTTATCTACAAGGAGTCGCAGGGTAAGTTCTACTACCTGCGCTACAAGGTGGAAGGTTCCGACCGCAACCTGATTGTGGCCACCACCCGTCCCGAGACCATCTTGGGCGACTCGGCAGTGTGTGTGAATCCCAACGACCCGAGGTATGCCGACCTACCCGAGGATGCAAGGGTTATCGTACCCCTCGTGGGCCGCAGCGTGCCCGTAATCAGGGACGAGTATGTGGATATCGAGTTCGGTACGGGTGCGCTGAAAGTTACCCCCGCACACGACGTGTACGACTATATGCTCGGGGAGAAATATGGCCTCGAAACCATCGACATCTTCAACCCCGATGGCACCATCAACGACAAGGTGGGACTCTATGTGGGTATGGACCGCTTCGAGTGTCGCAAGGTCATCGAGGGCGACCTCGAAGCAGCCGGTCTGTTGGAGAAGACCGAGGCCTACACCAACAACGTGGGTTACTCGGAGCGTACAGGCGTTGCCATCGAGCCCAAACTCTCGATGCAGTGGTTCCTCTCGATGGACGAATTAGCCAAACCCGCAACGGCCGCCGTAGCCGAGGACATCATCAAGTTCGTACCCGAGAAGTACAAGAACACCTACCGCCACTGGATGGAGAACATCAAAGATTGGTGCATCTCGCGCCAGCTGTGGTGGGGCCAGAGGATACCTGCGTGGTATCTGCCCAAAGGTGGCTTTGTGGTGGCCGAGACCGAGGCTGAGGCTTTGGAGTTGGCAAAGGCCAAGAGTGGCGACAGTAGCCTCACGCTGGCCGACCTGCGTCAGGACGAGGATGTGTTGGACACTTGGTTCAGCTCGTGGCTGTGGCCCATCAGCGTCTTCGACGGCATCCGCAACCCCGACAACGAGGAAATCAAATACTACTACCCCACCAACGACCTTGTAACCGGTCCCGACATCATCTTCTTCTGGGTAGCAAGGATGATTATGGCAGGCTATGAGTGGAGGAACGAGAGGCCCTTCAACCACGTCTATTTCACCGGTATCGTGAGGGACAAACTCGGTCGCAAGATGTCCAAACAGCTCGGCAACTCGCCCGACCCGCTGGACCTCATCGCACAGTATGGTGCCGATGGTGTGAGGGTGGCACTTATGTTGTGCACCTCGGCCGGTAACGACCTGATGTTCGACGAGAGCCTCTGCGAGCAGGGCCGCAACTTCTGCAACAAGATTTGGAACGCCTACCGTCTGCTGGGTACTTGGAGCGTGGACAAGGCTGCCGCACAGCCCGACCACAGTGTCAAAGCCATCGAGTGGTTTGAGTCGGTACTCAACAAGACCACCGCAGAGATTAACGACCACTTCGAGGCATACCGCATTTCGGACGCTATGATGGCAGCCTACAAGCTCTTCTGGGACGATTTCAGCGGTTGGTACTTGGAGATGGTCAAGCCCACTTGGGGCTCGCCCATCGACGGAGCAACACTCCGTGCCACCAAGCGTTTCTTCGAGCGTCTGTTGGAACTTCTACACCCCTTTATGCCCTTTGTTACAGAGGAGTTGTGGCAGAACATTGCCGAGCGTAAGGAGGGCGAGAGCATTATGTTTGCCGAGCAGCCCGTCGAACTTCCCTACGATGAGAAGATGCTCGCCGAGTTCGACCTCGCAAGGGAGGTGGTAAGTGCAGTGCGCAATATCAGAGCCAAACAAAACGTTCCCAATAAGGAGCAGGTTGCTTTGGAAGTCATAGCCGACGAGAACTACCACCCCGCCTACAACTGCGTGGTGAGCAAGATGGCCAACCTGTCGGCCATCACCGAGGTTAGCGAGAAGAACCCCACGGCTGCCGCCTTCATCGTTAAGACCACCGAGTACTTTGTGCCAATGAGTGCCAATATCAACGTGGAGGAAGAGGTTGCGAAGATGACCAAAGAGTTGGCCCACTACGAGGGCTTCCTCAAAGGCGTGCTGGCCAAGTTGGGCAACGAGAGGTTTGTGGCCAACGCTCCTGCCGCAGTGGTGGAGAACGAGCGCAACAAACAGCGCGATGCCGAAGCCAAAATCGCTGCTCTCAAAGAGCGAATGGCAGCGTTGAAAAATTGAGAATTGAGAATTGAGAATTGAGAATTAAAGTCCCAAAGGCCCTATAACTCCGCAGTTGAACTACTAGAAGTGATGAAACGATTAGTCTGCATAATAGCAACCTTGTTTGTACTGTGCGTTGGGACAACCAACGCACAGTACAACCAGCGCTACATATCGTGGGCAAGTCGTAACTTTCTGGCCGCCGACAACTACAAGGATGCCATCGAGATTCTCAACATACTCCTGAGAGCCAACAAAGAGTCGCACGAGGCATACTATCTGCGTGGCTATGCCAAACTCGGACTTGGCGATATGCTCGGTGCCGAGGCTGACCTCACGGAGGCTCTGCGCCTCAACCCTGTCTATACGGAGGCCTATCATTATAGGGGCATCGTGCGTTCCGAGCTGGGTAACTACGAGGATGCCATCGAGGACTTCGCCGCAGCCATAGACCTGAGGCCCGACCTGCCAAATTCCTACTATTCGAGGGGAGTAACCCACCTACGCAACAAAAACTATGTGAAGTCGTTGGTGGATTTCGACGTCATCCTCCGATTTACCGACAAAGATGCACAAACCCACATCAACCGTGGTGTGGCGTTCCTCAATCTGGCCGACACTCTCGAAGCCCACAAGTGTTTCGACAAGGCCATACGTACCAACAGGGAGTACACCGAAGGCTACAACCAGAAGGCTATGTTGCTGATGGCCGAGGGTAAGAACGAGGAGGCTTTGGAAAACTTCAACTTGGCCATCAAGTGTGATAGCACCTACCTCCAACCGCTCTTCAACCGAGCCATTGTTTACTGCAACTTGGAGCGTTATGAGGAGGCATTGGAGGACTACAAGAAGGTCGTGTCGCTGAACGAGTATGTAGTGGGTGGCTACTACAATATGGCCATAGTCTATGCCATCCGTGGCGAATGGAACGAATCGTTGGAGAACTACAACAAAGTTATCCTCCACGCACCCGACAATGTGAAGGGATATTTCAACCGAGCAGGGGTGTATGCCGAGTTGGGACGATATGCCGAAGCGCTGGGCGACTACACCAAAGCCATAGAACTCTACCCCGACTTTGCAAACGCCTACCTGTCCCGTGCGCTCGTCAAAGACCGCATCCACGACCTCGCAGGCGCAAGCCACGATAGGGCCATAGCCGCTCGTAAGATTGAAGAGTATGAGGCACGCTTGGAGGAGAACCCCGACGATTTGTCCATCTATGCCGACACATCACGCCACTTCAACCAACTCGTGTCGTTTGAGTCGAAGTTGGCCGAGAGGAGGTTGCAGGAGGGCGAGCAGGGGGAGATTACACTCCGCCCTATGTTCCGATTTACCCTCACAGCCCCAACAACCGTGGAGTCGCACCGCTACTACGTGGAGTCGTTGGAGAACTTTGGGCAGGAGGTGGCCGACAACAACATTGTGTTCAGCTGTTCCGACACCTCTCTCTCGGAGGAGGAAATTGACGCTTTGAACGGCACCTACGAAAAGGAGGCGCAGGGAGAAGGGTGGCAGACACTTTTCAAGTATGGCATCAGCCAACTGTGTGTAAGACAATACACCTCGGCTCTGGGCCTATTCTCGGATGCCATAGTGTTGCAACCCAACAACCCGTTCCTCTACCTCAACAGGGCTGTGGCGAGGACCGAGATGATTGATTTCATCTCGTCCATCAATCGCTCCGACCGCATTTCTATTGATTCGGAAATGAAACCGGGCCACGTGGTGGAACGTAAGTATAACTACGACGATGCCATTGCCGACCTCAACAAGGCCATAGAGTTGGCCCCAGAGGTGGCATACCTATATTACAATAGGGCCAACCTGCGCACCTTGTCAGGAGATATGCCTGCCGCCTATGAGGACTACACAAGGGCCATTGAGTTGGCTCCCGAGTTGGCCGAGGCGTGGTTCAACCGAGGGCTTGTGCAGCTCTATATGAAGGATACCCGCAAGGGATGCATCGACCTGAGCAAGGCTGGTGAGTTGGGCATCAAGGAGGCCTACACGGTGTTGAAGAGATACAATAGGAATTGAGAATTGAGAATTGACAAAATAAATTTTGTCTAAAATGCTCTCGCTCGGCATAGCCCACAAGTGGCCTCTGCCTTTGCTTATTCGCATTTGCGAGAATTGAAAATTGAAATATACGTTAGACTATAACATAACAAACTAAATAAACACAAGAACAATGGTAGAAAAATTACAAAAAAAACTTAACGATTCGGCCTTTATTCGTTGGTCGGCGCTGATACTCATCGCACTGATGATGTTCTTCGGCTATATGTTTGTGGATATGCTCTCGCCCCTGAAAAGTCAGTTGGAGAGCAGCCTCGATTGGAACAGCACCACCTTCGGCACCTACGCTTCGAGCGAGTACTTCCTCAACGTATTCTGCTTCTTCCTCATCTTCGCAGGTATAATCCTCGACAAGATGGGCATCCGTTTTACGGGTATGTTGTCGGCCTCGCTGATGGTTATCGGTGCTTGCATCAAGTTCTACGGTATGAGCGACCTGTTCATCGGTAGTGGTTTGGAGGCTTGGATGAACTCGTGGTGGGTGGCACTGCCCGCAACAGCCAAGATGTCGTGCCTCGGCTTTATGATTTTCGGTTGCGGCTGCGAGATGGCAGGTACCACCGTATCGAAAGCCATTGCCAAATGGTTCAAAGGCAAGGAGATGGCTATGGCTATGGGTTTGGAGATGTCGATTGCACGTTTGGGCGTATTTGCCGCCATGTGGCTCTCGCCTATGGTCTATGAGAAGTTCGGCGCTAATGTGTCGGCTCCCGTGGCTTTTGGTGCTATACTGCTGATTATCGGCCTGCTCTTCTACTCGATATTTGTGGTGATGGACCGCAAGTTCGACAAACAGCTCGAAGCTGCCGGTGAGCTCACCCAAGAGGCTAACGAAGAGGAGTTTAAGCTCAAAGACTTGGGCAAGATTTTTTCGAGCAAGATGTTCTGGTTGGTGGCTCTGCTGTGTGTACTCTACTACTCGGCCATCTTCCCCTTCCAGCGCTACGCACCCGACTTCCTCAACACCACCCTCGGTGTGGAGAACGGTGCCCAGCTGTTCAGCTGCTTCCCCATCCTCGCTATGGTGTTCACCCCCTTCTTGGGTGGCTTCATTGACCGCAAGGGTAAGGCCGCCTCGATGCTGATGCTCGGCTCGCTTATTATGATTGTCTGCCACCTCTCGTTTGCATTCCTGCTGCCCGCCTTCCCCACCAAGTGGTTGGCTGTAACTCTGGTGGTAACTTTGGGTGTGTCGTTCTCGCTTGTGCCTGCGGCTTTGTGGCCCTCGGTACCCAAGATTATCGACAACCGCATCCTCGGCTCGGCCTACTGCATCATCTTCTGGATTCAGAACATCGGCCTTTTTGCCGTGCCTATGCTCATCGGCAACGTGCTCGACAAGACGGGTGGCTACACCGTGCCTATGGTAATCTTCTCGGTGTTCGGTGTGCTGGCTATGCTGTTCAGCCTCTGGCTCAAACACGAGAACAAAAAACAGAATTTCGGTTTGGAGGAGCCCAACATCAAATAGTAAGGGAAAACCATTCTATAACAAAGGCTCGGCAACACTGCCGAGCCTTTGTTGTATCTACAATGAAAAGGGAATGTGAGAATTGAAAATTGACGTTTGAGGTCCTACTCCATCCTCCGATAAAGTTCCTCTATCCTATCTGCCGTGGCCTCCCACGAAAAGCGACCACGCTCACTCTCAACGCCCTTGCGGTATCGTTGGAGGTTATCGCCCTCATAGACCTTCGCAATGGCATCCGCCACACTGCGTGCGTCCACATCGGCCAGCACACCCACCACATCGTCGGGTACAATTTCCTGCAAGCCTCCCACACGGGTAACCACCATCGGCACCCCAAAGGCGTAGGCCACCTGCGTTACACCGCTCTGGGTGGCCGACTTATAGGGTAGTGCCACCATATCGGCCACCGAAAACCATAGTGCTACCTTGTCGTCGGGCACAAAGTCGGTGTGCATCACCACGTCATCCCTCAGGCCCAAGCGGTCAATCTGCGCCCAATACTTGCTATCGTCGCCATAGACCTCGCCCACAACGAGCAACTTACGCCCCTCGGTCCTACCCTCCGCCTTCAACAGTGCCCACGCATCGAGCAACACATCGAGCCCCTTGTAGTCCCTGATGTATCCGAAGAACATCACATAGCCCAACGAGTCGTCCAACCCCAACTGCCTACACGCCTCCGTGCGCTCCACCTTTGGCCCATAGGTGTCGAAAAGCGGATGTGGCGAAAAGAGTGCAGGTGCTGTGGGACGATAGGTGAGAAGGTCTGAGTGCACAGCCTCCGACATATAGATAAAGCCATCGCAGGCGTTCAGGAAGTAGCGATTGAGGAGTCGGTCGTAGAAATGTGGCTCGTGAGGGGTGATGTTGTCGAGGTGAACGACAACCTTTGTGTGTCCATTCCCACGTGCCAAGCGGCAGATGGTACCAAAGCAGGGAGCCATCAGAGGAGTCCAATATTTGAGCACCACCACATCGGGGCTCTCTTTGCGAAGTCTTTGTCCCACCCTCAACCACGAAAAAGGATTCACGGTGCTAACCTCGCGTGTGATATGCAGGTCATCGGGAGCCTCACCCGTGCGGAATTGGCTCTTGCCGGGGAACAACAGACGCGGGTATTGCAACGAGAAAGTCTTGATTTTCACCTCGCCTCCTCGCTTTTGGAACACCCTCGCAAGGGTTTCTATTATGGTTGCCAGCCCACCCCTATACGGATATGCAGGACCTATGAATGTAATCTTCATTGAATTGAGAATTGAGAATTGAGAATTGAGAATTGCTTTTCTCTTGCTCAATTCCTATTTTGGTTTGCTTTTACGCTCTTTACTATTGATGTTAGTGGTGATATTGTTTTGTTTAAATCTAATTATTAGGCAGGACCTATGAATGTAATCTTCATTGAATTGAGAATTATTTTCCCATCTCAACCTCATTTATTGGTCTTACTACTTTTAATTATTGATGTTAGCAACGAAATCAATTCATCTAAATCACCAAATAGGGAGTCGTGTTCCTCTTTGTTTATGATTTCCGAACCAAACAACACGTCCAACCAATACTCTGTTTCATCTGCTTCTTTAAGAGCTATGGATAATTTGTGTACGAAATCTTCCTTACTTTGAGCATTGCGACTTTCGTAAATGTTTGCACCAATACTCGTACCCGAACGAAGTATCTGGTTGGAAATCACAACTTCCTTCTTATTATTGCGTAGATATTGAGCAAACTTCACAATCCTAATTGCAAAGTGTCTACTCTTAATCCTTATGGTATTAGGCTCTTTCATTGGAAACATAGGGAGAATTCTCAATTCTCAATTCTCAATTCTCAATTCTCAATGCGTACTTTGTTGTCAAAACATACCCGAACATTGTTTTTCGCCATTCGGCGAGTTGCAATTTCGACCACCCCTCCCAGCCTCCCCTTTCGTAGGGGAGGAGTA
>JAZNNC010000005.1:0-32775 GCA_045580045.1 Tidjanibacter sp.
AACGCAAAGAACGAGATGAATGCAAGGGCGTCAGAATGACGCTTTCCCCATTTTGGTCGAAATTCTATTGAGCGTTAGTAAGCAGTAAAAAACGCAAAGTGCGAGGTGAATTTTGTGCCAAACAAGAAGGCGAGTTCCGCAGTTTGCTTAGCGCAAATAAGGAGGACAGCAAGCTGTCTTTTGTGAGGGTGGTGCTGTCGAAACTTACGAGAGAATAAAAAAAACGCATATAAGCGAGCGGATTTTAGGCGCACAAGAAAATCCCCTCCGCAGTTTACTGACGTAAATGAGGAAGCCGTTTATCGAAGTATAACGCAGCAGACGCTCGTTATATGCGTTTTTTTAGCCGTTGTAGCGCTTCATATTCTCAATGAGCATAAGCACTTTGTTCGAGTAACCCCACTCGTTGTCATACCACGAAACGAGTTTCACGAACTTGGGAGTGAGCTGGATACCTGCCTCAGCATCGAAGATGGAGGTGCGAGCATCGTCGATGAAGTCGCTCGAAACCACTGCATCCTCGGTGTAGCCCAGAATACCCTTCAACTCGCCCTCGGAAGCCTCCTTCATAGCAGCGCAAATCTCTGCGTAGGTAGCCTCTTTTGCGAGAGTACAGGTGAGGTCAACAACCGAAACATCAAGGGTAGGAACGCGGAACGACATACAGGTAAGTTTGCCGTTGAGCTCGGGAATAACTTTACCTACAGCCTTTGCAGCACCGGTGGAGCTGGGGATGATGTTGCCGGCAGCAGCACGGCCACCACGCCAGTCTTTCACCGAAGGACCGTCAACGGTCTTCTGGGTAGCGGTGGTTGCGTGAACGGTGGTCATCAAACCCTCAACCATACCGAACTTGTCGTTGATAACCTTAGCAATAGGAGCCAAGCAGTTGGTGGTGCACGATGCGTTCGAAACGATGGTCTGACCGCAGTAGGTGTCGGTGTTTACACCGCATACGAACATTGGGGTATCGTCTTTCGAAGGAGCCGACATTACAACATATTTAGCACCAGCCTCGATGTGAGCCTGAGCTTTCTCTTTGGTGAGGAAAAGACCGGTGGACTCAACAACGTACTCTGCGCCAACCTCGTTCCATTTGAGGTCTGCGGGGTTACGCTCTGCGGTTACGCGGATAGCGTTGCCGTTTACAACGAGTTTGCCGTCAACGATTTCAACGGTGCCGTTGAATTTACCGTGTACGCTGTCATATTTGAGCATATAAGCCATATACTCAACGTCGATCAGGTCGTTGATACCTACAACCTGAAATTTGTCTGCCTGATTGCAAGCAGCGCGGAATACCAAACGACCGATACGACCAAAGCCGTTGATACCAATCTTAATCTGTGCCATAACTTTGTAATTTAGTTAGTTATTAGTTAATATATTGCTGTTAATATTTTCACACCGCAAATGTATAAACTTTATACCATTTAGCAAAAAGATTTATTAAAATTTTTTAGTAACCCTCAAAAAGTAACACAAAATTAACCTTCTATGTTTGAGAATAGCCCATAACAAGCGGCTCGAAATAATATTTTGCCCACTACGCAATGAAAATCGGCAAAAAGGAGTACCTTTGTGTAAAAGAAGATGTGCGAATGATGAAAAAATATTGGCTAATATTGGCGGCTTTGGTGGTAACCATTGCGGATGTGTGGGCTGTAAACTACTCGGTAGGCACAGTGCCCAATGTGCAGGTGGCCGACCAGAGGCGTTTTGTGAGCAACCCCGACGGGATACTCTCCCCCGAGGCCGTCTATACCATCGACACAATGCTCTACCGCTTGCGCGCAAGTGGTGCTGCCGAGGTGGCAGTGGTGGCGGTGGAGTCCATCGGTTTTGACGAGCCGAGGGAGTTTGCCACTGCGCTCTTCCGCCATTGGGGGTTGGGCGACAAGGAGCAGAACAACGGCCTGCTGGTGCTGTTGGTTCTCGGTCAGGGGGCCGTTGAGATTGAGACGGGCTATGGCATCGAGGGCGACCTGCCCGATGCGGTGTGTAAGCGCGTGATAGAGAGGGTGATGATTCCCCACTTCAAGGCTCGCGATTTCGACGAGGGTATGGTCGAAGGCGTGGGTGCGCTTGCCGAGGTGCTCTACACCAGAGAGGTGCCGGAGGAACTCCGTGGGGGTGGCGACGACAAGTCGGAACTCATCGGATTGTGTATAGCCTTTGGGGCAGTAGTCATCTTCGTTGTGCTCATCTGCATACTGCTGGCACTGCACAGCCGTTGCCCGAAGTGCAAGAAATACCACAGCCTCAAACGCACGGGCGAGCGCATAGAGATTAGCCGCAACTCCTTCCAGCGAGTCTATAAGGTGGCCTACAAGTGTACCCTCTGTGGCCACACCGTGTGGCGCAACGAGGCCGAGGATGTGGATGGCCACCACCGAGGAGGTGGCGGAGGGCCCATCATCTTTGGCGGTGGTGGCTTTGGAGGCCGAGGCGGAGGCTTCGGTGGAGGCGGCTTCGGCGGAGGTATGAGTGGCGGCGGCGGAGCCGGAGGAAGATTCTGATGCGGAGAAGGCAAGTTGAAATCGTAAAATTGGAAATCAGACAGTAAAACTCTTAACAAAAAATATAAAATTATGAAGAACAAAGGTTTATGGATTACATTGGCTGTGGTTGCAGTCGTGTTGGTATGGGGCGTGTCGAAGTATAACGCTCTGGTGGGTAGCAACGAAAAGGTTGACAATGCTTGGAGTCAGGTGGAGAATCAGTATCAACGCCGTTCGGACCTCATTCCCAACCTTGTGAATACCGTCAAGGGATATGCGGCCCACGAGCAGAGCACCCTCGAAGAGGTGGTGGCTGCACGCGCAAAGGCTACACAACTCACCGTTGATGCCTCTTCGCTCACCCCTGAGAAACTTGCCGAGTACCAAAAGGTGCAGGGCGAAGTGGGACAGGCTTTGGGCCGACTGATGGCCATCAGCGAGGCCTATCCCGACCTGAAAGCCAACCAGAACTTTATGGAGTTGCAGGCCCAATTGGAGGGCACAGAAAACCGTATTGCAGTGGCTCGCAGGGACTTCAACGAGAGCGTGAAGGCCTACAACCTGCGCACCAAACGCTTCCCGTCGAACATCATTGCCGGTATGTTCGGATTTGAGCCAAAGGCCTATTTCGAGGCTGTGAGAGGTGCCGAAAGTGCACCCTTTGTGGAGTTCTAAACCCCACTCCTCACCACACACTACACTCTTACGAAACCACAACAACACTATGAAAAACCACTTTCGCTTCCTATGCTTCGCAGCCATTGTGTTGGTCGCTGCGTGTAGTCCCATCACTCCCGAGGAGCCACAAGGCACACCCTCAATCGGCGACAACAACACCATTCCGCAAAACCCGACCACTCCTCTGGGCGAGAGTGTGAAATATTTGTGGGATGCAAAGACGCTCCCCGAAATCACACTCCAAATACCCCTAACGGAGTGGAATCGTATGCTTACGACCTATGATGCCAACTCCAACACCAAGGCATATTTCAAAGGCGATGTAACCTTTGATAACGGGACAGAAGTGTATGAAATCAAGGAGGCCGGTTGGCGATTGAGGGGCGCGACCTCTCGCCGCCGCCCCGAGGGTGGTGGAGGTGAATTGCACCGAACAAACAACGCCGATTGGCACCATTTCCACACCCAAATCAACCTCCGCAAATTCCACAAAGACGACCAGCACACCATCGGTGGAGTGAGGAAGATGTACCTCAAATGGCACAAGGACGACCCTATGTATGTGCGCGAGATGTATTGCTACGACCTATTCCGCCGCTATGGCGTGTGGACAGCCGTCAACGACATCTACTGCCGCTTGTGGATTCACGTCGAGGGCGACAATGCTCCCGCCTACTACGGAGTTTATGAGATGCTGGAAACCATTGACGATGAATTCCTTAAAGTGCGTAGCGAGCTGTTTGGCGGACACAAGGGCAACCTTTGGAAGTGTGGCGAAACGGGTGCCGACCTCAAAAACTACCACGAGGATTGGAAGTTCGGTATGGACCAAGACACCGACGAGGAGTGGATCTATGAGCTCAAAACCGACAACTACTCGTTTGCCGACGCAAAGGCTCAGCTTGTGGACTTTATGCAGAAACTCAACACCAAGAGCGGACAGGAGCTACACGACTGGTTGGGTGAAGTTATCGACATTCCGCTCTTCCTGCGCACCTATGCCGTGAATGTTACTGTGGGTATGTGGGACGACTATTGGAACCACAGCAAGAATTTCTATCTCTACTTCAACAAGGGCGGCACCGAGGGCTACAAATTCTTCCTCATCCCCTACGACTACGACAACACACTCGGCACAACCAACATCGAGGGTGTCCAAGACGACGCCGGCCGCCATGACCCATTGAATTGGGGCAAGAGCAACGACAACCCTCTGGTGGCCAAGATTCTCCAATTTGACGACTATAAGAAACTCTATGTCAAGTACCTCAAAGAGCTCATCGAGCCGGCTAATGAGCTCTTTGACCACGCTTCCAGCACTGCCCGTATCCGCCAATGGCAGAGCAAGATTCGCGACTATGTGAGGAATGACACGGGCGAGGATATGGAGATATACGACAAGCCTGCCTCGTGGGGCAATCACAACGAGTACCGCCTCTTGGAGGATAACAACAACTTTTTCAAGGTCAAGGCAGAAAGCTACGCAACGTGGTTGCAGCAGCCATAGGCCGATTTGTAAAAAAGCCTTGGGTAACGAAAGCGTTACCCGAGGCTTTTGTCGACCGTCAATCGACAACCGTCAACCGTCTTTTCAGATATTTGCTTGTTAATATTGTTTCTTGCCATTGCTACCCTAAACAAGATGAATGCAAGGCTTGCGAAAAAAAATCCTCCCGCAGCGGCCGCAGGCTGTTTTGTGATTGGTGGTGCTACCCCCCTGAAAAAACGCAAAGAGTGAGGCAAATGCAAGGCTTGCGAAAAAAAAATCCTCCCGCAGTTTACTTAACGTAAATGAGGGAGGATTTTTTGAGCGTAACGCAGCAGTTGCCTTGCTATTTGCGTTTTTTATTGTGGAAGTTCATCGTACGCTCAATACCAATGGTAGTAAAATCCTTGATGGCAGCCACAGCAGCCTCCACCGCCACCTCAAACTCCTTGCGCTCGTCAGCCGAAAGACGCCCCAACACGAAGTCCACTTGGTGGCCCTGCGGGAAGTCGCCACCCACACCCATACGAATACGGGCATAGTTATTACCGCCACACAACGCATCGATGTTCTTCAACCCGTTGTGTCCTCCATCGCTACCCTTTGCACGGATACGCATCGTGCCCACAGGGATAGCAATGTCGTCCACCACCACAAGAAGATTCTCCTTGTCGATGTTCTCCTTGTCGAGCCAATAACGCACAGCCTTACCACTGAGGTTCATATAGGTCGAGGGCTTCACCACAACCATCGTGCGCCCCTTCCACTTCACCTCTGCACGGGAGGCATAGCGGTCGGGGGTGAATGTTGCACCTGCTCCCTCAACAAGTTTATCCACCACATCAAAACCGGCATTATGGCGTGTGTATTCATACTCGGCTCCTATGTTGCCGAGTCCAACGATGAGATATTTCATACTATCGGGCTCTTTTTTCTTCTTACTGAATAGTCCAAAAAACATGGGCGCAAAGATAGTCTATTTTTTTTGCAATTACACTACTCCTCCTCACTGCCATCCTCCTGCTGTATGAGTGCTTCGGGTAGGCGTTTGGTAGCTTTGGCACCGAGTGTTTTGAGGTTTTCCACACGCGAGAGTATGTTGCCTCGGCCGGTAGATAGCTGTTCCACAGCCTTGCGGCAACTATCGGAGGCTCGGTTGATGTTCCTCTCCACCTCGCCGAGGGTGTCCACAAAACCGACCACTTTATCGTAGAGTTTACCTCCTGCATCGGCAATTTTCAGCGCATTTTTGTTCTGCGAATCCCTCTGCCAAAGGTCATAGACGATGCGCAGCATAGCCAACAGATTGGTGGGCGAAGAGATGACCACATTCTTCTTGTAGGCGTCGGCCCAGAGGGTGGGCGCATTTTGGAGCGCATACATAAAGGCCGGCTCGTTAGGCACAAACATAATGACAAATTCGGGGGCCTTGTCGGTGAGGTCTTGGTAACGCTTGGCCGAGAGTTCCTGAACGTGTTTGCTCACCGAAGCAACGTGGGCAGCCATCGCCGCCTCCCTCTCTTTGGGCTCCTCGGCAGCGTTCCAATTCACAAAGGCCGTGAGCGACACCTTGGAGTCCACGATGATAACCTTGCCATCGGGCAGCGAGAGCACCACATCGGGCCTCTGGTTGCGTCCCTGCTCGTCCTTGATGCTCTCTTGGGTGGAGTAGTGGATACCCTTTTGGAGTCCGCTGTTTTCGAGCAGACTGTCGAGAATCATCTCGCCCCAATCGCCCTGCACCTTACTGTCGCCTTTGAGCGCACGGGTGAGGTTTTTGGTCTCGGCTGTGATGGTGTTGTTGAGTTCCATCAGGTTTTTCAGTTCGGCTTTCAGCGAGCCGGTCTGTTCGTTTTGTGCGGAGTAGATGCTCTCCACCCTCTCGCGGAAGTCCTTGATGTTATCTCTCAATGGTTTGAGTACCAACTCGATAGACTCCTTATTGGAGGCCGTCATACTCTTTTGTTTCTCTTCGAGGATGTCG
Organism: Tidjanibacter sp.; assembly: GCA_045580045.1. Classification (GTDB taxonomy): domain Bacteria; phylum Bacteroidota; class Bacteroidia; order Bacteroidales; family Rikenellaceae; genus Tidjanibacter. Next base: position 6,650 of record JAZNNC010000005.1, read on the forward strand.
TTTGCAAGGTTTTTGAACTCCTGACGGAAGGAGCTTTGCAGTTTCTCCAATTCGGCCTTGTCGCTCTCGGCCTTCTCTTGGAGGTTTTTGTTCTGCACCTCCAACACCCTACGCCTCAACTCGGCCTCGTGGGCCTCCTGCGTGAGGGCCTTTACTCTCTCTTCGAGAGCGAGGTTTTTCTCCACCTCGGAGATGAGTTTTGCATCGACAATGCGGTTCTGCCTACGGTCAAAAGCGAGCATCACAGCCATAGCAACCACAACGACAATGGCCACAATGAGGGCGATAAGAAGAATGGTATTCATAATAAAATTGGTATATCTTGTTTGAGTAAGCCAAAAGTAATACTTTTTTTCGGTTTTTTGGCTACCTTTGTACACAGATTTTTTCACGTAGAGCTATGAACAACAGAAAACGCATCGTTTCGCCCTCGATGCTCTCGGCCGACTTCGGCCACTTGGAGCGAGATACACGTATGATTGACCGCAGTGCGGCCGAGTGGGTACACATCGACGTTATGGACGGAGTCTTTGTGCCCAACATTTCGTTTGGATTCCCTGTGCTGAAAGCCATCACGGCTGCCACTCAGAAGTTTATGGATGTGCACCTGATGATTGTGAAGCCGGAGAAGTATGTGGAACGCTTTGTGCAGGCAGGAGCCGACCTTGTTACGTTCCACTTGGAGGCCACCAAGGATGTGCAGGGCTGCATCGACCTCATTCGCCGCAGTGGAGCCAAGGTGGGTGTGAGCATCAAACCTGCCACCCCCGTGGAGGCCATTGAGGAGTGGCTGCCCCAGATTGACTTGGTGTTGGTGATGAGTGTGGAGCCCGGCTTTGGAGGTCAGAGCTTCATTGAGGGTAGTGCCGAGAAGGTGTCTGCCTTGCGGGGGATGATTGAGAGGCGTGGGCTGGATGTGCTCATAGAGATAGACGGAGGGGTTAGCCGCCACAATGCGGGCGCCCTCTACGAGGCCGGTTGCGATGTGCTGGTTGCGGGGAGTGCGGTGTTCAAAGCCCCCGACCCCGAGGCCGAGATTGTGGCAATGCTCGAAGCATAGCAAAACAAATGTTTTTCTAATGCCGGCGGCTAATGGCCAATGGCTAACGGCAAAATCAAAAATCCAAAGGTGGTATCAATAGACAATGTAACGGTGAGTTTTGGCGGGTGGGATCTCTTCAAGGAGATTTCGCTGCTGATAAATCCACGCGACCGAATCGGTCTGGTGGGTAAGAATGGTGCGGGCAAGACAACCCTCCTTAAAGTAATTATGGGTATGCAGCCCCCAACGGCCGGGGCCATTACGATGAGTGGCGACACCACCCTCGGCTATCTGCCACAGCAGATGAAGGTGCACGACACCACAACCCTGCGTGAGGAGACCGCCAAAGCCTTCGACGAGGTGCTCTCGTTGGAGCGAGAGATGGAGCGACTCACTGCCGAAATTGCACAACGTGAGGACTACGAGAGCGAGGAATATGCCGCCCTCGTACACCGACTCAGCGAGATACACGACCGCCACGCGCTACTTGGTGGCGAGAGCCGCGAAGCACAGATTGAGCGCACACTGTTGGGCTTGGGTTTCAAGCGCGACGACCTCGACAAGCCCACAAGCACGTTCAGTGGTGGATGGAGGATGCGTATCGAACTTGCCAAATTGCTCCTGCGCAAGCCCTCGGTATTCTTGCTCGACGAGCCCACCAACCACCTCGACATCGAGAGCATACAGTGGCTCGAAGATTATCTCAAAGATTACCCCGGAGCGGTGTTGCTCATCTCCCACGACCGCGATTTTCTGGACAACGTAACCAACCGCACGGTGGAGTTGTTGCTCGGTAAGGTCTATGACTACAAGGTGCCTTACAGCCAATATGTACAACTGCGCAAGGAGCGCCGAGAGGCACAAGTGGCCGCCTACAACAACCAGCAGAGGCTCATTGAGAAGACCGAGGAGTTCATCGAAAAATTCCGCTACAAACCCACCAAGAGTAACCAAGTGCAGAGCCGCGTGAAGCAACTCGAAAGGCTCGAACGCATAGAGATTGACGAGGAGGACCTCAGCGCACTAAACCTTAAATTTCCTCCCGCCCCGCGCAGTGGTCAGATTGTGGCCGAGATGAAGGACATTGGCAAGTCGTTTGGCTCGAAGAGAGTCTTTGGCGGAGCCAACATCACCATCGAAAAGGGCGACCGCATAGCCCTTGTGGGGCGCAATGGCGAGGGTAAGACAACCCTTGCACGTCTGCTCATCGGCGAGTTGGAGCCCACGGAGGGTACGGTACGATTGGGTGCCAACGTGAGCCTCGGCTACTATGCCCAGAACCAAGACGACCTGATGGATGGCGAGTTCACCGTCTATGACACCCTCGACAAGGTGGCCGTGGGCGACATCCGCACCAAACTAAGGGACATACTCGGAGCCTTCCTTTTCCGTGGCGAAGATGTGGACAAGAAGGTTAAGGTGCTCAGCGGTGGCGAGCGTTCGAGGCTCGCTATGGCCCGTATGATGCTCTCGCCCCACAACCTGCTCGTTCTCGACGAGCCCACCAACCATATGGATATGCGCTCGAAGGACATCCTCAAAGAGGCACTCCTAAAATATGACGGTACGTTGGTGTTGGTTTCCCACGATAGGGAGTTTTTGGACGGCCTTGTGGAGAAGGTCTATGAGTTCCGCGATGGGGGCGTTAAGGAGTATTTGGGTGGTATTCGCTACTTCCTCGAAAAGCGCAAGCTCGAAGATATGCGACAGATTGAACTGCGCGATGTTGCGGTCAAGGAGCAGAAGAGCAGCAGTGGCAGGGAGGATTATCTTGCCAAGAAGGAGAACGAAAAACTAATACGCAAAACCCAACGAGCCATCGAGGAGAGAGAGGCTGCTGTGGCACGTTTGGAGGGTGAGATGGCCGAGTGGGATGCCCGACTTGCTGCGCCCGACCAGCACGGCATCGACCTAACCGACAGCAAGGTCTTTGAGGAGTACAACGCTCTCAAACAAAGACTCGCCTTTGAGGAGCACGAGTGGGAGAAGTTGTGTTATGAGTTGGAGTTGCTCCAAGAGAATTAGTAGTGAGTAATTAAGTTAATAGCAGATATACTATGGAGAATAACGAGTTTTTCAAGGACAAGCGAGAGCGCAAGCCCCGCACCGAGGCCCCCACGTTTAATGCCGAGCCACAATACACCGAGGCAAGGGACCTGAATTGGGAGGAGCGCACACGTGAGCCCAAAAGCGAGGGTAGGCCCCGCAGGGAGGGCAGTTTCGAGCGTAGGGACAGCAAGCCTCGCAGCGAGGAGCATACACGCAGGGAGCAACCCAAAGACGAGAACATTGTGTTTGGCCTGCGCCCCGTCATTGAGGCCATCGAAACAGAGAAACAGATTGAGAAAATCTATGTGCGCAAGGGTGCCGAAGGTGGGCTTATGGCCGACCTGAAAGACCTTTGCTATCGTAGCCGCATCCGCTACCAAGAGGTGCCCGTGGAGAAACTCAATCGCCTCACAAGGGGTAACCACCAAGGCGTGGTGGCCATCATCGCCCCCATTGAATATGTCGGTTTGGAGGATATTCTCGACCGTATTCCGGAGGACGAAAAGGCTCTCATTGTGGTCTTTGACGAGGTTACCGATGTGCGCAACTTTGGAGCCATCGCTCGCTCGGCCGAGTGTGCAGGTGCCCACGGACTCATCACCCCGCTCAAAAACTCCGCACCGGTGAATGGCGAGGCCATACGCTCCTCGGCAGGTGCCCTCACCCGCATCCCCGTACACCGTGCAGGCAGCATACGAAACACCCTGAAAACCCTCTCGCAGGCCGGTATGCAGATTGTGGCCGCCACCGAAAAGGCCGACACACTGCTCTTTGATGCCGACCTGACCAAGCCCACCGTTATCGTTATGGGTAACGAGGAGACGGGCATCGGTAAGGAGGTGCTCAAACTGTGCGACTGCAAGGCAGCAATCCCTATGGTAGGTCGCATTGAGAGTCTTAATGTGTCGGCAGCAGCGGCAATTATGCTGTTTGAGACGGTACGCCAAAGGTATTGTAAGAACTGACAGTGAGTCCCAACCCGACAACATACACCATCGAGGTTGTAAGGAGTCGTAGGGCTCGGCGCATCTCGCTCCGCATCACGCGCGAGGGTGGAGTGAGGCTCACCATACCGTGGTGGCAACCCAAAGGCCAAGCACTCCGCTGGGCCGAAGGGCGCAGGGAGTGGATAGAGAGCGCACTCGCACGACAGAGGGCCAAACTCGCCACCAATCCTCCGCTCTCGGAGGAGGAGGTGGAGGCCCTGCGCAGGGTGGCAAAGGTCAAACTGCCACGAATGTTGGAGGCGGCGGCTTGTCGCACGGGCCTTAAATATAATAAGGTATCGGTGCGCAAAACACACAGCCGTTGGGGCAGCTGCACAAGAGAAGGCAACATATCTCTTTCGCTCTATCTGGCTGCTCTGCCCGACGAGTTAATTGACTATGTGTGTGTCCACGAACTCTGCCACACCATCCACCCCAACCACTCGGCAGCCTTCCACGCCCTTGTCGATTACCACCTTGCAGGCAGGGAAAAAGAACTCGCACGTAGCCTACGTGCCTACACTCCACGATAGCAAAACCCATACACCTATGACCACTCACCCCACCCCACAGCCCAAAGTGGCACTCATCACCGGAGCCACCAGCGGTATCGGTATGGCCTTCTCGCACCGCTTGGCAGCACAGGGTTACACCCTCGTAGCCGTGAGCAACCAATATGACCTATTGGAGAGTATGGCGGGTGAGTTTGGGAACCGATATGGAGTGGAGGTGCTGACCATCTGCATCGACCTATCGCGCAAGGAGGCCGCAGAGGAGATTTTTGAGCAGTGCAAAGAGTGGGGCGTCAGACCGGAGGTACTTATCAACAACGCAGGCATATTCTTCTTTGAGCAGTTTCAGAGCCTGCCCATTGGTCGCATTGATACGATGATGGAACTACATATGAACACCCCCACCCGCTTGTGTAGGCTCTTTGGCGAGCAGATGGCAACTGCGGGTGTGGGCTACATACTCAACATTTCGTCCATTTGTGCTTGGATGCCCAACCCGGGCCTACACCTCTACGCCGCCACCAAAGAGTATGTCAGGGTGATGAGCGAGGGTGTGCGCTACGACCTTATGCCCTATGGTGTGAAGGTAACGGCACTCTGCCCCGGAGGAGTCGATACGGGGCTATACAACTTTCCGCCCAAATTGGTGCGTAGGCTTGTGCGTTGGGGCATATTCACCACTCCCGACAAATTGGCCCGCCGAGGGTTAAAGGCTATGTTCCGAGGTCGCCGCAGAGTTATCCCCGGCGCACTAAACCGCCTGTTTATATTCGTAGTTAAGTGTGTGCCAACAAAAATGCGCCTTACCATCGTAAGACGCATCTACAACTCATAGACAAACGTTTGTTTCCGGGCAATTCAACGAGCGGAGAGTCCCGAAACATTCGCTCGCTAAAATTCCCCCTCAAAGACCACTCTTGCAGGGCCTGTGAGATATATCTTTGTGTAGTGTCCCTGCTCGTCAATCTCAAAATCGACCGCAAGATTACCACCCTGTGCCGCAAGGTCAAAGTGTCGCACAGAGGGTTGCAGCGTGTGGCAGATGGCAATGGCGGTGGCCGTAGCTCCCGTACCGCAAGCAAGTGTTTCGTCCTCCACACCGCGCTCATAGGTTCGCAACGCAAGCCTACCCTCCCCCAGCACCTGTACAAAGTTGACATTGGCTCCATTTGTGGAGGCACACTTGGGCCCATAGCGCAACTCGGCACCCACGCCAACCACGTCCATATCCAAATCGTTCACCACCCTCACAAGGTGCGGCGAGCCTGTATCAAGAAGTATGTCGCCGTCCTCATCGACCACAACCCTATCCACGTCAATCATCTGCAAACGCACCTGTGCCGAGGCTCCACTGCGCGACAATATTTCGGCCGTGTGTAGTCCATCGACTGCCTCAAAGGTCTTCACATCGCCACCAATGCCCAGCAGGTCGGCAAACCAAGCGATACACCTCCCTCCGTTGCCACACATTGTGGCCTCCGGACCGTCGGAATTGAAGTAACGCATAGCGAAGTCGCACGTGGCCGACTTGGCAAGCAGCATTGCACCATCGGCACCCACACCCGTACGACGTGAACAAATGGCACGAATAAACTCCTCGCTCGGCTCAAAATTTGTATCCCTGCAATCGAACAACACAAAATCGTTACCGGCTCCTTCGTATTTCCAGAACTTTGTTTTCATTCAAAATGACCGTTTAGTTGACAAATATACTGAAACTTTTGTATATTTGTAACGAAAAATCCTTTTTTCGGACTCACAAAATGTTATTACGCAGGCGTACATACCTCCTTTTGTGGAGTTTGGTCGCAATGGTGTTGCTCTGGTCGTGCAACATCAAGGGCTATCTTCCGGAGGGAGCCTATATGCTCACCCAGAATATTGTGGAAGCCGACAAAACCACTCCCCGTAGCGAGCGCATCACTAGTTCCGAAATCAACAAATACATCCGCCAACGTCCGTCGATGGACCTCTGGGGCATCCGTGCGTGGATATACTGTCAGGCCGACTCCGTTGGAGCAAAGTGGTGGGATAAGTTGCTGCGCAACGTGGGTGCCGAACCTGTGATTCTCGACACCACCCAGAGCCGACTCAGTGCTGCCAACATCGAAGCCTATGTTGCCTCGCGCGGATTCTTCGATGCTGAGGAGGAATACTCCTTCCGCCTCAACCCCAAGAGGCGCACGGCATCGGTTACCTACACCACCTTTCAGGGTGAGCCGTATCGAGTGGCAAAGGTGGACAACCAGATAGAGGACAATTTTATGGCCAAAGTGCTGGCCGCCGACACCGCCACGTCGCTCATCAAACCGGGTGTTATTCTCGACCTCGAAAAGCTCGGCTCCGAGCGTAGCCGTGTTGCACAGCAGTTGCACAACAGCGGCTACTACGATTTCAGTATGTCCGACATCGAGTTTCAGGTGGACACCACCATCGGCCACAACAAAGGCAATGTGGCAATGGTTATCGAGGGACGCACAAAGGGCTACGACAAACAGGGGCGCCCCATCAAGGAGAACTACCCGCTCTATCGTTTGGGTAAAATCAAAGTGTTGCCCTCCTATGATGCCACACGTGCAGCCACCGACCCCGACTATTTCCTCTCGCTCGACACACTATCCTACAAGGGATTGGAGGTAATCTACACCGATGGGGAGCCCAATTTGCGCCCATCGGTACTACGCAAATTCATCAGACTGCAACAGGGGAGCCTTTACAGCAATGCGAGGGTAAACTCCACCTACGATAACCTGATGAGTATGGACTACATCCGTAGTGCCAACATTCTGTTCTCTCCCACCTCCGCACCGTTCACTCCCGTAACACTCGTTGGCGACCATTGGAGCGAAACGGCCGAGACCACCGAGGGTGTACTCGACTGTGAGATAAGGCTCACTCCGGCACAGAGGCAGAGCTACAAAGTGGAGTTGGAGACCTCCACAACGTCGAGCTTCTATGGTGTGGCCACAACGGTCGGTTATCAGAATCGCAACACCTTCCGAGGTGCCGAGCTGTTCGATATGAGTTTCACCTTCGGTTATGAATTTCTGAAAGTTGCCGACCCATCGTTCAATCGCAACTCGGTGGAGTTTGGAGGACGTGTCGGTATCACCTTCCCACAATTCCTCTTCCCCGGCGATTTCGATCCTCTGGAACGTATTCAGAATGCAAAGACAAGGCTTGAATTCTCCATCAACGACCAAAACAGACGCTACTACGACAGGGTGCTCTCCAACGTAACATTTGGTTACAATTGGAGCGTTGGCCAGATGTATCACTACTCCCTGCGCCCGTTTGATGTGAGCCTTGTGAAGATGAACCACGTCAATCAGTCGTTCCTCGACAGGCTCCAAAACCCATATTTGAAGGATAGCTACACAACGCAGATGATGGCCGGTCTGTCGGGTACGTTCCACTATGGCGAGCAGAACATATCTGCCAAGCGCGACTATGTGGACCTGAGGGTGAACTTGGGAACAAGCGGCAATGTTCTTTCGGGTATCAATGGGCTTCTGGGCAGTAGCAAGAACAATGGACACTACACAATGTTCGGTATTCCCTATGCACAATACATCCGCACCGACCTGCAATGGGCACAATCCATCGGTGTAGGCGAGCAGAGCAACTTTGTCTATCGCCTCTTCGGTGGCATCATCTACCCCTATGGCAACTCCCGCCACGAGTCGCTGCCGGCCGACAGGCTCTTCTATGCGGGAGGTGTGAACAGTATGCGAGGTTGGAGCGTGAGGACCATTGGACCGGGCGGCTCTCCCGAGGTCAACAGTGGCTACCCCAGCCAATTCGGCAACCTGCGCTTGGAGGCGAATGCCGAGTTGCGCTTCCCGATTTGGAGCATATTTGACGGCGCAGTGTTTATGGATGCCGGAAATGTGTGGTACACCCCCGACATACACGGAGTACCCGAAAATGCCGACTTCCGTTTCGACTCGTTCATTCCACAAATTGCGCTCAACACGGGCGTCGGCCTAAGGCTCAACCTCACAGTGTTGGTACTGCGCCTTGATTGGGGTATCCAACTCCACAACCCCAACAAGCCCGAAGGCGAGAGGTGGGTTATTGCCCATCCGAAGTGGAACAACACAGCTCTCAACTTCGGTATCGGCTATCCGTTCTAAAAAGCCACCTCATTGCACCACTACCGCAAAAAACAGCACAAGTGATTCGAGCGAATCACTTGTGCTGTTTTTCGGAATATCACCTTCCTCACCCTACGACCTCCAACAATGACTGCGGCAGGTAAAGTGGGGATTTTCAATCCACTCGTCGTTATATTTCAGCGGTTCTCCCTCGGGGAAAGTGAGCGTCTGGCCACCCGCAGCCGACAAGATAGCCTCACCGGCAGCAGTGTCCCACTCGTAGGTCTTTGTGGTGCGCACATAGTAGTCAACCTCTCCCTCCGCAATGAGGCAGAACTTATAACTACTTCCCTGCTCCACCACCTCCAAATCGGGATACTTCTCCCTCAGGGTGTCGATGTGCTCAAATGTTTCGGGTGTATTGTGGGAGCGACTGATGGCAACCCTCAACGGACGTCCGCACTCCCTCGACTGTGTCGGCAGTTGCACTGCATCCTCGAACAGGTCGTCATAAACCCACTCCACATCCTCCGCAGCAACCACACCCACTCGCTTATAGGCTCCCTTGTCGGGGTCGTTGAAGTAGAGCTCCTGCTTGTAGGGCACATAGATTACACCGATGGTGGGATGGTTATCGACCATCAGTGCGATGTTGACGGTAAACTCACCATTGCCTTTCAGAAACTCCACTGTGCCATCTAGCGGGTCCACCAGCCAGAAGAGGTCCCACGCCTTACGCTCCTCATAGAGCAATTCGCGTCCCTCCTCGCTCAGGATTGGAATACGGATGTAGCCGAGATACTGCTTGATGATTTCGTGTGCTCTGCGGTCGGCAGTTGTGATTGGTGTTTTGTCCTTTTTAAGGTCAAAGTTGGCGTGCTCGGGGCTTTCGTAAATGTCGAGGATTGCACGCCCTGCCCTGATGGCAGCGTTCACTGCTTTGGGCAAAAAGATTTGTTTTTGAGTTGCGGTTATCATAGTTTCAAGGTCTATTGCCTATAATTGGTTAACAATCAGCGTCTTTTTGGGGTAGTAAGGAGTGCCGCTACCACTCTGTTGTTCTTACAACGCAGGCGGGGTGGCAAATAGTGTAGCAAAGGTCCATTAATTATCAATTTGTTCAAAAATCACAATATCCTCATTGGCGGTGGTTAGGTCAATTACCCTCGGGCCCTTGATTTTGCGTCCCGAAGAATCTCGCCATTTACCCTTTGGCAGGCGCACCATACGGCTACCCGTATCGTTAATGACGGGAGCAACAAGGTAGCGGTTGCCAATCATATACTCGTCCCTGCAATTCGTAAAGCCCGTACGCGGGAATTGGTATTCGAGGTGGCGAATGATGGGTTCAGCTGTTGTTACCGACTCCATTGCCAGAGAGAGGATGTAGGGGCCAATCTTGTTGCGCATCAGGAGCATCTTGTCCACAGCAGCAGTGTCCGACACACTCCACACGGCATAGGGTATTATCGCCACAGGAAGCAGCGAAGCCACTTGTGCGGTACGCAATATGAGTGCCTCGTCGGTCTTTCCCTGCTTGGTGGCGAAGTTAAGGTCGGCGGCCATACACGTTCGGGTGTAACCGAGCACGGCTGCACCAATAGCCGTTTCGAGTGTGCTCTCCAACGCATCCCACGTGTAGGTGCGAGAGGGCGACACGGAACTGACCACACTACCCAGCTGCGTATGTGTCGGTGTAGAGTAGATGGCCGAGTCGATACCCTCCGCAACACTATGCCAAGCAGCAAGAAATTGCTCCAAGCCATTGCTGTTCGGCCCGAAGAGCGGCAGCGCATCAAGGCAATCGAGGTAGAAACCATCAACCCCTAAGTCTGCCTGCAACAACTTCAAAGAGGCATTCAGCTCGATAGCCGCACGGTCGTCGAGCCTACGGCAGGCAGTGTAGCCCATACGGCTCTCAAACACCAGAGGGGTGCCACTCTTGTCGGTCATCAGTCGCCCATCGCGCAGACTGCGACGGTAGCCCCTGCCGGCAGCGGGAACATAGGGTGTTACCGTGAGCATCACCTTCCAGCCCCTGCTGTGAAGGTCGTCTATCAGCACCTTTGGCGACGGGTAGGCCTCAACGTCAAAAGTTATCGTCCCCGTCGAGCTACGCCACCCCTGCGGTATCAAAATCGTACCCTTTGGCACATTACGTTTTTCGAGCATATCGACAAAGTCAACCACATCCTGCTGGGTGTAGAGGATGGACTCCGGCCCGCCGAGTTCATATATTGGTGCACCAAACAAAGCCTTCTCGGCAGCGATGGCTTTGGGCGGGAAATTCTTGTGGCAACACATCAGGTATGCCTCCCTGAGCGAACGTCCCGCCTTCTGAACCACCGGCTTGGTGGTCGCATTGGGCGACACGGCACTAACCACAATCTTTGCTCCGTCGAAACTGACCATCAGCGGCGAATCGCTCCACACATAACGCCCCCTGTTGGAGAGCATCATATCTGCCCGATAGGTGGCCGGAGAACACTCGGCCGTATTGAGAGTAAAGGGTGTTGAGAAGGGGATGGATATGTGGTCGGTATCAACCACAAGCCCCCACCACTTTTCGCCTTTGATGGGTTTAATTTCCGTGTATTGAGCACTCTGCGCCTGCGCTGCCACAACCCACACAAGCAACAGCCAGCAGCAGAGTAGGTGGCTTATTATGATATTCCTCTTTGTCATTTTTCGAAAGGTCGTTTTATTGACCACTTAAAGGTACGTATAATTTTTCATATATCGAAATTTTGCATCCAAAAAAATGCAAATTTCTCTCTTTCCAAGAGAGCCCCGTTGTTTGCAGAGCCAAAAAGTGGCTCAATAGGAGAGTTTTTGCGCAATTGAAGAGGTGTGTTTTTCGCTGCGGGCATCAAGAAATTTGCGGACTTTTCGGTGGAGCCTGCGAGCACTCAACGGGAGCGACAAAACCTGCGCCACGCCACAGTGAAGAAGTGCCATCGTGAGGGAGCAGGCAAGCTCCTCATCCGCCTCATCAAGGAGGACGAAAACGGATGGATTGTACCCCTCCGAACGCAACCTTCCGACAAGCGGATTCGGCCCCAGCAACGACCAGCCAAACGTGGTGATAATCAAATCGTAAGGTATTGAAGACGCAAGCGAGAGAAACGCCTCGGGAGAATGTGTGATGGATATCTCCGCACGTGTGTCCGAGAGGAGCGTTGCGAGCTGCAACAACAACTCACCTCGGTCGGTTGCAAGCAGGATGTGAGGCTTCGGAATGAGTGAAATTTTCATTGCACAAGGAGTGCCACAAGAGGCCAATATCGACCACCAAAAAACAGACCAAAAGAGGCTTTTTGGTAAAAAAGTATCAAAAAACGCCACAATTTTCCGTTTTCAATTTTCCATTTTCAATTTTATGTGTATATTTGCGGGCTAATTAGCACTAAATCATTTATTAAAACTATGTACGTAATAGTAGAAATCGCAGGCCAACAGTTTAAGGCTGAGAAAGGTAGGAAGCTCTACGTAAACCGTCTTCACGAGGATGTAGATGCCTCGGTGAGCTTCGACAAAGTCCTGCTGGTAGACAACGACGGTCAGGTTTTGGTAGGCACACCTGTTGTAGAAGGTGCCTCTGTAAAAGCAAAAGTTCTTCGTCACCTGAGGGACGACAAGGTTCTTGTTTTCAAGAAGAAACGTCGTAAAGGTTACCAGAAACTGAACGGCCACCGTCAGTATCTGACCCAGGTAGTAGTAGAGGACATTATTGTTGCATAACTTAAAATTCACAGACAATGGCACACAAGAAAGGTGTAGGTAGTTCAAAGTACGGCCGTGAGTCGGAGAGCAAACGACTCGGCGTTAAGTTGTTCGGCGGTGAGTTTGCAAAAGCTGGCAACATTCTCGTCCGTCAGAGGGGTACTGTTCACAATCCCGGTGAGAACGTAGGTATGGGTAAAGACCACACTTTGTTTGCATTGGTAGATGGTACCGTAAGCTTCCACAAGAAAGCAAACGGCAAATCGTTTGTAAACGTAACTCCCATCAGCGAGTAGGCGTAGAAGAACTCAACAAAAGAGAAGGGCTCCGAAATTCGGGGCCCTTTACTTTTTTTCGGTGTCAACCATCAACTATTTTGTAAACTCTTTTTGGTACTCTCTCTGCCTTTTTGTGCTCTCTCTGTTCTTTGCTATCCACTCTGCTCTTTCTGCTCTTTCTGCTCTTTGGTGCCCTTTCTACCCTTTCTTGCCCTTTCTTGCCCTTGGGTATCTTTTTTCAATTTTCAATTCTGCCCTGCTATTTCTGCCCTCACATACCCCTCCGACCTTCGGCCACCTCCCCTGACTCAGGGGAGGATGGGAGGGGTGGTCGAAATTGCGCTCGGCGGCCTCGCCGAGCAGGAGGTGGTGTGCAACACCGGAGGGGTATGTTGACGGTCGACGGTTGACGGTCGACAAAAAACACATATAATTAGGCGAGTTCTATGCGTACAAAAAAGCGGAGTCCGCAGTTTACTTAAAGTAAATGAGGAACTCCGCTTTTGTAGTGCAACGACAAAATCGTCAATTAGATGTGTTTTTTATTGCGCCACAAGCCCCACACTCACCATTGCAGTCGGGATTGGTGTCGCACCCTTCCAAGCCCATAGCTTCCAATTGAGCCTCGCGTTCCTGCTGCATAGCACACTTGATACCGCGCTCTTTCATATGGGGATTGGTCGATATTTCCGACTGAATATCGTGTCCCTTGAAGATGCGCGTGAGCGACAAAGCCAACATAAAAAAGCCCACAATGAGAAGACTTGCAACAACTACTACCACTATTGTATTCATTTTTCTTTCCTAAAAGTTACATTATTTAGTACAAAAGTAGTAAATTTGTGCGATATATGCGCCTTTGTGTGGCAAAAACACTTCCAAAGGCTGCGAATTTTATCAACCGACAATAAATAGTGAGATATGCGTATAGTCATTGCAGGAGCAGGAGAAGTTGGTAGCCACTTGGCCCGAATGTTGGGCGAAGGCAACCACGACATCACCGTCATCGACAACGATGCCAAACTGCTTGAAGATGTGGCCGGCACTACGGATGTGGTAACGGTGGAGGGCGATTGCACCACCTTTGCGACGCTCAAAAAAGCCTCCGTGAGGAAGGCCGACCTCTTCATTGCCGTAAATCACGAGGAGAGCCCCAACATCATCTCGGCTATGCTGGCCAAACAACTCGGCGCCCGCAAGACCATCGCACGTATCGACAACAACGAGTACCTCGAAGCCAACAACAAAGAGGTTTTCATCGACATAGGTATCGACTACCTCTTCTACCCCGAGAAGATTACCGCCCAAGAGGTGGTCAACCTGCTGGGCCACTCTTCGGCCACCGAGTATGTTGACTTTTCGGGTGGTAAGTTGGCCCTTTCGGTATTTAAGATTGAGCCCGACTCCACCTTTGCAGGCCGTAGGTTGTCGGACCTTACGGAGGAGAATGTGGGCATTGCGTTCCGCACGGTAGCCATCGCACGCGACGAGCAAACCATCATCCCCCACGGCGACGATGTGTTCAAGGTGGGCGACACGATATATGTGATTGCCAACAGAGCCAACATCGAGAAACTTATTGCTATGGGTGGCGACGAGGATATTGAGGTGGAGAATGTGATGATTTTGGGAGGTAGTCGTGTGGGTGTGCGCATTGCGCTCGACTTGCAAAACAAACTCAACGTAAAACTCATCGAGTACAACGGCGAGAAAGCCTACCGCTTGGCCGAGTTGCTGGACAAGACACTCATCATCCACGAGGACGGCCGAGATATAGAGGCGATGATTGAGGAGGGTATCAGCAATATGGATGCCTTCATTGCCGTAACGGGCCGTAGCGAGACCAACATTCTAACGGCTATGCTGGCCAAGAAGATGGGTGTCAAGAAGGTTATTGCCGAGGTGGAGAATCTCAACTACATCAACCTCGCCGAGAGCATCGGCATCGACACCATCATCAACAAAAAGCAGGTTACGGCGAGCAACATCTTCCGCTTCACGATGAATACCGACGTGCAGGCCATCAAGTGCCTGACGGGTTCGGAGGCCGAGGTGCTCGAATTTATCGTCAAGCCCAACTCACCTGCCACCAAACAGACCGTGGCCGAGCTTGGTTTCCCGAGCGATGCCACCATTGGAGGCGTTGTGAGGGGCGAGAATGTGTTCCTTGTCAATGGCCAGACGCAGATTAACGCCTACGACCGAGTGGTTGTCTTTTCGCTTCCTTCGGCCATCAGCAAGGTCGGTAAGTTCTTCAATTAAGGCTAACGGCTGTAATAAAAAGAATACACAAAAAAATATAAAACAATGTCTCTAATACCCAAACTGATGCAAATCTACTTTGCCCCGCGCATAAGGCAGATTGAGCATTTCAAGAAACACCCCGTAGAGGTGCAGCACAAACAGTATGAACAACTCATCAAGGCGTGCAGCCAGACCGCACTCGGCAAAGAACTCGGGGTGGTGAAGGGACTCCCCTACTCGGAGTTCCGCAAGAGAGTGCCCGTGATGGAGTATCCCGACTTTGAGAAGTACATCAACAGGGTGAGGGCCGGTGAGAAGAAGGTCATTTGGCCGGGCAAAATCGCCTACCTCGCACAGAGTTCGGGTACCACTGCCGGACACAGCAAGTACATCCCCGTGACCAAAGAGGGTATCAAAGGTAGCCATATGAGGGGCCCGAAGGATGTGGCCGCCATCTACACCCACCTCTATCCCGACAGCCAAGCCTTTGCGGGCAAGACTCTCACCCTCGGTGGTAGCAACCGCAGGGGTATGGAGGGAGGTATTCCGTTGAGTGATGTGAGCGGTGCGATGATGGACAACACGCCGCGCATTGCGATGAACTTCCGTGTGCCCCGCAAGGAGATTGCACTGCTGCCCGACTTTGACGAGAAGGTGGCACGCATTTGCGAGGAGGCTATGAAGCACGATGTGAGGACTTTTTCGGGCGTACCCTCGTGGAACCTGATTATGTTGGAGCGCATCCTCAAATACACCGGCAAGCAGAATATGTTGGAGGTGTGGCCCAATATGGAACTTTTCATACACGGAGGTACCAGCTTCAAGGCCTACCGTGCACAGTTCGACAAGATGTTCCCCTCGGAGAAGATGCGCTATATGGAGACCTACAACGCCTCGGAGGGTTTCTTTGGTGTGGCCGAGGAGTGCTACACCGACGAGATGTTGCTGATGTTGGACTACAAGTGCTTCTATGAGTTCTGGCCCACCGACCACCTTGACGATGCCAACTACATTGTGCCCATTGAGGGTGTGGAGGTTGGTAAGAACTATGCTGTGATTATCACCACGAGCAACGGTTTGTGGCGCTATATGATTGGCGACACCATCCGCTTCACACAGGCCACCCCTTACAAGTTCCGCTTCACGGGCCGCACCAAACTCCACGTGAACGCCTTTGGCGAGGAGGTCATCATTGACGATGCAGAGAAGGCCATTGAGGGTGCTTGCAAGGCTACGGGTGCCGAGATTGAGGAGTTCACAATGGCTCCGGTATTTATGGGTGCCTTCGAGGGTTCACAGCAGGGAGCACACGAGTGGGTGGTTAGTTTCCGCAAGGCTCCCGAGGATTTGGAGGCCTTTGCCGATGCGTTGGACCAGACTCTTATCGCGGAGAATTCCGACTATGCAGGCAAGCGTAGGAACAACTTTGCTCTACGCAAACCCATCGTTACGGTTGTACCGGAGGGTACGTTTGAGGGACTGTTGCGCAAAGACGGACGTGTTGGCGGACAGATTAAGATACCTCGCCTGAGCAACGAGCGAGCCTATGTGGAGCGACTCAAAGCCTTCGCCATCGAGAATAACCAATAATCATTAATCGGACAACTATATAAAAATATGTATATTGCAATAGCAGGAAATATCGGTAGTGGTAAGACTTCGCTCACCGAGAGGCTTTCGGCCCACTACGGCGCAAAGGCCTACTATGAGGATATCGACAATCCCTACATTTCGGACTTCTATGAGGATATGAACCGCTGGTCGTTCAACTTCCAGATGTACTTCCTCGGCAGCCGCATCAACCAGACGTTGCAGATGCTCGGCGAGAGCACCGGCCACGTCATTCAGGACCGCACCATCCACGAGGATGCCCACATCTTTGCCGGCAACCTCCACCAGATGGGCCTGATGAGTTCGAGGGACTATGGTACCTATATGAAGATTTTCAACCTCGCCACCGACCTTGTACCCGCACCCGATGTGCTCATCTACCTCAAAGCGAGCGTTCCTACCCTTGTGCGCCAGATTCTCAAACGCGGCAGGGAGTATGAGAAAAATATCGACCTCGAATATCTCGAAAGACTCAACAACCGCTACAACGAGTGGATTTCGGGCTACAAGGGTAAGTTACTCACGGTGAACATCGACGAGGTGGACTTTGTGAGCAACCCCGACGTGCTGAAAGAGATCATCCGTCAGGTGGAGGAGATATATGCAAGGTGATTGAGAATTAGCAAATTGGATTTATTTTGTCTGTTGAACTCCATAGCGACTTTGTGGCACAGATGCGTGCCGAGTTGGGCGACCACGAGGCCGCCCTACTTGTGGATGCACTTATGAACAAACCCCAGCCTACCTCCGTGCGCCTCAATCCCCACAAAGCATTCTCCACGCCACCCACCGGAGAGATAGTTGAGTGGTGTAAGTGGGGACGCTATCTTCCTGAGAGGCCACGCTTTACGATAGACCCACACTTTCAGGCCGGCAGATACTATGTGCAAGAGGCCGCCTCTATGTTTACGGGACACCTTCTGAGGGAGGCTTTGGAGGGTGATATTCCACAGGGTATAAGGGTGTTGGATATGTGCGCCGCACCGGGAGGTAAGACAACGCTTTACAGTTCCATTGTGGGCGAAAAGGGTGTGGTGGTAGCCAACGAGGTCATACGCACAAGAGCCTCCATTTTGGCCGACAATATGATGAGGTGGGGCGTGGGTAACACGGTTGTTACGAGCAACGACCCCTCGCACTTCGGCTCGTTGGAGGGTTGGTTTGATGTGGTGGCTGTGGATGCTCCCTGCTCGGGTGAGGGTATGTTCCGCAAGAGCGAGGAGGCAAGGGAGGAGTGGAGCCCCGACAATGTGAGGCTCTGTGCCGCACGACAAAGACGCATTATGGCCGACGCTTGGAAGGCACTGCGAGAGGGAGGTATATTCATCTACTCGACCTGCACCTTCAACCGCACCGAGAACGAGGATAATATGGCTTGGCTGTGTGAGGAGTTTGAGTGCGAACACGTTGACATCCGTTGCCCCGAAGAGTGGGGTGTGGTACGCACCGCAGCAGGCAATGTGGCCGAATGTTTCCACTTCTACCCCCATCGCACCACAGGCGAAGGTTTGTTTGCAGCCGTGGTGCGCAAGGGTGGCGAAGGAGGAGGAAAGAGCCGTCCCCCAAAAGCTCGCAAAAGCCCCTTCGAAGGGGTTGATAAACAGACTGCGGCGGCGGTGGGAAGGTTTATCGACAAACAAGCAAAAGTACACCTTGCCACCATTGGCGAGAACATCTACGCCTACCCGCAGGCCCATTGGGACGACGTGAGGATGGTGTGTGAACAGATGAGCGCAATCTATTCGGGAGTGCGTGTGGGGCAACTCTTCGGTAAGAAGTTCAAGCCCGACCACGCTCTGTCACTCTCGACCATTGTGAGCACCTCGGCAACCCCTATGGTGGAACTATCGCTCGAAGATGCCATCCACTACTTCCGCAGGGAGGAGTTGGGTTGTGTGGGCGAGCTTGCCGACGGACTCAATCTGCTCCTCTTTGAGGGTGCGCCCATTGGCTACACCAAGCGCATAGGCCCGCGCACCAACAGCCTAATGCCCAAAGAGTTGCGAATTTTTCAACAATAACCATCATAGTCATATCCAACAACACAGACACACTTCCACTCCGACAATGCGAGCAATGAACAAAGAGATATTACACCTTGCGGTGCCCAACATCATCAGCAACATAACCATACCTCTGCTGGGAATGATTGACATCGCCATTGCGGGCCGCTTGGGTGGCGGAGATAGCACCATTGGTGGCTTGGCCATTGGTACGGCCATTTTCAGTTTCATCTATTGGAATTTTGCATTTCTGAGGATGGGTACCAGCGGCCTTACGGCCCAAGCCTATGGCGCAGGCGACAAGAGGGAGGTGGCCAACATTTTGGGACGCTCGCTAACCGCTGCGGGGGCTATCACACTGCTGTTGTTGCTCTTCAACCGCCCTATTGGAACGCTGGCCTTGAAGATTATGCAGGGTTCTCCTGGGGCTATGGTCTTTGCGGGGGACTATTTCTTTGCACGCATTTGGGCTGCACCTGCGGCTGTTGGTATGTTTGCCTTGCACGGGTGGTTTATCGGTATGCAGGACTCCACTACTCCGATGGTCATTACCATCATCAACAACATTGTCAACATTGCCTGCTCTGTGTGGTTTGCCATAGGGTTAGATATGGGAGTGGTTGGCATTGCGTGGGGTACGGTGGTGGCACAATACACCTCGCTGTTCTTATCGTTGATTGTGTTGGCGGTGAAATATAGGGCCTATGTGCGTGAGATAGACCTGAGGGAGTGTTTTCGTATGAAGCCTCTTGTGAGGTTTCTGCGCATCAACTCGGATGCCTTTCTGCGCACGCTGTGCGTGTGTGTGGTCTATACCTGCTTCACGGCCTTCTCGGCAAGGTTTGGCGACACCATATTGGCCACCAACGAGCTACTGCTGCAACTCTTTATGTTGTTCAGTTATATGCTCGACGGTTTCTGCTATGCAGCCGAGGCACTCACGGGCCGCTTCATCGGCGAGCAAAACAAGGAGCAACTCACCCGTTGCATCCGCCACCTGTTGGCGTGGAGTGCAGGTGTTGCGGTGCTTTTCGTGGGGGTCTATCTGCTGTGGTGGGAACCTCTGCTGGGCCTCTTCTCCAAGAGCCCCACGATACTTGCCTGTGCGGAGGAGTATGTGGTGTGGATAGTGAGCGTTCCTCTGCTGAGTTTTGTGCCTTTTTTGATTGACGGCATCCTGATTGGAGCAACCAAAACACGCATTATGCGCAATACGACATTCTGGTCGCTGGTGGGCTACTTTGTGATATTCTTCTCGTTGGAGGGTACGCTGGGCAACGTGGCCTTGTGGCTTGCCTACACGGGATTTATCGTTGTGCGATGTGTGCTGATGATTATCACCACCAAAGGTGTCAACACAGAGTTGCTAATGAAACGTGAGTAACGGCCCTGCAACATCAATAAAACTTCCTATCGTGCGTAAACTACTGCTCATAACATTTTTACTACTCCTGCCCTATGGGTATGTGCAGGCGCAAATGTTGAGCGACAAATACTACGAGGAGAACCCACAGGGACTCTTTGAAGAGCTGTTGGACCTCTCGGCCGACACAACTCTCTACTATCGCACCACATCCCGACAACCCATCTTCGAGCGACTTGTGCGCTATGGCCTCTTCCACGTTGCCTACTCTCGTCGCGGCGAGATGTACGACAGCGAGGTCGTAAGGCTCGGAGCCCACAACATCGCTTCGCCACTCGACAAGTGGACCGACTACAACCTTCTCTCGCTCCTGCGACGTGTACCCACAAGCGGAGGAGTGGACCTCTACACCACACAAACCCTTCACGGAGCCGACCTCAGGGGCGAGTGGTTCAACCCTTCGCTGTCGCTGCTGAAAGAGTCCCGCACCATAAAACTGAACTATGCCGAGCGCAACTATCGACTTGGCGCAAACTACTCCGCCGTAGGCCACCTCACCGACGAGTGGCACTACTCCCTTTCGCTTGGTGTAAGAGGAGGTCGTGATGCCCACATCGAGGGTATCTTTTCGCGTCAGGCCCATCTGTGGATGGCAGCCGAGAGGAGCGTGGGCCAATGGCAGAGCATCTATGGGGATATGTGTGGCCGCTTGGTGATTGCCTTTGGACTCGCGCCATTGGAACGCTCGGCACGCAGTTGGAACACAGAGGAGGTCTTTGGACTTGCCACCGACCGACTCTACAACTCCTCGTGGGGCTACCAACAAGGTCGGGTGCGCTCGTCTAATGTGAGGCGCGAAGTGATACCTATTTTGTATGGTGAGTGGTCGTTGGAGGACGAGTTCGGCATTGTTGGTGCGAGTGTGTCGGCACTTGTGAGAGCAGGACGCAAAAGTCGCTCGGCGCTCGATTGGAACGATGCTGCCAATCCGCTACCCGATTGGTATGGCTACCTACCGAGTGGCTACAACGACTCCTCGCTGGCATTGGAGGCCGAAGGTGTGTGGCGACGACGGGATAGCAACTACACCCAGATTGGTTGGAACCGACTCTACAACATCAACCGCCTATCTCAAAGAGGTGCGGTGTATGCTATGATGGACGATATCACAGACATTCTGTCGGCCGAGGTTAACATCTCTGGTGGCGAGGGTGGTAGGCGTAGGCTCGACGGCAATGTGGTGATGGTCGAAGGACTCTTTGGCGGACTGACACTCGGCTACCACACTCAACGCCTGCACAACACACCAAATGACCTTCTCGGAGGGGAGTACATCTCCGAGGGTTTCGATATGTATGACTACACGATGGAGTGTTTTGAGGCCGAACTCTATGAGTCTTGGTCCACGTCGGGCGACTACGGAACAATATCGGTTGGAGGCTCACTCGGAAACAAACTACTGCATTATAGCACTCCTCTCACAGAGAACGACATTCGCCTGCGTAACATCTCCTCCGCAGCCCTCAAAACCACTTGGAACTACCGTTTGGGCACCCGTGGCGACGTTGGAGCCTCGCTCCACGGCTCGCTACGTATGCCCCACCACAGCAACATCATAGCCTCACCCAAAGAGTGCGCCACCATCAACCCCTATGCCCAACCGGAGGGAAATTATGGTGCCGACATCAGGGGTGAATGGCGCAAGGGGAGAGTGAAACTCTCGGCCACCCTTTGGGCCAACTACACTCAGGACGAAAGCCGTGTGGAGAGCTTTTGGAACGACCTCAACGACACCTACTCGGCACTTTTGGCAGGCAGGATGAGGAGTTTGCGTATGGGTGTGGAGGCCGATGCGGGATGGTATCCTTCCTCCGTATGGAGTGTTGAGGGAGCACTCTCGGTGGGCTCGTGGCGTTATGTGTCCGACGGCATTGCCGACATTGTGGAGAGCGACACCGGCAGGGCCATAGTGAAGCAGACACCCCTGCGACTCAAAGGTCTTTCCTCCCACTCCTCACCAACGGTGTTGGCAGTGGTCAAGACCACGTGGAGGCCCGGTCGTGGGTGGATGGTAAGCCTCGAAGGGGCGCTTGTCGCAGGGCGCAGAATGGAGCCTTCGTTGCTATTCTGTTCCGACTACCTCTTGGAGCGCAACCTCTCGCCCGAGGAGCGCACGGCACTCACCTCACAACCTTCGCTCGGCACAGCACCCAATCTTTCGGCCACCCTCTACCGCCGTATGGGGCGTGTGGGTGTATCCCTGTCGGTGCGCAATCTGTTGGGTAGCAGTGTGAAATATGACGGCTACCAACCCTCCCGACTCTTTGTTACCGAAAAAGAGTATGCGCTCGGATACACACCCCACCCGAGTAAATACCAATACTCCTACCCTCGCAACACCTACCTCACCATAAGCTATGAATTTTAGGCTCCGAAATATTGTCATCACTCTTCTTATGACGCTGTCGGGCTGGGCGTGTAGTTACACAAACCCACCCATACCAAGCGATGTATGGCCCGAGGTGAGGGCCAATGCGCCGCTCTCGTTGGCGGTGGAGTGTGCAACGAAACAGGTGCCCATTCCGCAGGGTGTTGTATTCGGTGGTGTGGTTACGGCCAACGACAAGAGTGGCAATTTCTACCAATCAATCCTCTTCGAGGACGAGAGCGCAGCAGTGGAGTTACACATCGGGCTCTACGATTTGCACAACTCCTATCCCGTTGGTACTCGTGTGGCGGTCAGGGCCGAGGGCTTGGCTGTGATGAGTGTGGACGGAGTGGTGCAGATGGGGCGCACGATTGCCTCGTGGAGCGACTATCGTGTGGAGCCACTCGGCGTTCCGGCCGTGGTCGATAGGTGCGTTGTGGTGGTTGGTGCCGGAGAGCAGGTGGAGCCGCAGAGGGTGCTCCTCGACACGCTCCCCGAGAAGATGTGCGGACGACTTGTGAGGGTTGAGGGGCTCCGCTATGTGGGCAACGAGAGCGATTGGGGCTCCAATCCATATTCTTCCACCTCCTACCGACTATTTCGTTCCCCCACCGGCGACTCGCTGGCGGTGTGTACAAGTCGCTATGCCGACTTTGCCACCAAACCACTCCCTGTGGAGGATGTGGACATCAGTGGTATCCTCTACCGCGACCGCCAATTCGGAGCCGATATGTTTATTCTTAAACCACGCACCTATGAGGACATCGAGCATCAGTAGTTTTGCCACAGTGGTTCTTGTTGCGCTGCTGTGCGGGTGCTCTTCGGGCGCAGAAGGCACCGAAGAGACGCTCTCCATCAGGGCGCTCAAATCGCTCTACCGAGGCACACCCATAAAAATCACCGAGCAGGTGGTAGTCGAGGGCGTGGTGGTCGGAACAGACCGCTATGGCGAACTCTACCACCAACTCATCCTGCAAGACACCACGGGAGGTGTTGTGTTCAGCATCGACAAGGCCCGACTCTATGAGATATACTCCGTTGGTGATAGTCTGCGCATCAACTGCTGTGGATTGACCATCGGTAGCTACGGCCACTCCGTAAGGGTTGGCGATGAACCCGATGGCGACGGCTACGAAACCTCGCCCATTGAGTGGAGTCTGTGGTGCTCGATAGTGGAATATTGTGGTGTGGGCAGAGAGCCCAAAGCCGAGAGTGTTGAGATAGGAGCCATTGGGCCCGAACACATCAGCACCCTCGTACGCCTCGATGGTGTGCGCTTTGTAGAGGCCGGCGATAGTCTGGCCGACGAGGGCGTGGCCCTAACCCGCCATCTGGTGGATGCCACCTCAAAGGAGCCTGCCGACACCCTTGCGGTAAGGGCCTCCGGTCGCTCCGATTTCTACGATATGCTCCTACCCGCAGGCCCTTGTTCTGTGGTCGGCATTGCGGGCTACTTCCACGACGACTACCAACTACTCGTGGATAGTCCCGACAGGGTGTTGGCAGGCGAGGAGTACCACTAACCGCAGCATCGCACTGCCGCATAATCAACCATCACAGCGTCGCAAATATATTGCTATCAACCTTCGGGTTACTCCTGCATAAGTCGGGTTTTGCGGCTCGAAGAAAAAACGCTATCTTTGTGGCGATTTTGTGAGAAATAGATACCTATTATATAAAATAGAGAGAAGGTTATGTCGAACTTTGTCGATTATGTGAAGATATTTTGCCGCTCGGGTGCGGGCGGTAGCGGCAGTGCCCACTTCCGTAGGGAGAAATTTGTTGCCTATGGTGGCCCCGATGGTGGCGATGGCGGTAGCGGTGGTAGTGTTATCCTGAGGGGTAACAGCCAATATTGGACCCTCATACACCTCAAATATGCCCGCCACGTCTTTGCCCAGAATGGCGAGTCGGGAGGTGGCTCCCGTATGTCGGGCAAGAGTGCCGCCGACCAGATTATAGAGGTACCCCTCGGTACGGTGGCTCGCAATGCCGAGACGGGCGAGGTCGTGGGTGAGGTTACCGCCCACGGCGAGGAGGTTGTGTTGCTCAAAGGAGGGCGTGGCGGCTTGGGTAATTGGCACTTCAAGACCGCCACAAATCAGGCTCCACGCTATGCACAACCCGGCGAGGAGGGACAAGAGGGTGCCTTCATCTTGGAACTCAAAGTATTGGCCGACGTGGGTTTGGTGGGCTTCCCCAATGCGGGCAAGTCAACGCTGCTCTCGGTGGTGTCGGCTGCCAAACCGAAGATTGCAAACTACGCCTTCACCACCCTCGAACCCAACCTCGGCATTGTGGAGGTGAGGGACGGACACTCGTTTGTGATGGCCGACATTCCCGGCATTATTGAGGGTGCACACGAAGGTAGGGGTATCGGCACAAGGTTCCTCCGACACATCGAGCGCAACTCGGTGCTGCTCTTTATGGTGCCTGCCGACTCGGATAACATCGCCAAGGACTATGAGATTTTGCTGGGCGAGTTGAGGCAATACAACCCCGAACTGCTCGATAAGGAGCGACTGTTGGCCATCACCAAGTGCGATATGGTGGACGAGGAGATAATCGAACATCTGCGCACGGAGTTGCCCGATGGTATCCCGGCCTACTTTATCTCGTCGGTGGCAATGCAGGGCATCACCGAACTGAAAGATGCACTCTGGGCCGTACTCAACAAGTAGGGGCACAGAAAAGGGCAGGCCGTGCTCAACAAGTGTGGGCGCAACAAGCGAGGGCCGTGTTTAATAAGTGTGTGCCGTGCTCAACATAGCGCAGGGTATGGATAAAGAAACGGAGCAGAAAAGTCTGCTCCGTTTTCTTTTGGGGCCGTCGGCCGTTGAAGGTCTTGTTTTAGAATACAAAACCTATGTTTAGAGAGAGCTGTTTCTCGTGCTTAATGCCATAGTTAGGCTCGTATAGATAGTCTAACTCGATGGCCGCACGGATACGCCACACCTCTACGCCTATCCTCGGACTGATGGTACCAAGAAAACGATTCCTACCATTGGTAATGTTGTTGGTTCCGCCAATGCTCACACCAACATAAGGACATACTTTCTTGCCGGGGAGAATGTTTAGGTCGGCAAACCCCTTTATACCAATCTGGTTGTATGTGATTTTCGAAATAGGCGTTCCTGTTGGAGCCGAGCGTCCGGTGCTATATTGATAGTAGAGTTTGCCGCCGAAGTCGATATAGTCGGTAACGTTGTAGCGATACTCAAAATATAGGCCTTTGCCGTCGTAATGAGTTCCTAAACCGTCAACAATAGCGAATAATGTGGTGTAGGATATGATGCTCACGCCTCCTTCGAAGTTGTGTTTGTCAATCTCTTGTGCCGAAGATAGGGTGTGGAGACCAAGGATAAGTGTCAAAAGTAAGGCAAATCGTTTCATGGCGGGTAAGGTGATTTATGTGATAAGTACTTCTGTCGAATGCAATATAAAGAAAAAATGCCGTAAAAACAAATTTACGACATCCTTTCAGACTATTTTGCTCTGTTTTGACTCGGTCCTTACTCGATATACCCAAAGCGTTTGAGTTGGCGGGTGCTGTTGCGCCAACCCTCGTCAACTTTCACATGGAGCTGCAAAAAGACCTTCTTGCCCAAGAACTTCTCCAACTCCAAACGGGCCGCCGTACCTACCTTTTTGAGCATCTCGCCTCGGTGCCCGATGATGATGCCCTTCTGCGAATCCCTTGCAACGTAGATTATGGCACTGATGCGGTCGATGGTGGGTTCCTCCTTGTACTCCTCAATGACAATCTCCACCGAGTAGGGAATCTCCTTGT
>JAZNNC010000006.1:0-157061 GCA_045580045.1 Tidjanibacter sp.
TCACAACCATCCGAGTCGGCAGCCTCCACTGCCGTTGCAGGGCAGGAGAAGCCCATTGTGGGCTATGCAGTGGTGTCGCCTGTGGGCCACGCCACGGTGGAGCCCATAGTGCAGGCACCCCGATTGGGTACGCTTGACGGCAAGAGGATTGCCGTTGTGGGGATTAGCTTTATGACAGGCATCACCCATCCCGAAATAAATGCTCTCATCAAACAACACCATCCCACAGCCGAGGTTTTTCTCCTCGACGAGGTGGGCTATGCAGGGCCCTATCCCGCACCGGGGGTGAAGAGGGAGTTGTGCGATAGGTTTAAGCGCAAACTCCGAGAGTTGAGGATTGATGCTGTGATTTCGGGCAATGGCGGTTGCGGACTGTGCACTCCCAAAGAGGTGGGGTCGTGTATTGCTGCCGAGGTGGAGGGTGTGCCATCTGTGATGATTGCAGGGCCCGGTTTTACGGAGCAGGCACACTACACCGCACTCAACAATGGCTTGCGAGTGCTGCGTGTGGCCGAGTATCCGGGTGCCTTTGCCTCCGATGCCGAGGAGGTCATCCGTGAGAAGGTGCGCACAATCCTTTGGCCACAGATTGTCAGGGGACTCACAGAACCCATTACCGAGGAGGAGATTGCCGCTTCGGATAGTTCCTCTCGTGGCGACATCCGCAACGATGTATTCTATGGTACCTATCAGGAGGTGAACGAATATTTTGCCGAGCAGAATTGGACCGATGGCCTCCCCATTGTTCCTCCCACCTTCGATGTGGTGGAGGACTACCTGCGATATACGCCCTACAAGTGGAACGAAACGATGGCCGTCCTGCCCATAGCACACCGCAATACCACCGCTTGGCACGTTGCTGTGAATGCCGTAATGGCGGGCTGCAAACCCGAACATATGCCCATAGTCGTAGCTCTCACCAAGGGCCTCGGGGACGGTAGCTTCCGTCGCACTCTTGCCAGCACCCACGCTTGGGCCCCCTACTGCTGGCTCAATGGGCCATTGGCTCGTCGGTTGGGCATAGACTGTGGACAGGGACAAATCAACGAGGCGGCAAATGTGGCCATAGGTCGCTATTTGAATCTCGCACTGATGAATCTGTGTGGCTACTATGTCAAGAAGGACCGTATGGGCACTTTCGGCTACCCTATGCCGTGGTGTCTGGTGGAGGACGAAGAGGCCTGTCGCAGGGTTGGTTGGGAACCCTATCACGTCCGCAAAGGTTTTGACGCAGAGGATAATGTTGTAACCCTCGGCTCCACCCTGCTGTGGGGCAACAATATGGCTCCCTCGACCACCAACCCCGATAGGATTGTGGATTTGCTGGCGTGGGACATATCCGAGAGGGGACAGTTTGCGCTCGGTAGCGGTAAGCAGTTCACTTTCCGTACCATACTCATCACCGAGCCCGTGGCCCAAATATTGGCCTCCAAATATGACCTTGCGAAGCTCGAAAAACTACTCATTCGCAGGTCAAGACGCCCGCTCAGAGAGAGAGCGTTTGCCAACTATTTCGCCAATCCGGGAAGCCGTAAGGATGGCGGTAAACACACCTACAAGCAGTATGAGGCCCATCTGGCACGCACCGAGGGGGCAACCTCCACCGCACCTCCCGTGTGGTACGAAACCAACCAGAGCAGCGTCAACACTGTGGCCACAATGAAGCCGGGAATGACCGCATTTCTGGTTACGGGCGATGGCGCACGCAACAAAATACAGACAATGCCCGGCGGAGGATATGTGTCGGTGAAAATCGAACTGCCCGACAATTGGAACGAACTCCTTGTGGCGTTGGGGTATGAGGCGGAAGAGTAGTTGCCCCTCCCTCCGGCCACTAATTTTGCTCTACGAGAATGATGTCCGAGAGGTCATAGCCACGCTCGCGCAAACGAGCGAAGATGCCGTCCATTGTCTCCTGTGGTAGCGAAGGGGTGCGGGAGAGAACCCACAGATACTTGGGGCTACCGCCACCCACCACCGAATAGGAGTAATCGGGGCCCACTTCGAGAATGTTGTACTCACCGGGGAAGATGAAAAAGGTTACCATCAACTGTCCGGGGGTGTCGGTAGTGCGCGCCTTGCCGGTGGCTCTTTTGGGCTTACCCTTTTTGATACCCTCGTTGACAACGTCGATTTTCCCGTCGGGGCGCAAGGTGTAGGTGGCCACCACGTGGCTCATACCTTTTTCGAAAGTGTGTGGCTTGCGTACAAGTTCGTACCAACGTCCCTGATAGCGCTCCAAATCAACGTCGGAGGTTGGAGTGTTGTCGGGTTTGCTCTTTTTTGTCGGTTCGGCAGCAAAGAGGTTGTAACACCCGAAGGCGATACAGACAAGAGCGAGACGCAGAGTGTTGCGAAATGTTAAAGTGTTCATAGCGGTAAAGTTTTTGTTACACGGAACATTTGCGACAAACGGAGTGCCAATGTGTAAATGGAGGTGCAAAATTTGCTCTCCTCATCAAAAAGTGCTACCTTCGTGGTCGGAAAACAACTATTCACAATCTCATCCGAGTTGGGATATCACAGACATTAGGTATGACCATTCTCTACGATAATATGATTTTTGGCCCTGTGCATTCGCGTAGGCTGGGCCTTTCGTTGGGAATAAACCTCCTGCCCACCGATTGTAAACTCTGCTCGTTCAACTGCATCTACTGTGAGTGTGGATGGACGCTCGGTGGACAACGCCCTCGCTTCAACGACAAGGAGGCTGTGTTGGGAATGTTGGAGGAGAGACTCTCACAGATGATTGCCGATGGCACTCCTCCGGACGTGTTGACATTTGCAGGTAACGGAGAGCCTACAATGCACCCCCACTTTGAGGAGATTGTGGAGAGGGTAGTGGCTCTGAGGGATAAGCTTTGCCCCAATGCGAAGGTGTCGGTGCTGACCAACGCCACGATGCTCCACCGTGAGAGTGTGCGTAGGGCTTTGCAGATGGTTGACAACCCAATCCTGAAACTCGACTCTGCCTTTGATGCCACCGTGCAACTTATCGACAAGCCTCTGGGACACTACTCGGTGGCCGATGTGGTTGAGAATATGAAGCTCTTCGGGGGAGAATGTATCGTGCAAACAATGTTTCTGCGTGGCGAGTTCGAGGGCGAGGTGGTCGATAACACTACAGAGGAGGAGATTACGGCGTGGTTGAAACTAATTGAACAGATTGCTCCGCGTGGTGTGATGGTCTATACCATCGACCGCGACACCCCTGCGCCCAACTTGCAGAAGGTCGCTGTGGAAGAACTACGGGCCATTGCAGAGAGGGTGCGTGCGCTGGGCATTGAGTGTAGCGTGGCAGGATAGAGAGTTGTTTTGCAGTTTACAGATTTCACCATTCAGAATTGACCTTGACTGATGATTACAGCAGAACAAATAAAAGACCTTGTGGTGCGTAGGGATGCTCTGAATCGCTATCTGGCGATTGACGACAAGCGTATAGCTTTCGAGGAGGAGCAGCTCAAAACCACCGCACCCGACTTTTGGGACCGCCCGGATGAGGCTGAAAAGCAGCTCAAAAAGGTGGCCTCCATCAAGGCGTGGATAGATGCCTTTGTATCCTTGTCGGGGTTGGTGGACGACCTTGAAGTAACGGCCGAGTTTGTGCGTGAGGGTGGCGCAACGGAGGAGGAGTTGGACCAACTCTATGCACGCACTTTGGAGGCTACCGAGGCACTCGAAATGAAGAATATGTTGCGAGGCGAGGAGGATAAACTCGGTGCCGTGGTGGACATCAATAGCGGTGCCGGCGGTACGGAGAGCCTCGATTGGGCCTCAATGCTGTTGAGGATGTACACCCGTTGGGGTGAGCGCAATGGCTTTAAGGTGAGGGTTGCCGACTTGCAAGCAGGCGAGGAGGTGGGTGTGAAATCTGCCACCCTGCTCTTCGAGGGCGACTATGCCTATGGCTACCTGAAAAGCGAGAGCGGTGTGCATCGTATGGTGCGCCTCTCGCCCTTCAATGCCAACAACAAGCGACAGACAACCTTTGCTTCGGTCTTTGTGTCGCCGCAGGTGGACGATACCATTGAGATAAACATCAATCCGGCCGACTATGAGTGGGACACCTACCGCAGTAGTGGTGCAGGTGGTCAGAATGTAAATAAGGTCGAAACGGGTGTGCGCCTGCGCTACCACGGCAAGGACCCCGACACGGGCGAGGTTGTGGAGTTCCTCATTGAGAACACCGAAACACGCTCGCAGCTCGACAACCGTAACAATGCACTCCGCATCCTGCGCTCGAAACTCTACCAACGTGAGTTGGACAAGCGTATGGCGGTGCAGAATGAGTTGGAAAAGACCAAAAAACGCATCGAGTGGGGCTCGCAGATTCGTTCCTATGTTTTTGACGACAGGCGAGTGAAGGACCACCGCACGGGCTACCAGACCTCGGCGGTGGATGCAGTGATGGATGGCGATATCGATGCCTTCATCAAGGCCTATCTGATGGAGTTTAGCGAAACGGCGAAGTAGGCCGAGTGGTACACACAAACAGAGGAGGATAACATGTTGGTTATCCTCCTCTGTTTGTGTGTGGTATGTCTGTGGCTCAAACTACTTCATAAAGGTAGCGTAGTTGCCATAGAAGCCGTTGGTGTTGCCAATCAAGGAGCGTTTCTCCAACACGGGCACATCGGGAAGCACAACCTTTTTGAAACGTTTGGCGCCCACAACCTTTGCCTCGTTGAGGCCCGAACCCACAGCACCGCTGCTGCCATCGTTAGTGTTGTCCACAATGTCGAGCTTACCCTCAAAGGTACCCTTGATGTAGTTGGCGTTGTTGCCCTTCAAGTCGAGGACAAACTTGTAGGTGCCGTCGCCGTTGTTGGTAACCTCCATCACACCTGAGGTGATGAGGTCGCAAGGAACAACCTTACCGTCGGCGGTGGTTTGGATGATGTAGGAGCCATAAACATTACCGTATTGGTCCTCATAGCCCAAGTCTAAGGTAAGGCCGCTACCCGACTCGTTTGCAATGTACTTGCCGGAGGGAATTCCGGAGGAGAAGTTGTTGCCAACCTCCACATTGACGCCCAGCGCAACAATCTCCTTGCGAGTGTTGTCATAGAGTCCGAGATTCCAATAGGGAACACTCAATGTGCCATTGCCATAGTCAACACGGCCCATATAGTACATAATACCTTCGGAGAACTTGAAGTCTATATTCTGACGGTCGGCACCTGTGTAGCCGGGAACAATCTGCACTTCGCAATTGGTGGCTTTGCTCTTGTAGGCACCCCTTATGCCATAGGTCTCGGTGGTGATGTCATAGAGGCCTTGACCTTTGGAGATGATTTTCACAAAACCGTCGCTCATCATATCCATATAGGAGCTCTCCTCTTGGTTGATATAGACAACCTCTTCGCCCTTTTCGTTTTTGATGATACTCTCGGTGATGTCAACCTTCATAAATGCAGCCGCCATCATAGTCTTGGAGGTGAGGGTTGCATAGGTGTCGAGGTCGAACTGTCCCTGAGGCAGAATCATACCGTTCTCGTCGCAGATGATTTGGTACTCCGCAAAGTAGGCACTGTAAGTATCCTTTCGGCCTGTTGCCATCTGATTGAAGAATACGGTGAAGTAGTTCTCGTCCATAATACACAAGTCCCAATAGGTCTGGTTGTCCTTCAAGGGATAGTAGATGGCATAGGCGTAGTAGGGCTGATAGGAGGTGTAGATGAAATTCTCGGGCAGACCACAGATGTCCACCTCACCCTCGTAGCGGCAGATGATATCTTTCGCCTTGCCCACAGTAACACCGGCCTCCTTTTTGAGCTTCTTTGCCTCGAAGTTGACGTCCATCAGGTAGGTGTTGTCTTTGCCGTGCTTGATGGTTATCTTACCCTTGTCGATAAGCCACATTGCATAGGAGGTGTAGTCGCCACTCTCCATATTGACAAAGGTCGAACCGGAGAGGATGTTGTTGAAAGCGCCCTCGGTGAGTTCGAGGTTGCCAAAGCTGTATTCACCTTCGGGAATCTTGCCATTCTCCATATTGAATTTCAAGTCGAGCGAGAGAATACGGGTGGTGGCTGCCTCGCCCATATCGTTAACGTCGATGGTTGCAAGACGGAGAACGTAGCTACTCTCATTATCGCCTCTCTCGGCAAGTCCCTTGTGGGTGAGCATAGCCGAGTTCATGGTCAGTCCAAAGTATATGTTGTCCTTGTCAATTTTGGGTACATCAAGGTTTGGTGTGCACGAATTGAAGGCGAACAACGCAAGTGTAACTGCCAATAGGAATTTTTTCATAAGTATCGAAGTGTGTTAAATGTCAATTTGGCTACAAATATATAAATATATTTTCAATAATTAGCTCAATCAAAACCAAGAAGCTGATTAAAATTCAGTTACTTCACTCTTTCACCTTCCCCTCTTACGGCCCTTTCCCCTTCCAATTCTCGTTAAACAGCCCCCGCCATACGCCTCAAATGGGAAGAGAAAACAGCCACAAAATGGGGTGTAAATATGGTTTGCAAACAAATCTAAACAACGTCTGATGCCAGCAGCAGTTTTTTTATTCTCCAACAATGGTAATTGTTAGTTTGTCGGGGTTGAGATGTTTGGAGGCTGTCTGTTGCAGGGTGTCGGCTTGGGTGTTGGCAATCTGTTGCAGGAATCGTTCGGTGTAGCTGTTGTCGGTGCCGTTTTGGATGTTTTCGATGGTTACGTCTGCCACTCCGAAAGGCCCGTCAAAGATGCGCATCACGTCGCCAAAGATGATGTTCTTGACCATCTGTAACTCCGTGTCGTCCATTGGTTTGGAGCAGAAACGTTCCACCTCGTGCAACATCTCGTTCATAGCCGCTTCGGTGTACTCGGAGGCCACATCGGCACTCATCACAAAATAGCCGCTTTGGTCGAGGTTTATCATTGCCGCATAGGCTCCGTAGGTATATCCGTGCTTCTCTCTGAGGTTCTGCATCAGTCGCGAGCCGAAGTAGCCTCCCAGAGCGGTCGCAACAATCTGCATCGATATAAAATCGGGGTGGGTGCGGGGGAATAGCGGCAGGCCTATTTTCAGGCACGATTGTACGGCCCCCTCCACCTTCAACTCCGCACGAGGAGTGGAGATTGGAGCCGGAACGATGCGCTCGGAGAGGGTGCCGTGGGGCAGTTGTTCGAGGATGGCTTGGGTGCGTGCTATGTGCTCCTCGGTGATGTCGCCACACAACACCGCAAAACAATTCTCGGCCGTGTAGTGGGTGCGATAGAAATCCTCAATATCACCCCTTGTCAGTGTGTCGTAGGCTTCGGCAGGGGAGGTTACTCCGTAGGGGTGGTCGGCTCCGAAGATGCTCCCCCCGAAGAGTTCGCGCGAGAGGTGGTCGGGCTTGCTGCGTTGGATGATGAGTTGCTCCTTTCGCTTGGCACAATAGACACCAATCTCCCTCTCGGGGAAGGTGGGGTGGAGGATGACCTGCTCGGCAATCTCAAAGGTCTCGGCGGCGAACTTGGAGAGCGAACAGTAGGTCAGCACAGCCCAATCTCGGTCGATGTTGGCATCAAAATAGGAGCCAACAAAGTCCAGTCGCTCGGCAATTTCGAGAGCCGAGAAGCGCTCTGTGCCCTCCGAAAGAGTGTTGATTGTGGCCGAAGCACTGAAAGGTACTCTCTGCCACGACGTGCCTGCTCGGAAGATGAAACTAACCCTCACGACTCCTTGTTTGGAGTTGTGCAGAGTGTAGAGTCGGGTGCCGTTGGTGAGGGTGTGCAGGGTGGTGTGTGGTACTCGTGGCTTGGGGGTGAGGTTTATGGGTGGACGTTGCATTGTCGGTCTATTTTCAAGTGGTGGGTTAACTATTTGGTCCTGCGATAGATGAGTGTTGCGCTGCGTTGGGGAACAAGGTGGCTGCGAACATAGGAGGCTATCTCCTCGGCTGTGATAGAGCGGTAGATGTCAATCTCGCCATTCAGAAGGGACATATTGCCCAACATAGCATAGTAGCCGAGGTTCATCGCTTTGTTCATAACGTTGAGCTCTCCGAAGGTTATGTTGGCCTCAAACTTGTTCTTCACCTTTTGGAGTTCATACTCCCCGATAGGCTCCTCGGAGAGCAGACGCAACTCCTCATAGAGGGCCTCTTCGGCCTGCTCCACACTCACACCCGAACAAAGTTGGCCTGTGAGGATGAGGAGCCCTTCTCCCACCTCGCCGGTGATGTAGGCGTTGGCGGCGGAGAATATCTGTTTCTGCTTCACAAGGTGCTGGAATATGCGTGCCGACTCGCCACCTGCAAGCAGGTCTGTGAGCAAATCGCAAATGTAATACCCCCTCTCGCTGCGCCTCTCCATAAGGAATGCAATGGTGATTTGGTCGGCAGGTACGGAGGCTTCAATGGTTTTGCGCACAGGGCCGGCGAGCGGAGCCTGACTTACCTTGCCACGCACGGGCGCAGAGAGTGTGGGAAGGTGGCCGAAGTATCTCTCGGCAGCTTCAAATACCCTCTCCGGCTCGATGTCGGCCGACACACTCAGGATGGCCCCCGAGGGGATGTAGAAGCGGTCGTAGAACTCCCTAACCTCCTCCACGGATGCCTCTCGGATGTGGTCGGGCGTGAGGCCTATGACGGGCCAACGATAGGGACTTGTGGTATAGACCATACTGCGCAACGTGTGCCACTGTTCCCCATAGGGGCGGTTGAGGTAGCGTTGGCGGAACTCCTCAATCACAACACTCTTCTCCACTTCGAGCGTTTCGGCATCGATGTTAAGCCCTCTCATACGGTCGGCTTC
This sequence comes from Tidjanibacter sp., assembly GCA_045580045.1. Taxonomy (GTDB): domain Bacteria; phylum Bacteroidota; class Bacteroidia; order Bacteroidales; family Rikenellaceae; genus Tidjanibacter. Next base: position 8,737 of record JAZNNC010000006.1, read on the forward strand.
CAGCCACAAGCCCGTTTCGAAATTCTCTTTGGGCATTGTAACATAAAAATCGGTGTAGTCAGCCGAGGTGAAGGCGTTGTTCTCGCCACACACCTCCTGTACGGGGGTGTCGTAGCTCGGCACGGCCGAGGTGCCTCGAAACATAAGGTGCTCAAACAGATGCGCAAAACCCGTGCGCTCGGCCGATTCGTCGGCCGAACCCACGGCATAGAGAACATTTACGGCAGCCATTCCCGAACATTCATCTCGGTTGGCCAACACCCTGAGGCCGTTGGCGAGGGTGTGCTCTTTGAAATCTATCATCGTTGCAAAAGCAATGTTAAGTTTGTTTTATTTTTTTCGTCCACCCTTGCCGCCTTGCTTCCGTGTACGCACACGGTGTCGGACTTGTTGGCCCTTGCGGTAAGCCGTTTATAATCAGTCCGAAACCCGCTCTGCGTGGCTTGTTATTTTTGTAACACACTGATAATGTTGGACAAATAATAACGTAGCGGCGAAAATAATGGCCGAAAAAATCGCTCAAAGGTAGTGTTTTTTTGGAGTATAATAATTATATTTGCGAGCCGGAAAGTGTGAATCTGCGAAAAAACAACAAAACACATATAACAAAAACAATCATAAACTAAAATTTATGGCACAAAAGAAATTTATCACTTGTGATGGTAACTATGCAGCAGCCCACATCGCTTATATGTTCAGCGAGGTGGCAGCAATTTACCCCATCACCCCTTCGTCCACTATGGCAGAGTATGTCGATGAGTGGGCAGCAAATGGTCAGAAAAACATCTTCGGTCAGACCGTCAAGGTTGTTGAGATGCAGTCGGAGGCAGGTGCAGCAGGTGCTGTTCACGGCTCGTTGCAGGCAGGTGCTCTCACCTCCACCTTCACCGCATCGCAGGGCCTTCTGCTGATGATTCCCAACATGTACAAGATTGCAGGCGAGTTGCTCCCCGGCGTGTTCCACGTGTCGGCACGTGCGCTGGCTGCACAGTCGCTCTCTATCTTTGGCGACCATCAGGACGTTATGGCAGCACGCCAGACCGGTTTTGCTATGTTGGCTACCAGCTCGGTACAGGAGGTTATGGACCTCGCAGGTGTTGCCCACATCGTGTCGCTCACTTCGAGGGTTCCCTTCCTGCCCTTCTTCGATGGCTTCCGCACTTCGCACGAGATTCAGAAAGTGGTGCTTATCCAGATGGAGGACCTCGAACCTTTGTTCGACAAGGTTGCTTTGGCAGAGTTCCGCGCACGCGCACTCAACCCCGAGCACCCCGTAACCCGTGGTACCGCACAGAACCCCGACATCTACTTCCAGACTCGCGAGGCAAGCAACAAGTTCTACGATGCAGTGCCCGATATGGTTGCAGAGTGTATGGAGAAGATTTCGGCCATCACCGGTCGTAAGTACGCTCCCTTCACCTACTATGGTGCCGAGGATGCAGAGAACGTAATTGTGGCTATGGGCTCGATTACCGAGACTGTTAAGGAGTGTGTTGATTACCTGATGGCACAGGGCGAGAAAGTGGGCGTTGTTACCGTTCACCTCTACCGTCCCTTCTCGGTGAAGTACCTCGGTGCTGTGCTGCCCGAGACCACCAAGCGCATCTGCGTTTTGGACCGCACCAAGGAGCCCGGTGCAAACGGTTGCCCCTTGTACCTCGATGTTGTTGAGGCATTCGCAACTTGCAAGGATATTCCTGCCGAGTGCAAACCCCTCATCATCGGTGGTCGCTATGGTCTGTCGTCAAAGGACACCACCCCCGCACAGATGTTGGCAGTGTTTGAGAACCTCAAAGCAGAGGAGCCCCGCAACCAGTTCACCGTTGGTATCAACGATGACGTAACTTTCCTGTCGCTGCCCGTTGGCGAGGAGGTTTCGATGGCAAAAGAGGGTACCTTTGAGGCTCTGTTCTTCGGTTTGGGTGCCGATGGTACCGTTGGTGCAAACAAGAACTCCATCAAGATTATCGGTGGTTCGACCGACAAGTATTGCCAAGCCTACTTCTCCTACGACTCGAAGAAGTCGGGTGGCTACACCTCTTCGCACTTGCGCTTTGGCGATAGCCCCATCCGCTCGCCCTACTTGGTAACCACTCCCGACTTTGTGGCTTGCCACGTGCCTTCGTATGTAGACAAATACGATGTGCTCAAGGGCCTTAAAAAGGGTGGCTCGTTCCTGCTGAACAGCGTTCACGATGCCGAGCAGACTTTGGCTACCCTGCCTACCCATATGAAGATTTATATGGCGAAGAACAACATTCGCTTCTATATCATCAACGCAACCAAGATTGCAGCCGAGATTGGTCTGGGCAACCGCACCAATACCATTATGCAGTCGGCATTCTTCAAGATTGCAAACGTGATTCCCTTCGAGAAGGCCGTTGAGGAGATGAAGAAGGCTATCTACAAATCCTATGGCAAGAAGGGTGAGGATATCGTAAATATGAACTACGCTGCCGTTGATAAGGGTGGCGAGGTTATGGAGGTAGCAGTGCCTGCCGAGTGGGCTAATCTCGTTGAGGAGGAGGCCGCTTGCGCTTGCACTTGCAACGATACCCCCGACTTCGTGAAGAACATCTGCGAGCCTATCAACGCTCTAAAAGGCGACCTTCTGCCCGTGAGCGCATTCAATGGCCGCGAGGATGGTACTTGGGACAACGGCACCGCAGCCTACGAGAAACGTGGTATTGCTGTGAACGTACCCGAGTGGATTGCCGACAACTGTATCCAGTGTAACCAGTGTGCTTTGGTTTGTCCTCACGCTGCATTGCGTCCCTTCCTTCTGACCGAGGAGGAGGCTGCCGCTGCTCCCGAGGGTATGGCTCTCAAACAGGGCTTGGCACAGACCAAAGAGTACAAGTTCCGTATTCAGCTCTCGCCTCTGGATTGTACCGGTTGCGGCAACTGTGTGGATACCTGTCCTGCCAAGACCAAGGCACTCGTTATGAAACCTCTCGAAAGCCAGCTTGACCAGCAGAAGAATTGGGCTTACCTCGACAAGAAGGTTGGCTACAAGGATACCGTTATGGACAAGACCAAGACCATCAAAGGCAACCAGTTTGCACAGCCTCTGTTTGAGTTCTCGGGTGCTTGCGCAGGTTGTGGTGAGACTCCCTACATCAAGACCATTACCCAGCTCTTTGGCGATAGGATGATGGTTGCCAACGCTACCGGTTGTACCTCTATCTACTCCGGCTCGGCACCTTCGACTCCATATTGTACCAACGCCAAGGGCCACGGTCCCGCTTGGGCTAATTCGCTCTTTGAGGACAACGCCGAGTTTGGTTTGGGTATGTACACCGCCATTGAGAAACGTCGCGACACTCTGGCAGCAAAGATGGCAGACGCTATTGCCAACTGCGCTTGCTGCTCGGAGGAGCTCAAAGGCGTAATGCAGGAGTGGATTGACGGCCGCAAGGATAGCGCAACCAGCGTTGCTGTTGCTGCTCGCCTCGTGCCTCTGATGGAGGCTTGCGGTTGCGACACCTGCAAGGAGATTTTGGCCGAGAAGGACCTCTTGGTTAAGAAATCGCAGTGGATTATCGGTGGTGATGGCTGGGGCTACGATATCGGCTTCGGTGGTGTTGACCACGTTTTGGCTTCGGGCGAGGATGTGAACATCCTTATCGTTGATACCGAGGTTTACTCCAACACCGGTGGTCAGTCGTCCAAATCGACTCCCGTGGGTGCTGTGGCCAAGTTTGCTTCGGCCGGTAAGCGCATCCGCAAGAAAGACATTGGTGCTATTGCAATGACCTATGGCTACGTTTACGTTGCTCAGGTATCGCTCGCCAACCCCAACCAACTGCTGACCGTGTTGCGTGAGGCAGAGGCCTACAAGGGTCCCTCGCTGATTATCGCCTATGCACCCTGTATCAACCACGGTATCAAGGGCGGTATGACTCGCACCCAGAGTGTTGGTAAGGAGGCTGTTGAGTGAGGCTACTGGCACTTGTGGCACTACAACCCCGAGTTGGCCGAGCAGGGCAAGAACCCCTTCATTTTGGACTCGAAGGAGCCCGATTGGAGCAAGTTCCAAGCCTTCTTGGCAGCCGAGGTTCGCTACTCTTCGTTGAAGAAGATGTTCCCCGCAGAGGCAGACGAGTTGTTTGCTGCATCGGAGGAGAATGCCAAGTGGCGCTATAATGGCTACGTACGCTTGTCTAAACAGGAGTATTAGAATAGCTTTGGAGGGTGCTTTTGCACCAAAATTCAGCGAGCGAGTTCTTCATCGGAGGACTCGCTCCTTTTTTTGCGTGGGTGGGGAGCAATTTAAAATCCTTTTTGTCCGCCTGCAAACAAAAAACCACCTCGCCCAAAGTGCGAGGTGGTTTTTGTGTTGTCGGATGGGTGGCGAAGTCTATCGGAGATAGTCCTCGAAGTAGGTCGTAACTTTGTTCATTAGGTGAACACGGTCTTTGCCTATCACATTGTGCTCGTGGCGAGGGTAGGGGAAGTAGTCAACCTGTATGCCTTCCACCACGCACTCCCTGACAAACGAAAGGCTGTGTTGCCACAACACCACAGGGTCGATGGCACCCTGACAAATAAGGAGCTTTCCTTTGAGATTTTTGGCCTGCGCAATGAGCGATGTGGCGGCAAATCCCTCGGGGTTGCGCTCCTCGGTGGTCATATATCTCTCGCCATACATCACCTCATACCACTTCCAATCAATCACAGGGCCACCTGCCACACCCACCTTGAACACCTCGGGGTGGTGAGTCATCAGCGAGATGGTCATAAAACCGCCATAGCTCCAACCGTGTACACCGATGCGGTCGGCATCCACCCACGGGTGGCTACACAACCACTCGATGCCCTTCATTTGGTCCTCCATCTCGCACTTGCCACATTGACGATGGATGGCCTTCTCATACTCCGCTCCGTGGTTGAGCGTTCCGCGATTGTCCATCACAAAGACAACGTAGCCCTTCTGTGCCATCAACATCTCCCAACGACGCAGGTTGGCGTGGAAGGAGTTTGTAACCATCTGGCTGTGGGGGCCGCCATAGACGTAGAGAATGACGGGATATTTCTCTTCGGGGTTGAAGTTGAGGGGATAGATGAGTCGGTAGTGGTTGTCCCAACGGCCATCGGCACTCGGTATGGAGCCGAGCTCTATGGGGGTGTAGTTGTAGCCCTCGGTGGGGTCGGGTGCAGAGAGCAGGTTGCGCACCACCTTGCCCTCTTTGGTGGAGGCGAGGTTTACGATGCGGGGCACGTGGAGCGAGGAGTAGTTGTCCACAAACCACTTGCCATCGGGACTGATGGAGCAGTTGTGCCAACCGGCCTCGTGGGTGAGCCTTACCATCTTGCCGCTCTTGATGTTCGTTTGGAAGAGGTGCTGCTCTACGGGGCTTACCTCGGCCGAGTAGTAGTAGATGTGTCGGTTGTCGTGGGCGACGTATTTGACGTCGGCATCCACGGGAGTCAGGCGACGATGTCCCCACTCGCCCGTCTTGGTGTTGCGCTCATAGAGATAGAGGCTCCAATAGCCATCCCTCACATTGGTCGAGTAGATGAAACGATTGCCCTCGGTGTCCAACCAACGGAGCGGATAGAGAGGCTCCACATACCTCTCGTCCCTCTCCACAAAGAGCCTCTCTACGAGGGCACCTGTGGTGGCGGAATAGGCGTTGAGGTGCATTTCGTTTTGCTCTCGGTTGAGTACCTGAATGTAGATGAGTGCCCCGTCGGGACTCCACGTGATGTTGGTCAGATAACGCTCCTCGGAGAAGTCATCCACCTGCATCCACACGGTCTGCTCGGTGGCGGTGTTGTATATTCCGAGCGACACCAACTCCGATGGGAGCCCGTTTTGGGGGTACTTGATATTCACCAGCGAACCGGTGCGGGTGGTGATGTCGAGCAGTGGGAAGTCGGCCACTCGGCTCTCGTCTTTGCGGTAGAAGGCCACCGAAAGTCCATCGGGCGAGGGGAAGATACCTCCACTGATGCCAAACTCGTTGCGGCTCACGTGGGAGCCATTGACAATGTTGGGGTCGGTGTCGGTGGTTATGGCCTTGCGCACTCCGCCAATCTCCACATAGAGGTTGTTACTCTCGGTGAAGTAGCGAGGCAGTGGTGCGACTTCGGCTTGTGGTGCGGCCTCGGTGGGTTTGTTGGTGCGCACGTCAAACCATTCGGTCTGCCCACTCTCCTTGTTGAGTAGGCCATAGATGGTGCGCCCTTTGGAGTCGGTGCCCCACGAGGTGCGAATGTTTTCGGGCACGAGTTCGCGCGAGAGGATGGCTTCTTCCATAGTCAATAGTCGTCGTTCTTCCTGTGCCACAGCCATATTGTGGGTTAGGAGCAGCAGGATAATCGCAGAAAAAATGCGTTTCATAGTGAGAGTGTGTAAAATTGTTGGTGTAAAGGTAGTAAAATTTGTGGGTTTAATCAAATTGTTGTACCTTTGGGTGTTTGACCGAATATATACATATTAGATAAGGTGATGAAAAACAACGCTATTACGCTTGAAGAAGCAAAAAAACTGATTAAGTTCTATCCCGATTGGCCCAAGCAGGGCGTAAATTTTGTAGATCTGTTGCCACTGTTGAGCGACGCACAGATTTTTAGTGTGATTGTGGAGGAACTCGGTAAACACGTTACCACCCCCAACATCGCAGCACCAGAGGCGCGAGGTTTCCTCTTTGCTGCCCCGCTGTTGGTTACCGACTCCAAAACCCACACTCTGATTACTTTCCGTAAGAGTGGTAAGCTGCCCGCCAAAGAGGGCGACCTCCAAAAGGTGTCCATCGTGAAGGAGTATGGCGAGGACAGCCTCTACTTCCGCAAGAGCGACTTGGAGAACTCGTTGGTTACCAATGGCGTGGTTGAGGTAACCATCCTTGACGACATCCTTGCCACGGGCGGCACCTCTATCGAGATGGCCAAACACCTCGAAGCACTCACCGTAACAAAAGATGGCGTGGAGTATCCCGTGAAGGTTAAGGAGTTTGTATTTCTTGCCGATTTGAGCTTCCTGCACGGCAAGGAGCTCTTGGAGGAGATTGCTCCGGTCTATTCGTTGATTAGTTTTTAGGCTTCCCTCTGCATTAAACAGCGCACGTGCATAAACCTGCATTAAACAGCGCACCCTGTGGCGCATAAAAAAGAAATAGAGCTATGAGAGTTATTATCGAGCAAAATCAAGAGCGAGGTTCGGTGTGGGCTGCGGCATACATTGCCGAGGCCATTAACCGTAAGGCTGCCGTTACCAACACCCCGTTTGTGTTGGGACTTCCTACCGGTTCCACCCCGCTGAACACCTACAAGGAGCTTATCCGCCTCAATAAGGAGGGCGTGGTTAGTTTCAAGAATGTCATCACGTTCAATATGGACGAGTATGTGGGCCTGCCTGAGGACCACCCCCAGAGCTACCATACCTTTATGTGGGAAAACTTCTTCTCTCACATAGACATCAACCCTGCCAATGTCAACATCCTCAATGGCAATGCCGAGGATTTGGCAAAGGAGTGTGCCGACTATGAGAAGAAAATCGAGGGCGCAGGCGGTATCGACCTCTTCCTCGGTGGTGTTGGCGAGGATGGACACATCGCCTTCAACGAGCCCTTCTCGTCGATGAATTCGCGCACTCGCGTCAAAACCCTCACCGAGGATACCATCCTTGTAAACTCGCGTTTCTTTGACGGCGATGTTAATCAGGTGCCCAAGTTGGCCCTCACCGTTGGTGTGGCCACCATTCTTTCGGCCACCGAGGTTATCATCCTTGCCTTTGGCCCCAAGAAGGCGCGTGCCGTGCAGCAGGGTGTTGAGGGTGCCTACTCGCACAGCTGGACCATCACAGGCCTTCAAACCCACCCCCACGGTATTCTCATCACCGACGAGGCTGCTGCGGGCGAGTTGAAGGTGAACACCTACAAGTACTTCAAAGACATCGAGAAGGGCAACCTTTTGTAGGTGTGTAGTAGAAGAACGAGGAGGGGATTTTGCCCCTACCATAAAGAAGAGGGCGGTTGACTTGTGTTCAACCGCCCTCTTTTTACTTGTCTGTTCTATCTCTGCTCCGCTTATGCCATCTGCCCGTGGAAGAGGTAGATGTTGTAGGCCACAAAGCCGAGGAACATCACTGCTCCGCCGAGGCGCGAAAGTTTGCCTTTGACGCCGAGGAGCATAGTGAGCACCACAGCCGCAGTCATCACTCCATAGTCCACAATGGTAATGTTGGGCGAGTGGAGTGTGAGCACCTGCGAACTTGCGCCGAGGATGAGCGAGATGTTGAAGATGTTGGAGCCGACAATGTTGCCCAATGCGAGCTGGGTGTTCTTCTTTGCCGCAGCGGCCAGCGAGGCTGCAAGTTCGGGCAGCGAAGTGCCACAAGCAATCAGGGTGATGCTGATGAATGCATCGCTCACACCGAGCTGTTTGGCAATCACAATGGCGCAGTCCACAAATTGGGTGCAACCCGTAATCAACACCGCAAGGCCCACGGCAATCAGCACCAAAGCCTTCCACAGAGGCATATCCTTTGCTTCGGCAACCTCCTCCACCTGCGGTGCGTTCTTGCCCTCTTTGAGCGAGGAGTAGATGAACCAAGCAAAGATGGCCAACAACACAACACCATCAATGCGGCTCAAGCCACGTCCTTCGCCAACCCAGAAGTTGAACACCAGCAGGATGAGTACAACGCTCAACAGTAGGCACAGAGGAAGGTCCTTGCGCCTATTCTCACGCGTGATTACCACAGGGTTGATTACGGCCGTAAGGCTCAGAATGGCAAGCACGTTGAAGCAGTTGGAGCCAACCACGTTGCCAATGGCCACGCTGGAATTGCCATCGAAGGCACCTTTGAGGCTCACAATGAATTCGGGCAAGGATGTGCCGATGCCAACTATTACGGCACCAATCACAAAGTCGGAAATCTTCGCCTTGCGAGCCACACCAACGGCACCATCCACAAACCAGTTGGCACCATAGATGATGGCCAGCAGCGCAATAATCAAAATAACGTATGTCATCTATCCTATCTTGTAAACTTTTCAACATCTTTGGCCTCCCACACGAATATCTCCGAACAGGGACGATACTCATAGGGGACATACTCGTTTAGTTGGCCATAGGCTTTGCCACTCTGCTCGCCACAGAAGATGTCCAAGCGAAGGGCGCCCGCATCGTAGCGTTCCACCTCTGCCAATGCGGCAGGGTTCTCTCGCATAGCCTTGTTGATGATGGCGAGGTTCTCTTTGGCAAAGTAGAAGCTACTTTGGCGGTAGAGCGTACCATCCTCTTTGGACTGCCAGCGAGTGCGGGGTAAAAGTCCCTTAAAGACCAACTTTTTGGTAAATTGGTTCTGCATAATGTTTTTTGTCTTTCGTTTGACTTGTTTCAAACTCTCCGACACCACCCACAGCGGCGTGCAGTATCGGGCGAAAGCCGCGGTCGGCTCTCTGAAAACAAAAAGCATTGGGCTACAATCGCAATCGGCGCAGATTTATCAGCATCGATTGGGGGGAGAACAAATCAGACGGCCAGAGCCACAACAACACAACTACTCTGTCGGTCTGATTTATATCTATACATTTACCTGATTTGCAAAATTGGGTGGCCATCCTGCGGGGAGTGCTCGTGGAACGTCCCTGCGAGGAGGTCTGAAACGAGGTGCGACCACACGAAATGGTGCGCTCGGCCGAGGCTATGCGTGCCGAGGGGGCACCGAGGGCCATATCGCCACCTGCCAAGCCCAAATCACGACCGGCGCTGTTGCTCTCCGCATAGGAGAGGACGTTGGCGGCCTCCACAATATCCACACTCTGCGACACCTTGTCTGCAACCACAGCCGAGGAGTTGGCGTGGCAAAAGACCACACACAAAAGGCCCCACAAAAGAGCCTTTGGCAGATATGTCCTAATGGAGTGTTGTTTCATTGTTGCCTTATTCTCGTTGTATGCTCACGATACGTGAGGTGGCGCAAAGGTAGGACATTATGTTGAAAAAAGGAAATAAAAATGGCCAAATTGAACACCCGATTTTACTCTTTGGCTCTCCGATGTTGCAACTTCTCGGATAGTCGGGTGCGCAGCGGAAGGTCATAGAACCTGTATGCTGCCCAAGCGAGAGTGATGCTGCCTGCCACCACGGTGAGAGCCACAGGCCACGCCTCGCCAAAGGTGAGCGCATTGTTCCAAACGTAGCGGTAGAAGATGTACATCAGCGGATAGTGGATGATGTAGAGAGGGTAGGAAAGGTCGCCCAGCAGAGAGCACACCTCGCTCGATTTGCCCTCAACTTCGCCCGATGCGCCCAACTGCAACACAAGAGGAAAGAGGGTCGTGATGCAGAGAAGCTCATAGAGCCCGTTAATCCACACTCTCTCTTCTCCGCCCAAGCGGGGCATAGCGAGCAGAACGACCAACACCACCGAACAGAGCAGGAACGAGTGTCGGCACCCTCGCCACGCCTTGAAGTTGCGACACATCAGCAGGCCCAGCGAGAAACTGAACAGCATACGTACAAGTCCGCCCCAGAGTCCACCATCGGCCATAGTCCACCCCACGCCAATACTGCCCGTGCCGATGGCACCAATGGCAACACCTGTGCCACAAAGCACCACCACGACCTTCAACCACGCTGTCGAAAGGCGGCGCAGGAGGAAGACGTATATGATATTGCCGATGTATTCGAAGAAGAGCGACCACGCAGGGCCGTTGAGCGAGAACATCTCGCCGTTGCCCCTTACGTCCGATATTGCACCCACACCCGAGGGTAGCATCGTGGCCGTCATCAGCCAAGCGACACCCACAGCCACCAACGAGGTGGTTGTGCCGTCCCAGCGTTCACACCCCACCGCCACGAAAGCCAACACGCCCACAACGGATGCCAACACCACCATCGGATGCAGACGCACAAGGCGGCGCAGTAGGAACTCTCTGGTTGTCATCGCTCCGCTACGCAGACGGTTGTCGTAGGCATAGCCCACCACAAAACCCGAGAGCAGAAAGAATAAGTCCACAGCCAGATAGCCGTGGTTGAAGCGTTGGTCGAGGGGTGAGGTGGCAAAGGCCTCGAAAATGTGGAAACAGATGACCATCAGAGCTGCCACACCGCGCAGTCCGTCGAGAATGAGGTAGTGATTGTGAGAGTGTTGTGGCATTGATTGTCGGTCTTTACGATTGATTATCTCTGCCCACAAAGGTACTATTTTTTGCGAAATATCTTTGAGAAGAGAAAATAGATTGTTATTTTTGTGGGTGAAGAAACAGAAAGACGTAAAACTAAACTCTATATGAATTACAAAAACACACACAAAGCCCACCCGTGGCACGGTATTGATCCGGGGACTCCCGATGAGGTGAGGGCTTTCATTGAGATTGTACCAACCGACACCGTAAAGTATGAGGTAGATAAGGCTACGGGCTACCTGATGGTGGACCGTCCGCAGAAGTTCTCCAACATTGTCCCCTCGCTCTATGGCTTTTTGCCACGCACCTACTGTGCCGACAAGATGGCCGAGTTGACCAACAAGGCCCTTGCGAGGTTTGATGTGGAGGGCGACGGCGACCCGCTGGATATCTGTGTGCTCACGGAGAAGGACGTAACCCACGGAGATATCATTGTCAGGGCGAGGCCCATTGGCGGTCTGCGACTGCTCGACCACAATCAGGCGGACGATAAGATTATCGCTGTGCTGATGAACGATGCGATTTATGGCGAGATGACCGACATCGAACAACTCCCCACCCGCATTGTGCGTAGGCTCATCCACTATTTCACCACCTACAAGGACATCCCCGGAGAGCACACCTCACGAATGAGGTTTGTGAGTATCTACGGAGCCGATGTTGCCCGTGATGTCATCGCTCGCTCAATGGAGGACTACCAAGACCTTATCGGCAAAGAGTAGGCGGAAACAACCATAAAATAAAATTCGTAAACCAATTTCAACGGCTTCTTGGGGGGAGTGGTTTACGACTAAGTGCCAACAGCAAAAACTCACGGGTAACAATTTGGTTACCCGTGAGTTTTTTTGACAAACCTCTCATTGGTGCTTCACACCACCTGTTTTAATACGGGAGAGGGATAATTCGACTCCCTCTTCCGCTCTTTCTGCCCTTTCTGCCCTCTGAATAGCTCACTCCTCAATCATCCTTATCGCCTCCTCGGGGCGGTTGGTGGTGATGTATCCAATTCCCTTTTTGATATAGCGGCGCAGGAGCGAGTCGCTATTCACCGTCCACACGTTGGTTTCCAGCCCCAGCGAATGGCTATCCTCAATCCACGAGGGGTGCAACTCGAAGATGGCAAAGTTGTAGTCGGGACCCGCAAAGCCCTCCGCCTTCAACTCATCGGGCGATAGGTTGCCGTTGAGGTAGAAAACCTTTGCCGTAGGGGCCACGCGGTGGAACTCTCTACACGCTTCAAGCGAAAAACTGATGTAGTCGGTGCGGTCGGCAAGGCCCATCTCCTCCACCATCTGCACGCCCTTCGCTACCGCCTCGCGCTCCTGCGAGGGTGTGGGGTGTGGTTTGAGTTCAAAAACAAGGTGTAGGTCGGGGTGTTTGAGGGCCTCGGTGAGGTACTCCGCAAGTGTGGGTACTCTCTCGCCATTGGGCAGGAGGTGGGCCCTTACCTCCTCGGCGGTCATCTCCGTAATGGGGCGGTCATACCCCTTGCCGAGTTTGCGGTCGTGGAATACCACCAACTCTCCGTCCGAAGTCATCCACACGTCAAATTCGCTACCCCAACAACCCACCTCGGCAGCCATACGCAGGGCTGTGAGTGAGTTCTGGGCGCTTCCTTCGGTGTCCCAATAGCCTCGGTGGGCAATCACTTTGGTTTGTGCAGAGAGCGAAATGGCCCACGTCAAAACGAGGACTCCCAAAATAAAAATTCCTTTTTTCATTCTTCTGTTGTTTTGTGCAGAGCAAATGTAAGACAAAAAATGTATCTTTGTGCAACTTTTTTGTAAGTAACCACAAAACCACAACGAATAGAAAGATGAAGAACTCCATATTCAGACACCTTGCACGAGCCCTTGTGCTCACCGTAGCCACCACGTTGGCCACCGCTTGTGCCGACAAAGAGCTCACCGAGGTACGCTATTTGGCATCGGCCACCACAACAGCCCAACTCTACTCTATGGATGAGCAGGGAATACTCTCCGTTGCGGGCCACTTCCTGCGTGGTACGGAGGTGGTCGTGTTTCCCAACTGCACCGAGCGAGTGGAGAAGAACTCTTATGTGAAACTGCTTGTTGACGGAGGCGAGTTCTATGCACCGGAGAGTGCTCTCGTCCTTGACAAACATAGTGCTGTGGCCGAGCAACAAGTGTGGGTGCGCACCCCTGCAACCATTCTCTCCGACCTCGAAGAGTCAACCATTGCAGGCTTTGCCGACAAGTGTGCTGCGTTGGAGGTGGTGGGCTACGACTCGTTGCGTAGCGATGGTACGGTGGCAACCTACAAGGTGCGCCACGGAGAGGTCGAGGGCTACATCTACGGCAAGTACACCGTCTTTACTCCCGAAGAGGCTGCCCGTAGGTACAAGGCCGAGGAGTATGACAAGGTGCACAAGGCTGTGAAGGACTCCTTTGGAGGAGGTGCCGCCATCGGTTGCGACTTCTACCCCGTGGAGAAACCCGCCTTTGAGAGCAATCCTATGCCCCACGCTTGCTACTCGCTCTACCTCAATTCGGGTACCAACGTGCTCAAAAACATTGAGGCCTACATCACCCTCGCCAAGCAGACCAAAATCAACACCTTCGTAATCGACATCAAGGACAACGAAAGCCCCGGCTACAAGGCCGATGCGATGCTCAAATATTCTCCCACCAACTACCGTCGCGCGGGCGACAAGGAGGCTCTCTACCGTCGCGTGGTGAGCCGCCTGCACGAGGAGGGTTTCTATGTTGTGGGTCGTATCACCTGCTTCAAGGATTCCTATTTCGTTAAGGACAACCCACAGTGCGCCATCACCGAGAGGGCCACGGGGGAGCCTTTCAAACACAACAAAGCCTTCTGGCCCAGCGGTTTCGACAGGAGGGTGTGGGAGTTCAACGTGGCACTTGCAAAGGAGGCTGTGGAGAAGTTCGGCTTCAACGAGATTAACTTCGACTATGTGCGCTTTCCCGACCGTATGACCAAGGTGGAGGATATTGTTGATTACCACAACCGCTATGGCGAGAGCAAGGTGCAGGCCATTCAGAGGTTTGTGCAGTATGCTTGCGATGAAATCCACAAGGTGGGTGCCTACGTGTCGGTGGACGTCTTTGGCGAGAGTGCCAACCCGGGCTACACCACCGCCTATGGTCAGTATTGGCCCGCCATCAGCAACGTGGCCGATGTCATCAGCGGTATGCCCTATCCCGACCACTTCTCCAACGGCTACTATGGTATCCAAAAGCCGTGGAACAACCCCTATGAGATACTCTATCAGTGGGGCCAGAGGGTGCAGGGCCGACAGGCCGTTACGCCCACTCCTGCGGTGGTGCGTACTTGGGTGCAGGCCTACAATGTGATGCGCCACGTGGACAGCAACGGTATTGCTTACGATGCCGAGAATGTGGAGAAGGAGATTAGGGGCCTCTATGCGGCCGGACTCACGGGTGGCTATATCACTTGGCTCGCATCGTCCAACATCGAAAAGTACTATCAGCAACTCGGAGCCTTCCAAGTGGACTACTACGCCGAGTACACAACCAAATAACCCCGACAGTCATCAGCTTTCAGTTGTCGGTTGACAATAAACAAACAGCCCTTGCCTATCACGGCAGGGGCTGTTGTGTTTATTTGATGTCAATCTTGCGGGCCTCGTGTTTTTCGACGGCTTCCGGCTTTTTGGGCAGGGTGATGTGGAGCACACCCTTGTCCACACGCGCATCAATGCCTTCGCGTTTCACGTCGTCGGGCAGGAGCATTGTCTGCTGAAATTTCGAGTAGGAGAACTCCTTGCGCAGGTAGTGTGTGTCTTTGTCCTCTTCTTTGTTTTCGGTCTTGCGCTCCATACAGATTACAAGGTCGTTGTTCTCGTTGAGGTGCACATCGAAATCCTCCTTTGTGAGTCCGGGTGCGGCCACCTCCACAAGGTAGTTTTTCTTTGTTTCCTTGACGTTGATTGCAGGAGTGATGCCCATTGTGGGGCGGTTGTCGAGCCACTCACCACTGAGCAGGTCGCCCAAGATGGATGGTACCCAACCTTGGTTGCGTCTTACGATTGCTGACATAAGTTGTAGATTTAGTTGGTGATTAATACGTTGATGTTTACACAAAATAGCGTGCTGTTGTGCACTGCCCGAAAGGGTGCAAATCTTGTGCCACGGGAAATTTTAAGATTCGATTTTTAATTTCCAAATTAATTTGTACCTTTGTTGTGCTGTTAGGGGTGCCACCCTCGTTTGGGGATGGCTGAGAAGATACCCTCTGAACCTGATATGTATAATGACAGCGCAGGGAAACGGTAACTTTTTTGGATGGGAGGCGAGAAGGGTGAGTTGTATGTGCACTCTTTGAGGCCCAAAGATAGAAAATAACCATTGCCGTATTCCTTGCAGAGGGAATACGGCATTTTTTTGTGGCAGAAGGTTTTTACTACTTAATTTTAATAAGGTATGATTAATACGGACGTTTTGGCCTCCCATTTGGAGGCGGTGCGCCGAGTGAGTCCTCTGGTGCACAACATCACCAACTATGTGGCAATGAACAATAGCGCCAATGCACTGTTGGCACTCGGAGCTTCGCCTGTGATGGCCCACTGGACGACCGAGATGGAGGAGATGGTGGCTATTGCAAGTGTGTTGGTTATCAACATCGGCACCCTCGATGCAGAGTGGATAGAGGGAATGTTGGCAGCAGGCAAAGCCGCCCACCGCAGGGGTGTACCCATTGTTCTGGACCCTGTGGGTGCGGGTGCAACATCCCATCGTACACACACGGCGTGGGAGATTATCGAGCAGTGCCACCCGACGGTGATTCGAGGCAATGGCAGCGAGATTATGGCTCTGATGAATGCCGACATCAGGAGCAAAGGCGTGGATAGTAGTGCCTCTTCTGATGATGCGTTGGAGGCAGCAAAGGCGCTTGCTGTGCGTACGGGTGCGGTGGTTGTCATCAGTGGCCCTACGGACTACATTACCGATGGTGTTCGAACCGAAACCATAGCCAACGGACACCCCATAATGACCGCCGTTACGGGTATGGGTTGTACGGCTTCGGCTGTGGTGGGTGCTTTTGTGGCCACAGGCGAGGATGCCCTCTTGTCGGCTGCGCACGCAATGGCTGTGATGGGCGTTGCGGGCGAGAGGGCCGAAAAGGTGGCCGGTGGCTCGGGCTCGATGCAGGTGGCTTTTCTGGACGAACTCTATAACCTTACGGGCGAGGTGCTCAAAGATACTCTGCGACAGTGATGAGGCGTGAGGATTTAAGACTATATCTTGTTACCGATGAGGGCCTTTCGTTTGGTCGTCCTTTGGAGGATGTCGTCAGGGAGGCCATAGAGGGTGGAGTAACTATGGTGCAACTGCGCGAGAAGGAGGCCTCCACGAGGGACTTTGTGGAGTTGGCTCTGCGACTCAAACCTCTGTGCCACAAGGCGGGTGTTCCGCTCATTATCAACGACCGCATTGATGTAGCCCTTGCTGTGGATGCCGATGGTGTCCACATAGGTCAGAGCGATATGCCCTATGAGGTGGCTCGCAGGCTGTTGGGCCCGGAAAAGATTGTGGGCCTTTCGGTGGAGAACTTCGAGGATTTGGAGGTCGCAAACGGACTCGATGTTGATTATGTCGGCATATCGCCCGTCTATGGCACCCCGACCAAGACCGACACGTCGGAGCCTTTCGGACTCGATGGTCTGCGCAGGGCGGTAGGGTTGTCGGCTCACCCGACGGTGGCAATCGGAGGTATGAATGTCGCCACCATCGGAGATGTTATGCGTGCCGGCACAGATGGTGTGGCTGTCGTGTCGGCCATCTGCTCGGCCCCCAGCCCACGCAAAGCCGCCCAAGAACTTCTGAAAATAGCAAATAGTAATATTTTAGGACATTAGACTTTTGACGTTGGACATTAGACAAAAAAGTATGAGTTGGACAAAAGAGGTATGGCAGAAGTCGCTGCCAATCTATGAGCGCATCACCTCCCACCCCTTCATTAAGGAGTTGGCCGATGGTACGCTTGCGATGGAAAAATTTGTGCGCTACATTGCACAAGACGAGATATATATTAAGAACTATGGCGAGGAGATGTTCCTGATGGCCGATATGATGCCCGACAAGAGGATGCAGGAGATGTTTCGTGCCTATGCCAAAGAGGGTATGGAGGCCGAGAAGGCTATGCACGACTTGCTCATCGAGCGCTTTGGTATCGACACAGCCGTTGAGCCTTCGGAGGTTACGGCGGGATATATGGCCCACACACGTCGCCACATCAATAGTGGTTCGTTGGCCCACGCAATGGCGGCAATGTTGCCCTGTATGTGGATATACAACGAGGTGGGACTCTACATCTACAACCACCGTACATCCGCTCCCAACCCTTATGCAGAGTGGGTGGCAACCTACGCTTCGGAGGACTTCACGGAGGGTACCCGCCTCATTCTGGAATTCTGCGACCGCATTGCCGAAGAGGCCACTCCCGAGGTGAGAGCCGAGATGAACGAGGCCTACCTTGTCGCCGCCGAGTATGAGTGGGCGTTCTGGAATTGGGGCTACTATGGTAATGAAGAATAGCGCTGGCAATGGCAAACGGAGAATTTGGCTTTATTGAGAAGATAAAAAACCTCTTTGGTGCAACGGTTGAGGGGGGTGTGGGCATTGGCGACGACTGCGCTGTAATCCCTATGGGCGAGAACGACCTCCTTGTTACTACCGATATGCTAATTGAGGGAGTGCACTTTTTGCGCTCCGATGCCACTCCCGAGCAGGTGGGCTATAAGGCTGTGGCGGTCAATCTGAGCGATATTGCCGCTATGGGTGGTCGTCCCGTTGGCACATTCCTCTCCATAGCCCTGCCCAAAGATGCACAGGGCGAGTGGGCCGAGAGGTTTATGGCCGGTTTTGCGGAGATTAGTCGCCGCTATGGGGTGCCACTGCTGGGTGGCGACACCACCTCTTCGCTCCGAGATGTGGCGGTGAATGTGGCTGTGGTGGGCACTTGTCCACACGGAGGGGCCATCCTGCGCAGTGGTGCCAAAGTGGGTGATACCATCTTCGTTACAGGCCCTTTGGGCGATTCGGGAGCAGGACTGAAAGTGTTGTTGGAGGGCGCAGAACGCACTCCCGATGGAGAGTGTCTGCTGGGGCGACACTATGCTCCCACTCCACGATTAGACGAGGGGCTTGCTCTTGCAAAGAGTGGCGCGGTGCACGCAATGATGGATATTTCGGACGGCATAGCATCCGACCTCAGACACATATTGCACGCTTCGGGTGTGGGTGCGCGGGTGGAGCTGAATGTGCTTCCCACCTCGCCGCAGTTGGTGCGTGTGTGTGCAGACAAGGGGTGGGATGCTTTGGAGCTTGCCTCCTCTTCGGGAGAGGACTACGAGTTGCTCCTGACGGCCTCCGAAGAGATTGTACGCAAGGTCGATTTCCCTCTCTATCCCATCGGTAAGATTATCGAGGGTGCGGAGGAAATTGAGTGGTACAAAGGTGGCGAAAGGAGCGAATTTACAACATCCGGTTTTACACATTTTTAGATTTATGGCAACAACAAAACAGTATAACAGAGTGCTCACCATTGCGGGCAGCGATTCGGGTGGCGGTGCCGGTATTCAGGCAGACATCAAAGCCATCAGTGCAATGGGGGCCTATGCTACCTCGGCTATCACAGCCGTAACGGTGCAGAATACCCTCGGTGTGGAGGCCGTACACCCCATTCCGATAGACATTTTGGGCGGACAGATTGACGCCGTACTCTCCGATATTGGGGCGGATGCGGTGAAGATTGGTATGCTGCACTCCTCGGAGGTGGTGCGCCTTGTGGCCGACAAGTTGCGCCACTATGGTATTCGCAACGTGGTGCTCGACCCCGTTATGGTCAGCACCTCGGGCCATAGGCTCATCGAGGAGAGTGCCATCGAAACCCTCAAAAGCGAACTCCTTCCACTTGCAAGGGTTATTACACCCAACATCCCCGAAGCGGAGATTCTTGCAGGTGTGAAGATTGAACGCAACGAAGAGTTGGCCGATGTGGCACGCAGGCTGTCGCAGGGGGGTAGGGTGTCGGTGTTGTTGAAGGCGGGCCACCTGACGGAGGAGAGGCTTGTGGATATATTCTACAATGCCGAGCAGGACACCATATTACCCCTTCCTTCGGTGCGCATCCACACCCCCAACACCCACGGCACAGGTTGCACCCTCTCATCGGCCTTTGCTGCTGCTTTGGCGTGCGGTATGGGGCTGGATGATGCGGCAAGGGCAGCCAAGGAGTATATCAATGGTGCGATAGTGTCGGGCGCAGACTACACCATTGGCCACGGCCACGGGCCGGTAGATCACTTCTTCGGGCTGAAAAAGTGATTCGCAAACCAAAAAAATGGACGTGAGTTTTGCGAAAATGACGTTAAAATCAAAGGCGGCTACCGACACAACGGTAGCCGCCTTTTTTTGCTAACAGCCGGCAGCCAATGGCCTTACAGGTCGCTGTTCCATTCGCCGTTGGCTTCGGGATAAATCATCGGACGGGCCTCGCCTTTGAGAGCCTTCATCTCCAAGTAGCTTTCATACAGACAAATACCATTTTGTGCATTGCGGGCCAACGAGAACATCACCACCGAGGGATGGTTCTTTGCGCTGTGGTACATCTCCATAATACGCTCGCTAAACAGCCCCCTCCATTCGGGATTGTTGGAGGGTGTGTTGCTGCGGTCGGCACCCGTACAGTCGATGTCGGCTTGGTCCCTCACATAGAGTCCTATTTTGTCGCAGAGGGTGTAGAATTCGTCAGGCTGCATAGCCGGCACGTATATCGTATTGTAGCCCTTGCTTCGTAGGATGCGCAGTTGGTTTTCAGTGGTGGCAGCATCGCCACTCCACTCTGCCTCTATGGGGTGGAGCAGGGGAGTCTCGCCGTTAATCACCACCTTGCCTTCGTCGGAGAACTCCACGGTGCGGAATCCGATGGGTACTGTTGTAAACTCGCGGGGCCTTTTTTCGTGGCGGGTGAAGAGCATAAGGGTATAGAGGTTGGGCTCCTTGTGGCTCCATTTTTTCACCAGCGGCAGACGCGCAAAGAAACTCACCGTATCCCGCGACAGCATTTTGGTACGCAACTCTTTGGTGGCTGAACTGATAACCTTACCCTCGCTGTCGAACAACTCATATCCCACCTCATACTCCTTGCTGTTGAGCAGAAAACTCTGCATTACCACTCCGAGGTTGAGGAGTCCCTCACCTTGCGAATTGAAACTTGTGGCGGCCACATAGTCGCTGATGGCAACCCTCGGAGGGGTGAGCAACACGGCCCTACGGAAGGTTGGCTCGGCTGTGCGTCCTGCTTCCAATGCTCGCGAGCGGTAGTTGGTGTGGACCACAATGCTGATGGTGTTGTGGTTTTCGCGCAGTTTTTTCGTCAGGTCGAACTCGCTACGCCCGTGGCCCGAAGAGGTGTAGCCAATCTCGCTGTCGTTGACCTCCACACTCAATGCACCACCTGCACCCTCCACACGGAGAATCAGTTGGGAGTCGTCATAGCGGTAGTTGCGTTTGAAATTGGTGGTATATCTCACCGCACCATTATCCAACGAGTCCACCTGCCATTTGTCGAGTTCCACAACCAGACTCGACACATTACCGCCGGCAAGTGCCTCCTCGCGAGTGGCATAGGGGGTGAGTGCTGTGCGGTGGGTGAGTAGGTTGTGTGAAGAAGGAGTGCCCTGCGCAAAAGCCTCCACAGCCTTCGGGGTGCGGTCTATCTCCCAATCGAAAATGGGTATATCGTCGGTCTGCGCCACACCTGCAAAGGGGGCACAGAGGAGTGTCAAGAGAGTGGCAAAAAGTGTGCGTTTGCTCATAATGCTATTTTTATTCGTATATTTGGGCCTAAAATTAATGCTTTTTTGGCAGATAACGAAAAGTTTTTGCGTGATAGATAACGAAAAATATCCGCTGTTGATATTTCCGGCCGCGCCTTTGCGCCTACGGCACAAGGGGAGTGCGGTGGAGGTGTTTGTGCCCACGCGTGGTTGTTGGCTCCCTCTCACCCCTGAGGAGTGGGTGCGCCGACACGTTGTGCACTTCCTGCAAGAGGCACACTCGGTGCCCCCGACACACATTGCCGAAGAGTATCCCGTGCCACTCAACGGGCAGAACCAACGGGCAGACATCGTTGCCGTCGGCCCCGATATGAAGCCGTGGATTGTGGTTGAGTGTAAGGCTCCTTCGGTGGCGTTGGACGATGGGGTTGTGGCGCAGGCAGTGAGGTACAACAGTGTGCTTGGTGCTCCATATATCGTTGTTACCAACGGGCTTTGCGAACGCTCCTTTGTGCGCACCGACAGAGGCTATGCCCCTTGCGAGTTCCTCTTCTAGGAGTGTTCGGTCAGACGTGTAGGGGCAGAAGGGTTACTCTGTCGTCAATCTCATCCAACATCTTGATAATCTCTTTTTTGGCCTCCTTGATGGTCTCCGATATGCGGTCTGCTTCGGTGAGCGGAGCCATTATGCCGTAGCCCACATAGGGGCGTACAAAGAGGTAGTTGTCGCCTCCGTCGGCCAGCATAATGTTGTCCACATAGTAGATGTCCTCAAAATCCTCCGAACTGTTGTCGTTGGCCTTGACGAGTGAACCGAGTGGCGGAAGTGTGCTCAGGTTGACGGTAGCGCCCGTGTGCCACCCTTCGGTGTAGTGTATCAGTGTGAATTTCATCTCCTCAGAATGATTGTGTGTTGGTTGTGAAGAAAAACGCCTAAAAACAACGACACCTCCCCCACGCAGTGCAGGGAGAGGTGTCGGTGAGTGTCGCTCTATTAGTGGCAGTGGCCGCAGGAGCAATCGTCGCCACACTCGCCTTCGTGGTCGCAACCGCCCTCGCAGCCGCAACCGCACGAGTGGGGATAGTCATCGTCGGTAGCCTCGTGAACATCCACAACCTCGCCCTCGAAGTTGAGAGTTTTGTCGGCCATAGGGTGGTTGAAGTCCATCTTAACAGCCTCGTCGCTAACCTCCTTGACAACACCAATCACGGGCTGGCCCATCTGAGTCATCATAGGAATACGGTTGCCAATCTCCAAAAGGCCCTCCTCAATCTGGCCGTTAATCTCGAAGGCTGCCTTGGGTACGTCAATCACCATATTGGGGTTGCTCACGCCATAGCCCTCCTCGGGCGAAAGGGTGAAGGCATATTTATCGCCAACCTCCAAGCCGAGCAGATACTCCTCAAATTTGGGCAGCAACATACCAATACCATATACAAATTTCAAAGGAGCCTCTTTGGTTGCTTGGTCAGCCACCTGACCATCTACTGTGAGCGTGTAGCTGATAGCCACAGCGGTTTCGTTTGCAATTTTCATAGTCAATTATCTGTTTTCTTGTTGTTTATTTTTTTTGTCTAATCTCTTGTTTTTTTTGGGGGGATTGAGATTCTACTTTGTCGGGTTGATAAGTTGCAACATATACTCGTCGAGCCAATCGGTGGTCGAACGCACCCACTCTCGTTTGAGTCCCACAACACTGAAATTCTTGCTCTTAAAGAGGTTCAGACTACGCGTGTTGCTAGAAAGAATGTTGCAATAGAGTTGGTTGAGGCCGAGAATCTGGAACGAGTAGCGAATCAGAGCTTGCAGCGCACTGGAAGCATAGCCGTGCCCCTCATTGTCCTTGTCATAGATGAGAACACCCACACCCGCCCTGCGATTGTAGGGGTCGATGTCGAAGAGGTCGATGGTGCCAATAGGTTTGCCACTGCTCTTCAACTCAATTACCAAACGCATCTGGCGAGTCTCGAAAATATCATACCTCTGCTCCTCGATGAAACGGCGCAGGATGTACTTCGAGAATGGGGCCATGGTTCCACTGACCTTCCACACGTTGGGGTCGTTCTCCCAACGATACAGAATGTCAACATCCTCGACCTCCAAAGCTCGGAGTTTGATTATGTCCGTTTCCAATGCGTTCATACACACAATTATTGTCTAACGTCCAACGTCTAATGTCCAATGTCTGAATATAATCCTTTTGTCTATAAGCCGATGACCTTGTTGCGGATTAGCATCGCCACACCCAACGCTCCCGCATCGGCTCCCATCTGTGAGAGGCGGAACGAGGTATCCTTATACACAAGACTCATCGAATATTTGTTGGTGGCCGATTTGAGCGGCAACATCAGGTAGTCGCCCGCTTGGGCCATATTTCCACCAATGATAACCTCCTCGGGGTTGAAGATGTTAATAAGAAAGGCAATACTCTTACCAATCTTCTCGCCGGCCTCCTCAATGAGCTCAATGGAGAGGTTGTCGTCGTTCTTGGCTGCGGAGATGATGTCGTCGATGTGTATGGTCTCGCCTGCCGCCCATTTGTCGCGCAGGATGGTGTTTACACCCGATGCAATCTGTCCCACAATCTTGTTCTCTATGGCAATGCCGCTAACCTCCGTTTCCAAACAGCCCTTCTTGCCGCACACACATATAATCTCGTTGTTGAAGAACGGCGTGTGGCCAAATTCGCCCGCAAAGCCACTCTTACCATAATAGAGTTTGCCGTCGGCAATGATACCGATGGCAACACCTCGTCCGAGGTGGAGATAGAGAAGATTTTTCACCTTGTTCTCCTCGTCGGCATAATACTCGGCATAGCACCTCGCCCTTGTGTCGTTCTCCACAAGTACGTTGATGCCGGTGGCCTCTTCAATCACCTCTTTGAGCGACTTGCCACCCTCGGTGAAGTACATATAGCTGTGTCCCGTCTCGGGATTGACACGACCTGCAATGCAGACACCCATTCCAAGAACCTTGCCCCTTTCGATGCCGCAAGTGTCGAGGAAGGTATTGATATGCTGGCAGATGTCGGCCAAGCAACGAGCCTCGTCGGTGAGATTGAATGGGGTGATGGTGCGAGAAACGATGATGTTGTTTTTCAGGTCGGTGATAATCATACAGAGATAGTCGCGGCCGATGTCGATGCCCGCGAAATAGATAGCCGTATTGGCCAGACCGAAGATGTTGGGCCTTCGTCCGCCCGAAGTCTCCACTTTGCCGTTGTCAACCACGATGTTCTCCTCCACAAGTTCGCCAACAAGCTTGGTCATTGTGGGGACGCTGATATGCAGAGCCTTTGTAAGCTCGGCAAGGGTGGACTGTCCGGCGACAGCCATATGGGCTATGATACTCTGCTTTATCAGCATATTCTTATGCGAAACGCCTTTGAGGCCTTCGGAGTCCTGCTGATAAAAAAAATCTTTCAAAAGTGCCATAGGTGATTTTGCCAAAATTTTGTTTGGCGTTACAAATATGGTAAAAATTTTTCAAAACCCAAGCGGATTATTAAAATTTTTCAAAATTTTCTTCAATTTTTTTAGAAACGACGGGTGGTGTGTGGGGAAAAATTCAAAATTCAAAATTCAAAATTGCCTTTAAGGGCATTAAGGGCACTGAGGCTTTTGTGGGCTTCTGGGAGTGATGGGACTCTTCTTATCTTTCCTATCCTTCATAGTCGCCCTCCCTGCTCTTTTCCGCCCCACAAACAAAAATTCTCAATTCTCAATTCTCAATTCTCAATTATATTTGTATCTTTGCGGTGCTTCCGTGCGTGCGTAGGCGTACGAAAGTGCGCGAGTGAAGGGGTAAGACTCTGGAAAACACGCCGTTGAGATGACTAACGCAACAACACAAAATATAATTTTAACCAAAAATTAAACAATCACTATGAAGATTACACACATTGAACACCTTGGCATTGCTGTCAAGAGTTTGGAGGAGTCCATTCCTTACTATGAGGAGGTATTGGGCTTGAAATGTTACAACATTGAGGAGGTGGCCGACCAGAAGGTGCGCACTGCTTTCTTCAAAGTTGGTCAGACCAAGATTGAGCTTTTGGAGCCCACCTGCCCCGAGAGTACCATCGCAGGTTTCATTGAGAAGCGTGGCGAGGGTGTTCACCACTTGGCATTCGCAGTTGAGGATGTTGCCGAGTCTTTGGCCGAGGCCGAGAGCAAAGAGATTCGCCTCATCGACAAGGCTCCCCGCAAAGGTGCCGAGGGCCTCAATATCGCATTCCTTCACCCCAAATCGACCAAGGGTGTGCTGACCGAGCTTTGCTGCCCCGGTTGCAAATGCGAGGAGTAGTCCGAACAAGGAAACCACAATTTTTATAACACAAAACAAAAATTGACGTTCGACATTTGACGTTCGACGTTAGACAAAAAGATTATGAGCGAAATTCAAGACAAAATTGCGAAGCTGATTGAGCTTCGTGAGGAGGCAAAAATGGGTGGCGGTCAGAAACGTATCGACGCCCAGCACGCAAAAGGTAAATACACTGCTCGTGAGCGATTGGCTATGCTGCTCGACGAGGGTAGCTTTGAGGAGTTCGATATGTTCGTAACTCACCGTTGCACCGACTTCGGTATGGAGAAGAGCCACACTCTGGGTGATGGTGTTGTTACCGGTTATGGTACCATCGACGGCCGTTTGGTGTATGTGTTCGCACAGGACTTCACCGTATCGGCAGGTTCGTTGTCGCTCACTATGAGTGAGAAGATTTGCAAGATTATGGATATGGCTATGCGCAACGGCGCACCCGTGATTGGTCTGAACGACTCGGGTGGTGCTCGTATTCAGGAGGGTGTTAACGCTCTGGCAGGCTATGCCGACATCTTCCAGCGCAACGTAATGTCGAGTGGTGTTATTCCCCAGATTTCGTTGATTATGGGCCCCTGCGCCGGTGGTGCAGTTTACTCGCCCGCACTGACCGACTTCGTGATTATGAAGAAGGACACCTCCTATATGTTCCTCACCGGCCCGAAGGTTGTTAAGACCGTTGTGGGCGAGGATGTAACTCAGGAGCAGCTCGGTGGCGCAAGCGTACACGCAAGCAAGAGTGGTGTTACCCACTTTGCTGTAGACACCGAGGAGGAGGCCATCAACATCACCCGTAAGCTCATCAGCTACATCCCCCAGAACAATATGGAGGATACCCCCATTGCTGCTTGCTCGGACCCCATCGACCGTTTGGAGGATTCGTTGAACGAGATTATTCCCGACAACCCCAACAAGGCCTACGATATGTATGAGGTTATCAATGCTGTTGTGGACAATGGCGAGTTCTTGGAGTCGCAGGCTGCCTATGCACGCAACATCATCACCGGTTTTGCAAGGTTCAACGGCCAGAGCGTAGGTATCATTGCCAACCAGCCCAAGTTTATGGCAGGTGTGTTGGACATCAAGGCTTCGTGCAAGGCTGCAAGGTTTGTACGTTTCTGCGACGCTTTCAACATTCCTATCGTAACCTTCGTGGACGTTCCCGGCTTCTTGCCCGGTACCGGTCAGGAGTATGGTGGTGTTATCGACCACGGTGCAAAACTCCTCTATGCATACTGCGAGGCAACCGTTGCCAAAGTTACCGTTACCCTGCGTAAGGCCTACGGTGGCGCCTACATCGTGATGAGCTCGAAGCACATCCGTGGCGATATCAACTACGCTTGGCCCTGTGCAGAGATTGCCGTTATGGGTGCAAGCGGTGCTGTTGAGGTTCTCAACGCCAAGGAGATTGCAGCTTGCGAGACTCCCGAGGCTAAGGCCGAACTGATTGCCAAGAAGGAGCAGGAGTACAAAGACAAGTTCTCCAACCCCTATCGCGCTGCAAGCTATGGCTACATCGACGACGTTATCGAGCCTCGCAACACCCGTTTCCGTATCATCAGGGCATTGCAGAGCTTGGCTACCAAACGCCTCGTGAACCCTGCCAAGAAACACGGTAACATTCCTTTGTAGTGTGTGTAACTAAATTAAACAGAGAACAATATGAATTGGTCACAAATATTGTGGATTACTCTCATCGGCTTCCTTGTAGTGGTGCTGACCTTGGTGCTGTTGATTTTCATCATCAAGCTCTTTGGTGTGGTGTTTGCCGCAAACCACAAACAGAAAGTTGCCAAGAAGAGTGCCGCCAAAGGAGAAGACGCTCCGGCAGAAATCGTACTTCCCGGTATGGTTTCGACAGAGGAGGTTGCCGCTATTGCTATGGCAATTCGTCTGGCCGCAGGCGAGGACCACGACCGCGAGTCGGAAATCCTTACCATCCAGACCATCAAGCGTGCCTACTCGCCCTGGAACTCCAAGATTCACGGTCTTACCCGTCTTCCCGATCACAAATAATCAACATTGTTAGAAACAAGTTAGAAAAGAGATGAAAAACTATAATCTGAAAATCAACGACAACGAGTATAAAGTTCAGTTGGACAAACTCGACCACAACTCCAAAACTGCTCGTGTAATTGTTAATGGTACAGAGTATATCGTTGAGGTTGATGGTGTGAAACCTATGCCCATCAGCAAACCCCAAGTGTCGAAAGCAACCTACAACGCTTCGGCTCCCACTGCTGCTCCCGCTGCTCCCGTGGCTGCTCCCAAAGCTGCCGCTGCCGGTGGCGCTAAAATCGTTAGCCCCCTGCCTGGTACCGTTTTGAGTATCAACGTGGCAGTTGGTGATAGCGTAACCGTTGGCCAGACCATTGCAGTATTGGAGGCTATGAAGATGGAGAACAACATCTCGGCTGACAAGGCTGGCGTTGTTAAGGAAATTTGCGCAAACAAGGGCGCAATCGTTCAGGAGGGTGAGCCTCTGATTATTCTGGGCTAATTGAGAAAGGAGAGATAAGCTATGATTACATTACTCCAATCAACCGTAGGCCAGGACATCATCAACTTCCTCCAATCCTCGGGCATCTATCAGATGTTTATGGAGGCTGGTGGCTGGAAGTGCTTGGTGATGATTGCACTTGCTTGCTTCCTGCTCTACTTGGCTATCAAGAAACAGTATGAGCCTCTGTTGCTCTTGCCCATCGCATTCGGTATGCTTCTCACGAACCTTCCCGGTGCAGGTATGTTCCACTCGGAGATTTTCGCCGATGGCCACATCAATTGGGCAGAACTCTCCACCGGCCACGCAGGCCTCTTGGACTACCTCTACCTCGGTGTTAAACTCGGTATCTATCCCTGTTTAATCTTCGTGGGCGTGGGTGCAATGACCGACTTCGGTCCGCTGATCGCCAACCCCAAGAGTTTCCTTATGGGTGCAGCTGCACAGATTGGTATCTTCCTCACCTTCCTCGGTGCTAACGCTATGGGTTTCTCGCCCGCCGAGGCAGGCTCGATTGGTATCATCGGTGGTGCTGACGGCCCCACCTCCATCTATCTGACAAGTAAGTTGGCTCCCAACCTCTTGGGTCCTATCGCTATTGCGGCTTACTCCTATATGGCTCTCGTGCCCGTGATTCAGCCTCCCATTATGAGGGCTCTTACCACCGAGAAGGAGCGTCAGATTAAGATGACCACCTTGCGTCAGGTGTCCAAGACCGAGAAGATTATCTTCCCCATCGTCATCACCATCATCATCGCTCTCATCCTGCCCAGCGCAGCACCTCTGATTGGTTGCTTGATGCTCGGTAACTTGATGAAAGAGTGTGGCGTTGTTGACCGTTTGGCAAAGACCGTACAGAACGAGTTGATGAACATTGTGGTTATCTTCCTCGGTATCACCGTTGGTGCAACCGCAACTGCGGAGGCATTCCTCAACTTCAAGACATTGGGTATTTTGGCCCTCGGTATTGTGGCCTTCTCGTGCGGTAGTGCCGGTGGCGTACTCTTGGCCAAGCTGATGAACGTATTCTTGCCCGAGGGTAAGAAGATTAACCCCCTGATTGGTTCGGCCGGTGTTTCGGCAGTGCCTATGGCTGCTCGTGTGTCGCAGGCTGAGGGTCTTAAAGCCAACCCCAGCAACTTCTTGTTGATGCACGCAATGGGTCCCAACGTGTCGGGCGTTATTGGTTCGGCGGTGGCGGCGGGTATATTGCTTTCCTTCCTCGGATAAAAGCCGTATAACGGGTGCTTTTTGCACAAAAATCCCTCCTTTCTACGACTTTTCAAAAAATGCCGATTGCAGGCGACTGCTGCGTTGCACTGCGATAAGCGGGCTCCTCATTTGCGTTAAGCAAACTGCGGGCCCGCTTTCTTTTTTGGCACAAAATTCCCCTCTCACTATGAGTTTTTACTGCTTTCAAACGTTTGATAGCACCACGGCCAAAAATGGGGAAAGCGTCATTCTGACGCCGCCTTGCATTCATCCCGCTCTATGCACTTTTTACCGCTTTCAAATGTTTGATAGCACCACGACCCAATGCACAAAACAGGCTGTGCCTGCAAAATTCTCCTCGCACTTTGCGTTTTTTTAGTCTAACGTCAATCGTCTATCGTCTGCATACCCCTCCGGTGCTACGCACCACCTCCCCTACATTAGGGGAGGAGTTCCAATAAGACTCCCCCCCCCACTGAGTGAGAGAGGGTGCTGCGTAGCAGCCGGGGCGTTTGTCAAAAAAAAGCCACGGGTTTTCCCGTGGCTTTTTGTCAATCGTTGACCTATTATTTATATAATAAGACGAGCTACTCCGTTAGTAGTTTACCGAAGAGGGTGGCCGATGAGCAGTCTGTGATGACCACCTGCACATAGTCGCCGGCACCAAGTCCTTCGGCTGCGTCAAACACCACCATCTTATTCTGCGAGGTACGTCCGCAAAGTTGTTGTTCGCTACGTTTGGAGCGTCCCTCAATGAGTACCTCGAAGCTCTTTCCCACATCTCGACGATTGCTTTCGGCCGAGAGTTCGTTTTGGAGATTGATGATTTCGGTCAGTCGCCTTGTTTTCTCCTCTTCGCTCACGTCGTCGGTCATATGTCGTGCGGCGTAGGTGTTGGGCCTCATAGAGAATTTGAACATAAAGGCGCTGTCATAGCCCACCTCCCTCATCAGCGAGAGTGTTTCGGCGTGGTCTTCGAGTGTTTCGGTGCAGAAGCCCGCAATGAGGTCCGTGGTGATGGCGCAGTCGGGCATTGCGGCACGGATGGCAGCGATGCGTCCGAGGTACCACTCGCGGGTGTACTTACGGTTCATAATCTGCAACATACGGCTGCTGCCGCTTTGTGCTGGCAGGTGGATGGCTCGGCAGATGTTAGGGTGTGAGGCCATAACCTCAATAAGCCTATCGGAGAGGTCTTTGGGGTGGGATGTGGCAAATCTCACGCGCAGGTCGGGGGCGATGGCGGCAACCATCTCCATAAGTTTGGGGAAATCGACGGGCTCCTCGGAGCACTTCCAGCGGTAGGAGTTCACATTCTGGCCCAACAGTGTAACCTCCCTATATCCTGATTCGTAGCACTCTCTGGCCTCTCGGAGGATTGTCTCGGGGTCCCTGCTGCGCTCGATGCCGCGAGTGTAGGGCACCACGCAGTAGGAGCACATATTTATACACCCCCTCATAATGCTGATGAAGGCGCTCACGCCATTGCTGTCGAGCCTTACGGGGCGAATCTCGCCATAGGTCTCTTCCTGCGACAGGGCTACGTTCACGCCCTTGCCTCCTGCTTTGGCCGCAGCCACAAGTTTGGGCATATCGCGATAGGAGTCGGGGCCGGCAACGATGTCCACTATTGGCTCCCTTTCGAGCAGTTGCTCTTTGAGTCTTTCGGCCATACAGCCCACAATGCCCACGATGAGGGAGCGTTTGGCCCTCTTGTAGCGGTGGAATTCTTTGAGTCGTCCCCAGATGCGCTGTTCGGCATTGTCCCTCACCGAGCAGGTGTTGACGAGGATAATGTCGGCCTCCTCAATGTTGCGGGTGTACTCGTAGCCCTCGGCCTGCATTATGGCTACGATGATTTCGGTGTCGCCAACATTCATTTGGCAACCGTATGTTTCGATGTAGAGTTTCTCTCCGCCACCGGTTGTGGCTCTGCTTATCTTCATTATAGTTTTGAGTTGTTGCTTGGGGGGGGTGAAAAAGGTGTGATGCGTCTATGCGTTGTTGGTGGTACTCTCCTTCTCGGGGTCAAACTGCTTGAAACCATCACCATAGGTTTCGTAGGCATCCACAACCACCACAAAGGCATCTTTATCTATGGTGTGTATCTTGTGTTTCACTTGGGCAATCTCCTTACGGCTCACCACGAGGAAGACCATTTCGTGCTCCTTGTCGGTGTACATACCGCTGGAATGAATCCACGTGCCACCACGCCCCATCTCGTGAAGGATGAAGTGTTTGATTTCCTCCCTGTGGTCGGAGATGACAAAGAGCAGTTTTTCGTAGCTTGCACCATCCAACACAAAGTCGAGTGCTTTGGCACTCACAAAAATTGCGATGAGCGAGTAGAGGGGCAGGGTGTAGTCGGCAAAGACAATCATACCAACCAATACGATTGCGCTCTCCACGCCAAACATAGCGCTCGAAAATTTAATTTTCAGGAATTTGCTCAATATCATTGACACGATGTCCGTACCGCCCGAAGTGGCTCCGCTGCGAATGATGATACCCGTACCGGCACCAATGAGCAGACCTCCAAAGATGGCAGCCATCAGCAGGTTGTCCGAGAAGTTGAACATTGTGCTCAATATCGACACTCCATCGGCGGGGTTCTCACCAATCCAGCTGGTCAGATTGTTCATAACAACAGGGGTGAGTAGGGCTGCAAAGATGGTCTTGGCTCCAAACGAACCACCAAAGACCAAGAAGCCCGTAATCATCAGCGGGATGTCAAACATAAAACCGAAAGTACCGGTCGGAATGGCGGGGAAGATGTGGTGCAACACGCGACCAAGACCATACACGCCGCCGGGGACAATCTTGTAGGGGTTGGTGAAAAGCACAAAGCCTGCCGACATAATGACCACGCCAAGCATTACGCCAATCCACGCAACGATGTTGCGAGGAGTCAGTACGTTTTTTATTCTCTCTCTAAAATCCATATCTCAAAGGATGGAAAATTGAAAATTAAATTTGGGATGGGTGTCTTTGGCACAAAATAAATTCTTGCCAAAAACGCCTACTTCTGTTCGTTTTGTCCCTCGGAGGGGAATTCTACGGAGTAGATGAGGTGTTCGAGTCCACGCAGCAGGTCCCTCTGTCCGTGTTTGGGCGAGAAGACGTAGCAGTCGATACAGATGACCTTGTTGTTCTCCGTGTCAAGCGTACTCCAACTCAACATAGGGCCACCCATAAAGTCGTTTTGGAGGTCCCAAAAACCACGCATCTCGGCCCAAAAGCGGCCATTGATGCGCTTGTAGGTTACTTCTGGACCATAGATGTCAACCGTCTTCATATAGGAGCCATCCGAGGGGCCGGGGATGTTCTTCACAAAGTTGTTGCGCTGGCGCACAAGGTTTTCCTTCTCGAAGTCGCTCTTGCCCGTGTAGGGGTAAGAGTAGATGGCAATACCTTGTGTGGCCACAGGATACTCAAAGGATGTTACCAGCAGGCTGTCGCCACTCGTACCTCGCGAGGTGTAGCCACGAGGCAGGTCGATGTGGAAGCCAAACATCTTTTTTATCTTATCCACCATCACACCCTCTTTGTGTTTTTTGTTAAGGCGGATGGCCCTATCGCGCTCGGCATCCTCAAAGGCCTTCAACACGCCCTCCTTGTTCTCCGACAAGTATTTGACCATAGCCTCGTCGTTGGGTGCGTTGACATACACGACAAGCTGTCCGTCGGCATATTTGTTTTTTACGGCCGACGAACCGACCTGCAACGAGGGGTCAACGGTAACAAAGAGCACATTGCGGTGTATCTTGATGAAACCCTCGAAGGCATTTCGCATAACCCTCATAAGGTCCATACGTGGTTCATATTGGTTTACATAATCCACCGGCAGGGCGAAAATTTGGCGCAGAGTGTCGCCCACAACACCCTCCCATTGTGGCTTCTCCACCACGGCAATCACCTCATAAGGAGCACCTCCGGCTGCCTGTTGGCCCGTGCCGATGGTTGACGAGTTGCATCCTCCAAGCGAGGCGGCAAACCCGAAGAGGGCCAACACCCCCACGGCTATTTTGAAAAGACTTTTTTTCATCCCCTTTCAATTTTTTGTTATCTCTTTCGGCAAAGATAGCAATTTTTTGTCATACCTTTGCATCCAACTTCAATATATTTAATATGTATTTTCGCTGGCCTAAAATAATGTGTAAACACACCCCCACGATGCTGTGGAGGGTGAAAAGCAAGGATACGGTCTATTTGACATTTGACGACGGGCCAACCCCGAAAATCACCGAGTACATCCTCGACACGTTGGACAAGTATGGTGCCAAAGCAACCTTTTTCTGTTTGGGTAACAATGCCGAGATGTATCCCGAACTGATTGAGGAGATAGAACGACGAGGCCACGCCATCGGCAACCACTCCTACAACCACACCCGAGGGTGGCTTGTTAGCAGCGACGAGTATATGGCAAGCGCCTACAAAGCGGGCCAATTTCTCCCACACACACGACTCTTCCGTCCGCCTTATGGCCGCATAGCCCTGCGAGAGGTGCGCCGTATGCGCTCTCAGGGGTGGCGAGTGGTGATGTGGAATAATATCTCGGAGGACTACGACCACAAAGTCTCCCCCCAACGATGCGCCCAGAAGGTCATCCGACACCTACACCCGGGCAATATCATTGTGTTCCACGACTCGGTTAAGGCCTCCAAAAATATGATGTACGCACTCCCACGGGTGCTCGAAGCAATACAAAAGAAAGGACTTAAAACAGACATTCTTACAATCAACTTGTAGGAGTTTAGACATTTTTGACTACCTTTGTGGGTTGAACGCCCACAAAAGAGCATAAAAACGTATATTTCAGACTCTAACAAAATACAAAACACACAAAACTATGGCAACAGCATCAGACATCAAAATCGGTATGTGTATCGATATGGACAACAAGACCTTCCTTGTTGTAGATTTCCAGCACGTTAAGCCCGGTAAAGGCCCCGCTTTCATCCGTACCAAACTCAAAAACCTCGAAAATGGTCGCGTACTTGACAAAACCTACTCGTCGGTGAGTGAGAAAATCGAGCCCGTACGCGTAGAGCGTCGCCCCTACCAATACACCTACGAGGATGACCTCGGTGTTCACCTTATGCATATGGAGACCTTTGAGGAGATTACCATTCCGAGGGACCTCATTGAGAACTCCGACCTGATGGTTGACGGTCAGATTTTGGAGGTTATGTTCCACACCGAGAAGGAGTTGGCCCTCACCGCAGAGTTGCCTCCCATTATCGATATGGAGGTTACCTACACCGAGCCCGGTGTTCGTGGCGATACCGCTTCGACCAACTCGCTCAAACCCGCAACCGTGAATACCGGTGCAACCGTTAAGGTTCCTTTGTTCATCAACACCGGTGACAAGATTAGGGTTGATACTCGTACTCGTGAGTATTACGAGCGCATCAAATAAAAAAGTGCATATAGCGGGCGACTGCTTCGTTGCACTGCGATAAACCACCTCCTCATTTGCGTTAAGCAAACTGCGGAGGTGGTTTTCTTGTGCGCCTTGCATTCATCCCGCTCTATGCACTTTTTACCGCTCCGAAATGTTTGATAGCACCACAGCCAAAATGGGGGATTATTGGTTGGTTGAGAGAAAGTTTTCGATATCCTTTTGTAGTTTTTTGTAGAGAAAACACTCCTTGTAGTTCTCGTTGAAAAGGAGTGCATCGCGCACATTACAGAGCGAGTTGTTGTAGTTGCTCAGTTCGTTTTGCAGCACAAGGCCTGTGCGGTCGGAGTTGTAGATGCGTGTGGTGGAGAGGTTTTTCAAGCGGTGGCACACGGCCGACAGCACCACACTCACCACATTATCCATCAACGTATGGCCGTGCATAAAGAGGTAGGTTTGCTCGGGTGTTACGCCTCGCATATGCAGCAGGCTCTCGAAGTCGCCGAGTCGAGTGGCTATGTTGGGGTGTTCGTGTTCGAGTGTCTGCAAGCGACGTCCCACTTGTTTTCGCAACCAAGCAATTGTGTCGGCTCCGTTACGTTCGGTATCGAGGTAGCCAAGACGTACGGTGTTTTTGAAATTTTGTAGCGGGAAGATGTTGGGTGTGGATATTTGAGCCGAGTAGGCATACCACACAAAGGCGGGGTATATGGCCTTTGAGTACTCGGCGAAGAACTCCTCGAAGTCGAAGATGTGGGTGTCGTTTTTGGTGGCTTTCACACAGAGGTTGTGCAGCGAGGGCGCATAGCAGAGGTAGTTCTCTGTGGAATAGACGTAGGTGTGGAATATAAATGGCGAGGCATTGATGATGCGTGCATCGGGTGTCTGGTTGGCGAAGAGGTAGTCGAAGTCGCTGTCCATACACATAATCAGTTCGGGGTGGCACTTGTCTGCCTGACCAAGCAGTGTCTTTTTACCTTTGGCAAGGTCTTCCCGTGGGGGAACACTCACTTCAAATCTCAAACCCTCGTGTTCGTAAGGGTCCAGAATACCGCGCCAGAAGGCAACATCCTCATAGCCCTCCACCAAGGCACGAATGGTGCGACACCCATTTGGAGCGGGTGTGGCGGGTGTGGCGGGCGATGCCGCCGTATGTTTACTCCGTTTTGTCATAAGGTCGTATGCAAATGTATGAAAAAATTTCTATCTTTGTCCTAATTGAACACAAACATATTTTGTAATGGCAGACAACGACTGGAAATCACGACTTGGTGTGGTGTTCTCCACCAACCCCGATTTCAACTACACAACCGACCAGCAAGAGGAGGTCGAAACCCTTGCGCCTGCAAAGCAGAACCTGCGCGTGTGGCTCGACAGAAACCACCGAGGGGGTAAGACCGTAACGCTTGTGAAGGGCTTTGTGGGCTCGGAGGAGGCTCTCAAAGAGTTGGGCCGGATGCTCAAAAACCGTTGTGGAGTGGGCGGCTCGGCCAAGGATGGGGAGATTATCATTCAGGGCGACCACCGCGAGAGGGTGTTGCAACTGCTGCTCGATGCGGGCTACAAGGCCAAAAAGGCAGGGGCGTAAGACGTCAACCGTCGACCGTCAACCGACGACTGTCAACCGTCAATTCTAAATGTTCCTCCTAAATCACAGTTATCTTTTTTAATACCTGAGGGCAGAAATGGTAAAAAGGAAATTGAGAGGCAAACTTATCATACTTCTCATTGCGGCGTTGTGGTCGCAGGGTGTAATGGCGCAGTTCTACAACACTGGTGCCTCGCCCGACCACATCCGTTGGCGGCTCTATGAGGATGGGGCTCGCAGGGTTGTTGCGCCCGACTATTTCGACCACTCGGCACGCTCCATTCTCCACTATATGGACACCGTGAGCCACACCATAGGCTACGGACTTCCCATCACCAAACTACTATCCTCGCCCATTGTGGTACACGCCGAGAACGGTGCATCCAACGGCTTGTCCATTTGGGCTCCGCTGAGGGTGGAGATGTCGGGAGTGCCGGCCGAGAGTAGCTATGCTCTCACTTGGTTGCGCCAGCTTTCCGTCCACGAATTTCGCCACACGGCCCAATATTCGGCCCTCAATCAAGGGGTAATCAAGGCCCTGCGCCCTGTGTTGGGCCAACAGTGGATGCTCCTCACGAGTGGTCTTATGCCCTTTTGGTGGATTGAGGGCGATGCTACGGATGCCGAAACGCAGGCCTCCGTTTTTGGGCGTGCACTGCAACCATCCTTTACGATGCACTACCGTGCTGTGGGGCGCGAGATTCTCCGCTCCCAAAACCACGACACTTGGTTTGGAGGCTCCTACAACAAATATGTCCCCTCACACTACAACCTCGGCTACCAGATGGTGGCGATGGCAAACACCATCGGTGAACGTTATGTGTGGGGAGATGTGGTCGATTATGTTGCCCACAAACCCTACACAATCTTCCCCACCGAGTGGGCTATGCGCCGTAGGCTGGGATACTCCACAGAGGAGTTGTTTGCTGCCACTTTTACGTCGTTGAACGATTGGTGGGACAGCCTGCCGGAGAGGAACGACAGCGCACACAGAGTGCAACACTCCTCCTGCTGCAATTCGCCCTACACCACACTGCGTTGGCCTTTGTGGGTGGACGAAAACAGTGTTGTTGTCCTCAAAGGCGATTTTGACACTCCCCAACGATTTGTGGCTGTTGATGCGACCACCGGAGAGGAACGAACAATCATACGATCCGGTTATGTCAGCTCGCGACCGGCCCTTGTGGGAGATGAAATCTATTGGACAGAACTCAGGCAACTCTCCTCGTTTGCCCAACAAATGGGCTCTGTGATGTGTAAGGCCTCCAAAGATGGTGGCAGAGTACGGCAAGCCCTGCACGAGAGCACCTATGCTCTCTATCCCACGGAGTGGGGTGGTGAGTTGGCTTTTGTGCGCTACAACTTTGAGGGTACCTACTCGATTGTATGTATTGATGGCGAGATGACTCTTCCCTATGGTGTTGAGGTCCACGGCTTGGCGGGCGATGGCAGGTGGCTCTACTACCTCACAACCTCGGCAGACGGTATGGCTATCGAGCGCAGTTGTCCCGAAGATTGGCAGAGGGAGGTGGTGCGCAAAGCATCCTTCACAACCCTCTCCGATTTGAGGGCGCAAAATGGGATTCTCTACTTCGGCTCCATTGCTTCGGGCTACGACGAAGTGCACGCACTCAACCCTGCTACGGGCCGAGAGTGGAGGCTGACAACCTCTCGCTATGGCTCCTTCGACGGCTCTCCTTCGCCCGACGGAAGCCACATCGCACTTGCTGTCTATGATGCCGATGGATACCATTTGGCGGTGGATGAGGTGAGATTTGGGGACGAAGTGGAGTGGAGTGAGGTGCCACAAAATGTGGTTAACCCTCCGAGATATAAGTGGAGCGAAATGATAGACGTGGGAGGGGTGGAGTTTGCCTCTGCCGACCTTGAAGAGGCGCGGCGCAACGCTCCCTCAAAACCCTACCGCAAGAGGTCCCACCTTCTCGATTTTCACTCGTGGGCACCAATCTACTACCGCCCCGAGCAGGTGATGTCCGGTGCGTTGGGCGATGTGGGCTTTGGAGTGAGCGCAACATCCCAAAACATTCTCTCTTCGGCCTTTACCACCGTGGGCTACCGCTTGGGGTTGGATGGCTCGCACAAGGGTATCGTTAACTTCAAATATGTGGGTGCGCCTGTGAAGTTGGAGATTGGCGCAACGGTAGATAATCGCTCGGCAGGTGCCACCGTAGCACAGGGTGTTGTGATGGAAAATGGCGACTATATGTCGGGATACAATGATACGGATAGTGTTAATCCGCCATCGCCCACACGAGGCTCGTGGTCGCTCACGGGACGAGTGTATGCTCCGCTGGTGTTGCAAAACAGCTATTGGACTTCGGTGCTGACACCTTCGGTGGAGTTCTCACACTCCAACTTGCGAATCTATAACCCCACACAGAATCGCTACCATAAGGGAGTAACAGGCTTGGCCGCCACCCTCCAATGGAACTCCTATACCCGAATGGCTGTCCGAAATCTGCAATCCCGTTGGGGTGTGGCTGTGATTGGTGGTGTTGGGCGTATGATGGGCGGCTTTGACAGTCCCACGACGGTCGGTCTGTTTGGCCGTGTGTATGCACCCGCTTTCGGAGCCAACGACGGTTTTACGGTGAAGGCTTCGTGGCAGGGCATCGAGGGTGATGGGCCTGTCGGGTATGCGGTTGACTTTGGCTGGGGCCACCCGCGAGGTTTTGACCACTTTGTTGAAAATCACCCCTATTGGCCCGACGACAACGTGGGCCTCTCGCTCCAATATGCCACCCCGCTGTGCTATCCCGATGTGGGTATCAGTGGCGTGGTGCTGCTCAAACGAGTGCGACTCGGAGTGTTTGCCGATGCTATGGCGTGGAGGGGACTCAATGGGATGGGGCACTCGGCCTATGGGTTTATGGCCACTTGCGGTGGCGACCTCTACTTCGACACCTCGTGGTTCCGACTACCCTCCGAAGGCGACCTTTCGCTCCGCCTCTCGCTCTATGAGGATGCCATCCATTGGGGCGTTCCGGTGATTAGTGGGGGTGTGAGTGTCAATTTTTAGACAAAAATCACTACCTTTGCGAGTTGTAGATGAAGAAAACTGCGTAATGCTATGAAAAGATACAAGGATTTGAGCAAGGCAACGAGGGTTACCATCTGGTTTTGGACCATTGTGTTGGTGCCTTCCATCGCCTTCATCACACTTCTGCTGTTGACCAACTCGGGCACTTTTGGCACACTCCCCTCGTTTGAGGAGTTGGAGAACCCCAAGAGCAACCTTGCCACCGAAATCTATTCGGAGGACGGAGTGCTGTTGGGCTCCTACTATGTGCAGAACCGCTCCTATGTGGACTACGAGGAGCTATCACCCTCGCTGGTGGCGGCACTCATCGCCACCGAGGATGCTCGTTTTGAGAGCCACTCCGGTATTGATTTTATTTCGCTTATCCGTGTGGCAGTGCGCACCATCGCTTTGGGCGATAGGGGGCAGGGCGGTGGCTCGACCATCACGCAACAGCTGGCCAAAAACCTCTTCCCGAGGGATACCACTCACTACTCCTCCAAACTTGCCCGCACGGGTAAACTCGTCATCGCCAAGTTTAAGGAGTGGATTACGGCCGTAAAACTCGAACACAACTACACCAAAGACGAGATTGTGGCTATGTACTTCAACACCGTATTCTTCGGCTCCAATGCCTATGGTATCAAGTCGGCTGCCAAAACATTCTTTGACAAGGAACCGCACGAACTCAACGTGCAGGAGGCTGCGGTGTTGGTGGGTGTGGTCAATGCGCCCACTCGTTACAGCCCTGTGCGTAACCCCAAGAACTCGCTTGCAAGACGCAATACGGTGATGAGCCGTATGGAGGCCGCCGGTTATATAACCTCCACACAACTCGACTCGCTCAAAGCGCTCCCCATAGAGTTGCGATACTCCCAATCGAGCCACAACGAGGGCCTTGCTACCTATTTCCGTGAGATGATTCGCCTGACGATGACCTCGCCCAAGCCCACTCGCAATATGTACTATACCAAGTATGACTACGAAAAAGAGGTCGAAAGGTGGGAGAACAACCCCCTCTATGGCTGGTGCCTGAAAAACCAAAAGGCCGATGGCAGCAACTACAACATCTATCGTGATGGCCTGAAAATCTACACCACTCTCAATAGCACAATGCAACGCTATGCCGAGGAGGCTGTGCAGAAACAACTCTCCGAGCAGATTCAGCCTGCTATGGATGCGCAGTATCGTGCAACAAGGGTTCTTTTCAACGATTTGGAGAAGGAGGATGTGGACAAAATCATCAAACGTGCGGTGCGCTACTCCGACCGCTACCGCGAGATGTCCAATGCTGGTCGCTCGCAGGCCGAAATAGATGAGGCTTTCCGCACCAAAACGCAGATGCGAATCTTCACCTACAAGGGCGAGGTGGATACCCTCATCACTCCCCTCGACTCCATCCTCCACCACAAACGCATTATGCGTGCTTCGCTGGTGGCTATGGACCCCCACAATGGCTACGTGAAGGCCTATGTTGGCGGCCCCAACTTCCGCTACTTCAAGTATGATATGGCCAAGCAGGGCAAACGTCAGGTGGGCTCCACCATCAAACCCTTCATCTACACCTTCGCCTTCGACCACCTCGGCTACAACCCCTGTACTATGGTGCCCAACCTGCCCGTAACCATAGAAACCTACACCGGTGAGGCGTGGACTCCCAAAGAGGCAGGCAAGGTTATCTACGATGGCGAACTCTATCCCCTCAAATGGGGCCTTGCGCGTAGCCGCAACAACTACTCGGCGTGGATTATGAAGCAGGCCAATCAACCCGAAGCCGTTGCCGACTTCATCCACAATATGGGCATTATGAGCTACATAGACCCCGTGAATGCCATCTGCCTCGGCACACCCGATGTGTCGCTCTTCGAGATGGTGGGTGCCTACTCCACCTTTGCAAACAGGGGTGTCTATACCGAGCCAATCTTCGTTACCCGCATCGAGGACCGCCACGGCAACGTGTTGGCCGAGTTCAACACCACCAGCACCGTGGCCATCAGCGAACATACGGCCTACACTATGGTCGATATGTTGCGCACGGTGGTACAGCGCGGTACGGGCGGCAGGCTCATCCGCGACTATGGTCAGGGCGAGGTTGAGATTGGCGGTAAGACCGGTACTTCGCAGGAGAACAGGGATGCG
Organism: Tidjanibacter sp.; assembly: GCA_045580045.1. Taxonomy (GTDB): domain Bacteria; phylum Bacteroidota; class Bacteroidia; order Bacteroidales; family Rikenellaceae; genus Tidjanibacter. Next base: position 49,863 of record JAZNNC010000006.1, read on the forward strand.
TGGTTTATGTGCGTTGCGCCCAACTTGGTTGGCGGCGTGTGGGTTGGTGGCGAGGACCAGAGTGTCCACCTCTCGTCGAGGGGCGAGGGCTCGGTGGTGGCTCTGCCAATCTATGGTGAGTTTATTCGCAAGGTACAGCAGAATGGCACACTCGGGGTTACGGTTGACGACAAGTTCTTCCGCCCGATGGGGGCCAAAGAGTATGATTGTTGGGATGGCTCGGTGAGCATTGAGGATGTTGACGCCGAAGCCACCGAGGGCACCGAGGGCGAGGAACAACCCGTGGTGGAAGAGAAACCAAACGACGTGGTCTTTGAGGACGAAGAGGAGTTTTTCTAACGGCCTAAGGCCGATTTAGACAGTGGTGTGGTCCGCACCTTACCAGACGATGGAATATAGCGATACGTAAGTATCGCCCAAAAGTTTTTGGTGCGGCTTTTTGCAAAAAGCCGCGAAGAAAATAGATAAAAACACAAGAAAAAGATGAAAGTGGCAATTGTTGGTGCAAGTGGCGCCGTGGGACAAGAGTTTTTGAGGATTTTGCAGGAGCGTGAATTTCCTGTTGACGAGTTGTATCTGTTTGGCAGCCAGCGTAGTGCTGGTACGCAGTACGAGTTCATGGGCAAGAAATATACGGTGAAGTTGCTTGCACACAACGACGATTTCAAGGGTATTGACGTTGCCTTTGTGTCGGCAGGTGGCGGCACCTCCAAAGAGTTTGAGAAGACCATTACCAAGCACGGTACCATTATGATTGACAATTCGAGCGCGTTCCGTATGGACGAGGACGTGCCTTTGGTGGTGCCAGAGGTAAATCCGGAGGATGCCAAAAATGCTCCCCGCAGGGTGATTGCCAACCCCAACTGCTCCACTATCCAGATGGTTGTGGCGCTTGCTGCACTCGAAAAGTTGGCACACATCAAACGTGTACACGTTGCCACCTATCAGGCTGCCAGCGGTGCGGGCGCAATGGGTATTGCCGAACTTGAAGAGCAGTATGTGGAGATTGCCAATGGCAAACAACCCACGGTGAACAAGTTCGCCTACCAGCTCGTGGGTAATGTCATCCCGCACATCGACATATTTACCGATAACGACTACACCAAAGAGGAACTGAAAATGCACTTCGAAACACAGAAGATTATGCACTCCGACGTTGCTGTGAGCGCAACCTGTGTGCGTGTGCCCGTTGCAAGGGCCCACTCGGAGGCTATATGGGTGGAGTTTGAGAGGCCCGTGAGTGTTGAGGAGGCAAAAGCCGCACTCGCAGCAGGCGAGGGCTTGGTGGTTGAGGATGTGCCCGCCGAGAAGAAGTACCCTATGCCGCTGTTTGTGGCCGAGACGACTCCTGTGTTTGTGGGGCGCATCAGGGAGGATATTGCCAATCCGTGTGGCCTGACGTTCTGGTGCGTAGCCGACCAGATTCGCAAGGGTGCAGCGCTTAATGCGGTGCAGATTGCCGAGAAACTTTTTGGCACAAGGTAGGGCAACCACCGACCGCTGACCATCAACCGTCATTCGTTGACTGCCACCGTCATCCACCGACCACCGGCCGTCAACCGTCATCCATAGGCCGTCGGATATCAGATTAAAAACTCTCGGGTATGAAAAACAATACCCGAGAGTTTGTTTTTGTCGCCAACGTGGTTGGTAGGACAAAAAAACGGCACCTCCGAAGAAGGTGCCGTTCACTTGTATTGTCCGCACACGGATTACTCCAACTCTTTGAGAATGTTCAGTGCAGCCTGATAGATGGTGTCGTCCTCGAAACTTACGATGCCACCATCGGGACCCTCCTCCACAACGATACCTGCGGTGGTTGTGGCACCCTCAAAGTGACGACCGCCAAAAAAGTTCCTTACTTCATCTACATTGATGCCAAGCTCATCGGCGATGCGCTGGCTGCTGCCACTGGGCAATTTGTCCTTGATGCGGCGCAATTCGTTAAAGGTGATTACCATAATAATATTAGTGTTTAGATTTGTGTTTTAGTTATTGCCATATTTAGCACTATAAAGGTAGTATCATTTTGCGGAATAAAAAAATTTTATTGCACAAATTTTATTTTTTCCTCTTTTTTACCCTCTGTACCTCTCTTGTGGGCGACCGGCGTGGCGGCAGAAAAAATGACAAATTCGGACTTTTTGGCACGTTTTGTCATCGTTTGTCAGTCGATATGGCGTTGTTTGTCAGTTTGGGTGGCGCAAAAAACACTTGGCACAGAGATTGAACATAGAGTGGTTGACGGAGGGAAAAATCCCCCGAAAACAAACAACAAGATTATAAAACGAAGTTAAACAATATAAAAAAGTATTAAAGTTATGGCAAAGATTATCGGTATTGACCTTGGTACAACCAACAGTTGTGTAGCAGTAATGGAGGGCAACGAGCCCGTGGTTATTCCCAACAGCGAGGGACACCGCACTACCCCTTCGATTGTGGCTTTCACCGAGGGTGGCGAGCGCAAGGTGGGCGACCCCGCAAAACGTCAGGCTATCACCAACCCCAAGAACACAATCTTCTCGATTAAGAGGTTTATGGGTGAGAAAATGGAGCAGGTGCAGAAGGACGTAGCACGTGTTCCCTACAACGTGGTTCGTGGTGGCAATGATGTTCCTATGGTTGAGGTTGGCGACAGAAAATACACTCCTCAGGAGATTTCGGCCATCATCCTCCAAAAGATGAAAAAGACCGCCGAGGACTACCTCGGAACCACTGTTAGTGAGGCCGTTATCACCGTGCCCGCATATTTTAGCGACTCGCAGCGTCAGGCAACCAAAGAGGCTGGCGAGATTGCAGGTCTGAAAGTGCGCCGTATCATCAACGAGCCTACCGCAGCAGCCCTCGCTTACGGTCTGGACAAGGCAGGTAAGGATATGAAAATCGCAGTGTATGACCTCGGTGGCGGTACCTTCGATATCTCGATTTTGGAACTTGGTGATGGCGTGTTTGAGGTTAAATCGACCAATGGTGATACCCACCTCGGTGGTGATGACTTCGACCACGTGATTATCGACTGGATGGCAGCCGAATTCCAGAGCAAACACGGCATCGACCTTCGCAAGGACGCAATGGCTATGCAGCGTCTGAAAGAGGCCGCCGAGAAGGCTAAAATCGAGCTTTCGAGCAGCACCTCGACAGAGATTAACCTCCCCTACATTATGCCCGTAGATGGTATCCCCCAGCACCTTGTGATGACCCTCACAAGGGCCAAATTCGAGCAGTTGGCCGACAACCTTATCCGCGCTACCATCGAGCCCTGTCGTAAGGCACTCAGCGATGCAGGTTTCAGCGCAAACCAGATTGATGAGGTTATCCTCGTGGGTGGTTCCACCCGTATCCCCGCAATCCAGAAGGTTGTTGAGGAGTTCTTCGGTAAGGCTCCCTCGAAGGGTGTTAACCCCGACGAGGTGGTGGCTATCGGTGCCGCAATTCAGGGTGGCGTGTTGACCGGCGAGGTTAAGGACGTGCTCCTGTTGGATGTTACTCCTCTGTCGCTCGGTATCGAGACTTTGGGCGGTGTGTTCACCCGTCTGATTGACGCCAACACCACCATCCCCACTCGCAAGAGTCAGGTGTTCTCCACCGCACAGGACAATCAGCCTTCGGTAGAAATTCACGTATTGCAGGGCGAGCGTCAGATGGCAAGGGACAATAAGACCATCGGTCGTTTCCACCTCGACGGCATCCCCGCAGCACCCCGTGGCGTGCCCCAGATTGAGGTTTCGTTCGATATCGATGCCAACGGTATTCTCAACGTGTCGGCCAAAGATAAAGGCACCGGCAAGGAGCAGAGCATCCGCATCGAGGCTTCGAGCGGCCTGACCGAGGCAGAGATTCAGCGTATGCGTGATGAGGCAAAGGCTAACGAGGCAAAAGACAAAGAGGAGCGCGAGAGGGTTGATAAAATCAACGGTGCCGACTCGATGATTTTCTCCACTGAGAAACAGCTCAAAGAGTATGGCGACAAACTCCCCGCTGATAAGAAATCGGCCATCGAGAGCGCACTCGCCGAGTTGAAGAGCGCACACTCCTCGCAGGACCTCGCAGGTATTGATGCTGCAAGCGAGAAACTCAACGCTGCTTGGCAGGCTGCTTCGCAGGACATCTACGCACAGCAGGGCGCACAGCAGGCACAGCCCAATGGTGGCGCACAGCAGACTCAGTCCAATGGTGGCTCGCAGCAGGCAGAGGATGTTGAGTTTGAGGAGGTTAAATAATCCCCCAACACAATATATTAACGATGATTCGGGGCGGCTCCAATTTGGGGGCCGCCCCGAATTTTGTTTATACGGAAGGAGGGTAGTGAGGGGGTGTGCGGATGGCATCGTAAGGTTGGAAAGAGTGCTGACCTTCCAACTACACAAAACGGCCTGTGGCCGCAATTTTCCATTCTCCATTTTCAATTATCAACCCCTTTATTTGGTGTTTTAGGGAAAAAGTGTTAGTTTTGCGAGTTATTTACGCATTATGCGCGCTGTGCGCACACGTGAAGAGCAAACAAAACAAACAAAAACAATAATAATTCAAACACAAACTAAAACAATGCAGAACAAAGGACTTATCAAATTCGTGGCAATCGTTTTGGCGATTGCTTGCGCTTACCAGCTCTCGTTCAGCGTAGTGTCGGGTGTGGTTGAGAAGAAAGCTGCCAAGTATGCCGAAGAGCAGGTGGCCGCTACAACCATCTCGCAGGACGTTCTTGATAGGGCAGGCGTGAGCGAAGAGGCTTACCGTCAGGGCTTGCTCGTGAAGAAAGAGCAGCAGTATCTCGACAGCGTTAAGTCGAAACCCGTTTACAACATTCTCATCAAGAAGTTTACCTACAAAGAGGTGAAAGAGAAAGAGATTAACCTCGGTCTTGACCTCAAAGGCGGTATGAACGTGATGTTGGAAATTGCTGTGGAGGACGTAGTGAAGGCCTTGTCGAACAACTCGACCGACCCCATCTTCCTTGCAGCAGTGGAGGAGGCAAAGGTGGCCGCAAAGAACTCGCAGAGCGACTTCATCACCCTCTTTGCTAAATCCTACGACAAACTCTCCGAGGGCGCACCCTTGGCCATCATCTTCAACAATCAGGTGATGAAAGACAAGGTTACTCTCAACAGCAGCAATGACGAGGTTGTTAAGGTGTTGCGCGAGGAGGCTGAGAGCGCCATTGCAAACTCCTACAACGTGCTCCGTAGCCGTATCGACCGCTTTGGTGTGGCACAGCCCAACATCCAGAGGTTGGAGAACTCGGGCCGTATCTTGGTGGAGCTTCCCGGTGTGAAAGAGCCCGAGCGTGTTCGTAAGCTCTTGCAGGGTACCGCTTCGTTGGAGTTCTGGGCAACCTACGACAATAGCGAGGTATTCCCTATGTTGCAGAGGGCTAACAATGTTCTTCGTGATTTGAACGTGGTGGCACAGCCCGCAGAGGTTGAGGCAGAGAGTGCCGAGGGCGACCTTTTGGCAGAGCTCGAAGGCCAGCAGGATCAGAATGCTGAGTTGGAGGCTTATGCAAAGGCTAACCCCTTGTTTGCTAAACTGATGCCCGCAACCAATGCAGCAGGTCAGATTGTGAATGGTCCCATCGTTGGCCACGCTATGGTTTACGATATGGAGGCCATCGACGAGTTCTTGGCTTTGCCTCAGGTTAAGGCTGTAATCAACCCCGACGTTCGCTTCTTGTGGAGCTCGAAACCCATCGACGAGGCAGGTACAATCTATGAGCTCTATGCTATCAAGGCCGACGGTCGCGATGGTAAGGCTCCTCTGGATGGTAGCTCGATTGTTGACGCTTCGCCCCAGTATTCGCAGAACGGTGGTTACGCAGAGGTTGATATGGTGATGAACACCAGCGGCTCGAATGTGTGGGCTCGTCTGACCAAAGCAAACATCGGCAAGAGCATTGCTATCGTTTTGGATAATGTGGTTTACTCCGCACCTACCGTACAGACCGAGATTACCGGTGGCCGCTCGCAGATTACCGGTCAGTTCGACATCACCGAGGCAACCGACTTGGCCAACGTGCTCAAATCGGGTAAACTGCCCGCCCCTGCACGCATCATTCAGGACACCGTGGTTGGTCCTTCGCTGGGTGCCGAGAGTATCAATGCTTCGCTCATCTCGTTTGTGATTGCATTTGTGCTCGTGCTGCTCTATATGATTTTCTTCTACAACCGTGCAGGTGTTACCGCCAGCATCGCTCTGGTGTGCAACGTATTCTTCCTGTTTGGTGTGTTGGCATCGTTTGGTGCAGTGCTCACCCTGCCCGGTATCGCAGGTATCGTGCTGACTCTGGGTATGGCTGTGGATGCAAACGTTATTATCTATGAGCGTGTTAAGGAGGAGATTCGTGCCGGTAAGGGTTTGAGCCTTGCAGTTAGCGAGGGTTACAAGAACGCTATGAGCGCAATTATCGACTCGAACATCACCACCATCATCACCGGTATCGTGCTGTTCGTATTCGGTACAGGTCCTGTTCAGGGCTTCGCTACCACCCTTATCATCGGTATCATCACCTCGTTGTTCACCTCGTTGTTCATCACCCGCATCATCTTCGAGGCAAGGTTGGCAAAAGGTAAGGACATCAAGTTTGCAAGCAAGGGTACCCAGAACTTCTTGGCTAACACCAAGGTTAACTTCATCGGTATCCGTAAGTATTCCTACATCGTTTCGGCCGTATTGATTGTTGCTTCGATTGTGTCGCTTTCGACTCGTGGTCTGAACTATGGTGTGGACTTCTCGGGTGGTCGTACCTTCGTAGTACGCTTCGACCAAGCTGTTACTGCCGACCAAGTACGTGAGGGCTTGCAGGGTGCATTTGATGCCGTTGAGGGCGATGCTAATAGCAAATCGTTCGAGGTTAAGCAGTTTGGTGATGATCACCAGATGCGTATCGTTACCCAGTATCTCCACGACGAGCAGAACGACGAGGCTACTGCTGTTGTTGAGGAGATTCTCTACAATGGTGTTAAGGACCTCTACACCACCGACATCACTCTCAATGAGTTCACCTCGACCGCTACCAACCCCAACGGTATCATTCAGGCCGATATGGTTGGTCCCAGCGTTGCAAGCGACATCACTCGTGGTGCATTCATCTCGGTATTCTTTGCTCTGATTGCCATTGGCCTCTACATCATCGTAAGGTTTAAGAAATGGCAGTGGGGTGCAGGTTCGGTTGTTGCTCTTGCACACGATGCGTTCTTGACTTTGGGTATCTTCTCGTTGTTGCACGGCTTGCTGCCCTTCAACTTGGAGATTGACCAGTCGTTCATCGCAGCCATTCTGACCATCATTGGTTACTCTATCAACGATAAGGTGGTTATCTTCGACCGTATCCGCGAGTTTACCACTCTCTATCCCAAGCGTAACCTCAAAGAGACCATCAATGCCGCAGTGAACACCACTCTGTCGCGTACCATCAACACCACAGGTACTACCTTTGTTACCCTGTTGGCAATCTTCTTGTTCGGTGGTGCAGTTATCCGTGGTTTCGTATTCGCACTGATGTTCGGTGTGATTGTCGGTACCCTCTCGTCCATCTTCATTGCAACCCCCGTTGCTTATGACTTGATGAACAAGCAGGCTGCAAAGAAGGCTAAAAAATAGTGATTGGTAAAATCACAAGGCAGACACAGCCTCCACAGATTTTGTGGGGGCTGTGTTTGTTTTGTGGCTGAAAATTTTGAGGACAGAGAGGGTAAAAGAGAGTTCAAAATTCAAAATTCAAAATTCAAAATTGACAATTTTCAAAAAAATCCCTACTTTTGAGGAGTTAAATGCGAGTGAAGGTATGGGCTTTATCAAAATGTCAATAATCGATGTGGTGGATATTCTGCTGGTGGCAGTCATTATGTACTACATCTACAAACTTATCCGAGGCACCAACGCAACCAGCATCCTCACGGGTATATTACTTATATATGTATCGTGGGTGTTTGCCAAGGCGCTCAATATGGAGCTTATGAGTGGTATTTTGGGCTCGGTGGTGAGTGTCGGACTCATTGCCCTGATTGTTATCTTCCAGAGCGAAATTCGCAAGTTTTTGCAATCTATCGGCGACAGAGGACAAGGCCCAATGGCTATAATCAAAAAACTGCTCAACCCCAAACTTCACAAAGATACCGTAAACATCGGTGCCATTATAGACCCCATCGTGAAGGCTTGTGGAGATATGTCGCAGAGCAAGACGGGTGCTCTTGTTGTGATAAAACAAAACGGCTCACTGAGTGATGTAATCGATACGGGCGTGGTGCTGGATGCCACCATTAGTGATTCGCTCATAAAAAACATCTTTTTCAAAAACTCACCCCTGCACGATGGCGCAATGGTAATTGACGAGGGACGCATTGTGGCTGCTAAGTGTGTGCTGCCCTCCACTCGTAGCGAAGTGCCGATGTCGTTTGGTATGCGCCATAGGGCTGCGCTTGGCGTGAGCGAGGAGAGCGACGCTATTGTGGTGGTCGTGAGCGAGGAAACGGGCGCAATCTCTGTGTTCCACAACGCCAAGGTGAGGGCCGGACTCTCTGCTACGGAACTTAAAGCCGAGCTAATCAGGCTCAATAGTGAGGAACAGAAAAAAGAAGAGACTCCACTCCCCTCCGAAGAACAAACCACTGCGGAGGAAAACGAAGAGAAATAGAGATATGATTTGGGGAAAGTGGTCGTTTTTCGACCACTTTTTTGTGGAATAGAACACACATCGGGAAAAGTGCTTACCTTTGCGCGTGTGTAAATAAAACAATAGGTATATGAAAGTAGTAAGAATGTTTGCAGTGATGTTGTGTGCAATCTCGTTGGTCGGTTGTACACTCATCGGTATCGGCGCAGGTGATGACACGGAAAACCCAAGCCAAAATCCGGATAGTGCAGAGTATTTCTCCTTTGAGTTTGGCGATGTGTCGGCACACTCGGCAACCATAACGGTTACAGCGTCGGATGAACTTCCGGCCGATTGGATTTGGTATGTGGCCCAAGCAGGAGATGTTGTCAATGAGGAGTATGTTGAGACCTACCTCTTGGAGTACTACGCCGACCAACTCGAACTGCTTGAAGCTACGGAGAAAGATTACCCATTCGGTAAGTTTGTGCTCGAAGTGAGCCTCAAAGCAGGCATCTCCGACACCTATACCTTTGAGAATGTGTTCACACCCAATACGGTATATAAAGTTTGGGCCTGTGCTCTGGACGAGGATGGTTGTGCAACACACATCAAAACCAAGTCGTTTAAGACCGATGTGTTGACAAACGACGTTGCGGGCAATTTCGAGTTTAGCGTAAGTTCCTCCGTTGCGGGCACCACCATCACCGTAACCCCTCCGAGCGACCTGCAAACCAAGTGGTATTGGGACGTTTACGAGATGGATGGCTATGGTGTGGATGCCGAATTGGTGTCGTGGACTCTGAACGAGTACTTGTCGATGTTCATCAGCGCAGGAGAATTGCCCGAGAATGCAACCCTGTCGGACCTCGTGAAGATTGTGGCTATCGACGCCAAGAGTAGCGACTCGTGGACCTTCGACGACCTCGAATCGGGCGAGTATTATGTGTGGGCTTGCGGAGTGGATGCTCAGGGCAATGTGGCAACCAAAATAGACTACGAAACCTTCACCGTTAACGGTGGCGAAACCGTTGGTGGCACAGCAAGGATTGAGGAGGTCTATTCCACCCTCACCTCCAATGCAAGCTTCACCGCAGAGGAGGCCTACGTGGAGAGCTATGGTTCCTATTGGGATAACTACGGGATGTCGTCGCTCTTCGGCCACGAGAACTTCTATATCGAACTCTATGGGCCCTATGTTGGCGAGGATTATGCCTACGTGGTCCTCGAACTGTTGCCTCCCGCAGGAGCAACCACCCCGGAGGGAGACTATACCGTTGGCTACTCGGGTAGCCACATCGCTCTGTCGAGTGTCTATGTTGACTGTGCTAATGAGGAGGATAGCTTCTATGCTGGTTGCTGCTACGGCTTTGGTGATAGCGACTATGCCGACTTCGAGAGCGGCGTGGTTAAGGTAACCAAAAGCGGCTCCAACTACAATATAACGGTTGATGTCAAGAGTGGCGCACACACTATTAAGATGACCTATACGGGCGAGTTGGCAGCGTTTGATTATGACGATGTTTATGGACAGTTGCCAAAACTCTATAAATACCACCACACCAAATCTCGCCGCCAACCGATGGGTAAGGAGCGTAAGATGAGCCGATAGGGGAGTGTGTTGTTGCGCTGGGGGTAAATGTAAGAGTAATCTTATGTGATAATTTTGGGGGCGTTGGGAGAGCTGCGCCCCCAAAATGTTGCAGAAACAAAAAAATAGGCTTACTTTTGTGGGCGCAAAAGATAGCGTGGCCCCAGATGCTTGATTGTTAAAGTGGTGAGAGCGCGCGTTTTTTGTGCGATTAAATTCAAACTATTGGTTCCGTAGCTCAGTTGGATAGAGCAACAGCCTTCTAAGCTGTAGGTCGTGGGTTCGAATCCCACCGGGATCACCAAGCAACGCAAGTTGTTGAAAAACAGTTTTGTTTTCAGAGTTAGAGTTACTTACGGGTAACTCTATTCTCATTTTTAGGCAGGTAGGTAATTGACGTTTGCGCTCATTAAGGCTCATTAGCGCATAGCAAGTGATTGAAAAATTATTGAAAAAAACAAGCAAATGGCATCAATTTCATCTTTCCTTGATTTGCGCTACCAGACAAAAGGTAAGCACGCTATTAAAATTCTTTTATCTCACAACAAGCAGAATGCTCAATACTCTCTCGGGATATATTTAGAAAAAGAGTATTGGCAGCCGGCAACACACGAGGGAGAGGGGTATGTAAAAAAAACACACCCGCAACACAAAATGCTCAATCACCACATTCGCACTATGTGCCAGCGGTTCGATGAGCAGTTGATAATCCTGGAACAGCAAAGGCGACTTAACACCTTTGCCTCCGCACGAGATTTGAAAAATCACATTGTCGCTATCATCGAGGGGCGCAATGAGGTTACTTTTCTTCAATTCTTTAAGACAGTAGTTGATACTCGAGCGTGCAATGGCACTCGTAAGATATTCCGAGAAACCTATAACAGGCTACTTGCCTTTACAAATGGTAGGGACATTTCGTTTGAGCAGATAACCCCGAAATGGCTTGATGAGTTCAATAACTTTATGAACGGTTGCATCAACTACAAGTCGATTCATCTACGAAATATACGAACTGCATATAATCTTGCTATACGCAACGATATTGCAAAATACGACACATACCCATTTCGTAAGTACAAAATTAAAAAAGAGAAAACGGTTAAACGCTCTCTTTCTATCGAGCAACTATGCGACATTTGTGATATGGACTTACTCCAACATCAGGAGCGATACCGAGACCTGTTTATGCTTTCATTCTACCTTATTGGCATAAATGCTGTTGATTTACTCCATTTGACGGCAGAAAATATACAAGGGGATAGATTGGTGTATAAAAGGCGTAAAACAGGCAGAAATTACTCCTTAAAACTCGAAAAAGAGGCATTATCACTGATAGATAAGTATCGTGGTGAGCGTTATCTTTTGAATTTCCTCGATACTGCATCTTACGATTCGATGATAAGCCGAATCAACAAGAACTTGAAAGAACTCGGAGAAACGACTATTGTTAATAGCAGGGGTAAGAAGATAAAATCTACACAATACAAGTTCCTATCGACATACTTTGCTCGACATACTTGGGCAACTATTGCCGCATATCTGGACATTCCAAAGGAGACCATCGCAGCAGCACTTGGACACGGTGGAAATGATGTTACGGACATTTATATCAACTTTGACCAAACAAAAGTAGATAAGGCGAACAGAAGAGTGATTGACTATCTCAATACGGAAAGAGAAAAGAAAAGCGGTACAAAAGAAAAGAGATTACTTACTCTATAACTATCACTATTATATACTATAAAGAAAAAGAATATATATTAGCAGTGATGCATCAGTGAACGCTCACTGAATAATCACTGAACAATCAGTGATGAATCAGTGATTTTCTTGATTGTTGATTATTAGGCGATTATGCACCTACACCCTGCGTGCTGAATGGTGGATTTTGCCCAAAAAACTTATCACTGACACATCAGTGATGAATCAGTGAACAATCACTGAATAATCAGTGAATAATCACTGAAATTTTGCAATACATTGTATTTCAGCCTTTTGTGTTCGTTGATTAAAGTATAACTATAATAAAGTTATGCTATGTTTGGATAGATTAGGCTTTTACGCAAACCAAAAAAGGAGGGGTCGCCCCCTCCAATTACCAGGTAAAAAGATTGTAACTTACACCTATTCCTATATAGGGCGAAGCCCTTATATTACCACTCGTAGGAGAAAAGCCATATCCGACTTGTATTCCTACTCCCCAACGCTTGGGCTTGTCCCTAATGCGTACAACCTGCGATGGTTGGTATATCAGTAGATCATCGAGGCTTGGCTGGTAACCGCTGACAACTGCTCGATATTGTGATGTCTCGTAAACTCGTTGCATTATAGGTATCTGAACGCTTACGCTATCCAGCTTTGCAAGTTCGCTTAAAGGCTCACTTTTGTTCGGGAAGTTATCTTCCTTATCATCTGCGGATATTGGAACTCCTTTACCGAAACTTGCTAAACTATCACGCAACATTTGCACGGTTTCCTGCAATTTCCTCTCGTTTTCGGACAATTTGGGAGCGCTAATCGGCAATTTTGCCGATACGCTACCAATCTTTCGCTCCTCGCTTGGAGAAGGAACTTCTACACGCACAGTATCGTACACCGTTAGAGTGTCTCTATCTGTTCCATTGGTCCGCATTGTCTGTCCTCGATGGCATTGGTACACATTGAGGCAGAGTAGCACTCCAATCAATACATAAGCGAGTATTTTAGTTACTTCTTTCATAGCGATTTAACATACAAGTTCCAACCGGTCTCGACATCTTTGAGGTTTGCGTAAACACCATTTTCTACGAAACTCATAGCCGCTACCAGTTGCGTCATTTGCTCTTTGTTCCGATAGTCGATGATTTCATCACGCTTCAGCCCTGACAAGCGGACCACCGTTTTGATGTAATTCTCGGTGTGGTTCTCAAATGGAGGTGCCCATCGAGATATAACATCTTCAAGTTCGTTGGGATTGCCGTCACGGTCTGTGTCATACCCATTCAGAATATAGGTGCGGATATTCTTGAATGCAGCACGATAACCATAGCCCATTGTCTGGAACTGGAAGAAACTCTTGTCGGTCTGAACATCACACAAGCCCTGCCATTTGGTGTTGGTTCTTCGTATGTTCAGAGGGTTATTATTCCTTAATCCTCGGGGTATCATTTTTCTGTTCTTTTAGTTTTTCCAACAACTCTAACACATTCTTTTCTTTCGCCAAATTTATCAGAAAAGCCTCTGCCTCTTCAAATTTATGCTTATCTTCGGCTTTCTCTCGTATAGACTTGTATTCGATGTAGCAGATGCCTATTGCTCCAAGAAATGTGAAAATAGGAATGTTGGGCAATGTCCAATGCATCTGCATTGTAAGGACATCTTCAAACACCATAATTAAGACATCTACAATCGTCAAAATCAAAAGGGTATTGCCATACTCATTGAACTTTTGACAAGTCTTCCTAAACTTGAAAGAGGACCGGTACTCACCTCGTTGCTTCGCCTTTGTGATACCACTGCGGAGGTCCAAAAGGACAGCAATGGATGCAATTATATAGCAAAGTACCACGAGTCCAATCTGAATAGTGTATCGATTGGCAATGTTATATACCGTTTCCATAACTCAACTTTTTAGGTAAAAATGGCTGCGATTCGCATTAGGATCAATGTGAGCAGTCCGCCCAAACAAGTGTATGCGAAGTCTTTCCAACAGAAGATAGACTTCTTCTTAAACTTGTCGTACAACTCCTTGCCAGTTGCAATGAGTACAACCATCACAAATACGAGGGTGTCGCTGATGGTTGCGGGCAACCAGGCAAGCAGTGTAAAAGCAACTGCTACAAACAGAGTAATCAGCCACAAATGAAGCAGCTTATCTTTGGCAAAGTTTACGATGAAGTCGTACACTTTCTTGCAAAATTCTTTAACGCTTTTCATAGTTTCTACGATTTTGATATTTAACAAATTCTCTGAATAGGTCTTTGTCTTCATTCGTAATCTCACTTTGCGAACTGAAGAACTTAAAACCAATCATTCTCCCATAGCGTATAGGTTTGATTATCGCTCTAAATGGAAACTTACCAGCACATCTTTCCAGTGCCTCTTTCAGATGCTTTGAACCTGTAACAAACACTCCTCCTTCGTGCATACAATCGTCCTCATTCTTGTACGCAACAGCAACCCTTAAACCGTTACCAGTCATAATGACACGATGTTCATAGATTACAAGGTGCTTATTCACATAATCCTCTGCTTCTGAATATCGTTCGTGAAACAAGTCCTCGTACTCACTTCGAGGCGCATTGTCTTCCTCCTTAAAGTTGTAAATCATTCCCATACTCTATTAGAGAGGATAATTAGATGCAACGCAATCGTTCTCTACCTGCGTGTGCATCCTCCTTCTGTCCTCCAAGAAGGCCTTGTATTTCAACTCGTGTGTTTCATCATAACCCTCAATGCCCAACTTGTACGAGTTGAAATCGTTAATCAACTTCTGCTCATACGAAGAGTCGTATTTTGCAGACATTAGCTCTGCAAATACGCTATTGCTCGTAATCGGAGCCTGTACAATGAGAGTAGAACGCACAAGCATTACTCCCTCTGGGTGTTGTTCATCAACCTCACACTGTTCCTCTCGGAAGTCGAAGTTGTACTCAAACAATCGTCTTTTGCGATTGTACTCGTCGAAAATGCCGGGCTTACTCGACTTTTCGTACTCTACTTTTTCTGTGTACCGTGTCATAATTCAAAATGTTATTGATGATTACTTTTCTATGTTTCTCTGGGAGAATTATTATTCGACCCCAGTCCGAAGACATCTTGTGCTTGATGTCATCTTCTGTTTTTGGTTTGATTTTCCTGGCTCGCTCATATATGGCATACAATATAGAACGGCGCAAGCGTAGGTCATAATGGTTAATTCTAAACCCAACAATATCAACATCTCGCTTATCGATATTGAAAACTTGCCAGTTTCCTTTTATCCGCAACTCCATAAAGGTTCGCAAATACCAGTCTGTGGCAGTATGGCAATCGTGCATCATTTCCTTTGTAGGACCCAACACCAAGCCATCATCCATATACCTGAAATAGTATTTGGCTCTCATCTCTAATTTGACAAACAAATCAAGACAAGTCAAAAACACATTAGCATCGACTTGTGATGTACTATTGCCAAGAGGAGTTCCACAGCCTTTCGTGAGTTCATAACTGCCAATCACAACCTCAAGGATTTTCATAAATTTCTCATCTCGTATCTTTCGCCTTAACACCTCTATTATTCGACTATGAACCATATTGTCGTAGAAGTGGTAAATATCGAACTTGTACGCCCATTGCGTGCCTTTTACGTCATTCCAAAGAGCATATTTGATGTCTTGCATACACTTACTAATACCTCGACCTGGTATGCAAGCGTATGTAGTTCGTATTAGCACTGAAGCATACACCTTCATTAAAGCCTCTGCGAGAATCGAATGAACAATCCTGTCTATTCTGGTGGCGACACTTATGACACGCCTTTTGACATCGTACAATACAAACTGACGATAGTCGCCGTGCTGATAAGTGCCGTCATTCAGAACTTTATCTAAATGTTCGACTATATCTACAATCTGTTGGACAGCGTTATGGATGCCATACTTGTCAAAGAGGTGCTTCTTGTTAAAGTATAGCACGGTGTGGTGGAAAATGTTCTCCACACTGAAAGCATCTACATATATGTTTGATACAGTCTTCATTGTTTTTGTGCCAATTCAACAACGATATTCCACGAGGTACTAACCGCTATTAAGTTGTTTATGTAACTATTTTCCCACCTCATAAAGAGGTTCTGTGAGGGAGGGTATCTGTGTCGAAATTTAATTGGTATAAGAGAACCGCATAATTCGCATTCGTATTCGAGCAACGATTATTCGTATTCGTATAACCGAACCCGGCATTCGAACCATTGTTCGCATTACCGGCACCGAGAAGCAGTCGCACGGGACACAGTAACCTAAAAATTTGCCGACAGAAAAATCCCACCTTTAGGAGGCGGCATTTTTCTGATGGCACAAGAGAACCGCAAAACACGCACCCGTCTTCGAGCAACGATAATCCGTATCCGTATAACCGAACCCGGCAAGCGAACCACTGTACGCATGACCGGCACCGAGAAGCATAAACCAGCCATAACTCTCGCTACTGATGTTTTGGTAGAAGTAGTCGCATAGTTTATACGAACCTCCTGCATCTACGCCAACCTCTGTTGGGAACCCCATACACTTTTCAGAATCTACCGAAACGAATGAGATGTAGCCATTTGTTCGAGGAACACCAGCCAATAACAACTCATATCCTGGCAGAACCGTTTTGTCAGTTACAGATGACGGCGATGCGAATGTTGCAGGGTCGTTGCCTACATATACATAACTCTCGGGATTCTCATCATCTGGGCTATCGTGCCAAATGCGAACATCGTCAAAGAGCAGATACAGGTACTCATACGGATTTTCTAATCCTCGATATGAGAATACATTGACCTCTTTGTCAGTACCCGAGTCCATAAAGTTCTTGATGGTATAGGTCAGACGACCAGTGTTGTTGCCAAGAGGTGCAGTTACACCTTCAGGCACGAATGGGTAGTAACCATTGTGGGTATTCCAGTCAGTACCATTAAGCGACACGCCTGTTCCTGTACCACCCTGTGGCAATCCATCTGCATCCAACTCTGTGGTGTAGGCTGCTTGGCAGTTCAAGTTATTAAACTCGATACGATGGAGCCAAGCAATGAACTGATAACTTCTCCACGAACCTATGTGGATATTCTGACCAGCATTCTTGCAGTAGGTTCTCCAAGTTGAGAGGGCTGTGGCAGTAGTTGCCATACCCAAAAACGACTTATATGTGCCATCATTGGCAGAGGCGTTGTTTCCACCTCTGAACGATGCAGCATTGTCCGTGAAAATCGGGTAGCCGTTTTCATCTCGCAGTATATCATCTCCGTTCCAACGCAAGAAACTACCACAAGCCGCTTTGAATTTCGATGAGTTGGTGCGATTAACACACGCTCTGAATGGAGTGACATCATCGAAACTAACAGGCTTGAAGTCATCGCTTACAGGATAATCGCTGACCGCTGCATACAATGTGGTACCAACGATTTTCAGCATAAAGTAACACGATGGCACATTCAAAAACACATTGCCAAGTGTGCAGTTTAATGGCAGTGGCGTACCATCCTCTCTCTTGCGAGAATCGTTAGGGTGGCACTTAATCTTCGTTCCGTCTTCTGTAAGAACATAGCGATACATTCGGCTTTGAATAGGCATCAGCTTTGCCAAATCTTTCGAGCCGATGCGTTCTCCGACTGTGTCTTTCTGGGATAAATCCCACTTGCTACCGTAAAAGAGGTTTGAAACCGAATTGTTCCAACCACCTCCGTTGCAACCAATGAGTAACGACATAACTATTCCTCCTCTACTTCGTTTCCTGCACCCCAAAATACATCGTAATCATCGAGCAGGGGTGCGTTTGCTGACAATGTTACGATTGACGGCTCATTCCAACAACCTACGAGGATAGGACACTCCGAAGCCTTTGTGTCGTGATACAACTTGCACTTCAAAAGTTTCAATCCTCCGATGTAAGCCGACTCAATCTCCTTTGGGACAAGGAATATCGAGAACGGCACATTGTTGGGTAGCGAAAAGTCGGCATCGAGCGACTCGATTTTGCCGTGTGACAGGATTCTACCTGCCTGCATAATGTCTGTTGCGTACTTCATAGTTTTTCTTGTTAGTAATTGATAATTATCCTGATATGGTGCGCTTTACTATTGCATATTATACCACCAATAAGGGTCTAATATCATAATGTTTACATAGCCTTCATTTGCCGAACTATCGTCACTAACGGTCAAGGTAAATCCACTTGTGCTTTGCTCTGATATTGTACCATAGCGAGGGGCTGTGTGTGCGCCTGTGCAGAAAATCAAACAACCTGACGGCAGCAACTCGCCGCTGTTTTTCATCGTAATTTTATACACTCCCGCAGCACTCCTTGTCAAACTCAATACACTTCCCAAAGAACGCCCATCGTACCAATAACCCGAAAGCGTTGCCGCCGAGCCGTTGTGTCCGACACGCCCAATCGCAAGCGCACGAGGGAAGCGACCTTTGGCATTAGTTTGTATGAAGCATTCTTGGCTGAAACGGCTTGTAATCTCCCAACGACCATAGACTGCGGTGTCGTCCTCGTCTTTGTAGGCGAAACAGGTCATTTCGACAATCTCCTGCGGTTTGACAAGAGCCGAATAACCGCCAATAGATGTAGATGACCAAAATCCGTCTTTTGACACCTCGAACTCATTGCAAGACACTTTGTAATTTGCGCCGCCAAATGGAGAGGAATTGAACAACCTACACACCTTGCCAATATCTTCAATCTCGCAGCCCATTCCAATTGATTTTTCACTTGTAATGGCAGGTAGGTAGAATATATCGACATCGGAATAATCACCGCTGGTTCCCGTTGAGTGCTGTATCGTGCCTTTCAATCGCACCTCTCCTTTTTCGCCGTTAAGATAGGTCATAGGATTACCGTTTTTGTCGGTTGTTTGGCTCTCCATACGCCCGTTGCGGTATATCCAACCTGCTATATTTGCATTTTCTGCCAACAGGAGATTGGTCGCTACACTCTCGAAAGTTGCTCCAAAGGTGTTCCACTTTTGCATATTAAGTACAGGTGTGCCTCCCGCAGCCGGGGTTGATACGGGCGGTATTCCGCTGAATGTTCCTGCATCAATACGAGCCACATAATACGCTCCATTGTACTTGACCGCATCAACTCTGTACTGATTGCCATAGTACACTTTTGTCGAATTATACTCACCTTGAAACGCCAGCGCAGGGCTATATCCTCTATCTCCCTTCTCTCCATCTTTGGGAGAGATTCGTATCGGTGTACTCCAATTGCTTACCAACTCATCTGCAGCACCGCTCATAACTTTGGCAATATCATCAGCAGACAAAGCCTTGTTAAGTAGGCGTACATCATCATAAAGTGCTTGCAATCCAAGCACATCGTTATCATAAAGAGCAAAGCCGATAACCTCTCCTTGAACTGCACCTGATTGTACTTGAACACCATCTTTGAAGATCACGACTGAACGACCACTAAATCTGAATGCCAGATGATGCCAAGAGCCAGCAGATACAGCAAAACTATCCTCTACCGTGTCTGTGTACTCCTTACCACTCAACATCCAAGTTACGCTATTCTGCGAGGGGCGTATCCATAGGCATAAAGTAAAACTTGTACCAAATGGCAGGTCGTAAGGGATACGACAATTCGCATTGCCTCCTAAATCAACAGCACATCTTTCGCCATCTGTGGCTGTTACCAACGACACATCTTCTGTGATAATGCCATCGTAATTGTTTACTATATCCTCGATAGAAGATGTATCTGACTCACTAATAGGCAATCTAAAAATCTCGCCATCTGTAATGGAAGACTTTTTTGCAATTGTGAGCCACAAGTATTCGAGTTCGCCAACTTCGGGAACAATGGTACTCCACCCATCGGGCTCCTTGCTTGTTGCGTCAAGAGCCGGAGGTTCTGTCGTGGAGCCATTCTTGGCATATCTATATTCAAAATACTCTCCAGCCGCACCCTCGCTACCATCAGCACCGTTAGCTCCATCTTTACCATCTTTTCCGTCAGTGCCTGGCACGCCCTGCTTACCTTGTTCGCCTTGTTTGGCAACTCCATAGGCTACATTACCATCGCTGAAAGTGGTCTTTGTCCAAAGATACTGACCATCAGCGACTGCAACTACCTCATTATTCCATCCTCCAGTTGGTGGTGTGGTTGCACTTGTACCGGCTTGGTACTGTATTGAGGACACCTTCACGGAGGCTCCTATCTGTCCCTTTTCACCCTGTTTTGCATAGGAGTACGACACGCTATCTTCTCCACTCGTATAGTCAATGACCGTTCTTGTCCATAGGTACTTACCCTCCGACACAGCAGGTAGTTCTGAAGACCACGATGCAGGCATAGCCGTAGCACTATCTGAAACGCCATAGGTTACTGTGGTTGAGTTTATGCCTCGACCATCTTTACCTTTGGCAACTATCATCCAATAGTTACTGTTTGTAGGGGCAATGCCCTTGTTCGATGTCGCAGATATATATCGATAAGTGCAAGTTTCGCCATCTGTGGTGTACGAAACCTCATCGCCCTTATAGTATGTGTATTCATCGTTATATTGCCCTCTGAAAACGCCTAAATCAGACACATCGCCCGAATCTGATAATACAGAGATATTATGGAGAGTCACTCTTCTATTAGCAGACACATTCCAATCGATTGACTGGGATTCATCACCCAATCTCACCCTATTGTTGTCAAGGTCCAAGAAACTTTGTCCGTCAAAACTCTTTATCGTACCAGTAGTGATACTGCCTCCGTTAATCTGGGTATAGCCATACATCGTGTTAAACACTCGAGAGCCGTCAATGACAGAAGACAATGCCCCAATAGGGAATAGGTAGTATCCGTTGATTGACTCGACAGCCATCTCTTGTGCATACAATACAACAGCACCAGTGTTATTCGACTTTGAACATCGAGCGTACACATAGTACGGTTTGTCCTCATTCAACTCGTTGTAGTTACCTTGCTCATCATACGCACTTGTCAAAACTCCTGATGAAATGTTCCATAGACCACCAGCAACATTCTCGACATAGATAGCGTGTTTCAGTGTTCCAGGCGACACTTTCAAAGTGTTCGAGGACTGATGATTGGGTGTAAAGACACAACTTATCGAGAATTGAGCTTCTGGACCTTTTGCAATCACAGCGACCTCTGCCGAAATGCCGTTATACATCTCGAGTAGTTCTTGTGACGACCTCCAACCTCTTCTTGATACACCAATAGTTTGCTGTCTGTTTTGTTCAATCAACTCAACTGCATCGTTGATGTTCTCCTTAATGCTTGCAAGAGAACCACCATCAACCGCATCTCCGATGGTAAATTCAACATCGTATTCACTATCGAGAGGATATGAGAGTTCCTTGCATCGGGAGGTCACATATCCCGAACTATATCTGTTATGAAGAAGTTTGACTTTCTGTCCGAGAGCAATACTTCTGCCTTGTTCCGCCCAGTTGTACTTATCTGATTTAAGCGATATGTCTTGAACGGCTCTGTTCATCATATCGACATCTTTTTGCGCAACCTCTTGCAACTCTTTCTGTGCATCGAGTTTATACTGCTCTGGCATCTCGATATTGTAGAGGATAACCATATCGCCAGCAATAGGCACAAGTTGCCCCTGCGGAATATCATAATCTCCTTCCGCTGTGGCAATAATCTTAAACTCTTGAGCCTTTGGTTTCCACTCTACATCGAAGTCTCGACCAATAAGGCGACCACTCTGAAAAGCAATAGCCGGCTCTAATCCTTCAATAATTTGTTCGCTCGGGTCGAAATCCATACCTTCAAGTTTGATGTAGTAGGTGTCAATCTCCTCTTCGGAGGTGGCTACCATCGTCCTAACAGAGGATATCTTGAAGACCTTACGAGGATAAATGTCATCGTAGAACTTTTTGATTTTAACCTCCACCTCTGCGCCCTCAAACTCGACATACTCCACTCCATCAGGCAGAGTCAAACGCTTGTCATATGCTATACCCTCCGAGTTGAATTTAGGCACGATATTTCTCTCTCCGCCATACGCAAATATCTTTGTGGGTATTGGGTCTTCATCATCATTAAATACAATGCCACCATCTCTCAAACCATAGCTCTCACCGAGAGTTAGTATCTCTAAATCATCTCTTTCGCATCGTGAAAGGTGGAATTTATTGCCATCAAACCAGTACTCTGTCTCAAAGGTATTAGCAATGCTCTGAATGCCGTCTAATATCGAGCCCTCCGAAAAACTGACTGACTTGGCTGCTATAACCTCCGTTTCTACATCTTCGACTGGATTTTCCACATATTCGATGTTCAGCCCAAGCGACTTGTTGATACACATCACAATCCATCGACCAAAACCATTCAGAGTGTCGGTTAATGTTACTTCGGGTTCAATCGCATAATTGCCATCTTCTTTCAAGATATAGTTAAACAGAGGTTCCGTTTTGAACCCCTCCACAAAATTGTGGAACTTGATGTCGTACTTATACTGACCACTTGCCGTATTCTCGGGAAAGTAGTTCTTATACAAGCGCAACTTCTCGCCCTTATGTATGATGTAGCAACCTGCTCGAAATGGGATATATTGTACCTCGTTGAACACCAACTGCACATAATTATCGCCCATTATTCGTTCAAATCGCTTGCTGTTCTTGGTACGAGTAGCAGAGTACAACAGCCCTCCGCTCGCTGAATATATTGAAATCTCCATATCAACTATTCTTGTGTCGCCATCGGCGCATAATAAACATCGTATTCTTTCAAAAGGCTCGGATTGGTAGAGAGTTGCAAAATAAGAGCATCACTCCATTGTCCTACCTTAAATGGGCATACAGAGGAGTGTTTGTCCAATAGGAGTTTGCAGGGAACGAGAGCAACATCTACCGAAGATGACTTACGCACCAACATAATGCTAAATGGGGTATTGTCTTCAAGAGAGAACCCCTTGTCAAGCGAAGTGATCTGGGCGTGTTTGACCATACGAAGACCATCCATCTCACTCGACGCATACGGAGTTCCAATAAACACTCTATTCTTTGGGTTCGGCTCACTCATTTTCACTGCCAATTTGCCTGATAGCAGGTTGAACTGACCTATCTTGGTAGAGTTCTCATAAACCATCTTGTAGGTGTAACCCAAATCCGGGATTGAAATTTCTACCCAACCGCTCGTCAGGATACTCAAAATCGAGTTGTAGTTATGCAGAAACTCGGCTTTCGTGTTGCCCTTGATAATAAGTTCAAAGGTTACGCTACGCTTCTTTACTCGTGGTTTGGACACAAGCACGCTCGTGCCGTCTTGGGAACGAGATTCATTCTCTACATACGATTTCATCTCGGGAGCACCGAGAAAAGCATTATACGCATTGTTGGCGAGATGGGTATTGTACCTCTTCCTGATGTCAATGCCATTGAAATATACTGGACCTACCATTATCGTCTATCTTTTATAGTTACCTCTCCACTTGCTTTAACACCGCCTCCGTGTTGGATAACGGACACCCTTCCGACTCCTCGATTGCCTACGGTTACTCTTGCAGAATCATAGACAAAAATTGTTATGTTGGAGTGTTCTTCTGCCATAATGTTCACCTTGCTCGTATGTCTTACATATATAGACACAACAGAGTACCCCGAACACTTGATATTTCCGCAAGATGAGCCGTTTAGAACCACTATCTTCCTGATGGGGGTAGAGATGTGCTCATCTACCATATCATCTGCAAAAACCCCTTGTTTTTGCATTATGCCGTCAAAGTGTTGCTTCATATATTGAACAGATGGATAATCGTGCTCAATGCAGAAGTCCAATCCCTTTATATACTTCGCAACAAGTTCTTCTTTGGTAGGTGTCCCCCAGCCCTCTTGCCAGGGAACACACAACCCAAGACCTATTGCTTTTGCCTTCAACTCTTCCGATACCGTCATAGTTTATTCTTTAAGGTGTCATTCATCTTACTAATCTTCGACTCTATCGACAAAAGTGAAGATGTATTCTCGCTAATCTCTTTCAGATACATTACACTTTGAATTATCATAGTGCGAATATCCTCTGTGTGCTCAAGCATCTGATTGGAGTTGCTACGCATTGTTGCGATGTCATTATACAGAGCATTCAGTATCTGGTTTCTCTCTTGCGCTGACGCATTCAACATTGTACCGATAATCTGCAATGCTGTGAACTTACCTGTAAGCTCATCGATAGATTCTTGCGATGCAGTTGCAAAACCGCTCTTCTCTGTCGCCTCCTCGCCTGGCTCAAAGACATTGTCCAAACCCTCGTTTACGGCTGTGGAAATTTGATTAAACTCCTCTCCCAATGCTTTGAGGTCGTTGCTAAATCCAGTCATCGATGCTAACACCGTATCAATGCCGAGAAAATTTCCTTCTTCATCAAACCAATCGTCTTGATACTTGTCGAAAATTTCTCCAATCTTTGGCTCGAGATACTTTGTTATAAGCATTCGCTTAACAATATCTTGTACTATTTCATCGACCTTCTTTCCCCAAGCATCAGCCGCATCTTCTCCACGACCAAAAGCCTCAAAGAACGCATCTCCAAGTTGATTGGCGATGTCAGATGCAGAGCCTCCGATAATATCCTCCGTCATATCATCGAGTACGGCTTTCATCTCTGCTCCGAGTTCCGCTATTTGTCGCTTGTACTCCTCGACAGCAGATTGGTCGGTTTTCTTCTTCTCCTCCTCTGCTTGCAGTTGAGCATAGGTCTCTGCCTGCTGTTTAGCCAGGCTTTCCAATTGCGACCTCGATTGCTTATACTTATCCTCTCCAAGAGCCTTGCCCATAGTATAGTCAAGGTTGGCGTAGGTCTGAACAATCGAGTTGATAGCTTCCTTGTTCTTTGGGATAGACGAGGCAGACATCGAGTCCATTACTTTGTTGAAGTCTCCTGTCGCAAAGGCTGCAATAATTATATTATGATGCAACTTCTTAAACATCTCATCCCAACCACCAATGGCCTTATCTACCTCGATGGCTTCAAGATTTTCCATTTCCCAACGCAGTTGCTCGACTCTTCGCTGACTCTCTTCAATATCCTCCTGCAAATCATCATCTCGGTTGAATAGACTTGCGATAGCGGTTGCAATCTGCAATGCCGCAGAGATGACGGCGAGGATAACGCTTGCTTTTTCAAGCGTACTCATTGATGCTGCTCCAGCGGCGGCTGTTGCTGTCATTGCTGTCGAGGCGGCAGATACCGTATTCTCAACCGTGCCAACCGTCTTAACCGTAACATCAGAGATGGCATTTACAACACTCTCTGCGCTATCCAAGATGGTTCCGAATAGATTTACGCCCTTCTTGATAGAATTGCCCAAATCCTCATCGAAAACCGATGCAAGGTCAGCGATATCGGTGCCGATACTCTTAACGATAGTTCCGCTTGATTTCAAAGAACTCGCAAACTTTTTCGTTGCAGACATCTGCTTGTTGGTAGCAGTGTTGTATCTGTTCTCAGCCTTCGTTAGATTATCGAGAGCCCTCTTGTATTCTGCGCTATCTTGTGTTAGATTGCCGAGTTTAATTTGCTCGTTCACCTCATTCATCTGCCTCTGTGCATCAGTCAATTCACCTGCCGCCGATGCTACTTCTTGCTTGGCAGTGGCAATCTCTCCCATACTTTCAAACAAAGCAACAAAAGGGTTGCGATTATCCAACTCATCTTCGATAGCGGTAATCTGATTGACTACATCTTTCAGACCTGGTATCTCTGATAGATCTGCTCCGGACTTTTGTGCATCAGCAACAAATGCCTTGAGTTTTGCAAGGGTGTTTTGCAGGGATAGCGTTGTCTGCTTACCAAAGTCACCGAACACCTCATCCCAGTTGATGCGTTTCTTCAATTCCTCGAGGTCGATGTTTGCCAACTCCTCGTTCATCATACGGTTGGCATTATCGATATTCTCCTGGCATTCCGCAGGTATGGCATCGATGAGCGTTTGGTACTTCTCAACAATTTCCTTTTTTCTCTGTTCGACGGTCTTAAAGTCCATCGTTACAAAATCGTTGATTTCTTGCCACTCCGAATCATTAGAATTATCTACAAGAGTATCATACTGCTCCTGCGTAATATCTCCACCATCGAGTTTCTCCTTATAGCCTCTTCTGCGCTCCTCGTAGGTTCTTCGGATAGCATTTATCTTGCGTTGCTCCTCCGTCTCGAATATGTCTGTACTCTCTCGAAGAAGTGCTTGATACTGCCTCTCCTGCTCCTCTCGAACATCTGCTGTTTCATTGGCAGACGCTGTGCGTGCGTTAGTTCTACGAGTTTCAAACTGTTGGGTTTGGGTATTTGTCCACCTCTTGCCTGCCTCCTTATATTTCTTCTTTAATTCACGCTCCTCTTCATCGATAGCGGCGAGTGTCTTCTGCAAGTCGAGATTGATTTGTGCAAGTTTCCTTGTGGTACCCTCCTCCATTGCATCAATTTCAGATTGGGCAACCTCCAATTCGAGTTTGCGAGAGGATTTCTTTATTGCTTCCGCAGCCTCCTTGCGCTTCTTCTGTTGTGCCTCATAATCAATACCTGTCAGGTTCTTATAAGAGGTGGTCTTTCCTTTCAACTCTTCCTCTTTTGCCTTAACAGCCTCACTTACGGAGTTATACTCGCCCAAATCACCACCATTACGAAGAGCCTTTATCTCGCCCTGCAAGCGCACGATTTCATCAGCAAGTGTACTAACTCTTTCCTTATAGTCATTGACGGCTTTTTGCTCCTCTTCAGAAGGTTTGATTGTCAAAGCCTCACTACCAGCAGCAGTAGCAAGGTTCTCCTGTGCCACCTGCAAATCCTCAATCGCTTGTCGCTCCACTTTGGCGGCTGCTGCTTCTGCATTACGGGCCTCTACAAAGGAGCTGTAACTACCACCAGAGGTTGTGGTACTATCGTAAGTCGTATCGCTTGTATAGGCTCCACCAATAGCATTCTTACTATGTGTAGATATTGTAGTAGTAGCATATAGCAGGTTATGTATTTTGTCGGCTCTTTGTTGGATTGTCAGTTCTTGGTCGGTTAAGATGCGTTCCATCTCCGCCTTGATAGCCGCCTTTTCCTCGTCAGAGATTTTGACAAGACCGCCCCAAATGCTGAAATCTGTACGCTTTTTGATTGTCATCTTATCAAAATTTACATACAGTTCGTTCATCGATTTTTCCAATTCAGCGATTGCAACATTTCTATCTGCACCTGCTGCATCTCGTGCATCTGATGCCTCTGTTACCTTATCCTGATAACGACCCAAAGCGGCACGCTTACCATATTCCTCGTTGTACTCTTTGAGCCTATCAACTACGCCTTCAATGGCATCTTCCTCGTCTTCTATGCCATCAACGAGCGAGGGTTGCAAATCACGCAACTGCGATAGAATACGCTTGCGCTCACTCTCTGCTGTATTGGCAAGAGTGAGTTTCTGAACCAGGGCATTGACCTCTTTATGCTCATTGCGGATGCCCTGCTCAATTTCACCAATGGTTTCGGCTGTTTCCTCTTGCGAGTCATTCCAAAGTAGTATAGAAGCAGTAATACCGCCAATAAGGGCGATTGCGGCTCCAATCCAAACATAAGGATTTGTCCAAGCCGCCGTATTGAACAGAGTTTGAGCAACCGTTGCAGTGCCCAATTCTTTTGCAAGTGCTCTGAATGCCTGTACATCACGATACACCGCAACCGCCTTCTGTATTGCATAGGTAGCAAGCAAGGCAGCACGATAAGTACCATATACAACAACGACCTGACCGATTACTCTACCTACTTGCTCATAGTTGCCAACAACCTCACTTGCGAACTCAATACCAGCTTTCATTGTATCCTGATACTTGGTTCCAAGTTCATTGAACATATTGGTAATATCGTCTTCCAACTGACCCATACTTGCAGAGAGATAAGGGAGTTGCTCTGCCATAAGCCCTGCAAACATACCACCGTCAGATGTGAGGTGGTTCAATACCATATCGAGGTGCTCGAACTTGATATTCGATCTGTCCACCTCAATACCCATCTCCTTTAAGACATCGGT
Organism: Tidjanibacter sp.; assembly: GCA_045580045.1. Taxonomy (GTDB): domain Bacteria; phylum Bacteroidota; class Bacteroidia; order Bacteroidales; family Rikenellaceae; genus Tidjanibacter. The sequence goes on from JAZNNC010000006.1 coordinate 77,745, forward strand.
AATGACAACACCCTTATTAGCCCAACTCTCCAATGAATCTGCGCCAATCTTGCCAACATTCTTACCTTTGTTGTAGAGATTAACAAGTTCCGACAAAGGCTGCTTTGTGCCAGCTGCAATGTTCGACAATTTGTCCAGAATAGGGATAATGTCTTTTACATCGTTGCCAAACGCCAACAATTTGGTACTTTCTTGTGTGAGGTCTGAAAATTCAAACATATTGTACCAGGCGTAATCTTGCAACTCCTTGACAAACTTTTGCGCCTTTTCTGCAGACCCGAGAAACACCTTCATACTCGCCTCTGTGTCTTGGAACGAACTGCGGATTTGATACATCTTGCTAACAAAAGAAGATGCGCCGGCAAAGGATAGAACTCCTCCGATGGTTGCCCCTATCTTGCTAAATGATGATTCGATACGCTGTCCCTCTTGCTCTGCGACAGATGTGAAGTTACGGAATGCAGCTCGAGACTCACTCAATTTACGAGTGAGCAATTCATTGTCGGCTGTTATTTCGAAGTGTACTCTTTCGCTCATTGTACTGCTGAATTAGTGATTTATTGTACTCCGATACTTCATCTGCATTGATGATATCTTCTCCTTTACAATTGTAGAGGGTGGCTATTTGGTCAAGCAACATCATTCTTATATTGACATAACTTGCTCCCCAAAGTGCTTCATCGTAACTCCAACCGTATCGTTTGCATACATTATCAAGTAAAATTCCCCATTGCGACCTTCCACCTACTTCTCTACTGCTTCGGTCGCTATTTTCGGCGTACTTCCGTTTTGCCTCAATATCTTCGTTAATGCAATAGAGTTTAGAAAATTTTCATAGTCCACAAAGGCTATCAGAGCCAGGATTACGAGCGACATATCATTCGGTTGGCAATGCCACTTAAAGAAATCAGCCCTCTCTTTTACTTTGGCATCGCTCAACAAATCTTCTTTTGTTGTAAGGGTGGCAATAGCCATCATTTTTGCACAAATATCCGTCTTGTGAGCGCATATCTCCATCACCGTAGTAGTCGGGTTAGCCTCGAGGTCTTTATCGTCTATTTTGAGGTCAAGGTATAAATTAGACAGCAACTGCATCTTGCCAATCGTAGGTGGTGCGATTGTAAAGTCATACCGTTCCTGTTTAACCGACTTAACCTCTTTTTGCTCCGTTATAGACCGATAAATGGGTAACCATTTAACAATGCGGATTTTGGTGGTTACAGACTCTATCTTTGTGTCTGGAACCTCTATAATGACGGAAAAGGAGATTGGCTTCTGCGTTATAGCATCAGCAACCGCCTTTTCAATCTGTATCTGTTTCTCGTTATTCATAACCGTAAGATAAATAGCCCTCCCGCAACCATTCGATGGTCAGCATCACGCCTTTGCGAGAGGTGGAGTTTTACTGAACTCGCTCGTAAAGAGTAGAGAAACCATCGGCCTCGCTGAGCAGGTTCTTCAAAGTGAACTTCGACAACCAACCCTCCTTTGCAGTGAAAGTCGAGTCGATACGAACCGAACACTTCGAAGCCTTATAGCCGATAGCACCGACCTTCTCTGGGATAATATCAACCGAATACTTATCCTTCACGATGGTCGTAATCTTCTTCAGCGACTTCTCCGTTACAGTGCCACCATAGAATGGTGCGAGGAAATCGAGGGTGGGCGATACAACTGTGAACTCAATCTGGTCGTAACCCTCCAACTGCTGCTCATCGAGCAACTCGTGTCCCTCGCCATACATCTCGTTAGAGCCGCCATCTTGAGGGTTCACAGCAGTAGTATCCTCCTTGATTTTGCCGATGTCCTGCATATTCTCGGACATCGAACCGTCTTCTTGGGTCTTGCCCATCTTAATAGTAGGCTTACCCCACGCAAGTTTCTGCATATTCAATACTGTTTAATTCTGTTTGACAAATTCGATTCGGCAGTTGATAGCGTGTTGCTCGGAGTCGGCAACCTTGAATACTGGCATCTTGACACATTTGAACCAGTAGTCGCCCTCTACAACTCTCTTCAATACACTTTCTGCGATGTCGGAGAGTTCTCGGGTGCGAGATACATTTTCAACCTTTGCATCGCCACGCACCTCCCTAATATCGGGATAATAGATGTTCACATTTACTATGGCTGTTTGTCTTTGCCCACACAAACCATCGAGAACCGAAATGACGATGTACTCCTCATTCTTGTCTATGTTGGGGGCGTATGTAAACACTCTATTTGCAACAGCTCTGCCCAGTTCTGTGTTCAATATGTAAGACCTCAATAGGTCTTTAATTCTTTGGTCTGTCATACTAATCGAACAATGCTTTCATTAACGCCTGTTTAATCACTGGTACCTGCGACTCCGCATATAATTCGGCAGATGCAAGAACATTCTTATTCTCCATCGCCTCGACATAAGCGGCGTACTTCATACCGGCAACTACTATTAGAGCATATCCATTAGAGTAGTCATTGGCAATCTCCTTTGCGAGATCAAGTCCCTCTCGGGGACCATCTGTGCCTTCCTTGACCTTCTTAAACGAAGACTTCTTAACTATCTGACCATTGAAAACTATGATGTATCCGATTGATGAGCGCAGGTTGCCTGTTTGGTCGTACCAACTCAACTCAGGGGCTCTATCTCGTGCCTCTTTGACACACTCTTCGCCCAAAATCGTTAGTCTTCGCAGAATCAGCTTATGGACTTTCTCGGAGAATTTCTGCAAGTGATTGTAAATATCACTCAACGGAGTGGTGCATTTTATAGCCATAACCGCTGTATGATTTGACCGATTTTTCGGCTATCCACAACCCTCTCACATACCACATTCCCGGACTTGTCGATTAAGCGAATCTTCTTCCCTTTATAAGAATCTGACAAATCATCGAGCACGACACAATACTGATAATAGCGTAGCGAACCATCTTCAAGGGAGCGTACATTTACCTTGTCATCTTGAATGATTCGGCACGGCACCTCCGCACCCCAACTCTCGGTGTTGATTGGAATGGGGTCGCCGTATTCGTTGTAGCCTCCCTGTGAGTCTGTTGCTACCTGCAATCTGTCTGGTCTTAACTCGAACATAATTAGAGAAATTCTACTGTGGGGATAGCAGTGTCAAGTATAATCTCCTGCTCTCCATATTCTCGATATATAGCATTGGCGATAGCGACAATCTTGTCCCTGTCTTGCAGAGAAATCGAGAGCCCGCTTTCGGAAATGTTTACCGCAGTAATATGGCGTTTGAGGCAGTCGGCGTAGGCAAGTCTATAAGACCTGCCCAACGCCACCTCCTGTGTGAAAGTGTCTTTGGGGTCCAATCCTCGCACGATGAGTGTCCTTTCAAAGAAACTCGCAGGGATAGGATAAGACACCTCACTTTTTAACGCTTCGAGAACAATCATATCGACTACTCTGCACTTGCGGCCAAATCAACTACGCACATCTTGTGTGGCATAGCCAAATTGAGCGCTGCGTTCATCTGGTACTCCATAAAGTTACCCTCGCTCGTTACATACGAATCGAGCAGAATCATACCGCCCTCCGCCTGTGAGCGAGTGTGTCCAGGTACATTCTGTGCCCATTTGCTCGACTTGTAGAACTCAACCTTACCGAGCTTGCCTTCAGGCAGAAGACACATTGCGTTGTCTGCAAAAGCCTTGTAGGTCTTACCATCGGCGAGGGTCACACGCTCCTTGACAATCTCGATAGGTACATCGATACCGGCACCGACCAGCATCTCATTGACCTTTGCAACCGAGATGAGATTAGTAGGACCAACCTCAAACGAGCCAAACTTCATCGTAAAGGTGTTCTTGAACTCCGATGAGTTCACGACCTTGTCGTAGAAAGTCTTGCTTGTCATCTGACAAACGGCAAACTCGTTGCCGATGTCCGACTGACTCTCGAGCAGGTTGCGATAGAACGTAATGAACGAGCCTACATCCTCTTTTGATGCAGTGATCTTCTGCACAGGGAGAACAACCTGTTCTGCGTCTGTACCGAGTAACTGAACATTGAAGAAGCCCAAAGAGCGAGCCTCGCCTAACATCTTGTCGATAGCGTGCATAGGAGCCAACAAAGCATCACGATAATCATCGGTAATAAACTCGATAATCTCGTTGAGTGCGCTCTGCGACTGAGTTGCATTGAACTTGTTGATGAGTTCAAGAAGCAAATCCAAGCGGTCCTCGCTAATCTGATAGGCATCACCAAAGGTACCAATCGAGCCGACACCCTTACGAACACCTCGTCTCTGACGCAAAGGCTTGCGTGCGTGAGGGTCAATCATCGAACCGACAACGGTCTGTGCCGTTACGCCAAAGTAGGTCTGAAATGTGGGCGACAATGACTCGTGAGGGTCGAGATAGCGTTTCCAGTTGATCTTGTCCTGGTGCTTCTGCATTGTGCGGTCAATAATCGCATTTACGATTCTTGGCTCCTGAAATAGCGTTTCAAGTGTAAATACCATAACTCAACCTCTTTATTAGTTAATGAATAGGAATCGTGCCCCCAACGCTGTCTTGTCGGACTCCGAGCAAGGGTTGGTAAGTTTCAGATTCTCGATTTCGTATGCTCGCCCTACAAATGCGAGTGTCTGCTTACGGCTTGATGCCGGCAGTACCTGCACTCTACGATAGTTCATAAAGTTCGCAGTCTGTGATGCCTTTGCCGAAGCAGAGGTACACTGATGAAGAACTGCATCTACAGCAATAGCAACTCCGAGAGTTGCGGCGAGTGTGAGAGTATCATAAGAAGCATTGCTCTTATCGATAGAAGAAATCTGTGCTTTCTTGGAGCCATCACCGATGTACTCACCTGCTTTTACAAGACTGCCTTTGGCAATCTTCAAAGTGGTGTCTGCATCCGATGCAGCCTCCACTACACGCACATTCTTAACAGGCTTCGCAATGCGTGTTTTGAGGTTCACGCAAAGCGGACAACCTCTGTCGATGACCATACCGGCCTCCAAATCGGTTGCATCCAGTTTAGCACCGACAGCCATACGATACACGGTTTCATCACGCCAAATCTCATTCTCCGTAGGGATAGGCTCACCGTATGTTACACCAAATGGGTGGTTCTGTCCGTAATCCATAGTTGTGCATTTAGTTTGTTATAGTCCTATTTCTTTTGCTCTCCGCCGTTTCTGATGAAGTTCGCCACATCTTCCACCTCATCACCAGACGAGGTTTGACCAGCAGGTAGTGAGAACGCCAATTTCTCCTTTTGGGACTTTGCGGAGAATGACTGCCAGTTGGTCTTTACTGTTTCAACGAACTTGTCTGCCTCTTCTTGCGACTTGAACTCTCGACCCTCGAGAGCCATAGCATAAAAGGCAGAATCAACATCTTTAAGAGCGGTTTGTACCCCCTGCACGAAGGACTTGTTACGAGCAGTTGTTTCCATCGTTTCGATGCGCTCTACAAAAGGCTTGGTTGCCTTTTCTACTGCTGCTGCTACAATCGCTGCAATGCGCTCATCATCCGATTGGGTACTGGTGGTCTGCGGAGTTTGCTCGGTTGGCTTTGCACCCGAGTTCCCCTGTGGCGGCTTCTGCTGATTAACAACTCGATTAACCGCTTTCTGCGAGATTTCCAAATATGGCATTACCGCATCAATCTGTGCGTTAATCTCCTCATCGGTTGCCTCGTCAGTGAGGTTGCCGGCAATGCGCTCTGCGACACCCTCAAGTTCATCTTTCGAGAACCCCAAGTGCGCTGTTTTGGGTTTCATCGCTCCGATAACTCTTTCTTTCTTGTCCATAACTTTAACTGATTAAAATGAAAAAAGTCTGCTGACAATAATGCCAACAGACTCCCACATCCATCAAACGTGTAATAGTCCTCCGAAAAGAATCAGTGGCATATACCATCATATGCTTTGGCAAAGATATAATAAAAGTGCTTGCAATGCAAACACTTTGAAAGATTTTTTTTTGAAAACTACTCCCAACTGAACTTGCGAGCCTTTTTCGCAGTGCCTGACTCTGCTATGTATGGGACATTATAGTCGCTTCCATACACAACTTCCTCATACTGAAATGCGTTATCCTTGAATACAAAGATGTGTATATCTTTTCGTAGAGGGCAATCAGCCTCCCATTCCGTAGATGCAGTTGTCCATAGGACTGTGTTGCGGTCCTGCCTTTCCTGGCGCACATAATATCTGTTATTGAGTATCCCTTTGAACACCTCCTCACAAAACCCTCGCTTTTCATCAATGAAGCGAACAGGTAGAATCGTTAGGTTCTCGTTTTTGCCTTCTAATATCGCCTTGATTATCTCGTAATCACCTTCTGATATGTGAGGGTGTATTTTCAAATAGCTCTCCTTATCGACCACCTTAAGGTCTTTTATGAGGGCGTAATCTTTTAGTATGTTGATATATCTCCCTGCCAAGTATTCATCTACAAGAGTTAATTGGTTTGGGCGGTCTGCAAACCAATACGAGTCATTGTCAATGAATACACAACGGTTGTATTCGGGCTCTCCGAATGCCATAATCTCGTGAGGACCGAAAACAATTCCATAATCGTTGGTAAACATAACTTTATCGCCAACTTGTAAATCCCTATCCGTTTGCATTACCTCTGATAGTCGAGTGTAGAATTTTCTACCTTTCTTTTCCTGTTCCGTCTTCCATTGCAGGAAGTCCTCCTTGTGTCCGTTACTCATTGTCAATGTCATATATAGCGTTATACCTCTTAATTCCTTTGGCGACCTCTTTACCCCAAATCCTTATGATAGCCTTGATAGCCTCCTCATCGCCATCCCAGTTTATCATCGACTCGTGATTGTTGTACTCGTAGAAGTAAACTTCTTGGGGGTCGCACTCTTCTTTAATCTTCTTGTCAATCTCATCGTATGCAGCATAGAGTTTATCAAAACCCTCTCGGGTACCGAACATTCCATTTACATACGCACTGCGAACAACCTTGTCGCCGTCTTTGATATGTCCATCAGCAACGAGCTGCTGATAGCCTTCTTCAAACTGTTTATTGCTAAAAGCAAAGAACACTCCCAACTTGCGACAATTCGGTTGTGATGCTGAATCGTATTTGAGTTGGTGGTAACGCTCAATAGTCTTCGGGTTGTGCATTATGATAAGACCATCTCTGGAAAAATCAATCTCATAGTCCATACTTATTCCTCCTCTTCGTTATAAGTGTTATACATATCTCTCTTGTCATCGTATGGGAGTTCTGCCCACCATTTTGAAACGGCATCGACAAACTCTTGCGCTCCATTCTCTTGGTTGAAGTCCATTTGTCGAAGACCACTCATCAGCTCCACTGCGTCAAACTCCAAGTTGGCGAACCAACGCTGCATCTTGTCCTCGTAGTTTGATTTCGAGTCGAAGTATCTATGACACTCACAGTCCTCGCACCATTGTCCATCAATGCCGTCTTCAATCTCGGAACATAAGACTTCGGTATTTGCATCTACCCAAGCCTTAATCTGGACATTGGTAGAACCGCAGTGTTCGCAAACCATCACATCTGCGACTTTTGTTTCTAACCATTTGTCCCTGCGCTCTCTACACTCTTCGAGTGTTCTGCCACAGCAAGAGAATAATTCGCCGTCTTCGGTTCGGAAGTCATACTGAACCATATTAACAATCCTTCGGCCTACTCTCGACTCGTAGGTTTCATAATTCTCAAATCCTGCCTGGCAGGTTGAGCAACCGTTTTCGTTCATCTTTTCACTCATACTTTTGCTATATTTGAAAAATTGTCCTATTTTTGCGTTAAGAAAACCTGTGGAGTGTAGGTTTTACGCTACACTCCGGTTTGGAGTTAGATGCTAACTTCGATACAGATTCGTATCTTCCAAACCTTCAAAATGAATTTGGTGCTCATCTTGATACAGGTCTTACGGAGTTCACTTTACTATTGGGTGGAACTCCACTACCCGAAGCCCTATTGCAGTAGGGCTTTTTTCTTTAACAGATGACAATCGTTCCATACTTTGTGTAATGCTCTGCTTGTTTGTATGGGTCGAGCAACTCATCATTCTTCAATTTGGTCGCCTCGTCTGCACCAAGACTTGAACCCAACCACTTTACCGTTATCCAACTCTTCGTATTCTCTACTACCTTGTACATTGTAGGGAAAGAGAGTAGTACAAATGCTAATCCCGGGAATATCTCCAAGTCGCCCTTGTGGATTCGTGTCGTGTAACTGTGTCGCTCTGTCATAACTGCTTATCTATTAAATAGTTATATGTTTTGTTTGATGATGTAAAACTATACATTTTTACACAATTGACCAAACATATAAACTATTATTTTTCAGCGAGTTACAAGATTTTTTGAAGACAATTCTGCTAAAACATTATTTTTGAGGCAGAACGACATATTTTTGTCCAAATCAAATTTTTTGGCAAAAAATTTGCTGGGGGGGGGGATTTTTGTATTTTTGCTCAACAAATCAAATCATAAGCATATATGAGCAACATCAAATGTCCGAAATGTGGGTCAGAACAAATCCACGCAGGTAACAGAGGGTTTAGCGCCGGCAAGGCTGTTGCAGGAACTCTAATAGCAGGTCCGGTTGCAGGAGGCTTGGCTGGAGCAGTTGGCAGTGGTAAGGTCAAACTTACCTGCTTGAAATGCGGTCATACATTTAATCCAGGCGACAAACCGCAACAACTCCCGCAAGCCAAATGGACCAAGAGGTCTTTGAAAAGATGGCTGATACTAACAGCAGTAGTCGCCATATTGTGCATCATTCTTGCAATTAACGACTCCTCTTTTTGGTGGATTGCTTTGTCGCTATTTGGATACCTCGTTGCCAGCGTAATCATTATCGAATCTAAATAAGAGAGGGGCGCATTGCCCCTCTTAACTTACATACTTATTGCCTCGTAGGAAATAAGGCAGTTTGCCACGCTTTCTTGCATCATCGATGTAATCGCTGTGGCTTGACAACCACTTCTTGAACCCAGCAGGGGTATCGGCGACTTCATTCACGCTTCGAGATGATGGCTCCTCACCTCGCATCAACCTCTTATCATCTGCCGCAATTTCTTCCCTACTCTTGAATATAGGAACTATATAGCACATACATTGTGGATGCCAACCAGTAAACGGAAAGTCTTTCGGGTACCGGCCAGCAAGCGAGTCGCACAATGAACAAGAGTAGTGTTTCGACATTGAGCGTTTTACCTCAAAACCAACAATGAAGTCCATATCTTCCCACCTTGTAATATCCGCTTGTCGGTAAGCCATATTTACCTCCGTCCTCGCCAATCGCATTGCGTTTTTATAAGATGAGCGATATACTCCATTGCCCGGGCAATATCCCTGTGCTCGTTTCGACAATCTCCATTTCTTGAAATTGCCATCTTCATCAAACTCTCTTATACGCCTGAATAACTTGTGTGGTTCTTTTAAGCACTCTCGTACTTTTCGACTTAACTCTGCTGCACTTGTTCCCTCTTTGAAGCCACACGATATTGCTGCTTCGAGGTTGGTTTGGAACTCTTGCTCCATTTTCCATATCCTTGCAGACAAATTTAGCCCATTTCTCTTTCTGTTGATGAAAGTATTAAGAGCGTCTTCGTGGTTGTTAAAATAGCGCTTAAAATGCGATAGTGATGCCTTATCTCCGAGTATGTATTGGGCGACAAGATCGTTCTTATAGTTGCTACTATTCCAAGATGCAGTGATGCCGTTTACGATAGCCAATTTGATGGCTCGCACAGAACTCTTCTGCAACTTTTCTACCTGCTCTTTGATAGAGGGAAAACGCTCGAGTGCAAACCAAGATGAGCCATCGTAGTTGCCAGCAATGACAAGTTGAGATACCGCCAACACATACTCATCGAGTATCTGCTGAACAAGAGAAGCATAGGACTCACTGCGTTTCAGCATAGCCCTATACTCCTTCTTATGGTCAATAGCCTTCATTACTCTTCGTCTTCTTTATTCTTCTTGCCATCTTCTCCCTCATTGCCGTTTTCATCATCATCCTCTTCGTTCAGAAGTGTTCCGATAGCCGTTCTACGCAGACTTTCATTCTCCTCTTCTTGGATAGCCTCATACTCTTCATCTGGGTTCTCAACAAGTCCAGACTTGGCAATGGCTGTCTTCCTCGACAACAACGCCTTGTCGCCACAGGCTCTACTCCATTTGTTGATGCTTCCCTCTTCGTCTTTGAAAGTGAAAGCCGTAACCGTATGCTCACACGAAAGGTGTGCAAGGCGCTCCTTGAATGCAGGTTTGAGAACAGCCAAGTATGCTGAAATTACTGCGAACTCTCGTTCCAAGAACAAAATTATATCACCCTGCTCCTCTCCAACCTTGAGGTGGGCATCAATAACGAGGGTTTGTCTTGCCTCTCCACTCAATGCTCCGAGCCCCTTAACATTCTCCATAGAGAGGTTGGGTAACTGAACTATCTCATCGCTGTTCTTCTTCAACTCCTGAATAAAGAACTTCATCGCTTCGACAGACTGGTTCCAAGTTACATACTGCACATCGCCACCGTTTTCCGTCTTCACGAAGCGGCGACCATCACTCTCCGAGAGTTCCTTCTTCATCTCTGCATTTTCATACATAAGAGTACGCTCTGCAAGACTCTTACCTTTGGAGTCTGAAACAGATTGATCTGAACTCTTCTTCAGCTGTCCAGAGACCTTAACCAAAGGAGCAGAGTTATCTCGCAATATCTCACTTTCTCTCGATAGAGCCAGCTCTATCTCATCAGTGTTTGAGGTTTGGTCCTCCCAAATAGGTTCGTGGCGGAATTCATACGCCAATGGGAGTTTACCGATAGCAATATCCTCTCTTTTGTGAAGTTCCCACGAACCATTCGTGCCCATCTTGAATACAATATGCTCATCAGGAGAGAATACCTCAAAGTATGTTACCTGCGTTTTGATATTGCTCACATACTCCTCTTTCTTATACTCGATGCAGAATCCTATGAGGTCATCAAAGTCATCGAAGATAGGATAAAGGTCATAGCCATCCATCGGGGAGTAACTCTTACAACGCAACTTCCTATCGGTTTCGAATCCATACTTATTATGAGGCGCACACTTAACAGAGTACCAAATAGTAAGGAGTTCACAAGCGGCGTAAAAGTGCTTCCAACGCTTACTGTTAATCGAGTTGATATGAACGGCTTTATAAATAGCCTCCAACGCAGAAATGACCTCTTGCATAGTGTCCACATCATTGACGAGGTATTTGTCCTTATCGTATCGATATAGGCGCTTTACAGGGATAGTGAACGCATATTGTGTCATACGCCTTGCATACATCTTTTGTGCGCCATAGGTAATCCTTGCCACACGCTTTGGGCGTTTCGATGTACCTCTGTCCTTCCAAAAGCCTTGATCTGTTTTGATGCGGTGTTCACTTGTGTAATACTGCTTGCGAAGTTCACTCCAAGGTGGTATTCGCAACGGCTCTTTGCATCGTTTCAAATCCGTGATGATGTCCCGAATTTCTCGGTTCTCTCCAAAAAAGTCTTTCAATTCCATAGTTTATTCGTTTTGTGCAGCTTCACACAACTGCTGTTAAAGTATCTCTTCCAATATCTCATCGTCTTCCTCCGGCAGTCTAACAACTGGCCAAAAGGTTAGCGCCAACGCATCAGCCCTATCGGGAGAGCGTTTAAGACGCTTCTTTATGTCATCTTTCTTCTCAATCGCTATACTGCCATCACTCTGAAAAAACCAGTGAGTGTCCGTCAGTTCTTGCGCTATTAGATCATCAGGTGGGAGGCAGGGGTTATATCCATTCTTGGGGTCAAGCCAATCCCTCAAAGCCCAATATATGTATGCTCTCATATTCGAGAATGTGTACTGTCCAGTGATGTCGTGCAAACCCGATGCTCCATTGCCTACTTTGGCAGATATTACATTCCTATCATAGCCAAGTTCCACCAAACGAGAATAAACACCAGCACCCTCGCCAATGGTATCAATAAAAGCCAACATAGTCTCGTTGTTGTCGATAGCATTAGAAATCATACCTGCAACGTGCATATGATCCGCCTTGCCTCCCGACTGGTGTGCTTCTATGCTGAATACATAATTATCGATTCTATCGCACATAACACTACTATCACGACCCATACCAGCAACATCGCAACCTCTTCGTTTCTGTCCCATAGGTATAGAGCCTGTTTCGTTGTAGAGGTGCCATCTTTGATTGGCAAGTTCTATCCACTCCAATGGAATAAGCACATCTTCCGATACTTTCGGAAACATACCGAGTACCTTAACCCTAAATAAGTCGTTGGGGCGATATAATCCATTCTCAAACACAAAATCTCCCTCGCCCGCATTAAAGTCGGTCTGTTGTATCGGCACACACCAGTTCTGCACCTTATCAAACACCCAGTCATAATCCACTTGTCCCGGGATAACAATCTTCTTTTTTACAACATTCTCTGCATTGAGGGAATTTAGACGGAATTTTGCAAAACGAGGGGACTTCATAGAGTTAGCCGCATAGCCACTTGTTACATTCGGGTTGAACACCAATAGGAGGCGTGAATTACCCTGCAAGTTACCCTCAATAGCATTAAAAGTGATTTCGCTGATACCTGATGCCTCCGTAACCACAAACATTGTGTTTACTGCGTGGAAACCCGACCAAGACTCCGTTGCATCATCACCAGCCTTAAAACCTGTAAGGAACCACTCAGCATTATCAGTTCGTATATCATCTGCTACCAATCGACCAGGCAACACCTTTGCGCTATTGAACAGACGGCGCACCTCTGGTGTCATAATATTATGCACTTGTCGTGCGGTGGGGGCTGTCATAGCAACCTTTGTATTACCGGTCATAATACCATCTTTATTGAACGATGGTGTGAGGTAAAGGAACGACAACGAGCAACAAGCGGCAACGAAGTCTTTACCTCGTGCCGTTCCACTCGCAACGCTTGTCATCTTGTTAAACTGGACAGAGGTAACTATATCCTGCTGTTCTTTGTCCAACCTCGCTTTCAAGACATCACGAACAAACCTATTCCAGTCCTGTTGCCAAGATTGGAATAGGCTAATATCCTTGTCGCTTATTGTTCCTTTACTCATAGCCTTTCAACCTTATTTAGTAGGTCTTGCCAATACGCTTTCCTTGATAGGTGGAAGCGGTTTGAGGGGTCGATGTCATACTCGCACATTGTTTTGCAAACCTCCATTGCAGTATCCTTGTTCTCGAAGTTTACAATCTCCCCATCTCTGTCAATTACGCTTACCATACTAAAACCAACAAAGATGGATATAACCATCGCTCTTATCTGCCTCCTCGTACAAGTCTTCCAACTCTTTTGCAAGGTGGGTAGGAGTGAGTTCAATGCCGTAATGTTTGAGGTCTTTTGGGCTCATAGACCTAACTCGCTCAATGGCTTCTTTGAAATCATTGACATCTATTTCGAGGTCTTCTGCGTACTCTGCTGCGGGCCCATTATAGCATATATTTTCGCAAAGGTTATACAATAGCGAGTTGATGTTTTCCGACTCACTTCCAAATGTTCCAGCGCCCCATTCAACTTTGTAGGTTCTCGCTGCGTGTAATCTTACTGACATATCTGTATTCTTATTATGAGTGTTCAAAATGAGGGGAGATGTGCAGTGTGTAATCACACCTCCCCAACGGCATCCTACGACCGCTTACTCTGCTCTTCCGTCATCATCACCGTAGTATCTCGGATATTCTTTGGGCAATCCCAACCACTCTTCCAGTGTGGTACCGCTATCCAATCCATATTCCTCAATCATAAGGCAATTATTCTCCCCGAGTTCGATTGGGTGTTTAGACAAGATGGTACCTGCGTGATTTACCATAACGATTGGCTCGATGGAGCAGAAGATGCCATCATCTCCCTCTCTAACATCGTATGCAAATACACCAGCAGGCAAGATAGCCCTCTTAACCCTCACAGGTGTAAACAATACCTCCTCATTATCATTGAACCAAAGGAGGTCAAATTCGTCTTGTAACAAATCGTTTGTCGTTGTCATAGTTCAAGTATTGCTTATCTATTTAACTGCCTTAATGAGCCAAATTGTAGTAAATATGCGGTGCTGATGACACATTGTAGATGTATGCTCCGCACCTAACCAGTAGAGCGTTCTTCCCATAGTAGAGTTTTTTCATTCCAGACACACTGCCTGAGGCGTGGAATGAGGGGAAGTTGCCCAATGCAACCATACGGTTCTTCGCCTCTCTCTTCGATATATACTTTACTCTTGCCATACTATCTGATTATTTCAAGGGGGTGCGTGTTGAACTCCCAATCGACCACATCTCGTGGCTCTGATGTGTGAATACCTCCACCAAGCGTAGCTCCACAAGATTGCTTTACAATCTCTCGTGCTTGCTGTCTGTTCTTTGCTGTTACGAGGTAATCGCCCTCGAAGACATACTTAACTTTGATTCTGTACTTTCTTGCCATAGTTATAGGGTTTTATCAAAACTAATCACCTCTCTGTCAATGAGCGTATAGCCATTTAAGCCATCAACTTCGTACATTGCAACTTTGCAATATCCGTGTTTGATACTGCTCTTACACTGGCAATATACATTGAACATGTCATCGAGGTTTCTACACTCTTTCATATGTACAACACCATCGATATCATTGCTCCACTCTACCTGAAATACAACTCTTTTTTCCATATCTCTGTTCTATTATGGAGGTCGCCTTTCGTATAGCCTCCGATGTGTTAATTCCTAAACTTTCGTAAAACTTTGAGTGACCAGTAAGGCTCTCATAAGCCAAACAAAGGGTATCTCGCTCCTCTTTCGTAAATCCTATTCTGAATGTAGAGAAGATTGCCAACGCACCCTTAATGTTGCCCTCTCTAAATCTTTGTATCGCCTTATCCGTCTTTGTCATAGTCCTAATAGTGGGGGTCTATGTAGTGGCGATGGATATGCAAGAGCAGCCTTGTGCCATCTCTTGTAGATTGTCCCTCTTGCACCCACAATCTGTTCCTGCGTTTCGTGAATACTTCCTCGCCCATATACTCTGCGATGGTCGGCAATATCTTGTAGTTGCCAGCGTAGTAATCTAAACACTCTACCTCGTTATGGCGAACAATAACCTTGTTGGGAGTAGGCATTGCAACAATCGTTGCAGCTCTGTAATCCGAGAAATACCTAATAGTGCAAGGCAGCCCAACTCGAGGGACCAAGTTTAGCACTGCTTGTAGTCGTTCTTCTTGCAACCGTTCTCTTTCATCGTAATCACGGCACTCCTCAATCTTTTTGTCGTATTCGTGAACAATTGCGAAACTCTCTTCACTTGTTATCTTTGACTTCTTTTCCATATTTTGTGATTGTAATACAAGCACTTTTCTATAAAACAACAACCGTTGTGTCGCTATACTTTTCCTCCGGCAGAACCTTGTAGGCATCTATCTTGCCTATCTCTCTAATGACATAAAGATACACTGTTCGAGTAGTCTGCTGTTCCCTACCAGTAACACTATTGATGTAAGTAGTAGGCATTATCTCCTTTGCCACATCTACGAAAGTGTATAGTTTCTTTCGCATCATAAATGTTGCGCCACGACTGTTTTGTATGGCAAGATTGCCGAGTGTAATTTTTCGCATTGTTGCTCCCATAACTTGTTCTATATTAGTTGTTTATGTTTGTTTGATGGTGTAAAACTATGTAAATTTACACTTTTGACCAAACGATTAAACATTTATTTTTCAATGAGTTACGAGATTTTTTCATTCACTTTCGCTAAAACATTTATAGTGAGGCAGAACATAATTACTCTTCCTGACGACTTGCTTGCTGCATAAGTTCGTAAAATGGATTGACGCTTGCCTCTACCTCTGTTTTCTCCACATATCCTCTATGCCTTCCTTTGGTCTTCAAGTAGAAGATAATAGCCGTCAAGTTGCTCTCCGTAATGGCTTGCATTAGTTTCGATTCTGCGAAGTCCACAAGACTCTCTTCTATATGCTTCAAAGCCTGGTCCAACTCCTTGCTTTTCTTTCGTCTATTATAGAATGTTTGTCTATCGATTCCGAGAGATTTGCAAGTGGCAGATATATTGGCACCCTTTTTCTCGTATGCTACAATAAGGTCGGCATTCGAGGGCTTATTCTTTCGAGTCTGCCTTTCCATATCTACTCTTCTTTTTGATGGTGTCTCAGACCGACAGATGCCAACTCCAAAATCTTGGCAAATGCCGTAGAAGAGGAGCGAATGTCGTATCGTTTTTTTATCTCTTTGAGCAAGTTAAGCAGTAACTCTTCATTAGGGTTGCCATCTGCCAAGACAACCATATCACTCTTTGGAGAAACCTCTTCTATAACACCAAGCAAGTCTTTGAGTCTTCTCATATCGTTCTTGTAGAGTACAACGGAAACGGTATACTCTTCTACCTCTGGGGTAAACGCTGCACTATTCACATCAATAGACCCAATCTCATCAATATCAATGTAGGCGAACTCCTTAAACTCTATCGATTGAATCTTGTCGAACATCTCTTTCAAGATGGATTGGTCACTTGTGCCGTGCAACGAGTTGTGCGATGATTGGATAGCGATAATCTCATCACTGGTCAAATCGCACTCATCGGCATACAATATACCAACCTCTTTGTAGCCCAAACTCACACACGACTTGTAACGATGATGTCCGGACATCATCACATACTTGCCGTCTTCTGTTCTCTTATAACAAGTAATAACACTGCTCAATCCCGACATCTTGATATTTTCCGTAAGTCGAGATTGCTGTTCATCTGTCATCTTGTTTGCGTTCATTGGAGCAGGTACAAGCTGCTCAATCGGGACTTTTTTATACTTCCACTTGTCATTTGTCATAACCGCAATACTTTTTATATTTACTGATAATATCCTCTCTATTTCCTGCCGACCCAAATTCGGCTGTATAAAACAACCTACCTGGCTCGCAGTTCTCCTTGTCCTTATTGAATATGCCTCTATACTTCATCGATACTGGGTGCGAGGTATATACTTTCGTGTAAAGAGTCGTCACCATCTCTGCTTTCCATCGAGATACGCTCTTCTTTACCTCACTTGATAATATGCAGAGCAATACCAACTTTGCCAATCTCGGGATTCTGTTGTTTGTACTGAAATCAGATAGAAGCCATAGGTCAAAACCATCTTTCTTCGCCCAGTTGAATCCGAAAGCACCTATGCAATATCTATCGTAGCGTATTATGTAAGCAAGCATAGGCAGCGTGAATTTGGACACCTTCTTGACAAATACCCTCTGAATACTCGAGAACATTGTGGGCGAAACTTTGCATATCTCCAACTTGCTCGGGTCGTCTATTCGCAGATCGTCTGGTGGATACTCCATTGTCCCAACTATTGATGTCTGCACTTTGGACACTACCTTTTTATCTCCACAAAATGTGTTACCATACAGATATGCCCTGCCAACCTTGCTCAACTTGTGCAGGTTCGATATGTATTTATTCTCGCTAATCAAGTAGAACTTCTTGCCCTGCGGTATTCGCTCCACAAATTCGTAGTAATCCGTTGGTGTCCTCTCGAATTGACACGAATAGTCCGAATACTTTTTTACTGCCGAAATTGTAGAGTTAAGTTTACTATTATGCTCATACTGAAAGAACACATTGTCTTCATTGTTGATAGCAGAGTTTAGATTAGCGCATACATATCTTACATTTGTGAGCATATCGACCAACTTTGAGGTAGATAGTTTGGCTTTCTCTATCGTTTCTCCTAATTTAGCCTTTATAGCTTCGAGTTTGTTCACTTTATAGTCGAGGTTACTTCCCACAAACTTTTTTATCTTATGCACCAATAACAGAAGGGCGAGTTGCGTTTCCGGAGTTTCATCATTGTACCTCTCGATGAAATCGAAATCTCCGTGCCAATGCAATACGACCATTTTGTTAGCAAGTTTATAGATTAGGTCGTTCAACTCATTCTGATTGTATATAACAATCTCTCGATGTTTGTATAGCGATAACTCCAACGCAAAAAGATTCGGATTCACACAGCATATTGGACCCTCTGTGTTCTTCAGAATGGTTTTGACGACGCTTGACGAATACTGCAATGGTGTTGCTGTCATTCGTATTCCCTCTTTCTCCTGGTCGCCAGAGAATATCAGAGGACATATTTTACTTGCCAATTTATACCTTACTTTCAGCAACCGACAAAAGTCCTCATAGGTCTTTATTTTCTTGAAATCTTCCTCTGTATGCGTGATTCCATAGTTAAAGAACCTAAATGTAAACAAAACAGAAGCCTCCACCTCTGCAAAGTCATAGGTGGTATTGTATATACGAAACTCTATCGTCTTGTGCTTAAAGAACGATGTTACATTGATGGGGTGGCGGATAAAGCCCTTATTGCTTGAATTAGCAAGCGTATCACGAAGCTCATCAAATGATGAAACATTGCGTATCTTCTCGAGATATTCGAGTGTAGGAGTTGGCAACATTGTATGGTACTGGAACCATTCTCCCAAATCGCACACCTTTCTAATGAAAGCATCTGCATAATATCCAAATATCCACAGATTCTTAATTTGCTCGAGCGAACAATCACCTGCGTATATGTGCATATCATAACCAAATCCCCACGCAATCTTACCACCATTGTCATAACACGACTGCAAGAGTTGCTTTAACTCTTGCCTATCCTCTTGACAAATGCGTAAAGGTCTTGTATTTATCTCGCCCCCAAACTTTGCACTTGGAGAGTATCTTATGCCATCTGTGTTTGTGATCTGCTCATCTTTACTCCACGAGTAACCAGCTGGTAGTCGAACAGCACTTCTTTCCACATCTGGTATTTCCAATTCAAACCCAATTGTTCGGGTGAAAATATCCCTTTCCCTATATATAGTATCGCTGTGCATCTTTCAATTTGACTAATGATTTGTAGTTAGGTATCAACTCTATTTCTTCGCCGAATGAAACTTCGCCATCTACCTCAAATATGCTATACTCACTTGACGAATCAATGTATCTCAAGCCAGGCTTAACCAAAGTGCAGTCTTTTACATCGGCTAACGCATAACCACAATCTATGATAACCTGATTTCTGTCTGGGTAAACCCCTATGACTTTTGCTTTTATTGTAATAGCACACTCTCCTCGCAACGCCTCATTGCTATTGTAGGGGATAGTGCCAAACAGCATATATTCTCCTATACGAATATCACCGACATAGTTAGGTAGTTTGTCTTTGGCTAACCAAAAACTTCCCCCTATACTTAACGATTTCATATAAGGGAAGACATTATCCCATATCTCCTGCATCTCCTCTTTGGCTGGGTGTTTTTCATTGAGGCACCCTGCAGTGATCGCTCCGTATATAACAACAGAATCGTCGTGCGCTTTAATTTTTTTGCAGAGTTTTATAGTTTCCTCAATGCACAGCCCTTCTCGTTCATCGTTAGCATTGATAGGCACATAGAACTCCTTGATGCCATTTACGGTTCTGTTGAATATGTAATCTCCATAGGTGGTTACGAAACATCCGCTATGTTCTTCTGATGCGTTGAACAAACTGTAACAAATGCTATTCTTTATATTCTTCGAGAAAATGCGGCACCCGACATCTCCCAAATGAGTATTGATATCCTCATAGAAGTCCTTAAACATCAGGGATATAGAGGAAGATGTCAAACTCTTTGCTTTGTCTATATTACGCTTTATCTTCGCTATGTCAATCTCTACTTTCATAAGCACATTTTTAAGAGCAATCGTTCTACATTTTCAAATGTCATAATCTTCTTTATCTCAAAACCAACCGCCCAAAACGACCTCAAACTTGCTTTGTTCCCTGGGGCAACCATTGCAAAAATTTCATCTACACCTTTCGACCTTAACGCCTCAATATTCCTATTCAATAGCGAGCGTTGTATCTTCTTGCCCCTATATTGAGGGGCTACAAAACACTTGTCAATGTATCCAGTGCAATAATCCGAGTGGTAGCATAATGAAAATGCAACCAACTTCCCATCATCGAATAGTCCGTAACTACACCCGGAGGATAAGCAGTTTGCAATATCTTTCTCGCTCGAGCGGATACATTCTTCTGGGTTGTTGATATACTGCTTCTCAATCTCAACAATTCTACAGAATATGTCGTCTTGACAGGATAATTGACTTACAATCATACGCTAAAACAATAACTGTTGCTGTACTGGCATTTTGTCGTCTTCGCAGCCTGCGTCAAACTCTTCTACTCCTGCGTTCAACTCTTGATTAAGCCACTCTGCGAGAATGTGTCTATGGCAGAATTCTCCTGGCTTTTCATAGCATAGCAGGGCACAATCTTTGCCCTGTGAAAGTCGGCGCAACTTCTGCACTATGCTCGATGGGTAATGCTGCGATAAAACATTCCTCTTATACATCTCTGTATATTGTTCTTGCGTCAGCTCATCATTGAGCATATACGCTTTTGGGGCTACCTCTTTGCAAGTTAGACCGGTGTACCACTTGGGGGTCCAAAGAGCAATGCTGATGGGGACAATGTTAGCCGCTTTGAGTTTTCGGAGATTTCCGTAGTATGATGTGTAAATCTTCATAGTTTATGTATTGATTTATGGGGTAAAGTTACACAAAAAGTGCTTGTAATGCAAACATATATCACTAAAAGTTTTTTCTATAATCCATATACGAGCATCGCTGCATCTCGTTGCTCTGGATTGGTTCGCTTTTTCCAGCTGGTGTAGGTCTTAAAAGTTTCCGCATCGAACTTCTTTCGCTTGGGGATAGTGGTGCGATAAGGAATCTTCAGGTATTCCACCATCTCGACAATCTTTTGTCCGACCTCGTGGTTGCCTCCAACCCATTTGCCTATCTTGGCTGCATTCCTGGCGTTATCACTTGCTTTGATATGCCAGTTGCCCTCATTTAGCCAGCCAGCCTCGATAACCACCATAAGTTTCACTTCTTGTTCTTTCCACTTTTTTAGATAGTCAAACAACTCAAAGAAGGAGAGGTTCAGAAGTTCTATCAGTCGCCTTTCCGCACTCGAGTACAAGGCTACTCCATTTTTCTCTCTATCCGGGTCAATGCCGATATAAAAGGTGGACTCTTTTTGTATTCCGAAGAACTCATCAAAGGTCTGTTGTGCCATCGTTATCCTCCTTTCTTATGGTTATAAGTGGTTCTGGAGCAAACTTATGTACAGTTGCCATAACTACTGCATTGGAACGATTGGGGTCTTCAAGCCATAGTTGATGACGGAGTACCTGGTGTATATCAAAGAGTATATCGGAGTCCTTGTCGTAATGCAGACCATAGAACTGCCGGCGACTCAACTTCCAACACCTTGCTCGCAAATCATCTAATGTGTTACGAACATCGCTCAATAAATCCATTCGCTCTTCTCCTTCGTGGTGCCGTTCTATTGCTTTCTCCAGCTCATAATACACTCCCATATCCAACTGCCCACAAAGGTTTCTACTCATTCGTTCACAGGCAATGCTGATGAGTTGCAGTTGTTTTCGTGTGAGCGATATAGCATAGCGAGGTTCAGCCTCTTGCTTTGTCTTCTTCATCTTCGTTTACCTCAATAAATTTTACCATTCTGCCATCTGTCCTATAACAGGGAACACATTTATGCTGTTTACAACACTCGTTGATTGGTCCATCTCCTTGAAAAGTGCAGTACACACAACCTTGACACTCGCAACTCTCTACTTCTTTAATCATAGTCGTCATCTTTTATACATTCAACCTCCAATACAAAATACAATCGGTTGCAGTCGTCTTTCTCTACGCATAGCCCGCCACAAGCCGTACTCGATGCCTGTTTGTCTTTAAGTAGATGTTTCGCCAATCGAATTATCTCTTCCCGTAAGTCTTTTTTACTCGGAACATAAGGAATTGCGTAATTTTTCCATTCCCAGTGCAAAAACTCGAAAATGCTGTGCAGTTTGTCGAAGTCAATGCCTTCGAGTAGTTCTTCAATTCTTTTATCCATAATATCGATGATCTTTGTAAATTCTTGAAAGTTTTTGAAAAATCTTCATATTTCTTTCCAATGTTTGCAGGGTTGGAAAGTATTATTCTCTCAACAATAAACCTCCTCGTGGGGACCAAGAATAACCACATCTTTGACAATCGCATATGCGAGAAATCAATTTGCCATCATCTCCCCTGCCAATTGGTTCTACTTTGCCATCAGTACAGTTATATAGTATCTTCATCTCACAAACTTCTGTGAGTATAAAGTCCCTACTTTTACATATAGGGCACCTCTTATTAGTAATGTATTCTGCCATACTCAATGTGCTTCTTCAAAGTCTTCGTTTGTAAACAGGTTGCCTTGTACTTGTGGTTCTCTATAGTCTGGGTAAATTTCCATAAATACCCGGCGGATGGCCTCGGATATACGCTCTCGCTCCGCCCGACTCACATTCTTACTATCTGCTTTTGAATTGAAGTCGAGGACTTCGTTGAGAGAACCTTTGAATTGCTTGTCGTCAATGAATAGAGAGTAGCTTGTAAATACTTGGTTCTGTCCAACAGCATCTGCTTCTTCTGAGAGCGTTTGTAGGCGTGTATATGCCAAATGCATCTGCCTGGCAACAAACCTATCTTGATATGAACAACCCTTGTTATCAACCCTAAATGCTCCAGTATTCTCAAACAATACGCAGACAGCTCGTTTGTGCTTTATCGCATTTGTCTTTTCAATGCCGTAGTACACTCTCAATCTACCCATTGTCTTTTGCTTTAATAGTTAAACAAGCAGGATAAACCGTATCAAAACCATCGAATGCTTCGTCTTGGTGTCCTACTTCAATTTCGTGAAGAGTGTCATCTATCTCGATGAGCACCTCATCCTCACTTGCGGAGCAAAGAATTTCTATCAACTTTGATGTCTTCATAGCTCATTTTCGATAATTCATTGATGTCATAGATGGTCCCCTTTTCGTGAGGCATAAACAGTAAGTACATTTCAGCGTATCCGCCACATTCCCTGCGCTTATAAATCATCCAAATTTTTGCTGTGTCGCAGGTGCCTATGGTCTCGCAAAAACTCGCCCGATGACCAAACCGTTTTTCGCAAAAGGCTTGCATTTCATCCCAGCCTTCAATCCACTTGTAAATAAAAGCCATAGTAACTATTTCTTTGGGTTATACTTTTTCAAATCTCTACGCAACCCCTTAATCTCTTTCTCTACATCTTCAAGAGCAATCAATATCAGGATCGTTGCAAATATCACTGCTACTACCATATTTTCACCTCCTTTCTCACGCCAACTAATCGAAGTATGTGTTGTAGTTGATGAACACCTGTTATTTGCATTTCATCTATTACTCGCCTATAACCGTGAGCAACTTTCTTGTAAATAGTTACATCTGCATAGTTCTCGGGGGCAGTAACCCTAATCCAGCACACCCCACATTCTAACTCCCAACGTGATGTACAACCATTGCAGAGAGAAAAACCATTCTCTTCCAAAATCTCAGATGTAATTTCGATAGGGTCGCACTCTTCTAAAGATGCAACAGAGTAATCACTATCAACACGAAGCCCAACACTATCTTCATTGACGGCTGATATTTTCCAATACTCTCCATCACATAGCACCCAATCTCCAATGCTCAATTCTTCAATTTTCATATCACTCCTTTCTCTTTAAGGTAACAAATCATTTCAAACAGAGCATCACATAGTTCAGAGGATGCCACATAATACTTATCCTCGTGTAAAGGATAACTCACAGACCAAAGTCCAGCGTGGTATAGTTGCAATGAAGAGCATTTTATTTCTTTCGGCAACATCTCAATCAACTCACCTATGCTGTATGCTTTTCGTGGAACTAAATGCACATATCCATCAACTACGGGCTGTGGAACCATCTTTTCGATACTCTTCGGCTGTTCAAACCCCAACTCAATCAGTTTGGCAGTCTGCTCTGGGGTATTGTTTTATCTTCTTATCCATTTTTTGATATTGTTAATCTCTGTCGGCGGTACATAATAGCGGAACTCTCCACGCTCCAATGCATCTATCTCCTCCTGAATATCCGAGAGCTTGTTTTCTCGTTCTGATTTTGTAAATCCGAAGAGGTCATCTTCGTAATATCCGGACTTCGTTTGTTTAAGTTTTCTCTTCTTTGCCCGGAGCAGATTTTTCGTTTTCTCACTGATGTAATCCTCCCCGCATAGCATATTATCTTGTGAGCATATAATCAACTCTACTTTACGATGTGGGTTATGAACCTTAACAAGGGCAGCGAGATATTCAAAGTACCACATCCAGCGTTGTACTAATTGCAGAGGTTGATTATAGCGGTAGTAAATAACCTCCTCTACCCACCAACCCTTATAGAGGTTTATTTTCACTGCTATTCCTGATAGTTTCTTCATAGTAGTCCATTGTTGAGCGGATACTGATACTTAATACGAAGAGATTTCAATCTCTCTTCCTCTTCTTGAATTTCAGATATTCTCTTTTCAATGTATTGCATTCCATTTTTGACACCTTTCTCCATTTGCCCACTATCTACAAGTTCCTTGATTCTGGTTATCAATTCTTTCTTGGGGGCTTTGAACTTATAGTAAGAGTAGCGGCCAACCTCCATACCTGTTGATAGTTCTGTCGCTCCTATTTCATACTTACCCTTATTCCAATGAAGTCCAAAAACGAATCCGCCATATCTGAATATTTCGGCTTCTATTTGTTCGATAGAGTCTGCGTGCCTCACCTCAATAATTCTCCTCTTTGCCATCGTATTACAGATTTAGAATACACTTCATATAAGCGAAGTTCCCATCTTCAATGCGCTTGTCCTCTGGGTAGTTCTTGGCTCTTATGTACCAATCATTGTAACACTTCTCGCACATAACCGAGTTGAGAACTGCAACATAGTACCCATACTCGCCAATGCACTCATTGCACCAATCACAGATACCCAATCCTCCCCAGTTAAGACAATCATTCAAGGTTACCTTGATAACCTTAAAGCCTTTCTTGTTCTCAATAATCTCTGCCATAGCCTTACTTGTTTAATAGTTCTGGGTTGTCGTGAATATTACCTATTACCTCATATTCGAATATCGGGTAGGATTTACGCATATCTCCTGCAAGGCTTGCAAGGTATATATCGCACCCGTCTTGTTCGCTTGCGAACAAAGTGCAATCTTCATAATGAATTACCGACTTGTATTGTTGTCGCAACTCTCCTTTTAACTCGTCAAGCGTAAACAATTCGTACTCACCTGCCTCACAAACTACATCTTTCAACATATTTTCGTACTCACAGATAACAAGTACATCTCCCTCATATACCTCCTTGCCGTTCTTGTCGTGCAGACCTGTAAACTGACCAATTGTTGCAGGGATAATGAACTTGCGTTCTCTGTTTGTAAGCGGACCTTCGTGGGGGTGGATATGTGGCGTACAAGTGTGCAGGTGGAGGTCTCCGCTGACCCAACCACTGCCATCTAAACATTTGGCACGAAACTTTATCGTTCTCATATTATCTTCTTTGTCTTTTTGCCCTCCTTTGGAGGCGTGTTAATCTCTGTTTCTTTCGAGTTCGGTTGTGATGGTTAGGTCTTACATTTTTACGCCTTTGACGGTCTATTAAGAGCCAAAGACGGCTTATAGCGATGTTTAATATGTGTTGTTTAACATTAACAATAACCAATTCTGCCGCAACTCTGCCGAATTCGTTTCCAAGTTGTTCTAATGGTTTGACTATAACCATTGCCTCTTTGATGTTCTTCTCGCAATCGAGCAGGATTTTGTCGAGTTCTTTTTTCATTGTCAAACAAGTTTTTCAAGAGCGAACTTCAACCCATCTTCAAGAGCAAGTTCGTATGTAGGGTGCTTTTGGTTGTTCCTACTTTCAAATCCTCGTTTTGAATAGACATCGCCAAAATAAGGACCACCAACATACTCTTCTCCTATGGGGATTACCTCTATATGCTTTACCTCTCTCAACCATCTCTGTAATAGCGATTGAGTGGGGGCTGCTATCGTATAGGGGTATTTGTTGAAATAAGCCGGACCATCACAATGTTCTATCGCCACTCCTTCGGTGTCCCCGATAGGGTAAAATTTGTCGGTCTTTTCATTAAAGCCCTTTTCTTTTGCCAGTTTGGCTACCTCATATGTTACTAACTGTTCTTCCATACTTTTAATCTTCTTTATACCAGGCATCATACAATGCTTCATATAGTGTTTTGAGCATCTCTTCGACCTCCTCCATATCTGCAATAATGTCCTTCAACTCGTATGGGGCGCCTCTCTTTCCGTGTCCGCAATCATCAACCCACAACATTGCTTCAGCAGAGGGGTCGTAGTCGTGATAATACTCGTAAACTGACTGAACATAATCGTCATTTCTCCTGATGCTGAAACTGAAATCTTGTCCCCGAGTAGTTCCCTGCGCCAACTCGATATCATAGTCATCCACAGATACGCTCCAATCGAGGCTTTCGGCGACTCTTATGAGTTGAGCAAGTGGAGAGTGATGTTCCTCGACTCTATCTCCAAGTCTGATAATGAAGACATCATTGTCCGGGGCGCCCCATTCCTTATTGCCCCTGCCTACTGTTATACCATCGCACTTGAAGGTCATTGTTCGGTCAGTGTAGCCGTAAGAGAATTTGACTGCGTCAAACTTTTGAGGGATATGGCACAATGAGTCGGTGCAAAAGTTCCATTTGTCACGCATCAGTCGCTTATCCCAATACGGCTTTATCTCTCTATACTCCTCGGTTTTTACACCGCTCTCTATCATTTCGTACCACTCCTTCTTGAGTGGGAGGTATAATGTCTTTTCCATAGTCTTCTGATTACTTTTTCGTATGTACAATCAACCTGATCGATGCGAACAATTTTCAACTCATAGGTTCTTGCGAATGTTCGCACTATCTCTATAATTTCAGCATCGTGCCTGTCGAAGTATAGACCGTGCCAAAATATCGTTTCTCCTTTTTGGTCCTTTAATTTCGCCTTATAGAATTTCATTGTGTATTTAGTTGTTTAGTTCCTATTACGCCGTTTTACGAGCCTTTGATGAGCATATACGAGCCATATTATCATTGATGAGGGCAACGATTTGGTCGTGGTAGTCTGAATGGCTATTGCACTTACCTCGACACTGAACAATACTCTTGTTTGATAATCTAATCTCCGCTGTTTCTATGTGCTTGTCGCCAATTCGGGCTGATAAGATTAGGCAATCTTTGTGCTTATAGTACCCGGACTGATATACGCAGTGGTGCATCATCTGTCCCTCCAAGAAGAACTCCATAACAGAGCGCAGGGGTTCAATGACAATCACTCCGTCTGTAATCTTCAGATCGGCATACTTCTTTATGAACTTTTGATACTTTTTCTCGTATTTTGCAATTTCTTCTCTCTGCTGTTCGAGTCTCTTCTTGGCTGCTATCCTGTCGAGTTTCTCCTGCACCTTATCGTGCGCCTCTTTCAAGTTCTCGGGGCATACATACACCGCATTGTGGGTATCCTTGCCCAATCTTCGCAACATCGACACATAATCAAACCAAGAAATCGCATCATCTATGATGTAGTTGTTGCGTATGCAGATTTTCAGCTCAGCCCAATTCTCTTTTAGGTTGATATACCCTCTTTTGAATACTGATGCACACACATCATACTGCCCAGCTTTGTAAAGCGTCTCGAACTTCGGGTCGCTAATCAGTTTTTGGAATAGTATTTCCATAGGCATTGAGCATAAATGCTTGCCATCAAATCCATTTCTCGATACAAGTTTGGAATATCTACGCTGTGGGTACATTTCAGAGATGTCAAGAGCAAAGATGTTTCTATTGTCCAATGCTCCTGACCTTAACTCCATCGGACTCCCATAAGACCATAAATCGTAGTAGTATGGAGAACACATATGAGCCCTTGCGACCATCTCGATAACACCTTTGTCAGAGATATACTTCTGCATTATCTCTGTAAAGTCGAATGATGGTTGCTCCCCCTTTTTGAATGTAACTTTCGCTATCACATAGCGTATAATCTGAACGCCATCATATGTGGTTGCGATACCAAAGATATACCTATCTCTGAACACTCGCTGTCTAGTCTGCATCACTTTCAAACTCCTTCCACAGTTAGGGCATATTACTTTCTTGCCACCCTCGAGTACATCTGCAAGTAGGTCTTCGTAGTAGAATGAATGATTGCAGTCGTAGCAATGAATCTCTCGCTTCGCAGACACGGTACCAGGGTGTACTATCACCTTGTCAATAGCCCACTGGTAGTGTTTCTGCTTGATAGCAGGGAGTTTCCCGGCTATGCGGCACACTTTATGCTGAAACTTTGTTCTCGGTTTCATAAGGCGAAAAGACTTGGCTGTTCTTGAACCGCTTCCACTTTCTTCGGTTTCGATTGTTTCCTTTTGGTAAGAGCCTCGTAAGCATCTTTCTGTGCTTGCTCCATTGCTTTGGCTCGAGCATCTGCCAACTCCTGTTCGGTTAATTCTACTTTGTGATTAACAACCACTCCGCAGTTGATTTTCTCTCCCACCTTGATGTCGTCTTCATCGTAGTAGTGTACAGCCATACCGAAAATCTCCATATCTGTAAAACCTGCACAGCCACTATTCTTGACCGTGTTGAGAATGTAGGTAATACAGTCATCGAGGTTCTTGTTCAGCTTCTTGTAACTTTCTGCGAACATCGCATCCTCTGCAGCCCTTTGTTCGAGGTATGCTTGGATAGTCTTCTTGAATTCTTCTGTTCCTTTCATAGCGTTTGATGGTTTTTTGTGTTAAATACGGTAATGTGCTTGCCAGACAAACACATTACCGTAAAAGGAAATCTATGCATTCAGATAATCACACCAAATGTCGATGAACTGTCTGCCGAAGTATTCTGCCATTTCTCTCGTTGGGAGGCACAAGAGAACCGCATAATACGCATCCGTACTCGAGCAACGATGATTCGTATCCGTACAACCGAACCCGGCACCCGAACCACAGTGCGCACTACCGGCACCGCGAAGCAGATTCTCTGGGATAGGGAATATGTTTTTCTTCTCTTCTTTGGACATATTTTCCATCTCCTCTTTTGTCCATAGAGCAAACCAGGGATAATACATATAGCCATCATCATTACACTCCTTGACGCCCTCTAATTTGAGGATGGCAGCTCTGATTGTAGTCAGTTTGATAAACGCTCTATTGGCAATGGCGATTCTACGACCAATTGTTTTCTCGTTGGTGGGAATCGCAGGGAGCGCAGGGAAATCCAACTTGTCATCGCCTAATACTTTGAGAGCGTCTTCATAGGTTTTGACATCTTGGAATGTACGATATTCGAGTGCTCCGAAAATTCGAGTTAGCGCATCTCGTACCTCTTGATTATTTGCATTGTCAAACTCTTGTTTTACCAATGCCAAATCTACTGTTGCTGATTCTTTTTTCATAACTACTTGTCTTTTAATGTGTTATAGTTTGTATTGACGGTGTAAAACTATGTAAATTTACACTTTTGACCAAACGATTAACCTCTTAATTTTCAATAAGTTGCAAGTTTTTTCAAAATATCCACCTTATTGCTCCTTTTTTCCGCATAGTTTGATGTCATTTGCAACGATTTCCGTAATGGTACGCTCTACGCCCTCTCTATCACGGTATTGTCTGGTGTGAATCTTCCCCTCTACAAAAATCTGCTTTCCTTTCGCAACATATTGCGATGCAAATGTGGCAAGGTTGCCAAATGCAACGACCTTATGCCACTCTGTACTTTCGCTTATCTCATTATTTCTTCGATAACGCTCCTGTGTCGCAAGGGCAAAACTTACCATCTTTGATGTTTCATTGCCCGATACCTGCGGGTCTGTTCCTACATTCCCGAGTAAGAATACCTTATTTACCATTTCTAAATCGTTTATCTTGTTCTTTCAATAAGTTATCGACAATAGCCTTTACTCGTTGGGGGCTATCGTAGTTACCGCCTTTATACTGGTCCGCTTCTCGCACAGAACGCTCTGCTGCCGCTTCGCATCTATCATCGAAGTATCGTTCAAACCATTCAAGTATGATGTTACCATCGAGCCTATCGTATATCTTGCCCCACCTGCCTAATTTCGCATTCTTGAATATCAGATTGATGTCCGCAATGTTCAACTGGGGGAAAGTATCTACGATAAGCATTGCTGTTTCAAAGGTCTGGTCGTCGGTCATTGCCCGACCAACATTGAAAAATAATCGTAGGTTTACTATCCAACTTTCGATATATGCTTGTATGCAATCTTGCCCGAAAGCCTTTTTAATCTCGATAATCGACGGAGTACGGCTATCTATACAAGCGAGTTCATTATTGCAAGTTGCCAGTTTCCGTTGTGCCTTTGGCACCGCCCATTCTTGCAAGAATACTTGCTGCGTAATTGGGACTAACGCCTGTGTCTCGTGGTGGTACACCTTGAGAACCGGGACTTGGTTTGCTTGTGCTACTAATTCGTTCATTGTCTCTTTTTGCCCAATTTCTAAATGTTAAATTTGCGCTCTTGCATTTCGAAAGCAGAGGTTTCCAGTTGTGCATCTGAAGAAACAAATCCATAATATATTGCACAGAGAAATCCTGCTTCAATCGCACGAACTCATCTTTCGTTATTGGCTGACTCATCTTCAATATGGTAGGAGCGTTGTCAGCCAACCATTTCTTAAATTTCGCATAATCATCGACATCTGTTTCATCTGGTACTTCTTCCGTTGGGAGTAGCGGTGGTTCTGTTTCTGTCGATGATGCAGTAGGTTGAATAGGAGCAGGTGTAACCAAAACTCCTCTGCCATATACTTGTTGCTCGTTGTACTGCTGAATAATATCATCAAGCACCTCTCTCGGGACATTAACATCTTTCGTGTTGGGTCTGTTGATTACTTGGTGCTTGCTAAAATTCGTAATCCAAAAGAACTCCGAATCTTGATAAGAGAACCGAATCAGAACCTTTGCCTCTTCAAGTGAGTGCAGCCATTCTTCGACATCTTTTATTTTCAGATCATCGAGAGGAAACACACTCGACTTTATCAGCATAGCATCTGCGGATATTACTCCAAAGTCATCTGCAAAGTTCCACATACCTATATACATCAGTCGAACCTCTCTCTTCAACTTACACATCTTTGCATCGGTCCAAAATGCCGATTTAATCATTCGATTTCGTGCCATTAGTAATATCCTCCTCTCGCCATTTTAAGGTTCTCTTTACGAATGAAAAAATGGTTCTCAAACTATCGGCTTGGTGTGTGCAGGTTCTGTTTATCCTATCCAGCCAATTTACCAGATAATTCACCTCCCCAGTTTGGCTCTCAATGAACTTTGTTGCAACAGTTGCAGGCATCTTCAATATCAACTTCGAATACTCCGTATAAACCCTATTTCTTTCGAGGTCCTGTATGTACTTGGCATCGGCAAGCATATTACCACTTCTCGCCATATACACACAGAGCATTGATAGTCTGTCGCTCAATTCATTTGGTTCCTCTGATACCTTTTCTTCGAGGAACTCTTGAATGATTTGGCACTCTTCAAGTAACTTGTTTATGTCTGCTTCCATAGTACCGTCAGAATAGAAGTTCATCAATCGTCATCGTCATCACAATCACTACTTGCCCCGGATAACAATCATATTCAAGGATAAGAGCCTTATTCATTCCTTGTAGGGTGCACCTCATAGCACCGTTGCTATGAGCCAACACCTTTTCAGCAATCCCAAAATACTTCGGATTTATGCCGAACATTTTTGTCGGCAATGGGTCTCGCACACCTATTACGCTTTCAAAGTTGGGCACATTCCATCCAACGGACTGTGCATCTTTGTAAGGGAAAAAAGCCTTTTTACCCCCCTCATCCCAACATTCCACACCCTCCTGATTGGCTTCGGCATTTTCAAACTTCAGTATGTTAGCAAACGAATCTTTATGAATAGCGTGTCCATTGAGTTCCTCGTAAAAGAGTACATTGCAATACTCTTTCAGGCTCTGCTTTACGAGAATGCTACCATCTGTCGCATACGCAAAGCCATCTATAAAGTGTACACACTCTAACGCAGGGCGTATCTCATCATCAGCACACGCAAGATGCAAAGGCGTGGCGAAATTACTTTTCTCTTTGCTCATCTAAAATGGTGTTTTATCTATGTTAATCGTTAAATTCTTCTCGGCTATATAAACCGATTTACCGGTTGCCAGTTCCACTTCGTTTTTGAAGCGTTTAGCATCGCCATTAGACTTCGATAGGTGCATAAGGATAATGTTATTTACCTTCGACAAGTTATTGGCTTGTAGAGCCTGTAAACAGGTCTGTAACGACATATGGCTCTTGGTTACATGTCTCCTGACAACTGGGTGTATCTTGCCACTCTTGATATTCTCCTCGAGTATATCTTCGCTGTAATTACACTCTATCATTATATTGGTCAGCCCACTAAATGTGTACGCTAAATAGCAAGTATCTATCGCAAAAAGTAGAGTGCCTATCTCCTCGTGTGAAATCAAAAAGCCAAGAGGCTCATTGCTATCGTGATGAGTAGAGAATGGCAGTATGGTAAAAGAACCTACCACAAACTGCTCTCCGTGTCGTATGATGTTTGGTTCGGTCAATGGATTTTCTACTCCTTTGCTCGTGCCCTCCGACATATAGCACTTAACGCCATATTTCTGCAATGCTGATATATGCTCCGAGTGGTCCTTATGCTCGTGGCTAACAATGCAGGCAGCCACCTTTGAGATATTGTAACCTAACGCCTTTTGAACATTGCTTACAGCACAACCTGCCTCTATAATCAACGCCTCTTTGTCGTTATGTAGGATATAGCAATTACCTCTCGATGAACTGCCTACAACTGTTAATTTCATAGCCTTTTATTTTGCCCAACTGGGGACTTCTTGCGCCCCAACCGGAGCAACTGGTTCAACCCTTAATTCTTGTCCGTTAGCCTTATCGCCAACCTCTTTCTTGACCTCTTCAGTTACATCTGTGTACTCCACATCTTCTACCGTAGAGGTCTCATCTCCATCACCGAGATCGATGCCAGTTAGGAACTCATAAAGTACTTTCTTGGCTCTGCGCTCCGCTTTACCTTTGATTTGGTCCATCGAACTATATGAATCCTTTTTGACATTTGCTGTTACCTCAAAGGTCTTCTTCTCGTTTTTGTACTCATAGGAGATTTTGCAGGGAACATCAGCATATTGCTCGGACATCTTCGGAGCTCCTATGTTAATAAAATACTTACACCCGAGTTTCTTTAACAAGTAGGTGTAACCCTCTTTGGTTGGATACATTCTGTCTGCAAGAATGTTCATCTGATTGCCAGTTGGGAGCAGTCCGATTGAAACTGCATCGATGATACAATCTCGCACAACATCTCTCGAGTAGAGAGGTTTGACATTACCACGAGAATCGGGCTTGCCAGTTCGGTCCGTAAGGAAGCCGACCTTTGTGTTCATCAGAGGCATAAACACCTCATCCATTACCTGGTCTGACATCGCTTCTCGCAAGAGTTTTACTACTCCTACTGCCGTGAATGCAGCACCGAAATTGTTTACAATTTGCAGGGATTGGGCATCTCTGCAAGCGAGTTCAAACTTTTCCCTCGCTGTGTCGATTAACGACAATGATTTCTCTTCGCTCATAATACTGTTTGATTAAATGATGTGTTGAATACGAAGTACCGAGTCCTCTTTGGTCGCATAAAGGTCTATGCGCTGACTCTCTGTATCTTCAATTTTGTTAATGCTTTCCGCTCTGTCTATGAACACAGGGGCAATGATGCCGTAGTGTGTCGAAAGTGCATTGATAATATCAATGTCGGCGTTGTACTGCATAGCCGTATTGAGGTCCTTATAGGGAACTCCATTAACCGTGCAGGTACACACCTCTCGGACACCATCGTTAGAGATGTTATACTCGAACATCTTGAACTTGACAAACCTGAACTTGTCTGATATGCTTTGCTCTATCATATCCGTCTTTTTCATTGAGAATGCAAGTATCTCTGCCTCGATACGCTCATAATCCGCTAACGCCTGTCCAAGCTCCGTTTGTTTCTTTTCCAACTCTGCCTTTCGCTCATCGAGTCGTTGTATCTCTGCAAGTTTCGCCAACTCTGCATTAAGAGAACTCTTCCGCTTCTTCGCAGTTTCTATTTTCTGCTTAATCTCAAGCTCAATATCAGACGGAGTGGTTCTCGTTCTTAACTGAACCCTTGCCTCATCACACTTATTCGAGATAGTCTGATATTCTGCATTTGCAGATAACATCAGTTCCAGTGTTGGCAGTTCAGATATTGCCTTTTCAATGCCGGCAATTTCTGCCGACACTTTTGTTTTCTCGCTCTCCTTTTCTGCTATTTCCGCTCTCAATTCGGAGATTGAGGAATCTATCGTTTCAAGGAACTGTTGTTCTGAATATCCTCGCTTGTTAATTTCTTCAAGTCGCTTCAACTTGTCTGCATTGAACGCACTCACTATCTCGTTCTTGCGAACATCTATGTCGTATTGAGAGAAAGGCTTTCCGCAGGTCGGACACACTGTATCTACATTTGTTTCCACAGTGCTACTATTTACCTTTGCCCACTCTTCCTTGATGTCTGCCATTATCTGTTGGTGTTCGCTCTGCTGACGCAAATAAGTGGCAAGCATAGTGTTTGCTCGTGCAATAGCCAACACAATGGCTCTCAATCGCTCATCAGCATTGCTCTTTTGAGTTGTCAGCTCTCCTCTTCGAGTATCAATAGAGCGCCGGCATTGTTGAGTGATTTCTTTCAAGTCTGCTTCATAGCCATCGATACGACTTTGAAGTTCTGTCAATGTGTTGTCAGATGTCGTAACTCCTGACATCTTATTTTCAAGCGACTTAATCTCCTTGTCAATTTGAGCGATTGTTTCGGGATATGCGCCGATGTCTTCGGGCAATGTGGGTCTGCTGTCAGCGTTCTCCTTTAATCGAGTAGGGTACTGCTCCAGGTCAAGATTGACTCGGCTCTTCTTTGATTTAATCTCTGCTCTGAATTGCTCCACGCTCTTGCCCTCTTGCAACGCTTTGAGTACGCTCGGGAACTCAATCGCAATATCCTCATCGGAGAATGTGTCCGACATTCCTGCGAGCACATTGCGTCTATCGGCATCTTTCATTCGATTGAAAGCACCTGTTGCAGTTATCAACTTAAACAGATCTTCTCTGCAAATGTCTGCTATCAGTTGTTGGTACTCTGCTTCCTTAATAGGCACCTCGTTCACGAAATAGGCACCTTCGTTACCTTTGAACACATCACCTTTTTTACTTCTCTTTTCAACCCATCGGCGGCGAAAATTCTTCGTTTCTCCGTCAATTGCAAGTGTGCAGAGAACATCTACATCGTGATGCTCTTTCATCGTGCCATCGGGATTGAGAGGCTTAATGCTAAATGCAGATGCCCCGGTTGAGTCCTTGCCGAATAGGCACCAAAGGAATGCATCGAGTATGGAGGTCTTTCCTACTCCGTTCCTACCAAAAATCTCCGTTCTGTGAGAGAACTCAATATCCAAAATCTCAATTCCCTTGAAATTTCGGATTTCCATAGATACAAGTTCGATTCTTTTCATATGCTTACACTATTGATGGCTGATATAGTATCTCTTGTATCGGCGACCATCGTTCTCTTCCCAGTGATCTTGCACTGCACCTGGTCCGTCAGTCTTTCTGATGCGTGATACAATCTTTCGAAGTTCTGTGGTTCTGAACTTTCTCCAACACTCGAGCACCGTTAGGGAGTGCCCGGATTTCAAATACGCCTCGACTTTTCGATAGCAGGTTTGAGGGATGTCTTCTGTTGCCTCTTCCAATCGAGGTGGGGCAATCAAACGAACCTCTCGCTTTGCATCCATCGCCTTTCTAATTTGTCGGCGCTCATTGATTGTTCTAACTCTGTGATAAGTGGGGTATATCGCACTGAATACCCTGCCTTTGAACTGTTCCCACTTGGTCGCCTTGCGTACCTCAAAATCTGGGGTGCTTTCTTGTTGCATTGCAACTCCATTCTCTTTATTCATTTTGTCCGTCATATTAAAATTGTTTGTGTTTTTTTACAAAATCGTCAATTTCATCTTTCCTATAAAGGATTACCCTACCAACTGTGTAGTATGGGAGTGAGCCCTTTTCTCGCCACTCTCTCTGTGTCGCCTCATTTGCAAACCCGAGATACTTTTGAAGTTCTCCAACGGTAAGCCATATCTTTTCTATGACAATGTTGTTTCGTTTCATTTCTCAAACAGATTGTGCCTATGTGCATAGTCTATAAAATCAGCCTTTTCGTGTACGCCTATACGCTTATAAGCATTTCTGATGTGGTTGTTCACAGTGTGAATAGACAGGAAGAGTCGTTGCGCTATTTCTTCTTTGGAGTAGTTGCGAAATACGAGTTCCAACACCCGCATTTCAGCTTCTGAAATTCTACTATTGAACCTCGGATTACATATCACATTCTCATAGGGACATTCGCCTCGCATAGGGCACTGCACATACTCGAAATGCATATCACCTCTATTGTCGATGTCCTCTATATTGTCGATGTTTCCGAAGTTGCACTTGCAAAACGCCCATACAATCTTATACTGGTAGTATGGAACATTAGAGGAGCATCGCTTGTACTTCTCTTGCAGTTTATCGAAAGCATCGGGATAGAAGTTGCTGATATAGTCAAACATTCCACAAATCTCGTGGCGGTCATTTTCGGTTAGCCTATGATGTCCTCCATCTGCCGACTTATACCAAACCTCGTTCTCAAATGAGAAAAACTCAACTCCTTTAATTGGTGTCATCTGCGAATAGGTCTTCTTTGTTAATTCCTGTTTCCTCCGAGAGAATATCCAGGTACTCTTCTTTGCTTGGCTTGCACTTTCCGCTAATCCACAAGCGAACAGTGTAAACATCTACATCGCATCTTGCTGCAACTTTGCGAATGAACGCAGTCTTGGGCGGTGTGGGCTGTTCCAGATTGTTGTAATAACTTGCCAGTGTCATTTTGATAAATTTTTTAGTTTCCTGCTTGGTAAACAAGCACTTTTTTCATACTTTTGTGTGTTGATGTTTTGATTTGTTGGTGTAAAGGTAAGCATTTTTGTTGATATATCAGCACAAAAGATGATATTTTTTTGATAAAAATTCAGCCTTTCACCGTAATCGTTTGATTATGAGTGTATTAAATTTGGTAAATTTTTTAGAGGAAAAAGGAGTGTCGCAGGCGGAACTTGCCAGGAGATTAGGCATTGCGCCTCAGACACTTAATCGTATGTTATTATCAGATGACATCAAGTGGAGCAATATAGTCAAAATTGCTGATGTTCTCAATGTGTCAGTAGCAGCCATCATCGGATTTGATGATGCCGAAATGAAGAAGCAGACATCTCCTTATGTGGTAGAACTCATAAGCAGACAACAAACGCTCATTGAAAGCCAGCAGAGGTCTATTGATAGGCTAACAGAGATAATCCAAAACCTTTCAAAAAAAGCATAATGAGTGCAGAGATGCTTAACAAGTTAATCTCATAC
Organism: Tidjanibacter sp.; assembly: GCA_045580045.1. Lineage (GTDB taxonomy): Bacteria > Bacteroidota > Bacteroidia > Bacteroidales > Rikenellaceae > Tidjanibacter. The sequence goes on from JAZNNC010000006.1 coordinate 115,221, forward strand.
TACAAACAGTATTGTATGGGATTGCTGCAACCACAAACCATCAAAGATGAGATGTTGGCTGTAAAACTTTCTATGGACAAACGCAGTGTGGGCAATAAGCCACAAGAAGACCTTGAACTGTATTACATTGAACTTGAATACTTGCTATTTGATGTGTTGAAATATGAATAACCCCGAGAGCATACCTGTCATACACAGATTCTACGAAGCCATCGACACTCTAATTGTCAAAAAGGAGATTCGTGGTGTTCAAACATTCACAAGGCAGTACCATATCAACAGATGGAATTTTTCAACAGTCCGCAAAAACCCCGAGAGTGATATGTTTCAGTTATCGTGGCTCTCCTATATTGTCAATGACTACGGTGTGTCGGCAGAATGGCTCCTTACAGGGCGTGGAAAGATGTTCAAAGGTAACAAATAATTGAAAAATAGGTCGAAGCAATCTTAATTCGCTAATAGTCAAAGAGTAACAAAGGCTCTTTTAACTCCTTCTAAGCTGTAGGTCTTGGGTTCGAGCCCCAACGGGATCACAAGAGGAGGAGTCGAAAAAATCGGCTCCTTCTCTTTTTTGTTTGCGGGCACACTATAACCTTAAACATAAGAAGTGTTTTGACTTTTTTATGCACATTTTTGGGTTTGAGCAAAATTTCATACCTTTGTAGGTTGTGATGGCTACCAATGGTGGCAACACCGTGTCAGTTGAACAAAAAGCACTAAATACTAACACTATGAAATACAAAACCACTTCCCGCATTCTGCTGGCGACAGTCTTGTCGCTCGCAACACTATCTTTTGTGCAATGCACAGCCAATAAGGAGTTTAGGTTGGGCAACAGCTCGACGGTGATACCTCTCACCGTTAAGGAGGGGACCACCTCGCACGTCCTAACCGACTACTATCCCCAATGGGTGGGCGCTACAAGTCTGACCTGCAACGATGAGCGACTCCGACTGACACCCGCTACCGACAATTGGGAGCAATTTGATATTACCGCACAAGGTGGCGCGCTTGTGTCAACAATAGACGTATGGCACGATGCCGACAAGCTCTCAATCGTTGTGCTCGGCGGTGAGCGCGACACAGAGGGTAGTTTTATGTCATCCACCGAGGTTAGAGGCGGCAAGGTTACCATCGTTGCGTCGAAGCCTGTTGCCGAAGTTGTGGCAATGTGGCAAAACGAGGTTGTCGGCGATGTCAAGGTTGAGGGTAACACCATCGAGGTTGCCATCCCCAAAGTGGCCAAAAAGCACCAGCGTTCGGCATTGCGAATCTTTGCGGCCTCCGAGTCGGGCCGTTTCAACGACGTGCTTCTCCCCTTGGAGTATGGCAAGGTGGTGGTTGACGCAAAGGATATCCGCCGTCAGGACTTCCAGTCGCAAATTCTCTACTCGCTGATGATAGACCGTTTCAAGAACGGCACCACCGCAAACGATTGGAAAATCAACTCGCCAGAGGTGTTGGACAAGGTGGACTATCAGGGTGGCGACATTGTGGGTATCACCCAGAAGATTGAGGATGGTTTCTTCACCGACCTCGGTATCACCACCATCTGGATTTCGCCCATCACGCAGAACCCCTACGATGCGTGGGGACAGAACCGCAATCCCGACACCAAATTCTCGGGCTACCACGGCTATTGGCCGATCTATACGACCGAGGTTGATGACCGCTTTGGTACCTCGGAGGAGCTCAAAGAGATGCCCGCCACGGCACACGAGGCCGAGATGAATGTCGTCTTGGACTATGTGGCCAACCACCTGCACATCAACTCTCCCGTGCTGAAAGAGCATCCCGATTGGACCACCGACCTTATGTTGCCCGATGGCCGTAAGAACATTGGCCTGTGGGATGGCGAAACGCGCCTTACCACTTGGTTTGACGAGCATATCCCTACACTCGACACTCGCCGTGAGGAGGTGTGTGAGCCGATGACCGACTCGGCTCTCTATTGGGTGCGTAAATTCGACTTCGATGGCTTCCGCCACGATGCCTGCAAGCATATTCCTCTGAACTATTGGCGTATGCTCACCCACAAGATGAGGTCCTCTATGCCGGAGCGACAGTTGTGGCAGATTGGCGAGACCTATGGCGATGTCGAACTCATTGGCTCCTATGTGAAGAGTGGTATGATTGACGCCCAATTTGACTTCAATCTCTACCACACCTCGCGCGATGTTATTGTGGACGAGAGCCGCTCGATGCGCGATATTGCAAGTGTTATTGAGGAGTCGGAGGCCGCCTATGGCTCGCACCACACAATGGGTAACATCACCGGCAACCACGACAAGCCTCGCTTTTTGTCGTTGGCCGGTGGCGATATGTCGCTGTGGTGTCCCGATGACAAGGCTGAGGGATGGCACCGCAAGGTGGGTGTTGGCGACAATGTCAAGGGTTATGCCCGCTTGTCGCTCTTGAAGGCTCTCATCTCCACGGTTCCGGGTGTGCCTTGTGTATATCAGGGCGACGAGTATGGCATCCCCGGTGCCAACGACCCCGACAACCGCTATATGATGGAGTTTGATGGCTACAACGAATTCCAGCAGAAGGAGCTTGCTGCAACAAAGGCTATGTTTAAGTATCGCCGCGCATCTATGCCTTTGATGTATGGCGACTACCGCACCCTGCATATCGACGATGATGTTTTGGTCTTCTTGCGCCACTATATGGGACAGTGGGCTGTTGTTGCTCTCAACATACGCCCTGAGGCTCGCACGGTGGAGGTGGCACTGCCCGCAATGGTTGAGGCCAAGAGTGCAGAGGTGGCTCTTTCGGCCGAGGGTGGCGAGGCCACACTTGCAGGTGGCAACCTCTGCCTTAACATCCCTGCCTATGGTTATGTTGTTGTGAACGAGTAAATCTAAACGTCAATAAATCACTATGAAGAAATTGTTTATCACATTGGTTGCACTTGCTGCGACCGTAATGGGTTGCATTAGTTGCAACACAGAAAGCGCACAGGCTTTCGACAAGTTTAATTCTGTTGTCTATGAGCTCAATGTTCGTCAGGCCACCGAGGAGGGTACCTTCGCAGCTGCCGAGGCATACCTGCCCGAACTCAAAGCAATGGGTGTGGATGTTGTGTGGCTTATGCCCATCAGCCCCATTGGTGTAGAGAGCCGCAAGGGTACGCTTGGTTCCTACTACTCCATCATCGACTACAAGGCCATCAACCCCGAGTTTGGCACTATGGAGGATTTCGACCACTTCCTCGCCACTGCTCACGACCTCGGCCTTAAAGTGATTATCGACTGGGTTGCCAACCACACCTCGCGCGATGCCAAGTGGTGGAAAGAGGGTAAGAAGGATTGGTATGTGATGGACGAGAAAACCGGCCTTCCCATTGTTGAGTATGATTGGACCGACATTGCAAAACTCAACTACAAGAATGAGGATATGCGTGCAGCGATGCTCGACGCTCTGAAATTCTGGATTGAGAAGGGTGTTGACGGCTATCGTTGCGATGTTGCAATGAATGTACCTGCCGACTTCTGGAAAGGTGCTTGGGAGGAAGTGCGCAAGATTAACCCCGACGTGTATCTCTTGGCCGAGGGCGAGGAGACTTGGTTGCACGAGTCGGGCTTCGATGCCACCTATGCTTGGGAGCTTCACCACATCTTCAATGCTATGGCAAAGGGTGGTAGCGAGACCAAGAATGTAGCCGGCGATGGCACCATCAAGACCGATGCAAAGAGTGTTAAGGACCTCAAAGAGTATATGGTGCGCGATGACGAAAAATATCCCGCTCCTGCAATGCGCCTTATGTTCACCTCCAACCACGACGAGAACTCGTGGGCCGGTACCGAGTTTGAGCGTATGGGCGATGCACACAAGGCTCTCGCTGCTCTTACTTTCGTTTTGCCCAAGTCGCAACCCCTCATCTACACAGGTCAGGAGATTGGTCTTAATCGTCGCTTGCAGTTCTTTGAGAAGGACTCTGTGAAGGAGCTCGTTGACTTGGAGTATGGTAAGGAGTACCGCAACTTCTACCGCACCCTTTGTTCGTTCCGCCACGCCAACAAGGCTTTGGCTGCGGGCGAGAATGTGGCACCCGTGCAGTTTGTCGAGGGCGTGGGCGAGAATGTGTTGGCCTTCACACGCCAGAAGGAGGAGAACACCGTGTTGTGCTTGTTCAACTTCTCGGCAGAGCCCACCACCGTTACTTTCACCGAGGCAGAGGCCGGCGATTACAACTGCGCTTGTGGTGAGGCAAAAACCTTCAAAGCCGGCGATGTTGTAGAGCTTGCAGGCTGGGGCTTTATGCTTCTGGCAAAATAGGAACAAGCAATACATATAGAAAAGCCCCGAAGTTTCAAAAAACTTCGGGGCTTTTCTGTGTATGATGTGTGGTGTTATGCTATGAGTAGGTAGGTTACTACCGAGCAGAGCGTAAGCACCAAACCCACTAACGATTCGTAGGGTATGAGCCTCAGTCGCTCCTTGATGCCCATCTCCACCGAGCCTCCTGTGGCGTGGAAGAACGAGCCGTGGGGTAGGTGGTCGAGCACCGTAGCACCGGCGTTAATCATCGCAGCACCCCACACGGCACTCACGCCCGAAGAGAGAATGGCACTGCCAAACGAAGCCGAAGCTACCGTGGCACCTGCTGTGGTGGAGGCTGTGGCTGCCGACATCAGTGCGCCCGACAGGGGTGCAAGCAATACTCGTCCGCCCTCGCCACTACCCATCAGCGAGATGAGCATATCGGTGAGTGCCGAGGCCTTGATGATGCCCGCAATGGCTCCCGTGCCAACCAACAGCACCGCCACCACCGACATCTTCTCCAAGCCATACTTCACGCTTTCGCCTGCGCTGCTCCACGTCCTTGTGGTCAGAATACCCACTATACCGCCCACGGGGAGCGCAATCAGAGGGTCGACAACAACGCCTGCAAGGGGCCTCAGCGAGAGAAGCACTATGGCCACCAGCGGACCTGCAATGCTTGCCCAAAACGAGGGTAGCTTGTTGTTGCCCTCATTGTCCATTTCACCCTCCTCCGAGTTTTTTACATAGAGGTCTTTGTTGGGCATCAGGGGGATGATGAGGTAGATTGTTACCAGCAGGCCCACGATGGCGGGAAGCACTCCTGCGCCCATCACCGACGAAAGAGGGGCATCCATATTTTCGGCAGCGATGATGGTGTTTGGGTTGGGCGAGATGATGTTGCCACACTTGCCACCGCCCACCATTGCAAGCAGAATTTTCAGTCGGGATGCGCCCACTTTTTGGCCAATCATTATGGCGACGGGGGCTACGGTGATGACGGCAACGTCGATGAATACGCCCACGGCTGTCAGCAACATCACCGATAGGGCAAGAGCCAAGTAGATGTGTTTCTGGCCGAGTTTGCTGACAATGGTGTGGGAGATGCTCTCCGCTGCACCACTCTTAATCAGCACGCCCGAAAGCACACCCGCGGCCAAAATCCTCACAATAGCAGGAGTGATATCCTTCACACCACTCACCATTGTTGATGCTGTGGATTCGAGCCCCAGCCCACCGAGCAGACCGCCTACCAATGCGCCCAAAAGCAGGCTATACACGGGCGATACTTTGCGAATAATAAGCACAATGGCGACCCCAAGGCCCACCAATGCGCCGATGGCACTCATCATAGCTGTTCTATTGTTTTGTGGTAAATAGTTTCACAATCTGTGTGGCCGTGCGAGTGAGGTTTTCTCTTGCCACCTCTGGGCGCATAGCCTCTTCCAACGATATGGGGCCCGACACTATGGGCAGTATGGCCGTAAAACCACTCTCGGCCAACTCCTTGCACCACGCCACACCACCACCAACGGCCACCACAGGGATACCCTGTGCCGAGGCTACCTCCAACACTCCGCTGGGTGCTTTGCCCATAACGGTCTGGCGGTCCACACGGCCCTCGCCAGTGATAACAAGGTCGCTTCCCTCAATCAGCCGGTCGAATTGTAGAGCCTCCATAACCATACCGATACCCCTTTGGAGTCTTGCTCCGAGCAGGGCCACAAAGCCGGCACCAAGGCCACCCGCAGCACCTGCACCCTCTATTGGGGCTACGTCAAGTCCGTTGTGTTGTCTGACAATGTGGGCAAAGTTACGCAGTCCCTCGTCGAGCAGTTCGACCATCTGTGGTGTTGCACCCTTCTGGGGAGCATACACATAGGCCGCACCGTTGGGACCATAGAGAGGATTTGTAACATCGCACGCCACCGTGAATTCACACTCGGCCAACTCCTCCATTACGCCACTGTGGTCAATGGACCTGATTTTTGAAAGGTTGCCACCACAAGGCTCCACTACCTCTCCATCCTTGTCCACAAAACGATAGCCCAAGGCGTGGAGCATACCGATGCCTGCATCGTTGGTTGCACTGCCGCCAATGCCCACCAAAAACCTGCGGCACCCTCTGCGGATGGCATCGGCGATGATTTCGCCCGTGCCGAGTGTGGAGGTCAGCATTGGGTTGCGCTCTTCGGGGGAGAGTAGTGGTAGGCCGCTTGCGGAGGCCATTTCCACAATTGCCAATCCCTTGTTGGCAACCATACCATAGCGTGCCACGGTTGGTGCGCCAAGTGGGCCCGGCACGGCAATCTCCACAATCTCGCCACCCAGACTATCCACAATGGCCTCGACGGTACCCTCGCCACCATCGGCGATGCTCACTTTGCAAACCTCGCAGTGGGGACACACGCTCCTCACGCCTGCCTCCAACGCCTCGGCCACCTCACGAGAGGATAGTGAGCCCTTGAACGAATCTACCGCTATGGTTACCTTTTTCATATTAAAATAACGTCTAATAAAATGGAAAATGGAAAAATTAAGGTGCGCCAAAGGCGCAGTTTTCTATTTTCATTTACCTTTCTTCACGGGTATCTTTTTTAATACCCGTGCCAACTGCCAACTGCCAACAGACAACTCCTCTCCTAACTCTCAATAATCTTCTTTGCATCGGGGGCCACCACAAAAGGTAGTGTTTCGAGGGTGGGCCTATACTTGATGTGAAGTTCCCTCACCACCTCAATCTCGTCTGCCGAAGGCTCGGTGGGGTAGCACTCCTTACCAAAGGTCCACTCCCATTCCCACACTTTGCTATCCTCCTCAAATGCCTTTTGGTCGAAGGGTACCCCCTCGGTCATCGCACTCCTCACAGCTGCAAAGAAACGCTCCCAGCGAGGGATGTAGAATCCACCCACCATACCCGACCATTGGCGGCAGGCATAGTCCCTGATGCGGCAATCTTTGTTACCCCAAGTGGTGAGCAAATTTCGTGCATTTTGTTCATACACAGCCTTCTCGCTTGCGGTGTGTCCCATCGCTTTGGCATCCTCCAACCACCTTCCGAGCAGGAACTCCTTGCGTGAGGAGAGCAGACGCTCGAAGTCGCAAAGGTATGTCAAATAGTTGGCCACTGCAACATCAAACGCCTCCACACTACCACTCTCGTAGGCCTTTGCACAGGCTTGTTGCAACACGGTGGCGTGGTTGGCCATCACCTGACGGGTAATGTCCACAAGGTCGTAGCGGTAGCCCTCGCTGTCGGCAAAGCGGTCGGCACACTCCACCAACAAGTCCCACGCCTCGGCGAGCTCCATCTGGTCGTAGTGGAGTTTGACATTGGTTGTTCCGCCGGGATTGAGTTTGAACGAGGGGCGACCGGTGATGATGGACTCGGGGCCTCCGTTGGTAACATCGTTATTATAGACACTCTCGGTGATTATACCCCACGCCCTTTCGGCACGCTCATCACGTCCTCCGTACCTCTCTTCGAGGTAGTCGATGGTGAAGGCCTCAATGTCGATAGGCTCACTCCTCCACACATTCTCCAACATCATTGCAAACATCAGAGGGTTGTGCTCAATACCCTCTGGGGTGAGTCCAATGCCACAGAACTCTCCCGAACGGGGGGAGGCGAGTGCGGCTGCGGGCCCTGCTGCCACTCGTGCGGAGTTGCCCGAGAGGGTGATGTTTTGGCCGAAGTTGTGGAGCATACACCAAATCCACGGCTTGCCATAATAGGCCTCGGTGCGCTGCCATACGGGGAAACGCTCGCTCCACAGGTCGAGAATAATCATACCGTCGTTGGGCACGGCACCCAGCAGGGCTTTGATTTCGGGCTCGCCCCAGAAGTCGTCGGAGTGGTGGAACAACCAGCCCTGCATCACCCACACAGCCTCGCTGTCGGCGGCTCTCATCGACTCAAAGACCTTACGGCTCATACCTGCAAGGTAGGCCGAGTCGGTGCTTGGTGGGTCGTTCTCGTTGAAGGTGTCGGCCGAGTAGAGGTGGTTGGTGCCATAGAGTGCGGCCTGCTCACGGATGAACATCTCGCCAATGGTGTCGAACATCTCCTCCTCGGGGTCCATAACGGCCACTTCGGGGAAGTTCACCCACGAGGTTTTGCGCACCTTCACATCGGGGAATTTCTGCTCAAAGGCTGGCGGAACGTGGCCCGTGAAGGCGGGTAGCACGGGGGTCATACCGAGTGCTCGCTCGCTGCGAAGGATGAATTTTTGTAGCCTTTCGTGCTGACGGAAGAACCTCTGTGGCAGCGGGCCTCCCCAACCGTCGAGGTTACCCATCCAAAACCAGTTGAAATAGGCCGGGCCGCTGAAAAAACTTTCTAGTTCTTTGTCCGTAAAGCCCAACTTTTTATAGACCCTCTGCCATACGGAGTTTTGGCCCGTAACGGCCAGAGGCATATTGATGCCGTTGAGAGCCATAAAGTCAATCTCCCACTGCCAACGCTCCTTGTCCCACCAACTCATCGTGTAGTTGAAGGTGCAGTAGTTGAAGCAGTAGCGATACTTGTAGGGTGTTGTTTTGACCACCCTCTCGGTGGGCAGGGGCAACTCTTCGGGGAGCTCCACATTGGAGCCACACCAACTGATGTGACACCCACACCACTCTTGGAGGTAGTGGTTCAGTGCGCTTGCCACACCCACACCATCGCCACCTTCGAGGACAACCCTGCCATCTTCGGCCCAGAGTGCAAAGTAGTCGTGTCCGTCGAGCTGCTTCTCGGTTATGACCACCTTGAAATCGCTCTGTCGTCCGCCCGTAACCCTCCCAACGAGGGCCTCGGCAGCCTTGATTTGTTCGTCGAGCGAAAAGGCGGTTTGTGTGGCATCGGGAGTGCAACTGCTCCCGATGATGGTGACCAAAAGTGTGGCTATGATTATGGCGTATCTCTTCATGTTTCAGTGTGTTATTTGTAGCTATTAACCAGCGTGCGGGCCAACTCCACGGGGTTGCCCTCGGGGGTGGCAAAACGTGTGATGGGGGTGTTTATCCACTCCTCTTCCCACCTATCGGTGGCCTCCTGACCTTCGGAGAAGAATATTTCCAAGCGGGGGATGTAGTATGCACCAACCATATCGCTCCACAGCCTTGCGGCATAGTCCTCCTGCCAGCCGCCCCAAGTGGCTATGAGTCGCTTGGCGTTGGCCTCGGCAGCGTTTTGGGCCTCCACATTGGGGGATGACTTGCGTGCCAATGTAACCCAATTTTCGAGCCTGTGGTTGGGGTGGTGTGCCAACAGAGCATCCACACCTCGGAGTATCTCGATGGTGGCTTTAAGTTCTTTTTGAGCAGCCACTTTGCGTCCCTTTTGGTGGAGCGAGAGAGCCTTTTCGTAGTGGCGGTCGGCAACCTCCGAGAGCCACATTGCGCTCATCTCCACCACGTCATTCACATAGAGGGGCGATGTTTTACACTCCTCTGCGGCGGCCAACAAGCGCTTCACACCCTCGCCAAAGAGGTCGTTGATGTCGTGGGCACTACGGCGACGCTTGTCGTGCGTTACGGTCTGCCAAGTGAATCGGGGGTAGGAGTAGAGCGACGAGTAGACACTGCCACGGAAGGCCTCCCAAGCGGCCTTAACCTCCTCGGTGTAGGCCCCATAGCGGGCTGTGCAGAAATCGGCAATCCATTGGTCGAGGTTAATGGCCTTGTCGGTCCAACCCATATCAGCCAAGAGCTCATAGACAACCTCGTTGTTTTCGAGGCCCTCGGGGGCAGAACCAAAGCCTACCAAGTTACCCTTGCGCTCCGAGGCGAGTGCCTCGGCCGAAGAGGTGGCATACATCTCCAACTCGCCCGTGGGCAATACCTTGCCACCGAAGTTGGGTACATAGCTGAATATCCACTGCTTGCCGTAGAAACCATCCTGTACTTTCCACGTCTGCTCGGTCTTCCACACCCATTTGGGGTAGTCGCAACCGAGGTCAATGATAATCATCCTGTCGTTGGGCACACGGCTCAGTAGGGCCTGCATACTCTCCTTGTCCCAGAAGTCGTGCTGATAGCCGAAGGTCCAACCTTGTGTTACCCACACGGCGTCCTTGTCGCCTGCGGTGATGGAGTTGTAGATGGCCTCTCCGTAGTCGGCCAGCAGGGCGTGCTTACCCTCGGTGTCGCCCTCCGCTACGGGCAGACGCATCTCGTTGAAGCTGTCGGAGAGGAAGTATTTTGCATCGCCAAACTCCTTTTCCCACTCTTCCACGAAAAGTTTGCCAATCTTGCTAAACCAAGGCGACGAGGGGGCCAACACGACAGCATTGTAGGACTTGTCGAAGCCACCCCAAAGGAGTTGGTTGTATGTAATGTCGGGATTTTTTGCAATAAATGCGGGTGGTACGAAACCTGCGAAAGCGGGTGCCACGGGGTTCATACCGAGTTCTCTCATACGGTCGAGTATCTTGTGTTGGAGTGCGATTTGACTCTCGTGCCACTCGTCAGTGAGGGGGCCGTCAAAGGAGTTGAGGTTGCCCATACGGTGCCAAGGCAGGTGTGCCGCACCGGTGAAGAAAGCGTTGGCCTCCTCGGGCGAGAGGCCGAGTTTTACCCACACACGCTTGGCAATGGCCTCGCTGGCCACACTCGCCAAGGGAAAGTTCACGCCGTGCAAAGCCATCCAGTCCAACTCCTGCTCCCAACGCTCCCAATCCCAATAGGGGGCGGTGTAGCCAAAGGTGCAGACGTTCAGGAAGTAGCGCAAGGAGTAGGGCGACGAACCGCTTTCGGCATAGTCGGGCCACTCGGTGGGTAGGTTGAGGTGCTTGCCACTCCACACCACCTGTGCGTTGCAGGCACGATGGAGATAGTGGTTGAAGGCATAGCACAGAGCCGTAGGCGAGGAACCCTCGATGGTGAGGTGTCCGCCTTGGGCCGAGATCTTGTAGGTATCCAGCCCCTCTGCGTTGGGGGCGGTAAGGTTGAGTGTGAGGTTTTGGGGCACCACTCCGAGTGTGCGCTCAATCACACCTTGTGCCGCAGCGACCTGCTGGGTGCGCTCCTTGTGGGCACTACATCCTGCCATTGTGGCACACGCTAAAATAATGAGTAGAAATCGTTGCAGCAGTTTCATCGTTTCTTGGGATTTTGGTTTGTGGGTTGGAAAAAGTGGTTTTGAGAAAAAAGAAAACTTTGCCGATGCGGAGTGTTTGTCTCCCCGCACCGGCAAAGTAGTTGATTATGAGTGCTTATTTAGCAACAACCATCTGGCACTTGATGTTCAAGTAGCAGGGTTTGAGGAAGAGCTCCTCTGCTTTGGTCTGGTCGATAATCATCTTACCGGGAACGGTTGCCGACTCAACAAAAGCACCTGAGTCATCGGGCAACTGCAAAATCTGGATGATACCATAGGTGAGAGGCTCGCCCTCTACGGGACTCTTGTGGCTACGGATAATCAGGTAGTCACCAGCACGGAAGTTCTCGGCAGTTGCTTTGGTTGCAGTGTGGCCTGCCTCAGCCCAACGGCGATACATATTCTTGTTGCTCAACGAGGTGGGCTCCTCCTCAACACCGAGGGTGCTGTTGTCCAACACGCGCTGAATCTCGCCCAACAGATAGAATGCCCTCATCTGGTCAGCCAAAGTCTCCATCTTCTCGGGAATCGACATAAACAGACCGTCAACAAAAGCATACTCATCTGCGTCGTAGCTCTCGCCAGCCCACGAACCAACGATGCGGCTCAAAGTGGAAGTCTTGCAGTTGTCTTTGTTGAGGAAGTGGCCACCATAGTTGTAAACGTCGCACTGACGGCCAATGGTACCTGCGGTAAGGGTGGGGATGTCGATGAATGCATAACCCCTCTGGCCACCGATGTAGGCGTTGTTGGAGGTGTTTTGGAGTACGTTGCAGAAGTTGAACGAAGCGCCTGCACCGTCAACGGGAAGAAGCTCGTTGAGCGAAACGATGTGTTTCAGAGTGCCGTTTACCATCACACCGTCCATCGAGATGAACGAAGGAGTGTCGCTACCAGCACCGGTGTTCTCATCGGGATAGAGCTCGGGGTTGTTGGCGTGGTTCTCAATCTTCTTGTCGGCCATAATAACGCCTGCGGGCTCACACCAAGCACCGAAGTTCCACTCGCCCTCAACTGCGCCAAGTGCGTAGTAGAAAGTAGCAGCCTTGGTACCGGCTACGAGTTTAACCTCAACGTGGGTTGCCTCTTTGGTGTCGGCAAACCAGAGCTGGTCAACCTCGGTACCCTCCTGTTCGAGAGTCTGTGCGCTACCTTTGGCAGCATAGCTCTCTCCACTCTTAGCAACACCGGTCAGAACAACCTCGGTGAGTGCCACGCTCGAAGTACCTTTGATTGCGATGGGCGAACCGTAGGCTACACCCTCGGCGATAGCAGCCTCAACACCCTCGGCGAGAGTGAGAGTGGCTTCGAGTTTGTCCTTGCCACCTTCGGGCTCTTTGTCGCAAGCTACCAATGCTACGGCCAGCATTGCGATTGCAAATAATGTTTTTTTCATAGCAAATAATGTTTTAGAAAAAAGGTTAATAAATAAAGTTGTTAATAGGTTTGTTTTGTTTGTTTATGTTGTTTGGTTTATTTGATGTCTATGATGGATACCACGGGGAAGTGGTCCGAAAGGGTGCACCACTCAACAACCTCCGTCTTGCGTAACTCCACGGGGCGCGCACCACGATAGAAGATGTAGTCAATCTTAATCTTGGGAGCCTTGGTGCTGTATGTCTTCTCCTCGTTGGTCATATTCTTCCAGCCTGCCTCCACGAGTGCCTGCATCTCCTTGGTGTGGGGCTCGGCATTCATATCGCCCACCAAAATCACAGGGTAGGGCCACTCGTCGAAGTAGCGGTTGATGAACTCCACCTGCTCCATTCGTGCCTCGCTCGACGACACCTCCAAGTGGGTGCTCACAAAGGTCAGAAGGTCGCCACTCGGCAGTTCGGCTGTGGCAACCAACAGAGTGCGCTGCTCGGTCTTGGGTTTCTGTGGGAGCAACACACGCTCGCTCTTGATGATGGGGTAGCGGCTCAGGATGCCCACGCCATAATATCCACCCTTGTAGTTGATGGCCTTACCGTAGAGACCGAACATACCGGCCCTGTGGGCTATCTCGCTGACGAACTTCACACCGTGTTGGTGGGGTGCTCGCTCCCTCTTGGTGGCCCAATCGCACTCCTGCAAGGCCACAAAGTCGGCCTCCTGCGAGGCTACAAAGTCGCCCAACTGCTCCACGGTGGCAAGCTCGCCAAAGCGCAGGTTGTAGCTCAAAATCTTCAATGGCTCCTCACCCCTCGCCACAAGGCTCACAAGGGCCACAGCCATTAGTGTCAATAGTGTTTTCTTCATATCTCCGTGTGGTTAGAAAAATTTCTCCATTGTTACCTTCCAATAGGGAAGATTTATGCTTTTCAGTTCCTCAATCGAACGGCATACATACATCACAGGGCAGAGTACCATAAGGTCGTAGGCCGTGCCTTCGCTGCCTGCAAACTCCACTCGGTAGCCCGAAAAGTTCTTTTTGAGCCACTCCTCCACGTCGCTCTTCTTGTCGGTGGCTACCTTTGCCAGCAGCACACCGTCGCTTTGCAACTCCACACCGAAGGCTTCCACAGCAGCAGCCACCTGTTCGGTGGTGTCAAATGTGGCGTTGAAGAGTGTGATTGTGGTGGGTTGGGAGAGTCCGATGGCCACACTGACACCCGACAAGTGGAGGTTGTCGCCCGCAACTCCCACAATGGAAGAACTCTTGTAGCGGCTCACAACGCCCGTACCTTTGGTGTAATGTTCGCCCGTAGTCTCCGAGGGGAGGAAATAGGCATTGGCCTTGTTGTCGTAGGCAATCTTCACTGCTGCAGTGCCCTTGCCCACCTCAAAGTCGCAACGGTCAAAGAGGTAGAATATGGACTTTGGAGTCGCTTGGTTACCCACAAATTGGCTCGCTAAGCCCGCATCGCGTAGCCCGCTGAAAAACGGCTCGTCTGCCCCCAATGTGGAGAAGAAGTCCACCCTGAAAAGGTTTGTAATCACGGGCGTCTCGGGTACCTCGGGGGCTACATATTCACCCCCATTGTTGTTACCGCCACCTCCCGTTCCTCCGTTATCGTCGGGTGTGCAGCCGACCAGTGTTGCCACAAGGAGCAACACCGGCCACTGCACGGCGAGAAGTTGTTTGATTGTGCGTGTCATATCTTCTCGTAGGTTTTATTCGTTTGGAAATGTATATGTCAGGTCGGCCACAATGAAACGGTGGTCCGAAAGGTCGGGGCAGTCGAGAATGGTGTAACTCTCCACCGTCCAACCTGTCTTGGGCGAGGCCATAACATAGTCGAGCCTTTGGGCCGCATAGGTAATCTCCGGACGGCTCGTGGGGTAGGTGTTACCATAGCCCTTACCGAGGTCTTTCCAGCGATTGGCCGCATAGCTGATTGGGTCGCTACCCTCGTTGGCATTGAAGTCGCCCACAAGTAGTGTGGGGATGGTATCGCCCTCGGCAAAGATGTTTTTGTTGACATCGGCAAGGTGCTGGATGGTCATCTGTGCACTCTCCAACGCGAGGTGGGTGGTGGCAACCCTCACACATTCGCCACCGGGGAGTTGAACGTAAATCCAACCCGAAGCCCTCGGCTCTCTTGCGCCCGCGAGTTCGGTTACAATCTTGGTCATCTTGTAGAAGGGCCACCTGCTCAGCAGAGCCGTACCGAAGCCACCGCCCTGATAGTTCATCGAGTGGCAAAAATAGGGCATCATACCCGTGGCCATTGCCACCTCGTTGAGCCAATCCCTACCACCATTGCGGGTGGTCATCTGGTCCACCTCCTGCAAGCACACCACGTCAGGCTCATATTGGGCAATAAGCTCGGCATAGGGGGCCGACAGAAAACCGCAATACCTGCCGCCCTCCTTGATGTTCATCGACATCACACGGAGCGACACGCTCCTCTGGGCACTCACGTTGAGCACCGCCCCAAGAAGCACAATGGCAAGTGTTAATACTCTCTTTTTCATACTCATTTCCGTCTGTTGGTTACGGATGAAATGTTGTTTTTACTATTCTGTTGCCCACTACCAACCGGGGTTGTTGGGTGCAAGGTTGGGGTTGAGTTGCATCTGCTTGAAGGGGATGGAGAGCAGGTAGTGCTTGTTGGGGTCGAATGTGCGATTGGTTTCGAGCAACAGATACTGCTCGCCACTGATGGTTACCCACTGCAACTTGTTCAAATCCACCTTCAATCTCGATTGGTCGAGCCACCTGCGGTTTACACCCACGAGGTCCTCGCCCAAAGTCTCGCCAATGCGCCAACGAATGATGTCGAAGTAGCGGTGGCCCTCATAGAAGAGCTCCACGCTGCGCTCCCTGCGAATCTCGGTGCGGATGTCGCTACCGGCAGGCAGTTTGCCCAACTCCATAGGCACCATTCCAACCCTCTTACGCAATAGGTTGATGGACTTGTCAAGGTCGGCTTGGGTGAGTTTACCATCCAACTCTTTGGCCTCGGCATAGTTGAGCAGCACCTCGGCATAGCGCATCATCACGATGTCGTTGTCGTCGTGGCTCACATATTTCACAGTCGAAGGCTCAACATACTTACGCATATAATATCCCGTGTAGGTCATTGCACCCGTCTTGTCGTTAATCAACAGCGGGTAGCGATAGATGCTCTTGTCGGTGCTTGTGATGTCGCCATCGGGGCCTCCGGTCCAAGGAGTGCCGGGTGCCAAGATGGTCTGACACATACGGGGGTCTCTGTTCTGGAATATCTCCTCATAGGTGTTGCACTGCTTGGGGTCCCAAATCTGACCATCGGCAGTGAGATAGAGTTCTATGGCCTTCTTGGTGGGAACGAAACGAGCGTAGTCGCCGGGTACCCAGTTGGCACGCGAGGTGTTGTGCGATGTGCGTGCGTCCTCACCGAGGTTGTAGTTGTACACGTAGGCCAGAATGGTCTCCTTGTTGGCAGCAATGCGTGACGCACGACCGGTGTAGGTGAAGAGGTTGTAGTAGTCCTCGTCGGGCTTACCGGTGGTGTAGAGTTCGTGGTAGGGGTTCTCCATAGCCCTCTCGCAAGCATCCACAGCATCGGCATAGCGTCCATTGAAGAGGTAGATGCGGGAGAGAAGCACAAGGGCTGCGGCCTGCGAGATGTGTCCAAACTCCTCGCTTGCAGCGGGGATATACTCAGGCAGAGCCTTGTAGTGGTCTTCGAGGTCTTTGGTGATACCGTCAACAACCACCGAGCGTTTGTCCCTGCCACGATAGACATCGGGCGACTCCACGTTGAGTACCTCGGTGATGTAGGGAACATCGCCGAAGTAGTTGGTCAGAATCCAATAGTTGTAGGCACGGTAAAAATAGGCCTCGGCGGCATACCTCTCCCTGATTTCGGGTTTAACATTCACAGCCCTCTGGTAGTTGGCAAGGAAGTAGTTGGCCCTGCCGATACCCTCGTAGGCCCTCACCCAAATGGAGTTGAGGTTACCAATGTTGGTGGCATAGTTTCCGCCACCGATGGTGCGGAAAGCGGTTGTTACAGCCCAGGGTGCGTGGTCGGCCATAATCTCGGTGATGTTGAGCCAATAGGCACCCTGCATACAGGTGGTGAAGGTGTTGGCCACACTCTTCAAGTGGGCCTCGTCCTGCCAGAAGTTCTCGTCGGTGATTTGGTCAAATTGTGGACGCTCCAAGAAGTCGTCGTTGCAACCGGTCAAAAGTGCCACAGAGGCAACCAGTAAACCATATATAATCTTTTTCATAGCGTTCAGTCTTGTTTCGTTTGTTCTACACTTTGTTGTCCTTTACTTCTTCTCCTATCGGAAGGTTACACTCAAACCGAGTACACAGGTCTTAACCTGTGGGTAGTAGCCACCACTCGAAACGGGTGTCTCTGGGTCGTAGGCATAGAAGAAGTCGCTCACGGTGAGGAGGTTGTCGGCCGAGATATAGATGCGGCACTTCTCAACCTTAGCCTTCTTGGTCAAGGACGAAGGCAGGGTGTAGCCCAACTGAATGTTCTTCAAACGGAGATAGGATGCATCCTCCAACCAGAAGGTCGAGAAGGTCTCCTGATTGAACTTGGTGTTGTAGGTCAAGCGGGGATAGGAGGCATTGGGATTGGGGTTCTCCTGGAAGTGGTAGCGTTCGAGGTGAACTTTCTGGGGGTAGGCTGCCATATCCTGCAAGGCGTGGCGTGCGGAGCCTTTCAGGAAGCCGTCACACTTGCCAACACCCTGGATGTTGAAGCTGAAATCGAAGCCCTTCCACGCAACATCGCCATGGAAACTATATGTGTAGCGGGGGATATTGCTACCGATAATCTTCTTGTCATACTCGGGCGAGATACGTCCGTCGGGTTTACCATTGGGGCCACTGATGTCCCTATATTTGATGTCGCCGGGCTGGTAGTCGTTGCCCAACACGATGGGAATTGTGGGCAGTGCGGCCTTGCCGGTGGCGGGGTCGTAGATTTTGAAATCCTCGGGAGTCATCAGACCGATGGCCTCGTAGCCATAGAAGGCATCAATGGGGTAGTCCACAATCCTCACTTGGTCGCCACTCAAATCGGGGGCGTTACCTGCAAGGTCAGTAATCTTGTTCTTCACGTCCGAGAGGTTGAAGCCGAAGCCGTAGCGTACACCGCCAACCTTATCCCTCCAAGCCATATCAATCTCCCAACCGGTGTTGTTCATCTTACCGGCATTCTCCTCCGAGGGGGTTGCGCCAATCTGCGAGGGATAGTTGAGTTTCAGAAGAATACCATCGGTGTCTTTTGTAAACCAGTCAAACGTCACCGAGAGGCGGTTGTGGAGCATTTGGAGGTCGAAACCAAAGTCCAACATAGTGATAGTCTCCCACGTCAGCAGAGGGTTGGAGAGCACCGATTGGGTGTAGCCCGTGGTGGCATTGGCACCGATGAGCGAGATGTCCGAGCTGTATGCCGTGAGGGTGGAAAGGTAGGGTGTGTTGGACGAACCAACGTATTGGTTGCCGAGTTTACCCCACGAAGCCCTCAGTTTGAGGTTGTCGAGCCACTCGTCGGTGGAGGCCATAAACTCTTCCTCGCTTATCCTCCAACCGCCCGAGAACGAAGGGAATAAACCCGCACGGTTGTCACGGTGGAAGCGAGAGGATAGGTCGTAGCGCACGTTCATTTCGAGGAGGTAACGCTCGTCGTAGTTGTAGCTCAATCGTCCGAAGCCCGAACGAATGGCCCACTGCTTGGCCGACGAGTCGTTGCTCATACTTGTTGAACTACCCAGATTGATGGTGGGGTTGAACTCTGTTACAAGGGTGTTGCGAGAGGCCTCGAATTGGCGAAAAACATACCACTCCTGCGACATACCAACCACGCCGCTAATGTTGTGTTTGCCAATGTTGAAGTCGAAGTTGCTCTGCAAGATGAAGGTCTGCTGTTGAGCCCTTGCGTCAATGTTTTTTATGGAGTTGGGCGAGTTGACCTCCACGGTGGCACCCGTGTCGGGGTTGACAAAGCGGATGGTCTTTTTGAGAATATCTCGCAGGGAGTTGGTGGAGGTGAGGTTGTAGGTTGCGCTCACGTTCCAATGTTTGTTGATGTCATAGCGCAGCACCTCCAAGATGGAGACCTCCTCTGCCGAGGTGTTGCTGTGGCCACCATCGGTGAGGGTCGCCACGGGGTTGGTGTTACCACCGCCATAGGCCCAAGTGCCGTCCGTGTAGCGAATGGGGGCGTTGGGCATAATACGCATAGCGGTATAGATTGCACCACCACCGCTTACCAGCGAATTGATGGGTGCTACAATGCTTCGCGAGGTGTAGCCCACGTTGGACGAAAGGGTGAGCTTGTCGAGGAGTTTGGTGTCCATCTTGTAGCGCAGGTTGTGCCTCTGCTCACCTGTGGTGCGGCCTGCGGTTAGACCGTCTTGGTCGAAGAAGCGATAGGAGAGCATATAGCCACTATCGCCCATACTGCCATTGATGCTCAAACCATAGTTCTGCTGCATTGCATAGGGTTTCAGCACAGCACCAAGCCAATCGGTGTCGGCAAAGTTGTTGGGGTCGGAGCCTGTACGCACTTTGTCGAATGCGTCGGAGAGCCACGCAATGGCGGTACCCACATTGGTCCTTGCCTCGTTGTCGAGAGTCATAAACTCAATAGCATTGGCCATCTCGGGCAGTCGAGTAGGGGTCTGAACGCCAACGTAGGAGTTGAATGTAACGGAGGGACGCACTTTGTCGCCACTCGCAAGTTTCTTGGTTGTAACCAACAAAACACCATTCGCACCCCTCGCACCATAGATGGAGGCCGAGGCTGCGTCCTTCAACACCGACACACTCTCAATATCTTCGGGGTTGAGGACCGAGATGTCGCCCTCCACACCGTCAATCAGAATCAGTGGGTTGGAGTTGCCGAGTGTACCCACACCACGCACCCTGATGGTGGTATCCGAAGCACCGGGCTGTGCCGAAGCACTTGTGATGGTAACGCCGGGCAGGGCTCCTTGAAGGCCATTGGCTACGTTCGAAACGGGGCGCGATTCCAGCTCCTCACTACTGACCATCGACACCGAGCCGGTGAGGTTTACCTTCTTTTGGGTGCCATAACCAACCACAACGACCTCCTCCATTTGGAGTACATCGTCGGCAAGCGCAATGCGCATCGAGGTGCGATTGCCCACCCTCTCTTGGCGAGTGGTGTAGCCCAAGCTCGAAAATTCCAATACATCTTTGGGGCGTGCTGCGATGGAGAAGTAGCCTTTGGAGTCGGTGATGGCAACCGTGTTGCTGTCCACAATCATCACCACCACGCCAACAATCGGTGCGCCGGAGTTGTCAACCACAACACCACTCACTTCGCCATTGGACTCTTTTGTGGGTGTTACTTGTGGAGCCTTCTTCGATACAACGATGGTTTTGCCCTGAATTTCGTAGTTCACATCTTGGCCCACGAGAATCTGTTCAATGGCCTCTTCCAATTTGCCTGCGTTGAGATTGACACTCTTGTCGGTGTCCACCTCGCCCACTTGGTAGAAGAATGTGTAGCCACTCTGTTCCGAGAGGCTCTCCATTGCGCTCTTAACGCTCACTTTGTTGAGTTTGAGCGAAACTGCCTTGGGTTGTGCAAAAGCAGCAACCGACAATAGCAACACGCCAAAGAGCATAAAAATGTTCTTTTTCATAACTAGGTTGATTATTTTGTAGTAGAATTATTTGAAAACCGCTTGAAAATGTGCGACAGACTTCACACAAGAAAAGGATAGTAAGCAGTTTTTTTCCTATCTTTGCGCAAAATCTTCGCTGATGTCAGACGACAAAAGGGCATAGAGTTGAGATTTTTTTACGGGCCGGGGAATGTGCGAGATTCCTCGGCTCAACTTTTCTCAACTCTATGGTTATTTGGTAGTGTTCCTACGTGTTGCGGTAGCTTTTCTCAAAATTCGTTTTTTAAGGTTAAACTTTTTTGTTAGGTTATCTGTGATGGTTTTGTTACTGTTAGTTCAATGTGATGTGGCGGCCCTCTATGGAGTAGTCAATCTGGCCGGCCGAGGAGAGAATGTCGAGGACCTCCTCAATGGAGAGCTGACGAGAGGGTAGCTTACCGTAGAACTTGTAGCCATTCAACTCCTCCCTCTCTATGCAGATGTTCACTCCGTAACAACGCTCCAATTCGCGGGCAATATCAGCCAAAGGCTCCTCGTCGAAGAAGAGATAGCCCTCCCTCCATTGGGTGTTGTCGGTAGCGGAGGTCTTCTCCACCACCATTGCGTGGCTCTCTTTGTTGATTATGGCCCTTGTGTCGGGGGTTATCTCAACGTGTATCTGGTCGTGATTGTTGGTAACGTCCACCTTGCCCTCCACGAGCGTTACGGCAGCCTCCTGATTCTCCTTGTAGTCGCAGAGGTTGAACTTGGTGCCGAGCACCCTCACGGTCATCTGCTCCGAGGTTACAACGAAGGGAACACTCTCGTTGCGTTTCACCTCAAAGTATCCCTCGCCGTGGAGTGCCACGTTGCGGTTGTCCATACCGAAACCCTGAGAATATACAATGCGGGAGCCGGCATTGAGCACCACCAACGAGCCGTCGGGCAGAACCACCTCGGCTGTTGAACCCATAGGAGCCTCGGTGGTAATCTCTGCAAAGTGTACCTCCACATCCCTGCGACCACTCACATAGGCACCCACCACCAGTACCACAGCCACAACCACCGCTGCGGCATAGCGTACCACGGGCCTCAGCCTCTGGTACAAAGTCCTGCGCTCTGCCTTGCGAACTCTCTTGATGAATCGCTCATAGCCCTTGCGGGAGTCAAAGACGAGGTTGCGGTTGGCAGCCGAGAGCGAAAACCACACCTCCCTGATGCGCTCGAAAAGTTGGGCATTTTCGGCACACGCAGACACCCACCCATTCAGGGCGGTCATATCCTCAGGAGTGATTGTATCGGTCAGATAGGCCTCCAATAGGCCTTCGATTTTTTCGTTCAGTGGGTTCATTAGTTGATTTGGCTGTTATATGTAAGACGAAATTCGCGGCCACAAGGGTAGTGCCGCGAGTGAAAAATGTACTAAAAAATGATTAAACCCACACCTATTATTATAAGATAGCGTTCCAGGTGGGCGTAGATGCGGGCGATGGCACCCTTCATATGGTACTTTACGGTGTTGATGGAGATGCCCAGCGAGTCGGCAATCTCCTGATAGGACTTGCCCTCGAAGCGGCTCTTCTCAAAGACCGCACGGCACTCCGAGGGGAGCGACTCCACGGCCTCCACCACCTTGTCCTCCAACTCTTTTTCGAGCAGAATACCGAGTGGAGATATGTCGTCCACCCCGTCGAGGAGGTTTTGGGACTCTTCCTTGCTGACCATATCGCCCTCCGAAACCGTGCGCCTCACATACTGCGAAGCGAGCAGGTCGAGGCACTTGTTGCGTACGGCACGAATGAGGTAGCGACGAATGGGGCCCTGAATGTTGAGCTGCTCACGTCGCTCCCAGATGTGGAAGATGGTGTCGCCAACGATGCTTTCGGCAAGATATTGGTCCTTGACGTAGTCGTAGGCCACACGACACAACACCTCATAGTGCCTATCGTAGATTGCTCGGTAGGCCCACTCTTCGCCATCGCTGATGGCTCGGTTTATGTCGTCGTGTGGTTTGTTCATAACTACTTACAGTTTAGCGACAAACACCCTCTCGTCGGTAAAGACGGGCGAGTAGTGCGGCTCGTGGTCATAGAGTCCATACATAGCCGAGCCGGAGCCCGACATCGACACATACAATGCTCCGCTCTGCAACAGCGCACGACGTATGTTTTTCAGTTCGAGGTGTCGCTCAAACAGCGAGGCTTCAAAGTTGTTAACAATCTCGCTCTGCCACTCCTCTTTGGGGCGCTGTAAACGCTCTTCGAGTGGAGCAGACGGAATGTGGGGAGTAACCCCTGCATAGGCCTCCGCTGTGGGTATCCCGAAGGAGGGTTTGCTCACCACACACCACAGCCCTTCGGCGGGGTTGGTGGTGGGGCACAGTATCTCGCCACGTCCTCGGCAAAACATTGGTTGTGAGGTGATGAAGAAAGGCACATCGCTACCCAACTCGGCAGCCAAACCCTCCAACTCGGCAGTTGTGATTCCCAACGAATAGACCTCGTTGAGAGCCACCAAAGTCATCGCAGCATCGGCACTGCCACCACCCAATCCGGCCCCGAAGGGTATCTGTTTGTCGAGCTTTATGTGTGCGCCGCCAATTCCATAACGACTCCTGAGCAACATCCACGCCCTGACAACAAGGTTGCGGTCCGAGGAGCAGTCGAGTGTGATACCCTCCGTTTCGAGGTGTATGGCTCCGTCAATTGTGGGCACCACTTCGAGGGTGTCGCCAACACCCCTGAATGGCAACATCAGGGTATCAATTTCGTGGTAGCCGTCTTCGCGACGTCTGAGGATGTCGAGTCCGAGATTTATCTTCGGGTGTGCAATAACAATCATTTTCTGTGCTTTCGTTCTGTTTTTACAAAGATAATTATTTTACCTTTGCCACAAAAATTTTAGGCATAATGAATTTTCGTACCGAAATAGAGATACACCCTTGTAAGGATAAAATATCTCACAGCAACCGCATTGTTACCATTGGCTCGTGTTTTGCCGATAATGTGGTGGCAAAGATGACGGCGGGCGGACTGTGGGTGATGGCCAATCCGTTGGGCGAGGTTTTTAATCCACAGAGTGTGGCCGCAACCATCACAAGGCTCTCCGAGGGGACTCCCTTTCGGGCCGACGAACTTCGTCAAAGAGGCGATGTGTGGTTTTCCTATGATGCCCACGGAGTCTTTGACGGCACCAATAGGGAGGCCGTTCTGAACCGACTCAACGAGGCGGTGGAGCAAGGACACAAGGCTCTGGCAGAGGCAGATACGGTGGTCGTAACACTCGGTACTGCGTGGGTGTTTGAGCACAATGGCGAGGTTGTTGCCAATTGCCACAAGATGCCCTCGCGTGAGTTTGTGCGTCGTAGGCTTTCGGTGGAGGAGGCTGCGGGGTGTATCATCAGGTTGGCCGAAGGGTGCCTCGAAGGTAAGCGAATAATTCTCACCGTCAGCCCTGTGCGCCACTTGGCCGATGGTTTGGAGGGTAATGCAGTGTCGAAGGCTGTGTTGAGGCTGGCAGCAGAGCAGGTGGTCGAGAGGTGTCCTAACGTGGAGTACTTCCCCGCCTACGAGATTGTGCTCGACGACTTGCGAGATTATCGCTTTGTCGGCCCCGACCTTGTACACCCCTCGCAGGAGGCTGTGAACTATGTGTGGGAGAGGTTTGGGGAGTGCTATTTTACACCTCGCACAACCGAACTCTACCACAGAGTGGAGGCACTTCGCAGGGCTGCACAGCATCGCCCACTGCACCCCGACAGCGAGGAGTGGACGCGCTTCAAGGCCACAATGTTGCGACAAGCAGAGGCACTTAGGGCCGAGCTGCCGGAGTGTGATTTGAGCCACGAGATGGATTTTTTTAGAGGCTAAGAGTGGTTTTTGGTCCACCGAGTGGGCAAAATCGCAATAAATGCCCTATCTTTACGCGCTTATTTTTAACGCGATAATAGTTTAGCAGAGATGACAGAATATAAGGACAGTATTCAGGAGGAGATTATCGCCGACTTTGAGATGTTTGACGATCCCGATGATAAATTGCAATACCTTATCGATATGGCCGACCTGTGTGTGGAAATCAATCCGCAGCACAAGACCGAACAGTATCTTATTGACGGTTGCCAATCGAGGGTGTGGATTGATGCCGAGATGAGGGAGGATGGAAAGGTCTATTTCTCGGCCGATGCCGATGCACTCATTGTGAAGGGCATTGCGGGCCTGTTGACCCGTGCGCTTGGTGGCCGCACCCCACAGGAGATTCTCTCCACCGAACTCTACTTCATTGACCGCATTGGTATCCGCTCCTACCTCTCGCCAACCCGAGCCAATGGTTTGGGCGAAATGCTCAGCCAGATGAAACGATATGCAGTGGCCTTTGGTGCCACAAAATAGTTAGCAGCGATGATGACACCCGAAGAGATACAGAACACAGAGCGACAGATTGTCGATGTGCTCAAAAACATATACGACCCCGAAATTCCCGTAAACATCTACGACCTCGGCCTTGTGTATGAGATTGACTACACCCCCGATGGTGTGGCCAATATCCGTATGACGCTCACTGCACCCAACTGCCCTATGGCCGACTACCTCGTTGAGGAGGTACACACACAGGTTAAGAAGGTGCGTGGCGTAAAGGAGGTGATAGTGGAGATTGTGTTTGACCCACCGTGGGACAAGGAGATGATGAGCGAAGAGGCTCTTATGGCGCTCGGAATGTTGTAGGGTAGAGAGTTCGGAGTACACAGAGAGTAAGGAGAAGAAGAGAGCAAAGTGTAAGACAAATATGGCCACTTTTCGTTCGCATACCGACTGCCCGATGTTGTTGGCGACCTGCGATGCACTCCACCGCACAAAGATAGTGGAGGAATTGTTGGTGCGTAGGCTTGTGCGCAAGAGCCAAAGGGTGCTCGAAATGTGGGAGAGGGCCGAGAGGGATTGGAATCAGACACTCTACGAAATGGCGGCCTATGCAATGGGCGCACCTCGTAATAGCGGTGCGTTCAGCAAGTTGGCTTCGAAGGCCACGTTCCGTATGTGTTTGAGAGAGAAAGGCCGCAGTTATGGTGTGGAGGCTCTCTTGCTTGGCACCTCCGGACTGCTTGGAGGAGAGTACTTCGACGACTATATCCTGATGTTGCAGAACGATTTTGACTATCTGACCACCAAATATGGTGTGAGCCCGATGGGGATAGGCGAGTGGGACCGTAGTGCCGGCTATCCGGCGGGCAATCCTGTGATTCGGATAGCGCAGTTTGCGGCCATTGTGTCAAGCCCCAATTTTAGTTTCGACAATGTTGTGGCCTGCCGCACCATTGAAGATGTATCAAAGCTGCTTTCGGCCGAGGTTAGCCCCTATTGGCAGAAGCACTACACACCCAAAGGAGTGTCGCTCGGCGTGCCCAAACGATTGGGCAAAGAGAAGATTGTGGTGATGACCATCAACTTTGTGGTGCCGCTCCAATTTGCCTATGCAGAGGTGATGCAGAAAGATGCTGTCAAGGAGTATGCAATGTCCTTGTTGGAGAGTTTGCCCTCCGAACATAACCGCATCATTAGTCGGTGGACAGGTGAGGGTGTTCCGTGCACTTCGGCATTTGATTCGCAGGCACTCATCGAGTTGGAAACATTCTGTAAGGAGGGACTGTGTGGCGAGTGCCCTCTTGCAAAAGAGATAAAAAGAGCGTAACTTTACACGATTTATTCGCCCTTGATGAGGATTGTTGAGGGTGATAATGTTGATTTATAGATAATTACACACAATATGAATGTAGTTCAATCCATCCTGAAACTGTTTTTCGGAACAAAGAGCGACAAGGACCGCAAGGAGATTCAACCCTATGTGGATAAAATACTCGCTCTCTACCCTTCGATTGATGCGCTCACCAACGACGAGTTGCGTGGTCGCTCAACCGCACTCAAAGCACAAATTGCCGACTTCATCCGCCCCGAAGAGGAGCGTATTGCTGCTCTTAAAGCAGAGTTGGAGGGCGATTTGAGCATCGAGAAGAAGAGCGACATCTCCAAAGAAATCGACAACCTCACCAAGGAGGTGGACGAGAAAATCGAAAAGAAACTCGATGAAATCCTCCCCGAGGCTTTCGCTATTATGAAATCCACCGCCCGCAGGTTTGCCGAGGCCGACACTGTGGAGGTAACGGCCAGCGAGTTCGACCGCAATTTGGCTGCCGATAGGGACTTTGTGGCCATCGAGGGCGACAAGGCCATCTGGCAGACCACTTGGACGGCCGGTGGCAACGACATCAAGTGGGATATGGTTCACTACGACTGCCAGCTCTTCGGTGGCGTGGTGCTCCACAAGGGTAAGATTGCAGAGATGGCTACCGGTGAGGGTAAAACCCTTGTGGCTACTCTTCCCGTATTCCTCAATGCGCTGGCCGGTAAGGGCGTGCACGTGGTTACCGTGAACGACTATCTGGCCAAACGTGACTGCGAGTGGATGGGCCCGATGTACCAATTCCACGGCCTTTCGGTGGAGTGTATCGACAACTACCGCCCCAACTCGCCAGAGCGTAGGAAGGCCTATGCCGCAAACATCACCTTCGGTACCAACAACGAGTTCGGCTTTGACTACCTGAGGGACAATATGTCGATTCAGGCCTCCGAGTTGGTGCAGAAGAAACACCACTTTGCCATCGTGGATGAGGTGGACTCGGTGTTGATTGACGATGCCCGTACTCCTCTGATTATCTCGGGTCCCGTGCCCAAAGGCGACGACCAACTCTTCGACCAATACCGTGATATCGTGGAGAGGCTCTACTCGTTGCAGCGCAATCTGGCCAACGACTGTCTTGTGAAGGCCAAGAAACTCATCGCCGAGGGTAAGAACGACGAGGGTGGTATCTGGTTGCTCCGTTCGCACAAGGGTTTGCCCAAAAATAAGGCTCTCATCAAATTCCTCTCCGAGCAGGGTATGAAGGTACTGCTGCAAAAGACCGAGGCTATCTATATGCAGAACCACAACGAGAGGATGCCCGAGATTACCGACGAACTCTTCTTTGTGATTGACGAGAAACTCAACACCGTGGAACTGACCGACAAGGGCCACCAGATGTTGGCCGACGCTGTGGGTGAGGACAAATTCTTCGTGTTGCCCGACATTGGCTCGGAGGTTGCCGCACTCGAAAAGAGCGACATCTCGGCCGAAGAGAGGGCCGCAAAGAAGGACGCCGTGTTGGCCGACTACGCCATCAAGAGCGAGAGGGTACACACCGTCAACCAGCTCCTCAAAGCATACAGTATGTTCGAGAAGGATGTGGAGTATGTCCTCATCGACAACAAGGTGAAGATTGTGGACGAGCAGACGGGCCGTATTATGGAGGGCCGCCGCTACTCCGATGGTCTGCACCAAGCAATTGAGGCCAAAGAGAGGGTTAAGGTGGAGGCTGCAACGCAAACTTTTGCCACCATCACTCTGCAAAACTACTTCCGTATGTACCACAAACTCGGTGGTATGACCGGTACGGCCGAGACGGAAGCAAGCGAGTTTTGGAGCATCTACAAGCTCGACGTTGTGGTTATCCCCACCAACAGGCCCATCGCAAGGGACGATAGGGATGACCTCGTGTATAAGACCAAGAGGGAGAAATATAACGCTGTGGTTGAGGAGGTTGTGAAACTCGTGGGCGAGGGTAGGCCTGTGCTCGTGGGTACCACCTCGGTAGAGGTGTCGGAGCTTTTGAGTCGTATCCTCAAAATACGCCACATCAAACACAACGTCCTCAATGCCAAGCAGCACGCTTTGGAGGCACAGGTTGTTGCCGAGGCAGGTAGGGCAGGTCAGGTAACCATCGCTACCAATATGGCAGGTCGTGGTACCGATATCAAACTTACCCCCGAGGTTAAGGAGGCAGGCGGCCTTGCTATCATAGGTACCGAACGCCACGAGAGCCGTCGTGTGGACCGTCAGCTCCGAGGTCGTGCCGGTCGTCAGGGCGACCCCGGTACCTCGCAATTCTTCGTGTCGTTGGAGGACGACCTGATGCGTCTGTTCGGTAGCGACCGCATCGCTACGATGATGGATAAGATGGGCCTCCAAGAGGGCGAGGTTATCCAGGCAGGTATGATGTCGAAGGCCATCGAGAGGGCACAGAAGAAGGTGGAGGAGAACCACTTTGGTGTGCGTAAACGCCTGCTCGAATACGACGACGTGATGAACTCGCAGAGGACCGTTATCTACACCCAGCGCCGCCACGCACTCCACGGAGAGAGGGTAGAGATTGACCTCAATAATATGATGCTCGACTTTGCCGACACCTTTGTGGAGAACACACAGGGCGTTGATTTTGAGGACTTCTCCATCGAACTCATCCGTCAGGTGGCTATGCAGCCCACCTTCGACGAGGCCACCTACAACAAGGCCAACAAGGAGGAACTCGCACGACTCATCGTTGAGGACCTCCGCACCGCCTACGCTCGCAGGGCACAAGTGGTGGCACAAACCGCTATGCCTGTGCTGAAAAATGTGGTTGAGAAGCAGGGCGACCAAGTGGAGACACTCTTCGTGCCCATCACCAATGGTACGCTTGTTTACAACGTGGCCACCAACCTCAAACGTGCGGTGGAGAGCGATGGTGCCGAAATCTACAAGATGTTCACCAAGCTCGCAATGCTCACCACCATTGATGACAACTGGCGTGAGCACTTGCGCGCAATGGACGACCTCAAACAGAGTGTGCAGAACGCCTCCTATGAGCAGAAAGACCCCTTGTTGATTTACAAACTCGAAGCCTACAATCTGTTCCGTGCGATGATTGACAAGATTAACCGCGAGGTGCTCTCCATCTTGTTGAAGGGTTACATCCCCACACGTGAGAATGCACAAGACCGCTTGCGTCAGCGTCAGCAAAATCAGCAGAAGGTTGATGTCAACAAGTTGCAGGCTTCGCGTATGGCTGCTGCTGCGGCTGCCGGTCAGGGCGAGAAGAGTCGTCCAATGCCGGTACACGTTGAGAAGAAAGTTCGTCCCAACGATCCTTGTCCTTGTGGGTCGGGGAAGAAGTATAAGCATTGTCACGGCGCATAGAAAATACGCAGATTGCGGGTGAATTTTGCACCGCACTTCGATAAGCGGCCTCCTCATTTGCGAAAGCAAACTGCGGGGCCGCTTTCTCGTTTGGCACAAAATTCCCTCCGCACTTTGCGTTTTTTTACCGCTTTCGAACGCTTGATAGCACCGCAACCAAAATCACAAAACAGGCTGTGCCTGCTCGCCTTCTTGCTTGGCACAAAATTTCCTCCGCACTCTGCGTTTTTTGTGGTCAACCGACGACCGTCAACCGTCATTTTTTTATTCCCTTCCTGCTCTTCCTGCTCTTCCTGCTCTTTCTGCCCTCAAACAGACCTCTCTGGCACTGCGTGCCATCTCCCCTAACTTATGGGAGCAGCTTTCACTTCCCACAAAAAAAGGCCCCCAAAAAAGGGAGCCTTTCTGATAAGCGGTGTTACCTTACAACCGTGTGGGTTACTCGGCCACGGCGGGGTCCATAATGAGTTTCAGCACGTCGCCACTCTCCAAGGTCTTGGCAGCGATGGCCTTAACCTTCTCGGCCGAAAGGGCTCCGATGATGGCATCGTAGTCGCTGGTGTAGTCCACACCGGTGAGGTGGTAGTTGCTAATCCACTGTTTCCACGAGCCGTTTTGTTTGAGGTTGTCGGCACGCTGTTTTACCATATACTCCTTAATCTTACCCATCTCCTCCTCGGTGGGGCCTTCGGTGGCAATACGCTGAACCTCGGGAAGGAGCATATCGCGCAACTCATCTGCCATCTCGGGCTTGGTGTCGAAGCCAATCATCAGCATAAAGTCGGGCTCGCTGGGCAGGGGGCTCAGGCTTGTAGCACACGACACGCCATAGGTGCCACCCTTCTCCTCGCGGATACTCTTGGTGTAGCGGATGTCGAGCAGCTGGTCGAGTACGGAGAGGTAGATGTAGTTCTCCAAATTAACCTCCATCTGGCCGGTGAGCACATAGTAGATGGTGGTTTTGGGCATCTCCATAGGCACAGCGAAGCGGTTGGTGCGGTCGCCGGTCTGGAAGTCGTTGCTGTTGGCGCTGTTGTAGGCAAGTGTGCCTTTGGTCTTGGGCAGCGAGCCGAGGTACTTCTCCACGAGGGGCTTGATGGCGGCCTCGTCGAAGTTACCCACGATGGTGTAGGTCATATCATCGGGGTTGGAGAAGAGAGTCTTGTAAACCCTCTGGTACTGCTCGAAGTTTAGACTCTTAATCTCCTCCACGCTCCACGCTTTGGCCCTGTCGGGTTTGCTGTAAAGCGACTTGTAGAGCTCCTTTTGGAGTGCATAGTTGGGGTCGGACTCCACGTTGGTATAGGCGCTCACGAGCTGGTCCTTAACGGTGTTGAAGGCATCCTCATCATAGCGAGGCGAGGTGCCATAGAGGTAGAGCAACTGGAACATCACCTCAATGTCTTTGGGCGAGCACATTGCGTTGATGCCCTGCATCGAGCCACCCACGAAGGGGAGGAGGCTGATGGCCTTACCGGCGAGTTGCTTGGTGAGGTCGGTCTGGCTGAACTCACCAACGCCCTGATAGGAGATGAAGGTGTCGAGGTGGTCGGCCATAATCACATCCTCGGTAGCAACGATGCTCTGACCGGCCATAACACCTGCGTGGAGTTGGATTTCGTCAGCCTTGAAATCGGTGGGTTTGAGCACCACTTTTACTCCATTTTTCAGAGTCCACACGGTGTTGCCGAACTTGTCGGTGGTTGTCTTCTTCACCTTCGAGCCTTTGAGTTTGGTGCCCTCGGAGATGAGGGGTTTCTTCACGGTGTTGTCCACGGGTGCTGCAATCTCGGCGGCATTCACCTTGGCGATGATGGCCTGTACCTCCTCCACGGTGGGCACTGCGAGGCCCTCCTTCTCGGGCTGGCTGATGAGCACCACTTGGTTGGTGGGGGTGAAGCGCATCTGCTGTGCGAACTGATTGAGGGTGGTGATGTCGAGCGACGAGATGAGGGTGCTGTCCAACTGCCACTCAAACTCTGCGCTGTAAATGGGCTTGTTGTTGGCGAAGTTCTCGGTGTAACGCCTTACGAACTCGCTGTGGCGGCGGTCGTTACGGCGGTCGTAGGCCTGCTGGTTGCTACGCATAATCTTGGCCTGTGCCCTCTCAAACTCCGACACGGTGAAACCATAGCGGCGCACCTTCTCATACTCGGTGTAGATGGCCTCAAACGACTTCAAGGCCTCGCCCTCACGTGCGGAGGCGTAGATTTCCATAATGTCCATCGAGCGGGTGATGCTACCGCCATAGTTGCCTGCACCGAGGAAGGGTGCGTTGGGCTGCTGGCTGATGTCGTTCAGACGCTCGTTGACGATGGAGCTCACGAAGCTGTCGAGAATGCTGTAAAGCTCATACACAAGGGTGTTGTTCATCTCCTTGGGCATTGCATCCCTGCGGGCGATGAGTTCCACGCTGGTCTCGGTGAGCTCGGGGTCGGTGAAGATACCAATCTGTGGCTCCACGGTGGCGGGCACGGGGATGTAGGCAATCTCCTCGGCGTTCTCCACTGCGGGGATGTCGCTCATAGTCTTGATAACCTTCTGCTCCATCTCGTCTACGTCAAAGTCGCCCACAACCACGATACACTGGTTCTTGGTGTTGTACCAACGGTGGTAGAAGTCGCGGATGTCGTCATAGGTGAACGACTGGAGTTGCTCAATGGTACCGATGATGTTGCGCTCGGCATAGCGGGTGGGGCCATAGATGTAGGGTGCGCTCTTCTCGCGGATACGCCAGTTGGCATCGTTGCGGGTGCGCAACTCTTCGATGATAACGCCCCTTTCGTTGTCAATCTCCTCCTCTTCGAGCGAGATGTAGTAGGCCCAATCGTGGAGAATCATCAGCACGTTGTCCACAACGGAGGGGTCGCCAAGGGGCACACTCCGCATCATATACTGGGTTTGCTCCATTGCGGTCCACGCATTGAGGTTGGCACCGAACTTCACGCCCACGCTCTCAAGATAGTTAATCATATTCTTGTCGGGGAAGTTCTTGGTGCCATTGAAGGCCATATGCTCAAGGAAGTGGGCCAGACCAATCTGGTGCTCCTCTTCCTGCACTGCACCCACTTTGTCGTAGATGTAGAAGTCGGCCTGATTTTCGGGCTTGGCGTTGTGTTTGATGTAGTAGGTGAGTCCGTTTTCGAGCACGCCCTTACGCAGTTCGGGGTCCTGTGGCAGGGGCTCCATCGGATTCATTTGTGCCTGTGCGCCCATAATGCTGAGGGCTACGAAGGCTACAATCGAAAAAAGTTTCTTAAACATAATCGCTGAGTTTGTTTGGTTTGTTAATTTATCTGTTTTGTGTCCTAATCTAACCTATCCTGTCGGGCCCTATGGGTTTACTTTATATTATATATAGGGCCATTTCTACTGCAAGATAGTAATTTTCCCTCAAAAATGTAACTCTCGGCATCGTTTTTTTTGCATTTTCATACTCTAAAACGACATTTGACGGGTAATAGTGTATAGAAAGTGGGTAAAATAGGAAAGTGAAATCTATGGGCCGTGAGTGGGGTTTTGTACCTTTGGGGCAGCCCTTGTGGCCCTATTTGTTGTGGGGGATGTCATCGTCTTTGCTCGTTTTGTGTATATCTGTTCCTAACCATACTTCCACGGGTGGACATCGTTGGGTTACAGCACAAAAAAAGACGTGGGTGTAACTTATTCTCAGAAGGTACGACCAAGCACCATACATACATAAGCACAACCCACGCCAAAAGACGTGGGCATTCAGAGTGCCTATTGCTTGTATGCGTAAATAGTTTGGTCGTTTTACTGAGAAAGCAATAGCCTAAATGCCATCCAATATTGTGATTACATATTCTGTAATCTTGTGCAAAGATAGGAATTTTTACGACAAATCGCCTCTCCTTAAAATTATTTCAAAGGGTAGAAAGGGCAGAAAGGGCAGAAAAGGAGCTCAAACTTGAAATATATTATTTTCCACTTTGGGGAATAAGTTTTAAGCAGACCATTTACCACAACAAAAAAATCCTCTCCGAAATGGAGAGGATTTTTGCGTGTCAGAGAGTGTTGCAGACTATTTTACCACAACGTCGTCGGAGCTGTTGAGCAGCAGTTGGTACTTCATAAAGCCACCACCGCTCGAACAATACTTACACAAAATGGCAGTCATATCCACCATCTCGCCATCGGCAGGAATGGGCTCTAATGCAAACCTCGAATAGCCACTCGTACGCACAATGAAGGGGTGTGAGTCGGTGTATTTGAACAAGGCCGAGCCGTAGTAGGAGTTGTTCACACCATCCTTGTCGGTGTAGCAGAATGCCCACGTTGCGGGCAGACCATCGGGGTATTCGGGCAGGCCCTTATACTCGCTGAACACATAGTTGGTGTAGTCGCCATCCAAACTCTCCAAGAACGAGGGGAAGATGTCGCTGCCGGAATAGCTGTCGTGATTCACTGTACCCCACACGCTCTCCAAGCCCTCGAAGCGGCACAAAGTACCGAGGTACTTCTTGTCGTTGTCGATGATGCTTTTCACGTTGGTGGAGTTGATAACGAGGGTGTCCACTCCGCTCTCAAAACCAACCATATCGCCCGGAAGGATTTTCTCGTCAATGGTGGTCTGGATGTCGATGTAGCCGTTGGAGTACTTCGCATCCGACGAAGCTCCACCCAACGAAAGCATCCAGCGGTAGTTACCCAAGTGGAGGCCGTCGCACTTAATGTAGATTATCTGGCCGGGCTTGTAGATGGTGTACATCGAACCTTTGCCAACCTTTACCTCAATGGCGCCATTCTCATAGCCGGCAGCATCTTGGAGGTAGATGGAGCGGTAGGTGTTGCCCAGCTCATCGGAGCTGATAACTTTGGTTTTGAGATAGACCTTGTCGGGGATGACAATCGACTTTACAAGGTTGGAGGGCTGTGCCGCACCTTCGGGGTGGTTGTAGAAATACTTATCCTTGAAGGCGTTCACGGTCATATACTGGTACTCTGCACCAATACTCTCATCGGTGGCAGGTACCTTTGCGGGGACATCGTCCCACTGTTGCTCGCAGGCAGTCAGGGCCACAAGTGCGAGCGTCATTGCTATAATATACTTTTTCATATTATATATATCTATTTTCTATAAGCGCACGGGGTGGGTTAGAAGCGGAAGTAGATGTTGAGGTAGTAGTTCGTACCGTAGAGGTAGAAGTACTTGGAGTCGAAGCGGGTGTAGCGAGTACCGGTTAAGGTTTCATACTCGTCGTCCGAGAAGAGCCTCATCTGCTCGAAACCACCCGTCTTGGTAATGGTGTTGGTGAGGTTCTTGATTTCGAGGCTGAAACCAAGCTGGTTACCACCGATGTACCAAGTCTTGCCAATGCTGGCATTCACAACAATTGCGGGCTTGAACTTCTCCTGACCGGTGAGTCTGCGGAGGTTATCCTCCTCATTGGGGAGAACGGCGTTGACTATTTCGCCTGTTTTGGAGTCGGTGTATTTTGCGGAGATGATATCATCGATGGTTGCACTGTCGCTCCACACGTTGTCGAACTTAGCGGGGGCATCCTTACGGATACGTCCGCTCATTGCACCGAGTGTACGGTAGAGGGGGTTCATCGAGAGATACATATTGTCGAAATACTCAGCATCAATCGAGAGATAGATGTTGTTGGCGGTCTTGTAGTTCAGGCCGAGGTTCAGAGCCACCTGAGGAGTACTCTCAATCTTCATACCCTTCCAATAAACCCTTGCGTTTTTCACCAGAGTTGCGGCG
This sequence comes from Tidjanibacter sp., assembly GCA_045580045.1. Classification (GTDB taxonomy): domain Bacteria; phylum Bacteroidota; class Bacteroidia; order Bacteroidales; family Rikenellaceae; genus Tidjanibacter. The sequence continues at coordinate 150,350 of JAZNNC010000006.1, forward strand.
GTGTTATCACGAGTCTGGGTGAAGTATGGGTTGGAGGTGTAGGTGTAGTCGCCAATGCTGGCGGCACCAGAGAGGGCCAAGTCGGCCACGATGGGCATACGGAAGCCAAACTCAACGCCATAGTAGCGGCTGTCGATGCCGGTGAGCGACATATTCGAGAAGGCCGACCACACATCATCGTAGAAACTGATGAGTTTCGATTGGTCCTTGTAGGTGGTGTAGTAGGCACTTGCGCGGAGGTTAATCCAAGGTGCCTTGTAGGAGTATGCAAGGTCAAAACTCAACACCTTCTCGGTGGTAAGGCCGGGGGCCACGGTGTTGCGGGTGCGGGGCGACACAAAAGCGTCTTGGAAGTAGGGTGCGTTCTGCTGTGCCACAGCCGAGAGTTGCACGCTGTTGGAGCCGTTGGGCTCATAGGTGAAGTTGGCTTTGGCTGTGTAGCCGAAGAATTCGAGGTGCTTGCTATCGCCAAAAGAGTTGTTCTCAAAGAGTCCCTTCTGATAGAGGCCCTCGCGCCAGAAGGTGGTGTAGGAGGCCTCACCTGCGAGGGCTACCTGATAGTGGCCGAGGCGGAGGTTGTAGGCACCCCAGAGTTTACCCACGGTGGAGTGTGCATAGTAGTCGTAGCCATACTTGTCGCCCTTGCCAACGATGTAGTTGTCGGTGCGGGTGAGGTCGTTGATGGCAATCCTACGGCCTTCGGCAGCGTGGATGTCCCTCTCGGCGAAGTTGTCCACATTCACCCAATAGTCGCCACCCAACAAGTCCTTAATAGAGGTGTAGTACTCGGTGCGGTTGCGACGGAAGTCCACACCTCCCACAATGTTCTGACGATTGGAGATGGTCCTGTCAATCTGCAATTTCAGACGGAGGTCCCTCTGGTCGGTGTGCCTCTCGGAGATGATGTAGCGCGAACGGTTCTGACCGGCAACGCTCTGCTCCACGCCATCACCAAGATTGGTGTGCTGCAAGGTGGGACGGTCGCCATTGGCGGGGTTGGAGTTGTAGTTGATGTTGTAGAGCTTGTCGAAGTCGATGTACATCATCTTCTCCCTGTTGTTCAGCCAAGCCCTCTGCAACTCGTTGCGGTGTGCCTTGTCGCCCTTCTTGTCCCAATAGCTGGGCAGGTTGCGATAGTAGTCTGCACGGGGGTCGGCTGCACCGTTCCAATCGAGAGCCGAATAGCCGTTCTGGCCGAAGCGGAACGAGGCTGCTGCGGTGATTTTGGTCTTGTCGTCGGGGGTGTAGAAGTAGTTGAGCATAGCCACGGGCTCGTGGTATGACCTCACACGTGCGTTGCGCAACTTGCCGTTCTGCATACCCACGTTGGGGTTGTACCAGTAGGAGCCTGCCAGACCGATAGCCTCGTCGGTGGCAGCCATTTGTGCGCCCCTCTCGGTGGGAACACCAAAGAAGGTGAAGGCCACTTGGTGCATATTGTTGATGCGTTTCTCGGCCGAAAGGAAATATGCCCAAGCATTGTAGGTTACGCCCTCCACGAAGTCGTTACCGCCCAACCTTGCCGACACACTTGCTGCATAGGCCCAGCCGTTGTCCTGCATACCGCTGGTGTAGGTGGTCATCAGGCGGTAGCGGTAGGAGCCGCTCGATGTTACGGCACTTGCGCGGAAACCCTGTCTCATCTGCGAAGCCCTTGCGAGGATGTTGGTGGTACCGTTGATACCGCCCACACCGCTCGTACCAACCGAGGTGGCATAGGTGGCCTCTTGGTTACGGGTAGCCTCGTTCAGACCGCTCCACAACGACCACGTACCGTTGCCGCTGTTGGCATCGGTCATCTCCACGCCGTTGAGATAGATGATTTCGGTGTTCTGGTCGTAACCACGTGTGCGGAAGCGCAGGGGGCTGAACTTATAGCCTGCGATGTTGTTGAACACGTCCTTCGATGCGCTCAGCGAAACAGGAGTCGATTGCGACTCGTTGGCCATATCGCTATCGAACTCAACGAAAGAACTATCGTCGAGGAAGTCGTTGCTGAGGGACTCTGCCACCACAGCAAGGGTGATGTAGGCGAGGTCTTTCTGGGGCCTGTCAACCTTCACGTTTACGCTCGAAGGCTGGTGGCCGAGGGCCTCAATCTCAATGGTTACGGTGCCATAGGGGATGTTCTCGAAGGTGAACGAACCATCGGCAGCCGTCTTTGTGGTCTTGTCGCCAAGTGTTATGGTCGCCATTTCTATCGGCTCACGTCCCTGACGAGATACTACCTTACCGGTGATAGCTCCCACCTTTGTCTGGGCCAATGCGGAGGCCGCAACGCAGGTGCTGAGGAGCAGGGTAATTAGAAATTTTTTCATACTTTTTTGGTTCTTATCTTTTGTTTTGTTCTATTGTTTTTCCACGCGTTCTCTTGGGAGCTGTCTGAATTTCAAACAGTTTTTCTTATTTCACAAGGAAGATATATACGGGAAGGTGGTCGCTGAAACCGCCCTGAAAGTTGTTACCCACATATGTTCGCAGCGGGTAGCCCTTGTATTGTCCCTCCTTCTGGAAGAGGAATTCGCCCTTGAAGATATTGCCGTAGTACTCGGCCTTCTTGGGCTTCCATATACCCAACTTACCCTGCTCGGGGTTGGCGATGTTCTGGCTTACGACGATGTTGTCGAAGAGGTTCCACAGGTCGTTATAGACCAGTGTACCGTAGCCGTCGCGGTGCATCTGCCAATAGGGGTTGTAGAGGTCGCCCTTTTTGAGTTTGTCCTTTTTGAGTTTTGCGCCCAAGCACTCCGACACGCTCTTGTCGCCGGGGTCATCGTTGAAGTCGCCCATAACCACAAACTTGGTCTTGGGGTTGGCCCTCATTACCGAGTCGGCAATGCCCTTAATTTGGGCAGCCAAGCCCTCGCGCAGGAAGGCCGACTGAGCTTGACCACCCCTACGGCTGGGCCAGTGGCTCACCATAAAGTAGAAGGGCTCGCCATCGATGGTGCCCCACATACCGAGCAGGTCGCGGGTGCGGAAGTTGGGCCTTGCGCCGGGGATTTTGGCTTTGATGCTCTCGCTACCCTCATATTTGAATTGGTCGGGGCGGTAGAAGAAAGCCACATCCACACCACGGGCGTCGGGGCCGTCGTAGTGGCAGATTTGGTAGTTGGCCCTTTGGAGTTTGGGCAGCGAAGCGATGTCCTCCAACACGTTGCGGTTCTCCACCTCGCTCACACCTATTACAGTGGGGTAGGAGCGGTTTTGCTCGGTGATGGAGTAGAACACCTTTTCGAGGTTGTCGAGTTTCTTGTAGTACTTGGCCGAGTTCCACTGTTTCACACCACTGGGAATGAACTCGGTGTCGTAGATTGTGGGGTCCTGAATGGTGTCAAAGAGGTTCTCCACATTGTAGAACAACACGGTGTAGCGCTTGCTCTGGGCCGAGGCGTTGGTGAGCGACACGAACAATGCCACCACCACACTAATCACAAAAAGGTTACGTTTCATATAATTTTCAATTGTTCAATTGTCAATCTCTTGGGTATCTTTTTTAATACCCGTGCCGAATTCTCAATTTTCGCAAATGCGAGTAAGCGAGTGCAAAGGCTGCTTGCAGACTCTGCCGAGCGGGAGCATTTTAGACAAAACGTTGTTTTGTCAATTCTCAATTCTCAATTATCAATTCTCAATTCCCCCTACATTCCCCAATCGCTTGGGTTGAAGGTATCCTTGGGTGCGTTGGGCACGTTGGGGAAGAAGGTATGGCCCGTGATGCGCTCCAACTCTGCCACGCTCATCATATGGCTGCGTGTGGGGGCTGTTTTTCCGCCGGAGCCGTGATAGTGGGGAGCATAGAATGCCACGCACTGCAACTCGCTCTCCGAGCAGTTCACCACCCATTTACCGCTGCTACCCTTCTTGGTACGCAGGAACACTTTGTAGAAGTGGGTGGGTACCACTCGGTTGCCGAAGGTCTCGTTCTTGTTGGCCCAGTGGCAACCATTAACGGTGTAGAGAGTGTCGCTACACATATACTGATTCTTCTCAATATCTTCGAGGTCGTTCCACCAGCCACCGCCCGTGTTGAAGCCATCGCCATCTTGTGGCGCGATGTTGGAGTAGTAGAAGACCTGCTGGTTGGTCGTAGCGGTAACGTTACGCATATTGGATGCGAGCATATGTCCTCGGTTCATCCAGTTGCCCTTGTTGGTGTCGCCTGCCTTGTCAGCATTCTTCTGCACACTTGATGGGATTACGGGGTCGGGAGCATAGTTTTCCGACCTGCCACTACCACAGTAGCACTTGTGGATGGGGGCTGCAACCCACACGGGGCAACCCATCTCGGCACTATAACAAACCGAGAAGTTGCGCTGTGTGCCTTTGTCGGCACGCATATGGTAGGCGTAGTAGTAGTCGGAGTTGTTCTCCTCGGCGGGCAACTCGGCCCAGCCTGCGTGGGGAGTGCCTCCGTTGGTTACGAGGCCACCGCCCGTGTTGTCGCCACTTCCCGTGTTGTCATCGCCACCCGTGGTGCTGCCATTGATGGAGATGAGGTAGTTGCCACCGATAACCTGAGGGCTGTTGCCGTTCCAGAGTTTCAGCTGTCCGCAGATGACCACCTCATCGCCAACCTTAATTTGGCTGGTGGAGGTGAAGTTCTCGTTGTTGAGATACTTGCCACGGTAGATGTAGAGTTGCGAGTTGTAGGTGGCTCCGTTGTTGGAGATGTAGTAGGAGGCGTTGCCATAGGAGGGGGCCACTTCCTCAATGCTCGAGATGACGCCCTGCACATAGACCTTCGACTCGGTGGCTGTGCCGCCATTGATGATGGCCAGCGCACGAATTACATCGTAGGGCGACTCGGCCGTACCATTGCCACTGCCGGCCGTGGTGCCGGTATTACCACCACCCGTGTTATCGCCACTTCCCGTGTTGTCATCGCCACCTGTATTGTCGCCACTGCCACCGGTGTTGCCACTCGCAGCCTTCTGCGACACCATTATCAGGTAGGTCGAGGTTTCGCCGGCCACCTTTGGCGCAATCTCAATCTTCGCGTTGCGCGATTTGTCGGAGGTGTTGGCCGTGTAGGAGAACATAGCATCTCCCGAACCGATACATTCGTGTGCACCAACCACCGTGAGCCAATCGGCAGATGTTGTTACCACCCACGCGGTGTTGCTTTCGACACTAATCTTAAACGAGCCCTCCGAGTCTTTAAGCTCCAAGAGCGAGGTCTTTACGTTGAGATACTTACTAACGGTTGGCGCGGGCAACTCCTCGCACGAGAAGGAGAGTGCGGCGATAGCCAAAATCAAGAAGTAACTAAGTCGTTTCATTATACTGTTGTGTGTTGTTTGTGGTTGTGCGTTTTGTCAAGTCAGCCCCTCCTGCGGGCATCCGTTCCTAAAAGCCCCATAAGCTGAGGTCATACCCACTTTCCACCTTTTGCTCGGTGGCATCGTCGAGGTTGTGGAAGAAGTCGATGCCTGTGAGTTCCTCCAAACTGTCGATGGAGATGATGTCGTTGGCAGTAAGGTTTCCCGTTGCGGCCTTGTGAGGTACCCAGATGGCCAACGCTTGGAACGAACTGCTTGTTCCCGTACCTCGCCTTTGGAGAAGGGCCTTGTAGTAGTAGTTGGGGATGGCCACCTGCTTGCCGCTATCGCTACGGCACGATGTGGTGTTGATGTTCTCGTTGCCGCCAACGGTACGGAACACTGCGCCTGTAACCACATAGAGCGTGTCGCAACCCTCGCCCCATCCGCGCACCTGTCCCTCAATGGAGGCCCATTTTTTCTGGTTGAGGCCTGCGAGCTGTGGGCTCATATTGGTCGGATAGAAGGTTTGGCGGTTGTCTTCGTTGGAGCCCAATCGGCTGGCCGAAGGGAGCATATGTCCTCGGTCGTAGTTGCCATAGTAGGAACTGCTCATATAGAGTTGCTTGTCGTTGGGGATGTTGGGATCCATAATACCCCAGTCGTCAACCCTCTGTCCGCTACCTCTGATGTTACCCCTGCACAAAGGATAGGCCACCCAATAGGGGTGGTAGATTTCGGTGTCGTAGAGCACCGAGAAGCTGCGCTCTTTGTTGCCCGACGAGGGGAGCATATGTTTGGAAAAATAGACTCTTTCCTCGTTGTCGGGAGTGAAAGCGGGGAGTTCGAGCCACTTGGGAGTGGTGGTGATGTCGGGCTCCGGTTTGGGCTCGGGCTTCTCTCCCTCGGCAAGTTGGGTGAATATGAGGTCGATGCTCTCGCGTGGGAACTTCACGCTCAACGATAGCGAACGGCTCTCTTTGAGGGGGTTTTTTCCGAACGACATAATGACATTCTCGTTGCCCTCGCCGCTTGTTTTGCTCAACGAGCACCAACCATTCACACCTTCGGGAGCGAGGTAATTGATTTCGATGGTCCACGCAAACTCCGAAGCGATGGATAGGAACTGCTGTGTGGAGGAGTGTGCGACGGTCTCGCCTGTGCTGAACGAAACACTATTGGGCTGTGGGGTGTATGCCGGAGTGCAGGCCACTCCCAATGAGAGTACCACGAGTGCCACGAGAGTTGCGAGGTGTCGTATGAGTTTTATCAACATAGTAAATTGTTTCAAATGTTTAGCCCGTGTTTAGCACGGTGGCCATTAGGGCGTAAAGTTACGATATTTATTTGAAATACGTGCGCGCACGCGTAGTAAATGTGTTGTTAGTGTCAAATTTTCCGCAAAAAGCAAGCGAGGTTCCCGTTTTGGGAACCTCGCTCGGCTATGTTTT
>JAZNNC010000007.1:0-19586 GCA_045580045.1 Tidjanibacter sp.
GTAGAGAGTCAACTCCTTGGCTCACAGAACGACATGGCTACGATCCGACTTGGTGCAGAAACTACCCCTGCCGGAGAGCGACCGACTGACAAAACTCATCCCCGATAAGATTGAGAACAAGAAGGGCCAGTCGCCCTTTGAGTGGCTCTACGAAACACAAAGCGAGTTTGCGGCCCAGAAGCAGAGCACCGACCCGTTGGTGCAGAACACGCTCCGCTATGCCGAAAAACTCGAAGGCTCGGTGCGACAGACGGGTGTGCACGCCTGCGGTGTGATTATCGGTAAGGACGACTTGGAAAAATTTGCTCCCATTGCTACGGCTAAGGATGCCGACCTGAATGTGGTGCAGTTTGAGGGTAAGTTTGTGGAGAGCGTGGGCCTTATCAAGATGGACTTTTTGGGCCTCAAAACTCTCTCAATAATCAAAGATGCGCTGGACAATGTGAAGCGTACAACGGGTAAGGTCATCGACATTGATGCCATCTCGTTGGACGACAAAAAGACATACGAACTCTTCTCGCACGGCGACACTACGGGTGTGTTCCAATTTGAGTCGCCCGGTATGAAAAAACACCTCCGAGCACTCCACCCGAGCCGCTTCGAGGACCTTATCGCTATGAATGCCCTCTACCGCCCCGGCCCAATGGAGAAGATTCCCAACTTCATTGCCCGTAAGCACGGCAGGGAGAAGATTACCTACGACATCCCCGTAATGGAGAAGTACCTCTACGACACCTATGGCATTACCGTCTATCAGGAGCAGGTGATGTTGCTCTCGCAGTTGCTGGCCGGATTTACGGGAGGTCAGGCCGATACGTTGCGTAAGGCGATGGGTAAGAAACAGAAGGCTGTGTTGGACAAACTCAAACCGCAGTTCATTGAGGGTGCAAAGGCCAATGGACACGACGAGCAGACCTTGGAGAAGATTTGGGGCGAGTGGGAGGCTTTTGCTTCGTATGCGTTCAACAAATCGCACGCCACTTGTTATGCCTACGTTGCCTACCAGACCGCCTATTTGAAGGCCCACTACCCATCGGAGTTTATGGCTGCGTTGTTGAGTCGCAACCTTGCGAGCCTAGACAAACTTTCCAACTTTATGGACGAGTGCCGTAAGATGCGTTTGAAGGTGCTGGGCCCCGATGTGAACAAGAGTGTGCACACCTTCTCGGCCGACAAGGAGGGAAATATCCGCTTCGGTATGGCCGGCATTAAGGGTGTGGGTGAGGCCGCAGTGATGGAACTTGTGGCCGAAAGGGAGCGAGGAGGCGACTTTGTGGACATCTTCGACTTTGTGGAGAGGGTTAACTTGCAGGCCGTCAACCGTAAGAGTGTGGAGAATCTTGCGCTCGCCGGTGCCTTCGACTCCATTCTTGGTTTCCACCGCAGTAAACTCTTTGCTGTGGACCCCAAAGACCCATCGGCTCCGTGCTATCTGGACCAGATTGTCAGGTATGGACAGATGTTCCAGAACGATAAGAACAATATGCAACAGAGCCTCTTTGGTGGCACGGTTGATGTGAGTGTACAACGCCCTGCTATGCCCGTGGTGAGCGAGTGGTCGCAGCTGGAAACACTCACAAGGGAGAGGGAGGTTACGGGTATGTACCTCTCGTCCCACCCGCTGGATGAGTACTCCGTGATTGTCAAAAAACTATGCACCGTACAACTCACACAATTTGCCAATCTTGCGGACTTGGCAGGCAAGGAGTTCCTCATTGGCGGTATGATTACACAGGTAACCAACCTCACCACAAGGGATGGTAAGGCCTATGGCCGCTTCAAGTTGGAGGACTACTCCGGCGAACACGAGTTTACGTTGTTCAGCAGGGACTACGAGCAGTTCCGTCCCTACCTCTTCGAGAATTACAGCCTGCTGATTAAGGGCGCAGTGAAGCCCAAGACCTACAAACCCGATGAGTTGGAGATCAGGATCACCTCGATGACTATGCTCGACAAGGTGAAAGACGAGGCTGTGGGTGAGATTATCGCCAACATATACCTCGACGAGATAACACCCGACTTTGTGCAACTCTTCACCAAGCAGATGAAGAAGTGTAAGGGCAAGAGCCGACTTCACCTGAGGGTGTGCGACCGCAAGACAGGTGTGCAAGTGGAACTCTTCCCCAAGAAACTCAAAGTGGAGGCTTCGCAGGCCCTGCTCGACTTCTTCGAGGAGAATGGCATATTGTATAAGCTCAAATCAAACTTGTAGGGGAGGCCGACGTCTGGCAGATTGAAACAATAGAGATAAAAAACACAATAGAGTAACACACTAAAAACAGAAAAAACTATGGCACTTGAAATCAAAGATTCCAACTATGCAGAGTTGGCAGCAGAGGACAAACTTTTGGTTATTGACTTTTGGGCAGAGTGGTGCGGTCCTTGCCGTATGATGAGCCCCGTGGTGGAGAAATTGGCAGAGGAGTTTGCCGGCAAGGCAAACATTGGTAAATGCAATGTGGACGAGGAGAACGATGTTCCCGTTAAGTTTGCGGTGCGCAACATTCCCACCATCGTATTTGTAAAGAACGGCCAACTTGTTGACAAACAGGTTGGTGCTTGCTCCGAGGGCGATTTGCGTAGGAAGGTTGAGGCCAACCTCTAAACGGAACTTTGAAGCTGTCTGACAAGGTCTTTATGGGCTAAGCAAGCCTTCGAATTCCAAATTGTCATACAACTTCCAACAAACAATGGTGTGTCTAAAAACTATTTTTAGACACACCATTGTTTTTGCTCATTTTGTGCCCCTCCTCGTGGCCCAATACATTGCGAGGGCAAGTGCACAAAGTATGGTGGGGATGCTGTGGGATGCTGTGGAAATTCCCCTCTACGATGCGATTGATGCGAGGGGCGGTGTTAGAAGTGGTGGGGTGATGGAGTTGTTATCAGAGGGGTTTTATCTCGGTGCGATTGTGCAGAGCGTGGGCAATGGTCAACTCGTTGGCATACTCAATCTCATCCCCCACACCAATACCACGCGCAATCTTCGTTATTTTCAGGTCGGGGAATTGAGCCAAGCGGCGCATGATATAGAACAGTGTGGTTTCGCCCTCAACCGTTGCGCCAATGGCCAAAATAACTTCCCGTATCTCGCCCCTTGCGATATTCTCAACCAGAAGGTCTATCTTCAAATCGCTGGGACCAATGCCCTGCATAGGCGAAATCACTCCGCCCAACACGTGATAGAGTCCGTTGTATTGGTTGGTGTTCTCAATCGAGAGCACGTCGCCAACGTGCTCCACCACACACACCGTAGTCCTATCCCTGCGGGGGTCGGCACAAATGGGGCACACTTCACCATCGGAGAGGTTGTTACAACGGCTGCAAAACCTCACCTCGTTGCGGAACCTTGTGAGTGCATCGGCAAGCGTAGCCACCTCTTCCGGTTCGCGATGGAGCAGGTGGAGCGCAAGTCGCAGGGCGGTACGTCGGCCCACCGAGGGGAGTTTGGCAAGTTCGCCTACGGCGTCGTTGAGTAGTCTTGACATCTGGTTGTGAGTATTGGGTTGTTTCTACATCGAAAATGTTGGAAACGGGTTTTAATCTTAGTCTATGACAATGATTGCCGAGGAGGATATCCACCCCTTGTTACCATCGGCTATGCGTATTTCGTTCCACGCTCCGTAGGTGTCCAACACCTCCACCTTCGTACCCTCGTGGAGGATGGAAATATCCTTGCTTGTGCGGTCGGGCGAGCTCTTTACAGCGGCAGCCGAACTGACCACCACTGCCTCCGAGCAGTTGAGAACATCTCTCCTCTCGGCAGCTGCAAAACTCGCCGTGGTGAGCATCACCACAGCACCCACAAGCGCCACCACAAAGCCTGCCTTGCGGACCTTGCGCTTGGCACCCAGCAGGTAGATAAGCCCGAAGGTAAGTGTCAGGGCGAGAGCCACAAGCGAGAATATGGCCCACGCATCACTACTCATAAGATTGCTCACCTTCGACAGCCACTCTTTGAGGAAAAACTCCGGCACAACGTCTATCTTATCCTTCACGAAGCTGTTGGCGTATGCAAGGTTATAGGCCACATCGCCATCGGCAGGTGCGAGTTTTTGAGCCTTGTTGTAGTAGAGAATCGCCTCTCCAATCTTTCCGCTTTTGAAGTAGGCATTGCCCATATTGTAGAATAGTTTGGCACTTGCCCATCCGGCATTACCGATGGAGTCATAGACCATCAGTGCACCGTTGTAGTCGCCTGCGGCATAGAGCGTGTTAGCCCTATTCCAAAGCGTCTCTGTGTCGATAGTTTGAGCCTTTGCGGAAGTGGCCCCTGTGAGCACTCCCAACAACAGGATTATACCTATAAGAAATGTTCTTTTCATCGTTTTTGTGTTTGTTTTGTGGGCTACATCTATTTCCCAATGACACCCTCCAAGCGGGACACAATCTCCACACCTGCAAGGTAGGCTTCCTCCATACGGCCACTTACCGAGGGGGCATATTGGGCATACTCGCAATCGCTGATGATGGCAACATAACGCTCCACATCGGCCTGCTCCACACCCTTGCGAGTGAGGTTCTCCCTGATGCTCTCTTTGGTAAGGTCGGCAGCCGGAATGTTGAGTTTGTCGCCCAAGTAGCCCCAAAGGCCACGCAGCATCTCCTCATAGAATCCCTTTTGGTTCTGCTCGTGCATATATCTCTCTGCGGCACGGAATCTCATCAAAGCCACTTTGTTGGCTCTCTTGCCCTTCAAGGTCTCCTGATTGCGCAACTCCTTCAAGTGGCCTTTGAGCCACGCACCCAGCACCACGGCAAGGCTAATCATAGCAACCGCCAATAGCCAATACAACCCACTGAACATAAATAGTTTACCCTGTGGGCGCAACTCGGCAGGGCCAAGTTTGATGAAGCGAATGTCCCTACCGAGGAACTTGATGTCCTCTTTGGCAATACCGCTCACAAGTGCTGCCGTGGGCCCCGAAGATACGGCATTCGCATCGGGAGCCACGTTGACCATAAGTTCGCTCGACGAGAGGGTTACATACTTCGACAACTTGGGATTGAAATAGGTGAACTCCACAGCAGGAATGAGAAAGTCGCCATCGGCCCTTGCAATCATCGGATATTCAAATTGGCGGTAGCCGGTGATGCCTGAACTTGTGGTCTGAATACTCTCGCTACTCTTCACACTATACTGCTCAAAGGATGTAGGCAACTCAATCTGCGGAGCTTGTATCATAGAGAGGTTCCCCTTGCCGGAAATGCGCACAGTGTAGGTTACGGCCGAGTTGGCCTCAATGTGGTCGGCAGGAGGTGTGGTGGTCATCTCCAACTCGCCCACAGCTCCGCTGAAACTTGCCGGCGCACCCGCAGGCAGAGCCTTTACGTTGATGGTCAGGGGGCGGGAGGCCACCTTCCTGCGCACCTCCTCAATCTGTGCACCGCCAAAGAACTCCGCAAAGGGGTCGTTCGAGTGGCGGCGTTGCACCTGCAACCTTGCCACCACATTCATCTCTAACGGTTCGATGGTCAACTCTCCGCTCTGCTGTGGAAAGAGAAGATACTCACCAATGGGGCAGGCATCGTAAATCTTGCCCTTATACTCCTCTCTCACCCAACGGTTGGCGTCGATGTTGAGCCTTTGAGTCCAAAAGCCATTGAAGGATGGCATCTTCTGCCCCTCCACACCCATTGCTACACGGGTGTAGAACTTATAGACCACCCTTACCGGCTCGCCCTTATAGACATTGGTGCGGTCCACCGAGGCCACAATAAGCATATCGTCCTCGGCCAGACGTGCAGCGGCACTATCCTTTGCGGTGGCTCCACTGCCATCCTGCTGCTGGGTTGCCGCACTCTCCACAATGGCCTTCACGGTTACGGGTTTGGTGGTGTAGGTCTTGCCTCCCGAACGAATGGATGCGCTACCAATGGTATAGTCGCCCTCGGTGGGGCACAGCACCACAAAACTTGTGGTGTGGCTCACATTGCGGGTGGTTTTGCCATTGATGATTTGCACACTGCTTCCGTGCGACTCCATCGGGCCGGCCATCACATCGAAACCCTCAAAGGTGGGTGCCTCAAAGTTGCTACCTTTGGCATTGATGGTAAACTCCACACTGAAAGGCTCGCCGACGGCCACTACCCTCTGAACATTTATCTCAAAGGATACCTCGTCGGCAAAGGCTACACCCACACAGGCAAACAGCGTGGCTATAAACAGAAGAATTCTCCTCATTCTCAAAATAGTCCTATTTCACAACTTGTTCAATACCATAGCGAGGCCGCCATCGGGGAGTGATAGCAGCCATCGCCATAATAACGTCCCCGAAGGGGATTTTAGTGCTTAAACTCCGCGAAGAAGTCGTTGCCCTTGTCGTCAACGATGATGAATGCGGGGAAGTTCTCAACATAAATCTTCCTCACTGCCTCCATACCGAGTTCGGCAAAGTCCACAACCTCAACGCTCTTGATGCTGTTCTTGGCCAAGATGGCAGCAGGGCCGCCAATGGAGCCGAGATAGAAGCCGCCGTGCTTCTGGCATGCGTCCGTTACATCCTGCGAACGGTTACCTTTGGCCACCATAACCATTGAGCCACCCACACTCTGGAAGAGGTCCACGTAGGGGTCCATACGACCTGCGGTGGTGGGACCGAAGCTACCCGAAGCCATACCCGAGGGGGTTTTGGCAGGGCCTGCGTAGTAGATGGGGTGGTTCTTGAAGTAGTCGGGCATAGGCTTACCCTCGTCCAACATCTGTTTGATGCGTGCGTGGGCAATATCGCGAGCCACGATGAGGGTGCCCTTGATGTTCAGGCGGGTCTTGATGGGGTATTTCGAGAGTGTCTCCCTCACTTTGTCCATACCCTCGTCGAGGTCAATCTCCACGGCAGGAGCCATAGTGGGAGCCTCGGTGGGGAGGAAACGTGCGGGATTCTTCTCCAACTTCTCAATCCAAAGACCTTCGGCATTGATTTTGGCCTTGATGTTGCGGTCGGCCGAGCAGCTCACACCGATACCCACGGGGCACGAAGCAGCGTGGCGGGGCATACGGATAACCCTCACATCGTGCACAAAGTACTTGCCGCCAAACTGTGCGCCAATGCCACTCTTCTGGCAAATGTCGAGCACCTTCTGCTCCCACTCCAAGTCGCGGAAAGCACGGCCACCATCGTTACCGCTGGTGGGCAGGTTGTCGAAATAGCCGGCCGAAGCCTTCTTTACGGCTGTCAGGTTGGCCTCTGCCGAGGTGCCACCAACCACGATTGCGAGGTGGTAGGGAGGACAAGCCGAGGTGCCGAGGTCTTTGATGTGCTCGGTGATGAAAGCCGTGAGCGACTTCTCGTTCAGAAGAGCCTTAGTCTGCTGATAGAGGAAGGTCTTGTTGGCCGAGCCGCCACCTTTGGTGATGAAGAGGAATTTGTACTCGTCGCCCTTCTCTGCATAGAGGTCAATCTGTGCGGGGAGGTTGTTGCCGCTGTTGTGCTCGTCGGTCATAGTGATTGGCACCACCTGCGAGTAGCGGAGGTTCCTTTCGGCATAGGTCTGATAGACACCTTTGGAGATGTACTCGGCATCGTCCACACCGGTCCACACATTCTCGCCCTTCTTGCCGATGGCAATAGCCGTACCGGTATCCTGACAGGTGGGCAGATCGCCCTCGGCAGCCACCACCTGATTCATCAGCATAGTGTGGGCCACAAACTTGTCGTTGTCGGTAGCCTCAGGGTCGGCCAGAATGTTGGCCAACTTTTGCAGGTGGGATGCACGCAGGAAGAACGACACATCCTCAAAGGCGCGTTTGGCCAGCAGGGTAAGTCCCTCGGGCTCCACTTTGAGAATCTTGCGGCCATCGCACTCGATGGTCCTAACATAGTCCTTGCTTACGAGTTCATACTCGGTGGTGTCAGCACCGTGCTCGAACATAGGCTGATACTTAAATTCGCTCATAGTCTTTGGTTGAATTTTTTGTGTTATATTTTGCTTATTATCAATTTTTCTTCTCTTGTGGGGCGGCCCCTCGGGAGCCACCCTTTGCCTTGTGCGCAGCACAATCGTACAAAGATAAGGTATTTTTTTGTGAAAAATATATCAGAGGGTGAACGATATTCCAAAAAAAGACGTTATATTTGTAAAAAATTTTAATAATTGACAAACAACAAACACTAAATAACATTCTATTATGGTATCTTACAAAGACTTAGGCCTTGTGAACACCCGTGAGATGTTTGCAGGCGCAATCAAAGGCGGTTACGCTATCCCCGCCTACAACTTCAACAACATGGAGCAGTTGCAGGCTATCATCGCTGCTTGCGTTGAGACCTCTTCGCCCGTAATCCTCCAAGTTTCGGCCGGCGCACGCAAGTATGCCAACCAGACTCTGTTGCGCTATATGGCACAGGGTGCTGTTGAGTATGCAAAAGAGCTCGGTAAGAACATTCCTATCGCTCTCCACCTCGACCACGGTAGCAGCTTCGAGATTTGCAAATCGTGTATCGATATGGGCTTTTCGAGCGTGATGATTGACGGTAGCCACCTCCCCTACGAGGAGAACGTGGCTTTGACCAAGAAGGTTGTTGACTATGCTCACCAGTTCGATGTAACCGTAGAGGGCGAGCTTG
Organism: Tidjanibacter sp.; assembly: GCA_045580045.1. Taxonomy (GTDB): domain Bacteria; phylum Bacteroidota; class Bacteroidia; order Bacteroidales; family Rikenellaceae; genus Tidjanibacter. Next base: position 8,568 of record JAZNNC010000007.1, read on the forward strand.
GCGTGTTGGCAGGTATTGAGGACGATGTTGTGGCCGAGCACCACACCTACACCAACCCCGACGATGTTATCGACTTCGTACAGAAGACCGGTGTTGATTCGTTGGCCATCTCGATTGGTACTTCGCACGGTGCCAACAAGTTCAAACCCGAGCAGTGCCAGCGCAACGAGAAGGGTATCCTCGTTCCTCCCCCATTGCGTTTCGACATCCTCAAAGAGATTGAGGAGCGCATCCCCGGTTTCCCCATCGTGCTCCACGGTTCGAGCAGCGTACCTCAGGACAAGGTTGCCATCATCAACACCTATGGTGGTGCGCTGAAAGATGCAGTAGGTATTCCCGAGGAGCAGCTCAGGGAGGCAGCCAAGAGTGCAGTGTGCAAAATCAACATCGACTCGGACGGTCGTTTGGCTATGACCGCTGCTGTTCGTGAGGTGTTTGCAAAGAGCCCCGCAGAGTTTGACCCCCGCAAGTATCTCGGCCCCGCTCGCGATGCTTTGAAGGAGCTCTATATGAACAAGAATATCAACGTACTCGGCAGCGCAGGCAAAGCCGAGTAAGTTGGGCTGATATTTAAAACAAGAAGCGGAGCGAACAGTGCTGTTCGCTCCGCTTTTAGTTTGCCATTAGCCCTACTCAACAACCACGTTGTAGTGTATTTTGCCCTCCTCGGTGTAGCGCACACGCCTTAGGGTGTCGGCCCCGATGGTGAGGTCTATGTGGGCACCCTCGCCCCTGCGGTGCAAGCCGATACGCACAGCCAAGCCCACATCCGTATTGCGGTCGTTCTGATTGGAGATGAAGTTGCCCAGCGAGTAGAACACCGCGCCCACAGTTTTACCATCCTTATTGTGTTCAATCTCAAAAGGTTGAATTACGTGTGGGTGTGAGCCGACAACCACATCCACCCCTCTGCCACGCATCCACTCGGCCATTGTTTGTTGTCGGTGTGATGGTGTGGTGTGATACTCCTCGCCCCAATGCACCAGCGCGACCACAAGGTCGGCATTACTCCTCACAATGGCTATGTTTCGAGCCAGCGTGAGGGTGTCCAACATAGCCACCTCGACCTCTCCACTCGGTCTGTTCAATATGTCGGTTGCGGCCACAAAGGCAACCCTGAAATCGCCCACCTGCGAAACGAGCCTGTCCACACGTCCCGCACGCACGGCAGGAACCCCTGCACCCACATACTCAACGGAGGCATTGTCAAGTGCGGCAAGTGTTGCCAACACGCCCTCGACACCCTTGTCGGTGATGTGGTTGTTGGCCAACGTAACGGCATCCACCCCCACAGCGGCCAAGTCGTGGGCCAACTCCTCGGGGGTTGTAAAGGCGGGATAGCCGCTATATGGCGGGCGTGGCGAGAGGGTTGTTTCGAGGTTGGCCACCACATAGTCGGCCTGCCCAAAGAGTTCCCTAACACCCTCAAAGTGAGGTCTGAAATCGTAGGCTTCCTCCGCCACCATTGCCGACTCCACTTGTGGCAAATGGGCCATAACATCGCCCACCACCACAATCTCCACCTCCTGTTCCTCCTCGGCCATACCGCCATCGGCAGGGCCCGAAAAAGCCTGCTGTCCGGAGAGTTCCCACCATATGGCCACCACAAAGGCGGACAAGATGAGGGCGTAGAGTGTGTAGCCAAAGATTTTGCGCATAAAGAGGAGTATTTTTTTTGGTGTGGAAAGGGTTTGTCGGTCGGGGAAAACTTGGGCCGTTCCACCCTCCATTCAGGCAGGAACGGCCCACACTTACATACTATCTATCTTGTTGTTGCTCTTCGGTCGGTTCACTACCAAGCGAACAGAGGATAGCCGGCCATCAGCGCATTGACATCCTTGCGCACAGCAGCGATGTTGGCCTCGTTCTCGTGGTCAGAGAGCACTCGGTCAATCAGTTCAACGATGTAGTCCATTTTCTCCTCCTTCAAACCGCGGGTGGTTATGGCCGGTGTACCAAAACGCAAGCCCGAAGTCTGGAACGGCGAGCGGCTGTCGAAAGGAACCATATTTTTGTTGGTGGTGATGTCGGCAGCCACGAGCACACGCTCGGCAACCTTGCCGGTGAGCTCGGGGAATTTGGTGCGCAGGTCGATGAGCATCAGGTGGTTGTCGGTACCACCCGAAACAACCTTATAGCCCCTCTTCTCGAAAGCCTCGGCCATAGCCTTGGCGTTTTTCTGCACCTGCTTCTGGTATTCGATATACTCGGGAGCGAGAGCCTCGCCAAAAGCGACAGCCTTGGCGGCGATGACGTGTTCCAGCGGGCCACCCTGAATACCGGGGAATACGGCCGAATTGAGAATGGCCGACATCTTCTTCACCACACCCTTAGGAGTGGTGTAGCCCCACGGATTGTCGAAGTCCTCGCCCATAAGGATAATGCCTCCACGAGGGCCACGAAGGGTTTTGTGGGTGGTGGAGGTTACGATGTGTGCCCACTTGACGGGGTTTTCCAACAGACCCGCAGCGATAAGACCTGCGGTGTGTGCCATATCGACCATCAACAATGCGCCCACCTTGTCGGCAATCTCACGCATACGTTTGTAGTCCCACTCGCGCGAGTAGGCCGAAGCACCACCAATGATGAGTTTGGGACGGTGTTCGAGAGCAAGAGCCTCCATCTGGTCATAGTCCACTTGTCCCGTTTCGGGGCTAAGGGTGTAGCCCACAGCCTTGTAGTTCATACCCGACATATTCACAGGCGAGCCGTGCGAGAGGTGTCCGCCGTGTGCAAGGTCGAGGCCCATAAAGGTATCGCCCACCTTCAAGCAGGCAAAGAAAACCGCCATATTGGCCTGTGCGCCACTGTGAGGTTGCACGTTTGCATAGGCTGCACCGTAGAGTTTTTTGAGCCTCTCTTGTGCGAGGGTTTCCACTTCATCTACCACCTCGCAACCACCATAGTAGCGTGCAGCAGGATAGCCTTCGGCATACTTGTTGGTCAGGATAGAACCCATAGCGGCCATAACTTGGTCGCTCACATAGTTTTCCGACGCGATAAGTTCAATTCCGTTGGTCTGACGCTCACGCTCTTTGGCTATGAGTTCAAAAATTTCGCTCTCCTTATACATAACTTTTTTGTAGTGTTTGATTGTTCGCACACGGCTTCCGCCGTTTATGCCTACAAAATTAAAAAAATTTCCGTTATTCTGCTCGCATTTGCATAGTTTTTATTACCTTTGAAATGCTAAAACAGAAAAATAAAAGACAACTATGGGACTTTTGACAGGTAAAGTGGCCCTTGTTACGGGCGCAACGCGAGGTATCGGTCGAGCAATCGCAGTGAAATATGCCTCCGAAGGAGCAAACGTTGCCTTCACATATCTTTCGAGTACAACCGCAGCCGAAGAACTTACACGAGAACTCACAACTCTCGGCGTTAAGGCAGTGGGCTATCGTTCGGACGCAGCCTCCTACGACGAGGCACACTCTCTTGTGGCCGAGGTGCAAAAGGAGTTTGGACGCATCGATATTCTGGTGCACAACGCAGGTATCACGCGTGATACTCTGCTGATGCGAATGAGTGAGGAGATGTGGGATGCGGTCATCAACACCAACCTTAAATCGGCCTACAACATAACCCACGCCATATCCTCCGTGATGGCTCGTCAGCGCAGCGGCTCCATCGTCTATATGAGCTCGGTGGTGGGCCTCGGTGGCAACGTCGGTCAGGCCAACTATGCCGCCTCCAAAGCAGGACTCATCGCTTTGGCAAAGAGCGTGGCCAAAGAGTTGGGCGCAAGGGGTGTGAGGGCCAACTGCATCGCTCCCGGTTTCATACAGACCGATATGACAGCCGTACTCTCGGAGGAGATACGCGCTGCTTTTGTGGACAACATTTCGCTCCGCCGAGCCGGTACTCCCGAGGATGTGGCAGGTGTGGCACTCTTTTTGGGTAGCGATATGAGCGCCTACGTTACAGGTCAGGTTATCGCCTGCTGCGGCGGTATGAGAGGATAGGAAGAGAATTGAGAATTGAGAATTGAGAATTGAGAATTGACATACCCCTCCGCCCTTCGGGCACCTCCCCTAACTTAGGGGAGCGGTGATAGGGTAGGGCACGGGTATTAAAAAAGATACCCACCCCAAGGACACAGCAAACACAAAAAGGAAAAAGTATTTACTAATTACTATTTAATAATCACAAATCTAATAAGACGTTAGACGTTAGACAACAAAAAAACTATGGCATCACTGAAAGGTACACAGACCGAGCAGAATCTGCTCAAATCGTTCGCTGGCGAGAGCCAAGCACGCACACGTTACACATTCTTCGCTTCGCAGGCCAAAAAAGAGGGCTATGAGCAAATTGCAGCTATCTTTATGGAGACCGCAGAGCAGGAGAAAGAGCACGCCAAGAGGTTCTTCAAATTCCTCGAAGGCGGTATGGTGGAGATTACCGCCACCTTCCCCGCAGGCGTAATCGGCGACACCGCCGCCAACCTCGAAGCCGCAGCCGCAGGCGAGAATGAGGAGTGGAGCGAACTCTATCCCGAGTTTGCTGCCATTGCCGACGAGGAGGGTTTTCCCGCAATCGCTGCAGCTTGGCGCAATATTGCAAAGGTGGAGGCCTACCACGAGAAACGCTACCGCGCGCTCTATGCTCGCGTAGCCGATGGTGAGGTGTTCCTCCGCAAGGACGAAATCACTTGGCAGTGCCGCAACTGTGGTTTCATCTACGTTGGCAAAGAGGCTCCCAAAGCTTGCCCCGCTTGCTTGCACCCACAGGCATATTTTGAGCCTTTGAAGGACAACTTTTAGTGGGAGGTAGGACTTCCAAACAAACAACCCTCGGACACGAGCGTCCGAGGGTTGTTTGTTTATGTGCTGTTTTTTGCGAAGTTTACGTTAATAGAGGGGGAAATGTCAGATATTACACTTCCTTAAAGAGTGTGTTCGAGCAGAATTTTCAGGCCGATGAGGATGAGAATAATGCCACCTGCAAGCTCGGCCTTCGATTTGTAGCGTGCGCCAAACACACCGCCAAGTTTCACGCCCACAACCGATAGCACAAAGGTTGTGGCGCCGATGGCTGTCGCTGCTCCCCAAATATCGACTTTCAGGAAGGCGAAGCTCACACCCACCGCCAGCGCATCAATGCTTGTGGCCACAGCCATAGGCAACATTTTCTTTGCCGAGACGGGATTGGTGTTTTCGCAACACTCGCACTCCTCTTCGCTCTTCTCAAAGGATTCCTTTATCATATTTGCTCCAATGAGGGCCAAAAGAGCAAAGGCAACCCAATGGTCAATACTCTCGATGGCGTGGCTGAAATAGGAGCCTGCGAAGTAGCCTATGATGGGCATAAGCGCCTGAAAACCACCAAACCACAACCCCACAACGGAACACTTTCCGATGGTTGCTTTGGGTATGGCAAGCCCCTTGCAGATAGCCACCGAGAAGGCGTCCATCGAAAGCCCTACGGCAATTAGCAACAAGGTTAGAAAGTTCATTATTGAGGGTGGTGTTTAGGTTTAGATGTACAAAATATAGTGGGCTACCTTTTTTATGAAACTTTCATAATCATTGAATACTACGGCAGAGTCGAAATCTCCAAATTTCAACGAGCTGGTTGTGAAAGATAATTGGTCAATGTGTGTTGAATAGTAGTCAATGTATTCTGTTTTTGTTGTTAATTGTTGTGGTGAGTTGGGAATATGATATACAAAAAGGAGTGTTTTTGTAGGTGTGTGCATTAATACCTCTGTGTCATCCTTAGACATAATCGCATACTTTTCTGCATGATGTTTCGAGAAACCCTCCCATTTGGTGATGACTTTTTTATCGTTGTAGTATGGTAGTTGATCGGGGATTGCAAGTATTTGGAAATATGGAAATTTGTTACTGCGAATATTTGCAGTTTCCCCCATCATGTTTTCAAAGTAGTTGTTGGAGTTTTGTGCATAATTTTGCATAACCATTTTTACGCCAATACCTGCAATGGGAATGCTATTTGCGTTATCATTTCGAAAGATAGTAATATCCACATTTTTGTCAAAATATCGCCCTGCTAGTTTGGCTTCCTTACCATCCTTTATCCCCAAGGATTTGACGGTGTATTCATGACCAAGCAAAGAAAGGATGTCATTTGCTATTTTTTTGTGGAGTATTTTGAGTTTTTGATTGCTACGAGAACCAGTCAAGAGGAATGTTTTAAAGGCCTCTCTGAGTGTGGCTAAGAAATCCTGATTATTCATTATTTGAGAGTTTATAATTGAGATAAAGTTCAATGTCTTTTGCAGAGCAGGTATAATAACCTCCACTCTTGTAGTTTTTGAGAGCGGAAATGTATGAAATGTACTCTTCGGAGGTAACAATTTCTTTTATCTTTTCAAATTTTTCGGTTGTAAGGATGTATAATCCACCATATACGCCTGCTCCTTTGGGTACAATGGAAAGTTTAATACTTTCCGAATTCTTTATGACAGTGTTTATTGCTATTTTTTCTTTGGACACATCGTTTATGGCTTGCGTGCGACCAAAAAGGTGCCATCTTTCTTCTTTAACCGAAGTGTCGGTGGTGCCAAACAAGTTTTGTTGGCTAGTGATATCTGTGCTCTTTAAGTCTTTGCATAGCGCTTTTTTATGGCTTGTGTAATATGCGTAGACGTCTGGAAAATCTTTGGCGATGTCCGCTAGTGAAATAGGTTTAGAGTCTTTGTATGGGAAGATACACTTTTGCCACTTACCAGTTGACGATTTTACGACATCAATTGTTAGTCCACTGAACTTCCAATCTCCAATAAACACACTATCAGCAAGTGTTGCAAATCCATTTTTAACACGAGTTTTTTGTTCGTATTGAGAACTCCTAATCTTACGTAGTTTGTGAAGTGTATTGGCATCTGCCAGATAGAACGCTCCGCTAATATTCATGTCGGAGAATTTGATATATCCTCGAAATTCCCGATTGAGTTTCTTCTCATTGAAAGAGTTGTATTCTACGACATCATTTTCGCGTCGTGAAAATCGTGAAATGAGAGAATATGTTGTTGCTTTAAATGCTTGGAAATGCCCTAAATCAATTACTCCGTCCAATTGTTTGGTTTGGGCAAGATGGTCCCTTAGTGCTGTTCCTGCTACACTTGTTAACCAAGAGTTAGGAGTTATAAGGCACATCTTTCCTGTGGAGGACATCATATTAAAGCCAATCTCGAAGAATACAACAAATAAGTCAACCATACCATCTTGTGCAAAGCTGAAATTTTTGACAGCATTGTATGTGTTGTTCGAAAGATTGTGAACTCTTACATATGGTGGGTTGCCAACAACAAAATCCATTTTACCGTTATATTGGGATATGGTAAGTGCGTCAGCACAGATAACATCCCAATTTACACCAGTTACGCCAAATGTTTCAGCAACAAAATCAAGATTCTGTTTACACTTTTCACATTCGATAGCATTAATTTCTATCCCATGAATAAATGTTTCCAAATCATTTTTTAGAAAGGCTTTATCCGCATTGCTATTTTCAAATGCTTGGCAGTAGCGCCTTGTTACTTCCACAAGAAATGCACCATCTCCACAGCTATTATCAATGATGTGTTTTTGAAGAATGTTGTCGTGTGCAGTGTAATCACAATAGTCGAGCATTATCCTCACGAGGTAGAGAGGAGTATATACTCGTCCATATAGTTTTGCTGCATTCATGTTTTTGTTAATTATGGAGCAAAGATAGTGAAATATGGTGAAACAAAAAAAGAGATGAGGTCAATTCTCATCTCTCCAATGTTAGGGTTAGGTGATTCCTACAATACAATGTTGATAATCTTGCCGGGAACGATGATGACCTTCCTCGGAGCCTTGCCCTCGGTCCACTTCTGGGCAGCGGGGTCGGCCAGCACGGCGGCCTCAATCTCGGTATTGGAGATACCCAATGGCAACTCCTTCTTGAACCTCATCTTGCCGTTGAACGACACGGGGTACTCAAAGGAGTTCTCCACCAAGTAGTCGGCATTAAACTCGGGGTAGGAGGCGGTGCAAATCGAACTCTCGTGGCCCAACAGGTGCCACAACTCCTCGGTGATGTGGGGAGTGAAGGGCGAAAGCAGCACACACAAAGGCTCCAAAATGGCCCTCTTGTTGCAAGTACCCAACTCGTTGAGGCAAATCATAAAGGCGGGAATGGAGGTGTTGAACGAGAAGTTCTCTATATCCTCCCTTACCTTCTTGATGGTCTTGTGGAGTATTTTTAACTCGGCAGGGGTGGCCTCCTCGTCGCTCACGCAGAAGTTGCCCTCCTTGTCGAAGAAGCGGCTCCAAAACTTACGCAAGAACTTGTGTACACCGTCAATACCATTGGTATCCCAGGGTTTGCTCTGCTCCAAGGGGCCGAGGAACATTTCGTACATACGCAGGGTGTCGGCACCGTAGTTCTCCACGATGTAGTCGGGGTTGACTACGTTGAACATACTCTTGCTCATCTTCTCGATGGCCCAGCCGCACACATATTTACCGTTCTCCAACACAAACTCGGCATCCTTGAATTCGGGCCTCCAAGCGCGGAAGGCGTCGAGGTCGAGCACATCGTTTTTGACAATATTTACGTCCACGTGTATCTCCTGTGTTTCGTAATCGCCTTTGAGTCCCAGCGACACAAATTTGTTGGTGCCAACGATACGGTAAACGAAGTTCGAGCGGCCCTGAATCATACCCTGATTTACGAGCTTTTTGAAAGGCTCGTCCTCGCAAATAACGCCCAAGTCGTAGAGGAATTTGTTCCAGAATCGGGAGTAGATAAGGTGGCCAGTAGCGTGCTCAATACCACCCACATAGAGGTCCACATTACGCCAATAGGTGTTGGCCTCGGTGCTCACAAGGGCCTCCGAGTTGTGGGGATCCATATAGCGCAGATAGTAGGCCGAAGAGCCTGCAAATCCGGGCATTGTGCTGGTCTCGTAGGGGTAGCCTTCGGCGGTGTGCCAACTCTCCACGCGTGCCAACGGGGGCTCGCCCTGAGAGGTGGGCGTAAACTCGCTCACGGGGGGCAGTTCGAGGGGCAGTTGGTCGGCCGACAGCGGGTGTGCTATGTCATCTTTGTAATAGACAGGGAAGGGCTCGCCCCAATAGCGCTGGCGGCTGAAAATGGCGTCCCTGAGGCGATAGTTCACCTTGCGTTTGCCGAGTCCGCGAGCCTCAATCTCGTCCCACATCTTCACGATAGCCTCCTTTACGTCGAGGCCGTTGAGGATGTCGGAGTTGATGAGTTTGCCCTCTTTGGCATCGTAGCTCTCAATCTCAATGTTGCCACCCTCCACAACGGGAATGATGTCGAGGCCGAAGTGGCGGGCAAAGGCGTAGTCGCGAGAGTCGTGGGCGGGTACGGCCATAATTGCCCCCGTGCCATAACCTGCCAACACATAGTCGCTCACGTAGATAGGAATACGCTTTCCGCTAAATGGGTTGATTGCATAGGAACCGGTGAATACGCCGCTCACACGTTTTGTCTCGGCAATACGCTCCCTCTCCGAGCGTTTCTTGGTGGCCTCCAAATAGGCCTCCACGTCGGCTTGGGCGTCGGAGCAAGTTAGCTCCTTAACCCACTCGTGCTCGGGGGCGATAACCATAAAAGTTACGCCATAAATGGTGTCGGGGCGAGTGGTGAAAATTTCCAACTTCTTGTCGCTACCATCGATGTCGAAGAATACTTGTGCGCCGGTGCTCTTGCCAATCCAGTTGCGCTGAATCTCTTTGAGCGACTCGCTCCATTCGAGCTTATCGAGGCCCTCCAACAAACGAGGTGCATAGGCGGTAACACGCAACAACCACTGTTTCATCTTGCGCTGTACAACGGGGAAACCACCCCTGACCGAAAGTCCGTCCTTAACCTCGTCGTTGGCCAACACGGTGCCTAACTCGGCACACCAGTTAACCATTGTGTCGGCACGGAATGCAAGGCGGTAGTTTTGGAGCACCTCCTCGCGCTTCTTCTCGTCCCACGAATTCCACTCCTCGGCAGTAAAGGTGAGTTGCTCGGTGCAGGCTGCATTCACACCGTTGGTACCATTGGTTGCAAAATGAGCTACAAGGTTCTCGATTTTCTCGGCCTTGTCTGTGTTGTTGTCGTAGTAGTGGGAGAACATTTGAAGGAAAGCCCACTGTGTCCACTTGTAGTAGCCGGGCTCACAGGTGCGTACCTCGCGCGACCAATCGTAGGAGAAACCAATCTTGTCCATCTGTCCGCGATAGCGTGCAATGTTTTGCTCGGTGGTGTCGGCGGGATGCTGTCCCGTCTGGATGGCATATTGCTCGGCGGGCAGACCAAAGGCGTCGTAACCCATAGGGTGGAGCACATTGTAGCCACAGAGGCGTTTGTAGCGTGAGTAGATGTCGGAGGCGATGTAGCCCAGAGGGTGTCCTACGTGGAGTCCCGCACCGGAAGGGTAGGGGAACATGTCAAGTACGTAAAACTTAGGTTTAGAACTATCTACATCAACCTTGTAGGTCTGCTGTTTTTGCCATTCGGCTTGCCACTTGGCCTCTAATTCCTTGAAATTGTATTCCATATTTTTTTGTGCTTTTTGTTCTTTTCGCAACCTAATGAGCCACAAAGATAAGCATATTTGGGGAGCAAATTGTAATATTTTGCAAAGTTTTTTGTAATCATTGGATTTTCAGGCGGTTATATCGATGGCATTGCGTTGCTGATAGGCCAAATAAATAGGTTTGCCAAAACAATAAGAAAAAAGAATGGGTGAAAACCCCGAAAAGGGGCTAAAATGCTGAAAAATTGGCCGAAAAAGGGGTAAAATTTTTCCCATATATATTGTAGGAAAGAAAAAATGCCGTATCTTTGCAGGCCCAAAAATGGGTAACGAGAATTTAAGTTTAACAAAAACAAAGGACTAAACAAGTTTAAAATGCCTACAATTCAACAATTAGTACGCAAAGGCAGGGTTCAGTTGGAGATGAAGAGTAAATCTCCCGCCCTTGACGCTTGTCCCCAGAGGCGCGGTGTGTGTGTGCGTGTTTACACCACCACCCCCAAGAAGCCTAACTCGGCAATGCGTAAAGT
>JAZNNC010000008.1:0-9516 GCA_045580045.1 Tidjanibacter sp.
GGCCGAGAGGTAGGCCAAGAGCGTGAGGGAGTCGGCCTCGATTTGTGAGGCCAAACGGCCCGATAGTTGCTCGATGGTGCGTATGTTGTTAAACGTAAGCCTAACGGGCTTCTGTGCTCCGGCCCTCAGGGCATTCACGAGTGTCATAGGTGAGGTGCCTTGGCGGAACTCATAGTGGCCACCCTTGACACTTTGGGGCAACTTTTTGAGCTGTGCCACAAGGTTTATAACACCCATACGCTCCACACCGTGTGCTGCGAGGGTGTCCGTCAGTGCTTTGTAGGAGGAACCCGACGGAAGGTTGAACTCCGTATTCTCGTTGATGCACGACTTGGTGGCACTGCCAATGGCAACGACACCCACGATGGCTGCAAGTACCACCAAAACGAGTACTCCGAAGCCAAGTTTGCTGTTCTTTCTCATGGAATAGATGATATTTTTTGCAAAAATAAGAAAAATTTGTACATTTGCACTCGGGTAAGTCTTATACGACCAGCTCCTGCTGAATCCCCCAGGCTTGGAAGAGAGCAAGGGTAGGTGGTTGTAGCGGTGCGATATAAGTAGCTTACCCTTTTTTATTTTGTTGTTTTGGCGTTCTTTTTGGTCTTTTTTGTGAGTTTCCTCGGTTACATAGTCCCGCTATGCTCCCTCGGAAGCCTCTTAAAAAATCCTCAAAAATTTCCGCCAAACCAATCAAAATAACCTTGTTCTGATTGTGCTGGTTGCTGCCAAACCAATCAAAACAAGCAAATGAAAACCCCAAAGCCGCTTGGACCTATGGCAAAATTTGTGAAAATCTATCCACAAAACCCTTCGGAGAGAGAGATTGAACGCGTGGTGAAGGTGCTCGAAGAGGGTGGCCTTATCATCTATCCCACCGATGGTGTCTATGCTTTCGGCTGCTCGTTGCGTAGCCCTAAGGCTCTCGAAAGGCTCGCCACACTGCGTGGCAAGAGCGACAAAGACCTTTCGATTGTTTGTTCCGATATATCCATGGCCGACAAGTTCGCTCGCATAGATAATTCACAATTTAAGATTTTGCGACGCAATCTTCCGGGACCTTTTACGTTCATATTGGAGGCTTCGGGAAAGGTGCCCGACAAGGCTCTTGGTGGTCGTAAGATGGTGGGTGTGCGCATCCCCGACAACTCCATTCCGTTGGCCATTGTTGAGCATTTGGGTTTCCCGATGGCTACCGCCTCGGTGAAGGACGATGACGAGGTGATGGAGTACACCACCGACCCCGAACTCATTGCCGAGCGCTATGATGAGTTGGTCGATATGGTTATTGACGGTGGCTATGGCACCATCATCCCCACAACCCTCGTGGACCTCACATGCGATGAGCCGGAGGTGTTGCGAGAGGGCGGAGGAGAACTCAAATAGAATTCAAAATTAAGACGGTTGACGGTTGACGGTCGTCGGTTGACAAAACAAATAAACTATGACAACAAAGAAACAATATTGGTATGAGGCTCTGATGGGTGGTACCATTGTGGGCGTGATTTCGGTGGTCTTTTCGATTGTGTTGCAACTTTTGGGTGGCAATTCGCAGGATGCAACCGAGCCTTCGTTTTTGGTCAAGGCGATCAACTTTTTGTCGGTCTTTGTAACCATCGTATTACTTTTTGGTCTGACTCGCCGTTTTGCGGCACAGCACACCGAGGAGGAGGGATTTTCGGTTGGCAGGGCTGTGGGCTTTGTGGTGTCGGTGATGTTGTTTGCGGGCATCATCAGTGGCGTGTATAGTTCGGTGATGGCCAACTACTTCATCAAAGAGGAGATTTTGCAGTCGGTGGATGCAGTGATGGCCCAGATGCAGGACCTCTACACGGCCGACCAGTTCGACACCCTCTACTCCACTATGCAGAAGGCGGTGGTTAACCCCATCTACCTGACCATCTCTTCGGTCATCAGCAACTGCTTTACGGGTGTGATTGTGGGCCTGTTGGTTGGCCTGCTCACCCGCCGTCGCCCCGACATCTTTGCCGATGTGAGAAACAACGAGGGCGATGGTGCCAACATCCAACAGTAGCCACACTCTCATAACCGATACCTATGGATATTTCGATTGTAATACCCCTTCTGAACGAGAGCGAGTCGCTGGGCGAACTCTATTCTTGGATTGAGCGAGTGATGACCGCCGAGGGATTCACTTGGGAGGCTATATTTGTTGACGACGGCAGTAGGGACTCCTCGTGGGAGGTTATCGAGGGGTTGGCGGCTAAGGATGGTCGTGTGAAGGGTGTGCGCTTCCGCCGTAACTATGGCAAGAGCGCAGCACTATACTGTGGTTTCGAGCGTGCCGAGGGCGATATGGTTATCACTATGGATGCCGATTTGCAGGACTCGCCCGACGAGATACCGGCCCTCTACCGTATGATTACCGAGGAGGGCTACGATATGGTGTCGGGCTGGAAACGCACACGCCACGATCCCAAGGCAAAGACTCTGCCGAGTAAGTTTTTCAATGCCACCTGCCGCTTAGTGTCGGGTATCCGACTCCACGACTTCAACTGCGGACTCAAAGCCTACCGTAACAAGGTGGTCAAGAGCATCGAGGTCTATGGCGAGATGCACCGCTACATCCCCATTCTGGCCAAGAAAGCGGGCTTTGGTAATATCGGCGAGAAGGAGGTTACCCACTATGCCCGCAAATTCGGCCACAGCAAATATGGCTGGGAGAGGATGCTCAAAGGCTATCTCGACCTCATTACCGTAATGTTCGTATCGCGCTATGGTCGCTCGCCGATGTACTTCTTCGGTGGTGCAGGTACGCTGATGTTTCTGTTGGGCTTTGTGGCCATTGTGTGGATTGTGGTGGAGAAGTTCGTGCTCGGATTGCCCCTCACCAACCAACCACTCTTCTATATGAGCCTTGTGGCCATCGTGCTGGGTGTGATGCTCTTTTTGGCAGGTTTCTTGGGCGAGCTTATCAACCGCAACGCCCCCGAAAGAAACCACTACTTCATCGACGAAGAACTTAAATAGACAATACCTTTGTAAAAATATAATTACCTATTTCCTCTTATGTGGCAACGTAAACAGACAATCTATATGTTGGCCGTTGTGGCCTTTATGACAGCGATGTGTTTCACCCCTCTGGCTCGCTATATGGTGGACGGCAACGAGGGGGCATTTGTGGCCTTTGACTATTGGTGGTTTGGTGGCCTTGTGGTGCTGTCGGCTTTGGTGCCTTTTGTGAGCATTTTTCTGTTCAAAAACCGCTTGGCGCAGATACGTTTGTTGGTAGCCGACGTGGTGTTGCTTGTTGGTACACAGGGTTTTGCGCTGTGGTATGCCATTGGTTTCAAAAATGTAGCTCAGGCAGCCGGTGAGGTTGGCGTGGGTTATCTTTGCACTCCTGTGATATTCCCTCTCATTTGTATTTTGTGGGTGGTGATGGCCATTCGAGCCATTTGGAAGGATGAGATGTTGGTGCGTTCGTTGAATCGCATCCGCTAAAAAACAGATTATCTCGGGTAAATTTTGCACCGCACTGCGATAAGCGGGCTCCTCATTTGCGTCAGCAAACTGCGGGCCCGCTTTCTTGTTTGGCACAAAATTTCCTCCGAGATAATCAGTTTTTTGTGGTGGGGCTTGCTGATGTTTGATAGAGTTGCCACCTTCCATCTACACAAAACGGCCTGTGGCCGCTCCTCATTTACGTTTGTAAACTGCGGAGGGCGTTTTCTTGTGTGCCTTGCATTTGCTGCACACTTTGCGTTTTTTGACGTCAACCGTCAACCGTCAACCGACTACCGTCAACCGTCAGCATACCCCTCCGGTGCTACGCACCACCTTCCCTAACTTAGGGGAGGGTAAATTTTCAATTGACCAAGCTACGCTTGCTCTAAAATGCTCCCGCTCTGCATAGTCCACAAGTGGCCTCTGCCCTCGCTTACTCGCATTTGCTTCAATTTTCCATTTTCCATTTTCAATTCCCTTTCTTCCCTGCCATCAAAAAACGATGCGCACCGTGTGGCACGCATCGCTCTATTGTTCTATCTAACCTCGAAGGGGTGGTTACTTAACCTCGATGGAGTAGTCGGGGCGGTAGTTGACCAGCGGCCAAGAGTCATTAACCATCGTGCCGTTCTCCTCGGTGAAGCTATACGGCACTTGGAGTAGGGGAGTAACCGAGCCATTGAGTGCGGCAGTGAGGTCGCCTCCTTCGAACATCGCACCACCAAACAACCTCACAGCATCATAGGCCCTATATGCAAACATCGAAGGTTGACGGCCGAAGGCCTCAATAAACCTGCGGTCGAACTCCTTAATGCGCTTGTTGCCACGGTCGGCGTGGTAGGTTACAAGGTAGCTCACGTCGAGCTTAAAGAGCAGGTTGCGGTCCATATTCCTATATTTGGCCCAATCGCCCCTACCGATAACCCTGATGGGAACCCTGCGGGAGCCATATTTGGGCTGTCGGCTATTCATTATGGAGCTGATGATTGCAAGGCTGCGGTCGGTGTCTATCTCATTGTCGGCCAACACCATAAAAAGGTTGTCTTCTTCCACCATCAACTCCTCGATGGGGCGGCTGTTGAGCGAGTCCACAACGAACTCCTCATCGAAGATTACCTTGCCGTAGGGGTGGTCGCCCAGCAGACGGAGCATTTCGTTTTCCATCTCTTCGTCTGTTGAGGCAGTGTGTACCATAATGACGTTGGTTGTGGGGGCAATGAGTCCACCGAGTTTGTCTATGCGGGTGGAGTCGGTAGGTATGAGTCGGTAGAGATTGCGACCGCTGATACTATCGAGTCTGTTGGTCAGTGGCAATACTACGGGGCGGTCGATGCCGGCAAGGGCTGCCACATCCTCCTCATAGACGGGGCCGATGAAGAGGTCGGTATCTTTGCCGAACGCCTCGTCGCCGGCTAATAGGTCGCTGATTTGCTGTGGGTTGTGTGCAATGTCGTAGAGCTGCAACTTGACACTCCTACCCTCTGCTTTCAACTCCTCGGCAGCCAGCATTGCTCCCTGATAGAACTCCACAAAGCTACCCCTTACCTTACCTTTGGAGGTCATTGGCAGTAGGAGCGACACGGTGAGTACATCCTCGTCGAAGGTGGCGAGTGTGAGGCTTTCGCCATTCAGGGTGTCCACAACGGCGAGCGATACATCCTCGGTAAGAACAATATACTCCATAGGTGCCACCACCTGTTTGCGTGGTGCTTTGAGTACCATACCGGCATAAATCATCTGCGGATTGCCATTGCTGTTGAGCATTTCGTCCACACCCACGTCGTGGGTTGCAGCCATAGAGTAGAGTGTACCGCCACTCTCCACCACAAAGTAGTCATACTGCCTTGACAATGCATCGAGCATCTCGGCATACCTGCGGCTGGCCATCTCAATATCGGGCAGTTGTGTGGTACGGATAGCACTCTTGCGAATGTTGACAGTTGTGCGTTTGCTGATGTCGGTGATGTCAATGCCCGGGTTATCGACGATGAGTGTGTCGAGCGATATGGCGTTGCTTTTTGCCACCTCGAAGAGGCTTGTGCCCTCGTGTGGATTGACACGTTCGAACCTGCTGTCGCCACGCTTGGGGGTTAGACGACTGATACGCTCATAGCAAGGCACCCTTAAAACACGCCCCACAGCGAGCGTGTCGTTTTGAGTAAGGTTGTTCTCCTGCCTGACCTCATCCTCATCGAGCGAGTATGCGGTGGCAATGCTGCCCACGCTTTGGCCACCCTCCACGGTGTGGATATAGAAATTGCGACCGTCGATGGACAACACCATCTTCGAGCGCACAATATCTTGTCCAGTGCACAACCCGATGTTGACACCGACAATGGCGGCAAACAATAGGAAAACTCTGCGTATTGTCATAAATCGTCCTTTTGGGGTTGACTTTCTATTACCTCATTCGTGTCTTGATTTTGGTAACAACCTGCTTTGTGTAGAGCGGGAAGTCGCCATTCATAATCCAATCGTAGTAGCTTGGCTCCTTTTGAAAAACCTCCTCCACCAAACGTCCTTTGTGCTTACCGAAGGAGAACACCTCTCGGTCCTTGTCATCGTAGATGATACGTCCGGCGAAGTCCACAAAACGGTTTTGGGTGCTGTATTCGGCAAGGGCGGCAATGTCGTTCGGAAGGTCGCCGTCGGCCTCATAGCGGTCGAGTTGTGCTTTGAGCACCTCGTAGGTGGCCAGAGTGTCGGCTTGTGCGGAGTGTGCATCCTCCAAAGTCCTACCGCAGTAGAACTTGTAGGCTGCCGTCAGGGTGCGTTGTTCTTTTTTGTGGAAGATGGTTTGCACATCCACAAACTTTCTCTTTTTCAGGTCGATATCCACACCTGCACGCAGAAATTCCTCTGCCAGAATAGGTACATCAAATCTGTTGGAGTTGAAGCCGCCCAAATCACAACCCTTGATATACTCGGCCAACGACTTTGCAATTTGTCGGAAGGCGGGAGCGTCGGCCACGTCAGCATCGTAGATGCCGTGAACAGCCGAAGCCTCCTCTGGGATGTGCATCGTCTGTCCTTTGTCGTCCACGGGCCTGATGCGTCTGGTTTTAATCTCGGGTTCGCTCTTGCCGGGCGACACCTTCACCAGCGAAATCTCCACGATACGGTCGTTGGTGATATCCACGCCCGTAGTTTCGAGGTCGAAGAATATGATTGGGTTTTTCAGATTGAGTTCCATAATTTATTAGTCCAACGTCCAACGTCTAACGACAATTCAAAATTCAAAATTCAAAATTGACAAAACGTTGTTTTGTCTAAAATGCTCCCGCTCGGCAGAATCTGCAAGCAGCCTATGCGCTCGCTTACTCGCATTTGCCAAAATTCAAAATGTCTTCCCTATTCACGGGTATCTTTTTTTTATATCCGAGCCTTCCGACTACTCCTCCCCCTGAGTTAGAGGGGGAGTGAGGAGTCCCTTTCTGCCCTTAATTTTGAATTCTTAAATTCTAAACTATGCGTTGATCATCATAGGCATCAACAGCATCAGAGTATTGGCACTCTGTGGCTCGTCGTAGAGTGGTTTGAACACTCCTGCCCTTGTGCTGTCGGCCAACTCGATAACCACGCTCGGAGTCTCGATGTTGGAGAGAATATCCACAAGGAAGGTCGATTTGAAGCCGATGGTTATGGCCGAGCCCTCATAGGCACACATCACAGTCTCCTGTGCCGAGTAGGAGAAGTCGAGGTCTTTGGTTGCCAGATTGATGGTGTTGGCATCGATGTTGAACTCCACGAGGTTGGTAGCCTGATTGGAGCACACAGCCACACGCTTGATGGCGTTGAGCAATTCCACCCTGTCAACGATAACCTTGTTGGGGTTGGCAGCGGGGATTACAGCGTTGTAGTTGGGATACACGCCCTCAATCAGACGGCACACGAGGGTACTGCCAGAGAGGTTGAATACCACATTCTTCTTGTCGAACGAAACCTTCACAGCATCCTCCTCTTTGAGCAGAATGGAGCGCAGCAGGTTAGAAGGTTTCTTGGGCAGGATGAACGACGAAGCGGCGGCCACTTCGGCCTGTGCGTTGTACTTGACGAGTTTGTGAGCGTCGGTGGCAACGAATGTAACCTCGCCCTCGGCGATATTCACATAGATACCGTTCATAATGGGGCGGAGATGGTCGTCGGCAGTGGCGAAGATGGTCTTGTTGATACCGCCAATCATCATATCCACATCCATCTCAACCTCCGATTTATCCTCACCGAGTTCGGGGAGTGCGGGATAGCCCAAACCCGATGTTCCGGGAATTTTGAGCGAGCCGCTCTTCCAACTCACGGTTATCTCCCAAGTGTTCTCGTCGGCCTCGATGGTGAGTGGCTGCTCGGAGAACTCTTTCAGGGAGTCGAGCATCAGCTTCACGGGAGCAGCAATGGTGCCCTCCCTCTCCACACCATCCACCGCTACGGTGGTGATGAGGGTTGTTTCGAGGTCGGAGGCGGTAACTTTGAGGATACCGTCTTTGAGGTCGAAGAGGAAGTAGTCCAAAATGGGCAGAGTGTTCTTGTTGCTCACCACCTTACCGGTTGTCGATAAAGTCGAGAGAAGAGCCGAAGATGAGATTGTAAATTTCATAACCGTTTGATTTTTATTATTTTATGTTTGTCGTTTTCAATTTTTGTTCACATCGGTTTACACCAATGCCAATCTAACCTTCAAAGATACAAATAAAATTGAGAATTGAAAATGGAAAATGGAAATTTAGTTTAAAAGAGCAAAGCCCTCAACGTCTTTGGGGGACTCATTGAGGGCTTTGTTGGCTCCAATAAAACGGAGCATAAATCTTGGGCGCTGTTTGAATTTGTTTACGATGTTCTTTTTTAGTCGCAAACAACCTAAAAGAGCAAAATGAATAAACTTCCTACTCCTTTTTGAAAAGGTCCACAAACCACTGTGGGGCGTGGCAGGGACGACGGGTGGTGGTGTTCACAAAGACCAACTCCACAAATCCGGTGTTTATCAATTCGCCGGCCTCGTTGTGTATCTCGTGGTCGAAACGGAGTCTTGCACCCGTTATCTCGTTCATCCTACACTTGATGGTCAGCAGGTCGTCGTAGCGTGCGGGGGTAAAGAACTTCATCCCCACCTCCCTCACAGGCATCATCACACCCATCTCTTCCATCATCTTGTAGCTGGCACCCATTTGTCGGAGTAATTCGGTGCGTGCATACTCATAGTAAACGGGGTAGTTGGAGTGGTGTACAAACCCCATCTGGTCGGTCTCCTTGTAGCGTACTCGGAGCGTTACATCTTTTTCGTAAATTACCATAAATAAATATCCTATCGTTTATTCTGCGGGGGGCTATTCCTCCTCGTCGGGGAGTCTTTCGAGGAACGTGATGCGAACCTCGTCCCTTATGGTGCGGCCGCTTTCGAGTCTTATGCCACACTCCTCATCTCTGTCCAAAATATCACGTTCGCCGGCCACGTCCACCAAGTAGCGGCCCACGGGAGGCATCATCTTGTTGGTCATCAGGTGCGCCAGACAACCTCTTTCAACCGTTGAGGTTACAAAATAGCGGTGGCCCAACATTGCCGCAGCACCATCCAAGTCGCCCTCGGCCAGCAGACCTCGTATGATGGTCGAACTAATCTTGCCGCCATCCATTGTGAGTGCCGAACAACGCACCACGTCGAAACCATAGAGCTTGCCCAAACGCTCAAAGTGGTCGCTGGGGGTTTGCTTACCGTCGCTACCGAAGCGGTGGTTGTAGCCCACAACGAGAGTGTGAATGTGGAGTTTTTCCACCAAGAAATCTCTCACAAACTCCTCTGCCGTGCGCGCTGCAAAGTTGGGCGAGAAGCGTGCCACGATGAGGTGGTCCACTCCCGCCTCGTCAAGGAGTGCAATCTTTTCGGGTGCGGTGGAGAGAATCTCCACGTTGCCACCACCGGGTAGTATCTCGCGAGGGTGGGGCGAGAAGGTAATGACCACGCTGTTGCCACCCACCTTGCGTGCCACCTCTTCTACTTTGCGCAGCATCACAAGGTGGCCGGAGTGGACACCATCGAAGGAGCCGATGGTTACCACC
>JAZNNC010000009.1:0-12801 GCA_045580045.1 Tidjanibacter sp.
AATCCCGAGGTTGCAAGGCTTTGCAACCGCCACTTGGTGCCCTACGTGCCCGGATGCGGTACCGTTACCGAGATTAGCTATGCACAGGAGTTGGGTTGCGATGTAACCAAAATCTTCCCCGCAGGCTGTGTGGGCGGTCCCGACTTTGTGAAGAACATCAAGGCTCCTCTGCCTTGGGCCAACATTATGGCTACGGGCGCAGTGGAACCCACCGAGGAGAACCTCGGCAAATGGTTCGCTTCGGGCGTGTTCTGTGTGGGTATGGGCTCCAAACTCTTCCCCAAGGCCGACCTCAAAGCCGAGAATTGGCAGGCAGTAACCGACAAGTGCCGTGAGGCACTGGCTATCGTGGCTGCTTGCAGGAAATAGCCGAGAGAGAACATAAGAGATTTAACCTAAAAAACTTAATAAGAGCATTATGAAAACAAACTATGAAATTCGCTATGCAGCCCACCCCGAGGATGCAAAGAGTTATGACACCAAACGCCTTCGTAGGGATTTTCTGATTGAGACTCTCTTCGTTGCAAACGAGGTTAATATGGTCTATTCGATGTATGACCGTATGGTCGTTGGTGGTGCAATGCCCGTGGGCGAGAGCCTCAAATTGGAGGCTATTGACCCCTTGAAGGCTCCCTATTTCCTCACTCGCAGGGAGTTGGGTATCTTCAATGTTGGCAAGGGTAAAGGTATCGTGCGCGTTGGCAACGACGTGTTTGAGCTGGACTACAAGGAGGCTCTCTACCTCGGCTCGGGCGATAGGGAGGTATATTTCGAGAGCGCAGACGAGGCTACTCCTGCCAAGTTCTATTTCAACTCGCTCACCGCTCACCGCAACTATCCCGACAAGAAGGTTACCAAAGATAACGCCATCGTGGCTCATATGGGCTCGCTCGAAGGCTCCAACGACCGCAACATCAACAAGATGATTGTAAATCAGGTGCTTCCTACTTGCCAGTTGCAGATGGGTATGACCGAACTTGCCCCCGGTAGCGTTTGGAACACTATGCCTGCTCACGTTCACTCGCGCAGGATGGAGGCATATTTCTACTTCGACATTCCCGAGGATCAGGCCATTTGCCACTTTATGGGTGAGGTTGACGAAACCCGCCATATCTGGATGAAGGGCGACCAAGCAGTTCTCTCGCCTGAGTGGAGTATCCACTCGGCTGCTGCCACCAACAACTACACCTTCATTTGGGGTATGGGTGGTGAGAACCTCGACTATGGCGACCAAGACTTCTCGCTCATTACCGACCTGAAATAGGGTGGGAGAGAGAGTAGATTGTAGGAATCAGACAAATCAGACAAACAAATAACTAAACAAACACAAAGATTATGAATCCATATTTGAATTTTTCTTTGGAGGGTAAAGTGGCCCTCGTAACAGGTGCTTCCTATGGTATCGGTTTTGCTATCGCTTCGGCATTTGCAGAGCAGGGCGCAACCATCTGCTTCAACGACATCAATCAGGAGTTGGTAGATAAGGGTATGGCTGCCTACAAAGAGAAGGGTATTGCTGCTCACGGCTACGTTTGCGACGTTACCGATGAGCCCGCAGTTCAGGCTATGGTTGCCAAAATTGCCGAGGAGGTTGGCACCATTGATATTTTGGTGAACAACGCCGGTATCATCCGCCGTATCCCTATGCACGAGATGGAGGCTGCCGATTTCCGCAAGGTTATCGATATTGACTTGAATGCTCCTTTCATCGTGTCGAAGGCTGTTCTGCCCGCAATGATGGCCAAACGCAGCGGTAAGATTATCAACATCTGCTCGATGATGTCGGAGTTGGGCCGCGAGACCGTGTCGGCTTACGCTGCTGCAAAGGGCGGTTTGAAGATGCTCACCCGCAACATCTGCTCGGAGTATGGTGAGTACAACATCCAGTGCAACGGTATCGGCCCCGGCTATATTGCCACTCCCCAGACTGCTCCTCTGCGCGAGGTACAGCCCGATGGTAGCCGCCACCCCTTCGATTCGTTCATCTGCGCAAAGACCCCCGCAGGTCGCTGGCTGGATGCCGCAGAGTTGACCGGTCCTGCTGTGTTCTTGGCTTCGGAGGCTTCTAATGCTGTCAATGGCCACATCCTCTACGTGGATGGCGGTATCTTGGCATACATCGGTAAGCAGCCCCAATAGTTGAAACTCAAAGACGTTCTTTGCAACTATGAAAGCACTGCTTACATTGCTTTTGGTTATGTTGGTTGGTTGCAGCGCACCGAGTGTTAAGGTGGCTGTAACCAACCCTACCGATGCCGCTCGCTCGGGCGAGATGGTGGAGGTGGAGGTTGCTGCGCTCGGTTTGACCGAGGGTGCAGGCCTTGTGGTGGTGGATGCCGAGGGCGTGGAAGTGCCTTCGCAAATCACCCATGATGGCAAACTCATCTTCCGTGCCGATGTGGATGGTGCCGCTAAGGTTATCTACACCGTTAAGGAGGGAGAGGCTGCCGACTACCAGACCTATGCTTGTGGTAAGGTCTATCCCGAGAGGGTTGACGACATCGCTTGGGAGAGCAACCTGATTGCTTTCCGTGCCTATGGCCCTGCTTTGCAGGCAAGCGGCGAGAGGGCTTTCGGCCACGATGTGTGGCTGAAAAACAACACCGAACTCCCCGTTGTGGAGGCTCGCTACGCTCTTGAACTCAACCCCGAAACGAGGGCCAAGATTGCCGAGTTGAAGAAGACCGACAAAAAGGCAGCCCAAGAGCTGGCTGCTTCGGTGTCGTACCACAACGACCACGGCAACGGCTTTGACCACTACAAGGTTGGTCCCACCCTCGGTGCAGGTGCTACTGCGCTGCTTGACGGTAAGACCATCGTCTATCCCTACTGCTACTCGGAGTGCGAGATTTTGGACAATGGTCCGTTGCGCTTTACGGCCAAACTGACCTACCTGCCCACCACCATTGGTGAGCGTACGGTTACCGAAACCCGCACCATTAGTATTGACCACGGCTCGTTCCTCAATAAAACCACCGTTTGCTACAATGGCTCGGAGGGCGACTATGAGGCTATGAGCGGTATTGTGCTGCACGAGAAAACTCCCCGCACTACCTACAACGCCGAGCAGGGCTATGTTACCTATGCAGAGCCTGTGGAGCCTGCCGAGGCCGGCGAACTCTACTTGGCAATGTACTTCCCCGAAGGTTGGGAGGGTGCTGAGGACCGCTTCTGGAACAAGGGCGACGATAAGCCCAAAGGTGCCTATGGCCACGCAGCTGTCTATAACACCCTTTCCGAGGGTGAGGTGCTCACCTATTGGTGGGGCGGTTTGTGGAACAAGGTTACCGCAGTGGACGTTCCCACCAAAGAGGCTTTCGATGCTATGATGGCCGAGGTGGTTGCCGCCAAGAAGGCACCCCTGCAAGTACAGATTGTTGCCGAGTAGAGCACAATGTAGACTACACCAAAAAACAAATAAACAAAACTATTAAAACTAATGAGTAAAATTCAAACAGGTCGCAAAACCAACTACCGTTGGGTGATTTGCGCGATGTTGTTCTTCGCAACAACCGTCAACTACCTCGACCGTCAGGTGCTTTCGCTCACCTTCGAGGACTTCATTCGTCCCGAGTTCCACTGGACCGACTCGGATTATGGTAACATCACCGGTATCTTCTCGCTCTTCTATGCAATTGCAATGTTGTTCGCCGGCCGCTTTGTGGACTGGCTCGACACCAAGAAGGGTTATATGTGGAGTATTGGTATTTGGTCATTTGGTGCTTGTATCCACGCAATTTGCGGTATTCTGACCGAGAATATCGTTGGTGTGGATAACCTCGCCATTGTTACCGGAGCCGAGATTACTGCCCGCATTGCGCTGATTAGTTCGACCTTCTTCATCATTGCCCGCTGTGTGTTGGCACTTGGTGAGGCAGGTAACTTCCCCGCAGCAATCAAGGCAACTGCCGAGTACTTCCCCAAACGTGACCGCGCATTTGCAACAAGTATCTTCAACGCAGGTTCGACCATCGGTGCACTCATCGCTCCCTTCTGCATTCCTCCTTTGGCTGCAAAATGGGGTTGGGAGGCTGCCTTCATCATCATTGGTGGTCTTGGCTTTATCTGGATGGGCTTCTGGCAGTTCATCTACAAGAAACCTGAGAAGAACCCCGCAGTGAACGAGGCAGAGTTGGCCTACATTCTCTCGGACGATGTTGTGGAGGAGGAGAAAGCTGCTCCCGCAGTGGAGGAGGCTCCCGCCAAGAAGGTTTCGTTGTGGCAGTGCTTCAAATTCCGTCAGACTTGGGCTTTCATCGTTGGTAAGTTTATGACCGATGGCGTTTGGTGGTTCTTCCTGTTCTGGATGCCTTCCTATCTGAAAACTACCTACGGCTTGGCTTCGACCGACATCAAGTTCCAGTTGGCTCTTGGTCTGCTCTACCTTATCGTGATGGCTTCTATCGCAGGTGGCTATCTTCCCACTCTGTTTGTGGACAAGAAGAAGATGAACCCCTATGCAGGTCGTATGTTGGCAATGTTGATTTTTGCCTTCTTCCCGCTGGTAGCATTGGCAGCCCAGCCTTTGGCCCACGTTTCGATGTGGTGGCCCGTAGTGCTGATTGGTATTGCAGGTGCAGGCCATCAGGCTTGGAGTGCAAACTTGTTCTCGACCATTGGTGATATGTTCCCCAAGAGTATGATTGCAACCATCACCGGTATCGGTGGTATGGCTGGTGGTATCGGCTCGTTCCTTATCCAGAAGGGTGCAGGTGCGCTGTTTGATTTCAGTGCTTCGAGCGGTATGACTCTCTTTGGCTTCGAGGGCAAGGAGGCCGGCTATATGATTATGTTCTCGTTCTGTGCTGTTGCCTACCTGATTGGTTGGGTGATTATGAAGGTGCTTGTTCCCCGCTACAAAGCAGTGGAGATCTAATCCTTCGGAACGATAGAATATCTACGGAAAGAGCAACTCCGAAATTTTGGGGTTGCTCTTTTTTTTGTTCTGTGGTATGAAAATGGGCAAAATTGCTCATTTTTACACTGTTTTCTCTCTTATGTGAAAAAAATACGTATCTTTGTTTCGGCTTACGGCTTTGCCGTTGAGCCAATTACATATTAGTTGACGTTATATTGTTGTAATCTTCCACTTCAAAAACTTGGCAGTTTAGATTCTCTTGAAGATGCACAATCGGATGTCCACCAAGGATGTATATTCTCTCCACCGAGAGTGGCTCGGTGTGTGTGATATATACTCCGGCGTGGGCTATCTGTGTTGCTTATTCAGGAGTTAGGCAGCCAAGGCCTCGAAGTGGGATAAGTGAATGCAGTGGTCTGCGCTTTTTTTATGGACTTATCCGGAAATAAAAACCTTTTGGGAAGATATTTGGTGGCATTCTTTGCATCTCGCACAGCACCCACCGAAGCACTCGCTGTGGCTGAGCAATGGGCACTTGCAATGGCACAGACTAATAAGATTATAATTAGCGGTTTCCGCTCGCTCATAGAACGGGCTGTGTTGGATGTTTTGCTTGCTAATGGTTGCTCGGTGGTTGTTGCTATGGGACGCTCGCTCTATCGCCAAATTCCGGCCCATTTGCAGGAGGCCTATGAGGAAGGCAGGGTGCTTTTTGTGTCGTTCCGAAATAGCTCACACTCCGCGTTATACAACTCGCAAATACGCGACAGGCTCATCGCAGACCTTGCAAACGAAATAGTTTTTGCTCCTTTCGACACAAAAAGCCAACTATCGTCGCTACACTCTTCGTTGGTCCGCAACAAAACACGCTGCGTTATTCTAAGGTGAGTTTTGCGAAACGGATGCTATTTTGTGCTAAACACCCACATCTATTGTCTGTTGGCATAGAGATATTGCCTCTTTTGCCACCATTTTGCTAATCCTTTCGGCCACCTTGTCGGGGTGCTCAATCAGCAGTTGACCGTGATTGAGTCCCTTGAAAATCTCAACCTGTACATCCGGGCAGAGTGATTTGAGATGGGCTACTTGTGGCTTGGCCACAAAGGCCTCCTTTGTGCCATACCAATAGTGGATGTCGCCACCGGCGATGGAGTTCAACCGATTGGTATAGACCGACTTGTAGCCATCCAACACCGCACGTTTGCCACCATAGGGGTAAACTTTTCGGCACTCGTCCAACAACACGTCAAAATAGTGTGAATGGAACACCCTGCGCCAAAATCCGGTCCAATGGTAGCAGGTCCACACGTTGACTGCTTGCAGGTGCCTCAAAGGGCCCACCAACCAACGAGGGAGTGGTAGTAGGGGAGCGGCATCCATAATGGAGTGGTCAATGACGACCTCGCCTCGCTCCAATAGGCGCGACACAATCTTACCTCCCAACGAGGGCCCATAGGCGCACGCAATGTGCCCACCGTGGTGTGTGGCAATGTGGTTGGCTACTTGTGCCGCTTGGTCGTCAATGGATGTGAATGTGGAGTGTGCGCCCAACGTGAATCCATCTACCTCCACAGCAACAATATGAAACCTCTCTTTAAGAAGGTTAATCAACGGGGTGAAAATCTCATAAGATACACCAAGCCCGGGGATTAACATCACCACCGGAGCCCCCTGCTTACCAAAAGTCCGAAAGTTCATATTGCGCTGATTGAGTTGATGTTCTACTGCTGCCCTCTGCCTCGCAAACGCTCCATTTCTTCCACCGTGATTGCAGTGTCAAATTGAGCCTCAATGCCCGTTGCTTCGGTCAATTGTTGGAGGTATTCGCCAATGGGCGACATCCCAACTGCTGTGCGCAAAGAGTCTAATTTTTGAACGCACTCCACCGGCCACAGATAGAGGTGTTGCTTCTCGTCTGTGCCGAACTGAACGGCCTGACTACCATATCGTTGTGGCTTGTGTTGGCCCATTGCTATTCGGTCAAAGAGGGTAGCATAGTCGCTCTGGCCGATAAGACCTTGTGCGGCCATCTGCTCAATGAGCGGAAGGTGCTTTTGTTGCGTTTGTAGTGGTGCGTGGTCAATCACGAGCCAAATGGTTTTGTAGGACTCGGTGGAGAGCCCCTCGGGGAGCCCGCCTTGTAGCAGACTGTCCACGATGACCACGTTTCGGGTGTCGATGCGCTCCACCTGCTCACTTGTGAGGATTAGCGAATCAATGAGTTCGGCGTGCCCTTCGATGGCTACGGCTTTTGTCAGTGCTGCCATTTGGTGCCGTATGCCTTGGTCGGCCTCCCTAACCTCGGCAAGCAGTTTGTCGGTGGACTTTGTGCTCCCACCGCAAGCAACCATAAACAATAGGCCGATAATCAATAGTCGTTTCATAACAAGTGTAGTTTTCGCAAAGATAGCAAAAAGAGGAGCATTACGAAGCCCCACATTCTGTTTTGTGGCACAATTTTGGGAATTAAATCACAGATACTTACAAATTCCCGCTATGAAACAGAACGATAAAAAACATCTGACGGCCGAGAATGGCCGCCCCATTGCCGACAATCAGAACACACAGACCGCAGGGGTGCGTGGCCCCGTAACATTGCAGGACCCTTGGTTTACGGAGAAACTCGCACACTTCGACCGAGAGGTAATCCTCGAAAGGCGTATGCACGCCAAAGGCTCGGGAGCCTACGGTACATTCACCGTTACGCACGACATCACTGCCTACACCCGAGCCTCCATTTTTGCCGAGGTGGGCAAAAAGACCGACTGTTTTGTCCGTTTTTCGACCGTTGCGGGCGAGCGTGGTGCTGCCGATGCTGAGCGCGACATTCGTGGCTTTGCGATGAAATTCTATACCGACACGGGCAACTGGGATTTGGTGGGCAACAATACCCCAGTATTCTTCCTGCGTGACCCTCTGAAATTCCCCGACCTCAACCACGCCATCAAGCGTGACCCGCGTACGGGTATGCGTTCGGCAAATAGTAATTGGGACTTTTGGACACTTTTGCCCGAGGCGCTACATCAGGTAACGATTACGATGTCGCCACGAGGTATTCCCTACTCGTTCCGCCATATGCACGGCTTTGGTAGCCATACTTATAGCTTTATCAATGCCGACAACCGCCGCACTTGGGTTAAATTCCATCTGCGCACCTTGCAGGGAATTAAAAATATGACCGACGAGGAGGCAGAGGCCGTTATTGCCAAAGACCGCGAGTCGCACCAGCGCGACCTATTTGAAGCGATTGAGCGAGGGGATTATCCTCGTTGGCTGATGCAGGTGCAGTTGATGACGGTGGATGAGGCGCGCGAGTATCATATCAATCCGTTTGATTTGACGAAGGTGTGGTATCACGGCGATTTTCCTTTGCACGACGTTGGTATTTTGGAGCTTAACCGCAATCCCGAGAACTTCTTTGCCGAGACTGAGCAGGCGGCGTTCAACCCGATGAATGTAATAGACGGCATAGGCTTCTCGCCCGATAAGATGTTGCAGGGCAGGCTTTTCTCCTACGGCGATGCACAGCGCTACCGCTTGGGCGTAAACCACCATTTGATACCTATCAACAAACCCCGTTGCCCATACCACTCCTACCACCGCGACGGGCAGATGCGCACCGACGACAATGCAGGTCGCACAATTTCCTATGAGCCGAATAGTTATGGCGAGTGGCAAGACCAACCCACGATGAAGGAGCCTCCTCTGGCGGTTACGGGCGAGGTCTATAACTACGACGAGCGCGAACTTGATAGCGACTACTATACGCAGCCGGGCAAACTGTGGCGACTGATGTCGGCCGACGACCAACGAGCCACTTGTGAGAATACAGCCCGCGCTATGGGCGATGCGGAACTGTTTATAAAACAGCGACATATCCGCAACTGCCACCGTGCCGACCCCACCTATGGCGAGGGTGTTGCAAAGGCTCTGGGACTCTCGCTTGCCGAAGCCCTCACCGCCGCCGACCCCGCACATCCCCAATGGGATTGGAGATAGCCATAAAAAAACGAGACCTGTCCTTAACATAGGTAGGTCTCGTGTTTTTTTTGTCAACCTCTATAATTTTATGAGATTTGGCAATGTTGATTCTAAATCGGTATATTTTCAGCAATACCAAGAAATATTGCTTCCCTAATCATTCTCTAAATAGTTTCCATTCGTGATGACAATTAAGGCAATGGCATTGCCAATCGGGTTTATTGACTCTTTTGAGAGGTGCCTTAATAGTTGTTAAGCTATGACACTCTGCCTTTGCTATCCTAAACTTAAAGATATCTGTAAATTTGTCATCCAGCCATTCGGCAGGACTCGTTGAAGTTGTTAATATTGTGATATTCTCTCCTAAAATATCTCTGATGGTCAAAATTATAAAAAAAATGCCAGCGATAAACTACCAATGCCATTCGATATAAGCACCCTATTAGCACAAATGACTATTGTTCACAAACTGACTCGCCAATACAAAGAGTAGTCTTGGATAATACGTACAAATGCAATTCGCTACCTGATAAAGAGTGGTGTAAAACGGTGAGAATGGATTAATTACGGTCTAATTCGAGTACATTTTTTCGAGATTCAAAATTGTACTCGATTTGCACACTTTCAGTTGCTACGAAACACCCTAAATGGGCATATAATACAAAAAGAAAACACGCCGTATTTTGTTGAAATACAGCGTTTTGACTAATTTGTCGTTTTCTTTAAGTGGTGCCACCAGAATCCTTGAACCATAGCGTTAATACACAATGTTTCAATCACATATGATTTGACAACGGCTCGAAAAAGGCCATTTCCATAATTGTATCACTCGATTTTTTCACAATTTTGCATCGAAATCAAGGGGTGATTTTGAGCGATTTTTACTCCTCCTGCTCGTAGTAGTACGAATAGTCGATACCCTTCATAAAGGTTTCACGGTCGTTGATTTTGTCGGTCAAAGCAGACTGCAAAAGTCGCTTGATATCTGACGAGTCGGCAACACTCTTTTGCATCGCATACAGGTAGTCTTTCTTGTCAATCTTACTCCAATCAACGCATTGTTGCAACTGCTTTTTGAGAATCAGATCGAGCCATATACGGGTCGCACGACCATTGCCCTCACGGAATGGATGAGCGATGTTCATCTCGACATACTTGTCGGCAATCTCCTCGAAATTCGTTTCGGGCATCTGCTCGATAGTTGCAAGTGTCTGCGGAAGGAATTGCGCCATCGCAAACTGAAAACTACCCTTGGCGATATTCACCGTGCGAATTTGACCGGCAAAATCGTACAAACCACCAAACAGGTAGGCGTGGATCTGCTGCAAGCCTTTTACTGTGCCGACCTCGATATTGTCGATTAAACTACTCTCAAAAAGGGCGTATGCCTTAGACTTGCTCTTGCCGTCAATAGTCTCATCGCTATTGGTAAACCACTCGACAAAGCGCATCGCACGGGCGTTAGGAAAACTCTTTACGAGGAGCAGAACGCCATCGTAATCAAGGACATCAGCAAGTCGTCGCTTGCCATCGGGCGCAAGCAATTTCAACTGGTTAGTGCCACTAACCACTTCGCTATTCTCGCCTTTGAGTTTTGTTTTGAGATACTTCCAGTAGTTTCGGTTTTTCTGGTAGTCGTCTTGGTCGTTCAGCACTCCGACGATATCGAGCACAGAGAACCACCATTTGGAATTTTCCTCATCCCAAACAGCTCGCACCTCACGGTCATTATAAAATCGAATGGATATTTTGGTCATATTTTATTCTAATTGTGTTCTATAAACTGAATCTAAAGTATTACCATCATTGTCTTTCCATACAAGCCATCCGTTATTACTGCTGCCAATGCAGAAGTCGGCAGCTGTGCTTGGACTTGTAAATGTCTTATCAGAAGTCATAACAAGTTTGTCGCCTTCTATTGCGGTGTACTCGCTAACCAAGTTGTTACGCTTGTCTGACCATTTGAGAGAAGGTACAGCACTTTTGGCTATTACACTACCCTTTAACACGGTAAACCCATTGGAGCTATAAAAGCCTCTTGCATCACAACCTCGACCCCTAGTGTAGAATATATGTTCTGCCTTTGGTTGTGATACCTCGAAGATACTGCAGCCAATAAATGAGGCTAAAAACTTAACATCCTCAAAGAATTCATCCATTGAATCTTGTTGATATTCGGGCAGGTTTGGAGCCTTAGGTGTCTGCTTATTGTCACTCAACACAAAAGCATTCGCCTTCTTTGCCTCAGCTATTGCTTTGTGTTCTAGATATTGCACATCGGCTTTAGTCATATCTGCATCTTTTGATACGAATATGAGAGCCTTTTGCCAGAACGATTTCTTGCTATCGTGATCCTTCACTCGCTCACGAAAATTCTCGGTTTCTCCGATATATGCTTGCGGCTTCGTTGCTTCATCTTCGCCCAACAAAATATAAAATGCAGGCTTCTGCAACTTCTCCTGCGTATTCAGATATGCAAGATTTGAGCGTGGTACAACAAACATCTGGCAAATCTTGTTGCTGATGAATGCATATTGAGTTCCTTTTGGATCTCCGTCAATTAAGTATGTAGTTACTGTCTTGCCCATAAATATTATATCATAGATTTATAATTATCCGCATAATAACTAAAATACCATGCTATAAAATTACAATATGCATGGAATTTATATCTCCCGCCCCTTCTTCTTTGTTTATTCCGATAATAATCTGCTTTTTCTAGAAAGAGTTTTTTAGACCATGTTTCCTTGCTAAAGTCTACCCGAAACCTATCCCAAACTTCATCCATTGCGGCAACTCTTCCTTTTTTTAGATGTTTACAATTAAGTCCAAGCAAATCAATATCCGTTTGAACTTTTTCTTTATCTCTACCAGCAGGTATAATTTCTCCATTTAAATTGTAGGTTATTAGTTCTTCGCATGAATCAAGATGTGGGTCTAGTATATTGATAGGAATATTCCCTCGTTTTTTATCACAATGCTCGGCATTATTAATACATACCCCATACATATTAGAATATAATAACGACTGTTTCTTGTGTTCTTCCTCTGAATATGGGGAATCTTTGTGTCTTTTCTGTGAGATATAATGCTCTATTGTAGAGTCATTAACATCTATTTTCCCCATACAATATGCACATATATAACCTTGTTCGTTAACTAGGCTTTGTCTAATTTGTTCTTTACAGCGTAAATCATCATATGTCGCATCTGGGGTAGTGTCTCTATACTCTGATAATTCTCGAGGTTCCCTATTTCGTTCATTTATAAATCTCATATTATTCCGCTAAATCATCAAAAATAGAATCCGCCTTAATAACTGTCAAATCACCATTTCCGAACTCGTCATGTAGTTCCTTAAGTATTTCCTCAGCGGCATCATAGTCTTTCCTTGTCATTGCATCGTAAAATTTAGAAATAAGTATTTCACCAAACTCATTACGCTCATTTACTCCAAAATAATCATATAACAAAGAATTGACATCTCTACCGCGTGAGTAATATTCGTTTGGTTTTTCATTGCCGGCCTCAATAATATGGATATCTGTTCTATTACTACTTCCTATAAGTATAGGATTGTGCGTAGTAATAATCGCCATGGATTCATTATTCAGCCCATTTGTGAAATTAGCAATGAAATCTTGCTGCCATTTTGGATGCAAAGAAACATCAGGTTCGTCTAGTAGGAATAGAAGATTGCTTTGATTCAGCACCAAACTTAATCCTATTGATAAAATCATTTGTTTTTCACCCTCACTCAAATTGTCTATTGAAAAGCTTGGGACCCATGTTATATCTATTGAGTCAAGTATATCATCACACAACAATGTATTTAAAAATAGTACAACCTTACTAGGGGATAATTCGTAATATCCCCCAAATAGATCTTGCACCATATTTAAACCGTAAAGTTCATATTGTAGTCGATTCTGATCCTTATTTTGTTCGTCTTTTTTATTAAT
>JAZNNC010000010.1:0-57096 GCA_045580045.1 Tidjanibacter sp.
TATTGCGTTATACTGACCGCCCGATCAGCGATATTGCTTTTGAACTGAATTTTACTGAAGCCACTCTTTTCTCCCGTTTCTTCCGTCGTGAAACAGGACTGTCTCCCCGGGATTACCGCTCGAACAAGTAGCTGTATCCATACCGTCGAGGATTTCAAGAGGATGCTCCTTCCGAGCCTCGTCGAATGCGAATGTGAGCATCCATCTCTCCCTCCAGGACCGCATTGACTATGTTCTCAATCATCGGAGCAAGTGCTCCATCTTTACCGAATAGCGGCTTACCCGCTTTGATCTCCTCAAGGATCTGTGCATTGAAGATGTTAAAATAATAGGGAATGGGATGTAATAGATTTCTTTATAAAGCCCATTTGGTTGTGTATACTTTTGTGGAACTCATCCAATATCGTGCTCGGTTTCATTATGGAAGAGTGCGCAGACTATTACCAAGTAGTCGGGAAGGAGGCCCGCTTTGCCCCAAAGCAGTTTAAGCCCAAACACTTGCTCGGTCATTTGGGCGACATCAAAGCCATAGGCTTCGAGCGAGGGGCGGACAAATTGGGGGTGCCGGCAAGGCTCTCCACACAGGCGCGAGCAGCTCTCTTCTTCGGCGCAATAGTAACATTTTCCGACATAGGAACACGCCAAGCCATTATGCTCCTTTTCCAAACGGAGCAGGTGTTTATCAATCTGTCTGCGCTCCGGCAAAATCAACTCCTCGGCAACATCCAGAGGTAAACCTTGTTCTCGTGGGGTGATTTTTGTGGCAATTAGCAATACATTCTGATATTGGCGCAGTCGCTCCTTCGCATCGAAGTCGAATGGCGGGCATCCCCAACTCCTACCATAGTTTTCGCACTCGCGGCAATAGCCACCCACCACCTCCTCATTGTGGAAGCGTCGGAAGAGCTCCTCGGTGGGGATGGTTTGTGTCAGTTCCTCTCGTGTGTACTCAATCATAGCCACAAATATACTTATTATTTCTTACTCCACTTGGGCGTGATGCCGATGAAAAACTCGAAGTTGATACCAGGCATTGGTCGCGAGAGCACCGAGAGATACTCCTCGTCGAAGAGGTTGTTAATTGTACCTTTCAGAGAGATGTCAGCCCAACTGAACGAAAGTGCTTTTTCGAGCGTGATATTGCTCATAAAGTATTTGGGGAGTTTGCCCGTCAGCGTGAGGTCGTTGGAGGACATCGTAAAGCGTTCCGAGTAGTAGCACCACTTATAGAGGAATGACCAACTGCGCCACGAGATTCTTCCAGTGAGGTTTGCCGAGTGACGGGGTATATATGGGAGCTGCTTGCCCACCGAGCGGTCCGCCTCGCTCATGGGTTCGCCCTCGTTAATGGAGGGTGTCCACGAGTAGTTGCCATCTATTGAGAGGTGCCACTCTGGGGTGAGTGCTACCGAGAGATTTGCCTTTGCCTCAATGCCATAGGCGTGTACATCCTTAATGTTCTTGGGCGAGAAGAAACCCTTAACGGTCGGTAGCCAGAGTATCCAATCGTGAATGTAGGACTCAAACCAACTTGCCGAGCCGCTCAATGAATAACTCCCCTCTCTGCCAGCGGCAAACGAGAGTCCTGCATCGTAGGTCCAACCGCTCTCCTTTTTGAGGTCGGGATTGCCACCAGGAAGGAAGTAGAGGTCGTTGAGCGTGGGAAAGCGATAGTTGCGCGACAGGGAAGCTTTGGCTGTGATGTTGCCCCTCTCAGAGAGTACTCCATCTATAAACAGAGCAGGAATAAGTGGTGTCCACTCGGTGCCATACATCTCCTCGCGCAGGGTTGCCGAAATGCCGAATCGGTCGGTGGGTCGCCACTTGGCGGAGAGCACTCCCGATAGTTCCGCACGACCTTTGCGGTATCCTATAATCGCCTTGTTTCCGTCTTGACGGATGATGTTTTTATCCTCGCTCTGCACAATGTGCTGATGGACTGAGAGGTTGGCGGTGAAAAGCCAATCGCTACCGATATAGTACTCGCCCTCGGCTTGACCATAGAAGGTGTCTATCTTACTGCGAGAGCGGGTCATATGTGCCATTGTACCGTTGCCCACATCACGCTTATAGTCGTATGCCATCCAAGTGTGGATGTAGCCCGCCTTGATCGCAACCTTCCACTGCTCGCCGAGGTGGTCCCACGAGAGGATGCCTCGGAAGGTCTCCTCCCTTTGGCGGTTGTCGAAATCGGTGGCGTTGCCGTAGTCGGTAGTGAGCATTGGGAGTTCGCGGTTGGAATTGATAAACCACCCGTTGAGCCCGAAGCGGTCGCCCCGCCCCGTATTATAATATGCCTCTTGTAAAAGGTGAAAATCTCTAAACGAGCCACTACGGTTTCGCTCTGTGGGGTAATACTGACCAATGATTTTCATATCATCATCGTAGATATTCTCCTTCTTGTCGTGGTTGCGATACTCGAAATCATTGGGCGAGGTGGAGAATACCGCACGGGTTGATACCTGCCAACTCTCGTCGCCATAGGTCAGGCGCAGGAACTCATCAAAGGTCCTAAAAGAACCCAGACCTTGAATGTATTGCACCCCAAAACCATCGCTCTGGGCGGGTTTGGTGGAGAGTTTGACGGCACCACCCATACCGCCACCCGTCTCATTGACCGAGGAGGTACCGTGCAGTAGCGAGGCGTCGTCGATGAAGTAGGAGGGAATCATTGAGAAGTCGGTCATACCGAGCATAGGGTTGTTGATGCGCATACCATTCCAAGTCACCTGCGTGTGGGAGGCAGAAGTTCCACGAAAGGCGACCGTAGAGAGGGTTGCACGACCATAGCTCTTGACAAAAATCGAGGAGTTAAAGGTGAGAATGTCTGCCATTGAGAGGGCTACACTCTCTTTCAGCACCACCGAGTCGAACTTGGTCTGCTGCGTGCCAATCTCTTTCAGGGGGCGTTTGCCATAGACGGTTACTTCGGGTATGGCGTGGAGCCGCTTGTGCCACTCGACCTCTTGCGCAAAGAGTGAGGTATGGCAGAGTATAAGTGCTATTATGGAGAGGATAATTTTCATAATTTCGGACTATTTCCAACAAAATGCACCCGGGATGATACCCACATAGAAACTATCGAGCAACTCCCTCTCTTTCGAGTAGCGATAGACCTTGCCCTGCTGAACATAGTCAATCGCATCCGCCACATAGACATCGCCATTGTAGGGGCTCACTGTGAGTCCATAGTAGAGCGTACCGTTGTATGGCAGGAAGGGCTCGCTCGGCACACACTCTGCGGTCACATCCATCTCCCACACATCATCGTTGAGCCAATAGAGCCTATCCCCCGTGCCGTTGAGCTGCACCTCGGAGGGAGCGTCGCCAAACTCAAATCGAAACTGCTTTTCGATGGTGAACGACTCGGCATCAATGCGATAGAGCGATGGGGCTTCGTGTCCATAGGGCGAGCCTGCGTAGCCTCCGTCAGTGATGGTCCAGAGTTTATCGTTGCAATCCAGAACAAGCGATGTGGGTTGGATTCCCACCGTGAGTTCATCAACCACGGTATCTGTTTCGGTGTCGATTTTGAGGATTCGGTTTTGGTACGACCAGCAATTTACATAGAGGTACTTACCCCACTGCACCATCTGCTCTGTCGAACCGCTCTCCATAGTCATATTTGGCACCTCTATATATCCCGTAATCTCGTAGCGCTTGGGATTTACGATAAAAATTCGGTTGTCCCAAATCTGCGTAACGTAGGCCTTGGTGTCGGAGATGAAGTGGATGTAGCGGGGCGAGGTGAAATTGACAATGCGCCCTACCTCCTTGAAGGTGCGGGTGTCTATGGCGAAGATGGCGTGGGAGTTATTGACCACTACCCAACCTATGCCATCACGAATAACCATACTCTGGCACACATCGCCGAGTTTCATAGCGTTGGAGCGATAGAACACCTCGTTTTCCACCTTCTTGGTCGCAGGATCGTAGTACGAGAGCGTGGCATTGCCATACTGAAAATTACCCTCGTTGCAGATAAAAAGTCCTTCTGGGGAGGAGGATGTGTCGAACTCCTCCACCAAGCCGTACTCCCACTTCATACACGAAGTGGCAAGCAGGAGCCCTCCGAATAGCAGTAGCCTAACAAACCTTATCATAGTAGCGCTCTATTGTTGTGCTTGTTTGAGATTGTAATCATAAAGGCCGAGCACCTCGGTTGAGACCTCGCCGAGCCAGCCACTCTTGGCGTTGACGGCACACTGCACCTTCACAAAGTCTATGAATTTCAACTCCACAGGGTTGCCTTCGCCATCTATCGCATCGGAAATCTTGAAGTGGTTGGCATTTGCCGCCGCGCCCACATTGGCGTCATCGGTCAGGCGGTCAACCGAACTAAAATTGTCGGCATACCCCCAATCGTACTCGCCATTCACCCAATAGGAACCATTGCCCGAAGCATCGTAGTTGCGGGCCGTGAGGCGGGTACCCGTGAGGGTGTAGCTATCCGCCTCAATCCACAGAGGGTAGTAGTAATCCTGACGATGAAACTGCACGAGGTAGTCCACCTCGCCACTACCACCCAGATTGTCGGTCCACAGCACCGGCATTTGGGGCTCGGCGGGGCGGTAGTAGGTAACCGAGTAGTTCTGTATGGTGCCCTCCTTACCCGTCTCGGAGCCTGCAAGTTCATACCAAGTGTCGTCGGGCAGCGAGTTGCCATTCTCATCTCTCATAACCCACACCACACCCGGCTCCGATGAGCCACTGAAAGAGTTGCCTATAACACCGATGTCATATCCACCGGAGTTGTCGATGCTGTGGTCGAAGCCCACAACGATATAACCACCAAAGCCACCGAGCGACACCCAAATGTCATCTCTCATTCGGCTCTCGGCATAGGTGGCGGCCGCCTCGGGTGTGGTCTGCGAGCCATCGAATCCACCCGTTTTGGTTTCGTTTATGAACTGCCCCGGAGCGGGAGTGTAGTCGTAGACCTTGTTACAATAGGGGCTGCTACCAACAAGGGCAGGACGGTAGTGCTCCATAGCACTACCCTCCTCGCCTCCTATGTCGGTGGTAATCTCCTCGTCGAAATTGCACGACCAGCAGACCACCCCGACAATCAAACTAACTATAAATAAAAATCCTTTACGAAAGGTCATAATAAATGAAGGTGTTTACTTGTCGAAACGAACTGCTACATCGTCGTAGGCAAAGTAGCCGGGAATGGTGAAACCATACTTACCACCCATCTCATCGGAGTAGAGGAAGTTGAAGCGAACCTTTTTGACTGCGCCAAGTCCCGAGAGATCCCATTTCTGCCAATCGGTTACGACATTTTCGCCCTGCACCAAGTAGAACTCCACCTCGCTGATAGGCTCGGCGTAAGCATCGGCCTCCACATCATCAAATCCGTAAGCCACAATCTTCATCCAAGCATCCTCTGTGAGACCCTCCCAATTGCCACCAAAACTATTACCGGCCTCACTCTTTACTCCGTTGTAAAGCTGATTGAGTGTATAGTTGGTGTTGATGACATACATATGGTCGATAACACGAGCCACATCATCGGCAAACGAAATCTCGGGAAGATTCTCGATAAACGAGTATTGGTCTTTGTAGCCGTAGTGTACTGCGAAGTTGTCGCCCGAATGAGCCTCTACGGGTATCATATATTGGAGGTTGAACCAACCAAGCATCTGGTCGTTACCAGCATTCTCCGCAACATAGTCCTCGCCATAGTACTTTGCGATGTGAAGATCTCTATCCTCATCGCTCCAACCCTCACCCCAATAGTTAGAGATGGCGTGACCTCCGCCCCAGAAACAGTAGGAGTAGTTGTAGGGGAAGGTGTGGGTGAGCTCGGTGTTGCCCTCGTCACACCAACGATACTCTGCCGACATCTGGTCTGCATAGGTCAGAGGACCGCCATACTGTGGGCTATCAATCAAATCGCTCCAAGTCGTAATCTCTGCTCCCGCCCAATCATAGGCATAGTCCAAAGTGTATGGCGCAAAACAAGCATCCGCATCCTCGAAGGTCAAAACGCGCAACTCGTAGGGCAATTCGGGTTCAGGCTCCTCGCCTCCCTCTTCGCCACTCTCGGTTGCTTTGGGCAGTGTGATGACGCGACCGTCGGCAAGAGTAATAATTACGGTGGTGTCGGTCTCCTCTACCGATACAAAGAACGAGTCGCCGTCCTTGCCATCAGCACCGTCTTTGCCGTCGGCACCGTCTTTACCAGCATCGCCTTTCTCACCATCGGCACCATCTTTACCATCTTTACCATTTTCGCCATCCTTGCCGTCAGCACCATCTTTGCCATTTTTGATAGTAATCGACGAGCCGTCGCTGAAATGAAGCACTACACCCTCAGTAGTGTACTCGGTAGAGGTGATTACCTTGCCCTGATTGGAGGCCTCAATGAGTGCCGAGAGGGTGGCAATATCCTCGGCATTCTGCTCTACCTTCTCTTCGAGCTCATCCATAGCATCCCAAATTGCACTGTCGTCATACGAGCAACCTGTCAGCGTAAACCCCACCAGAGTGGCAGCTGCAATAAATAAAAATCTTTTCATAACTCTTTGTTTTTTAGTGATTTATTTTGATTGATTAAGGTTTTCGCTTGCTATTCGTGCGTTGCAGTTTGAGACAAGGAGTTCCAACTCCTCGATGTAACGCCGACGGAAATGATAGTGATTGATGACCTCTGGGGTGAGCACAAAGGTGTGCCCCTTAGATGCCGCCGAGCGACAGAGGTGCATAATCATTGCGGGAAGAAGTTCTGCTGCAACATCCATCGAGAGGTGCTCGCGACGGGAGGCAGACCAGAGAGCCTCGCCATCTTCTCCCCATACCTTTATACTAATGTGATAGGCAACCTGCTTGGTTGGCAGTTTGGTGAGTGACGCCACAAATTGCGCAACAGAGAGCCTGCGATAGCGCACACCATCGCCCCTGCCGACTATCTCGACAAAGGCAGTGTAGATAGGGCTCGCCAGAAGCAAACAATAGAGAGGGTTTGCCTGCACTCGCAACGACTTAAAAAACTTCCACAAGTTGGTTTTGAGAATATAGTTCTCCCCCTTGTGGGCTTGGGTTTGGACCGAATCCATACTCCTGACGGAACTGTTATAAGGGTTTTTATCCGACATTAACCGCCCACAACTCGACCTTATGAGCAGCCCAATAAACAAGGTACAATGCCCCCTGTTTCGAGTGCTTTTTGGTCAAACAAAAAATGTAAACGATTAAATTCATCGTCGCTCCCAGCCCGTATCCCAGCAGGCAAAGAAACAATAATGCAAAGGCAGGTCTTCTGACTTGTCCCGTTGTCGCGCCTTCCCAATCTTGTCGATCAGTGGCAAAGAGTGCGTCCAACATTCATCCTTTCTGTAGAGGGCAGATTAAAGAGCTAATTACCTCGCAGGATGGGACTTACAGCAACTGGTATTGTCTTGGTTTTTCACCAAATTCCCTTTTCACCGCTCCCGACGCTCAGGTCGTTCACGGCTCCGTTTGCAACGCAAAGATAGTAATTAATTTCGACACCACCACCCCTCCGCCAATTTTTTTCACCTCCATTGATTATGATGTAAACAAAAATACCCACTTGTAACTATGCCATCATTTATACTTCTGCCAATGTTTTCTCCTCCTGTGAGGGGGACTTACTAAATTATTGAGAGGTTTTCGTTGTGAGTGGAGGCCTTTTTTGTGCGAGGGGATGTCCGTTTTTAGGCCACGTTGTGTTTCGTGCGGGGTGGTCAATGGGTTACGAGAAAAGAAATCACCCCCGTAGGATGACCTCCTACGGGGGTGATTTTTGTTTGTCAACACACTCGTTAAACCCTTCAACGGGCCACCTATCAAGTCCTTTGCGGGCCACTCGTCAAGCCCTTCACGGGCCACTTGTTAAGTCCTTTGCGGCCTGCTCGTTAAGTCCTCCAACAGCCCACTTGTGTAAGCCGTTTGGCGGCCTTTTAGAAGGTGCTGAATGTGCTCCAATTTGCGTTGCTCTCGGCGGTGTTTTCCACGCTGTCGGGCAGGTTTACGAAGAAGTCCAACCCCGTCCACGCCTCAATTTGGTCCACACTTGCCGTGTGGTTGGTGTAGGCATCGGAGTATGTCTTGTGCTCAAACCAGAAACCGATGGTCGAAGCGGCCGTTACCTTGCCTGCGCTGTCTTTGTCAACCTTCAACACCACCTTGTAGAAGTAGTTGGGCACGGGCACCTGTTTGGTGTCGTCCTTTGCTGTGGTGTAGGAGATAGATTTGCTCTCACCCACCTTGGCGAAGGCAGTACCCGTTACTATGTAAATCTCCTCCTTTTTAGCGATGCTTTGCAGGGCAGCTTCGAGGTTTTGCCACACGCCACCGTTGAAGTTGTCCTGAATCTGCGGCACGGAGTTGGTAACATAGAAGGTCTGCAATTGCAGGTCCTTCACACCGTTGCGCGAAGCGTTTGGAATGAGGTGTCCTCGCGAGTAACTACTACTGTAAGAACTTTCGCACAGGTTAACTTGCGTGGCTGTTGCGGGTGCATCGGCGGTGGTGTCGTAGGACCAATCGCCGGGCCTCGAAAGGGAACCCATGTGCCCACTGTTGAGCGGATATGCCACCCAGTGTGTTGCATACTTTTTGGTGTCGTATGCGATGGTGTAGTTGCGCTCGTAGCCGGAGGAGGTTACGGCCCAAATCTTCACACCGTCGGAGTAGCTTGCGCCCTCCACTGCGGGCATTTCGAGCCACGTGGTTTTGCCGAGGGCGGGCTCTACGGACGACTCATCGCCGCCCGTAGTGCCCTCGTTATCATTTCCGGCGCCCCCGCCGGATGAAGTTCAATCGGCGTAGGTAACCTTAATCGAGGTAATGCGTGTCTGGCTTGTATCTGCCGTATTGTTTTGGAATACAATACTATTTGCGCTACCGGTCCAAGTGCCACCACTATAAGAGCCTGTATCCACAGACTCAATCTTATCATAGCTGGCACCAGCAAAAGAGAACTCAACTTTTGCGATTGTCCTTTCGCTTGAAATAGTGAATTTGTTAGATTTATAAATACGGACAGCTGAACCAGAAGTGTAATATGTGGGAGCAGTACCTCCTGTAGATTTGTCGAAAGAGATTTTTGCATCACCAAAGGTTAGCTCACTAACGACAGTTGCATTGCTAATGCCCAGAGAACCAAAAGTAATGGTGTCATCTGCACTCACACTACCACTTGCAGCTTTGGTGCTTGCGGTGCAAGTTTTGGCCTCGGAGGTGGTGTAGTTGGTGCCATCACCCACAGCCTTGACAGCGATTACGTGAGAGCTACCAGCAGTCAGACCGGTTGCGGTGTAGGAAGTGGTTGTTACGGTGCCTTTCGATGCGCTGTCGAAATAGATCTCATAAGCGGTTGCATTATCAACAGCACTCCAAGTGAAGGTCAGCGAATTCTCGCTCTGCTCTGCATTGCTGCAAGTAACATCGCTCATAACCAACTGAACGGGCTCAATGGGAGTCGAGGGCTCGTCGCCACTATCATCACCTTCGGGAATATAGGTAATTTGAATTTGAGTGAAACGAACTTGACTGCCGCTTGCCGTCAAGGTTACAGCTGTAGCCTCGCCAATCCAAGTCATAGTAAGGTTACTAATGGTTATATTACCACTGTCTGCTGTGGGTGCACCAGCATAATTAGATCCTGTGGCAGTATAAACAATCTTTGTTATCTTATAACCATCTTTGTGGGCAAATTTAAGCACGTCATTCTTGTACCACCTCAAATGACCAGTGGTGCCACCACTATAATTCGAAATACTGTTGTTTTTCTGTGTGAAAGTTACCTTGAAATCTCCCCAAGTGTATGTTTGACCATCTGTAAGATTGGTTTTCTCATTGTTGAATATTGTAGGCATATCCAAAGTTTCAGTAACAGGTTGAACAGCACTTGCACTAGCTGCCTGCGAAATGGCAACCTCAATGGTCTCGGTGTTGGTGCCGTTGGTGGCAGTAACAACGATGGCTGCGATACGAGCATTGCCAGTGTTAGCAGCTACATCGAAAGTAACGGTGTTGCTTGCAACAGCAATATTCGAAATCCAAGTCTGGGAGTCATCTTTGAGAGCCGCAGTAAAAGTGTAACCCTCTGCGTTCTTAACAGTGAGATCAAAGCTACCAGTACCTGCTGTGTTGGGCAACTCTGCGGGAGCGGTCGCACTCATCGAGAAGGGAGCCTCGCAGACATTGAAATTCTTGATTTCCCATGTACCAATGCTACCAGAAGCGGGGCTTGTGTACTTAAATCCAAATTGGACGGTTTTACCAATATAAGCAGAGAGTGCAATATCGTCGGAATTAACAAAATCCCAAGATGTACCGTTAGGATAAACAGGAATGGTCAGGGCAGCCCACTCACCGTCAGCTTCGCGAACATAAACCGAAACGGCATTTTTCATATTGGCTTGGCTTCCAAAGAAGTTACCTGCGTGGTCAAACCTCAAAACTGGGTTGGCAGCACCGGTAAGGTCAACGTAGGGCGAGATAAGCCAACCCTCAGTAGCAGCGCCAGCATTATATCCGGAGCCTTTCATATAACCATATGTATCATATTTCCAGATAGTGCTCAGGCTACCTACTGCAACATCATCAATGGTGAAATCACCAAGATTATCAGCGAAAGTTTCGGTATAGGGGAACTCCTTAATAATCTCTGCAACAACCTCAACGGTAACATTGATGGTGTTTACAACGCCTGCCTTGAACTCGGTGGCAGCGGCAATGATTTTGGTGGTCTCATAGACACCCTTGTCGGTGGTAACGGTGATGGTCAAAACCTCGCCGGCAGGAGCGGTGAAAGGTGCAACTGCTGCGAAGATTTGCGAAGCATCGCCAGCCTCAGTGCCGGCCTCAATGAAAAGCTCGTCCTGAACATCGAGGGTAACGTCAAAGAAAGTGTGGGTGTCATCACTCTTGGTAACCACGGGAGTCTCGCCGGTGTAGTTAACCT
Organism: Tidjanibacter sp.; assembly: GCA_045580045.1. Taxonomy (GTDB): domain Bacteria; phylum Bacteroidota; class Bacteroidia; order Bacteroidales; family Rikenellaceae; genus Tidjanibacter. Next base: position 10,940 of record JAZNNC010000010.1, read on the forward strand.
TGTAGCTACCGGTAATCCTCTGCGAAGTGGTGGCAAACTTAACACTCTCAACAACGATGTCCTCGCTCGAACTGTTGCCGATGTTGAAGCGCAGCATAGTGCCGAGCTGTTTCATGGTGATAGCTACGGGCTCGCCGGCCTCCACGGTGGCAACACCATAGAGAGGTGCGTTGCTCCAATTGCCGCTTGCATCGGAGGTGAGGTGGCTCATGTCGTCGCACAAAACATTCTGAGTCTGCTGCCACAACCTGTAATAGCTGCTACCGGTAGGGTTCTTAATGTAGCTCGAATAGGGGTAGAAGGCAAACCAATCGTAGGAAGTGCCTGCGGTGAGCTCGCCGTTCAAAGTACCGGTAAAGCGACCGTTTGCGAGGTCCTCCTCGGCGATGGTGAACTTACCGTTGTCTTTGTAGGTGGTCTCGCCTGCTACGGCATAGTGGAGGTTGATGGCGTCGCCGGCAACCCATGCGGTCGAGTAGCTGTCGGTCTCTACGCGGTTGGCGTCGATAGCGGCAGTAAGCTCAAATGCAACACCGTCGGTGTTGGTGTTGATGTTCTCGTCAATCTCGTTCGAACAGTTGGTGAGGGTGAGTGCTCCAAGCATCAAACCCAACGAAAGCATAATCTTTTTCATCTCTTTTTTCTCTTTTTTAGGGTTTGACAATTAGAAAACAATGGTTGCACCACCATCTTGATCCCAATCCTCGATGAGAGATTGGTTGAGGCTCTGAGCAATTCCGCTCTCGACAATAAGCTCCTCGAGCTCAATTGTCGGCATTAAATAGTTTTTTTTCATTTGTTTGTTTGATAAGTTTTGTATGTGTAAAATTGTATCCATCTTGTTCTAACTAACCAACTTAGCCTCTCCCAGAGCGGCCGTTCGGCCGCAAAGGTAATCCTTTTTCCGTAGTTCACACCATATTTTGCATATTTTTTTATATTAATTAGGTATAATTAATGTTATCTTAACGAGAAGAGTCGGGGTAGAGGGGTGTGTGGCGGCATTGGATGGCCTTGCCGACCGCCCCTCCCCGCCATCAACAAAAAAGGCCCCTCGGTGGAGGAGCCTTTCGGGTGTGTCTATCGGTAGGCAATCAGTGCCGAGGTGCCGTGCACCCAGAACTGACCGCCGCCAAAGGTTCGTGGGTTGTTCAGTTGCATCCTGCCGTCCTCACACACGATATTCCAATCGCCCTCGGGCAGCACCACGTCAACACCGCCCCTATTGCCGTTCAGCACAACGAATATTTCGCTCCACTCGTCGCCCACAGCCGCTCCATTCAGGGTGTAGGCCACAGTGCCGTCGGGCGAGGCCACAAACTTCAAGTTGTCAACCACTTGTGCGTTGGTCGCCATACGGAACGCAGGGTGCTCGCGGCGCATACGGATAAGCTCCTTATAGTAGGTGAACACGTCGTTATACTTCGCCTTGTGGCTCCAATCGATGCGATTAATCTCGTCGGGTTGGTTGTAGGTGTTGCGGATGTGTTGTTTGGTGCGATAGAGCTCCTCGCCGCAGAAGATGAACGGCACTCCCTGAGAGGTCATCACAATCGTCTGGGCAAGCAGATTCATCCTCTTCTTCTGCTCGGGGGTGGCGTCTTTGGCAACAGCGTCAATCTTATCCCTAAGGCACTCGTCGTCGTGGCACGATACGTAGTTGATAACCTCCACAGGGTTATTCGCATAGGGGGCCGAGGAGTAGTTCACCTTCGAGTTGTCAACCTGCGGGTGGGCTCCTGCGCCAACAGTGCCAAACTTGATGCTCTCCCTCTGCCTTTCGCCAACCTTACCCGTGGCAAAGCCACCCTCGCCGGCGCTCATCCACTCACCCCTCAGGCCGTCCCTGATGTCGTCGCTGAATACGGCAATGCGGGGGAATTTGAGTCCGTTGTGTTTCGAGGCCTGCATCTCGGCGGGCAGGGGGGTGCTGCTTGCCATCCAGCCCTCGCCATAGACAAAGATGCTGGGGCTTATTTTGTCCAACTCGTTGCGCACGAGGTTCATTGTTTCGATGTCGTGGATGGCCATAAGGTCAAATCTGAAACCGTCGATGTGGAACTCGCGAGCCCAATACTTCACCGACTCCACAATGTAGTGGCGCACCATCGGGCGCTCCGAGGCGGTCTCGTTGCCACAGCCCGAAGCATTGGAGTACTCCCCGTTCTCCGTCTGGCGGTAGTAGTAGCCCGGCACGGTCAGCGAGAAGTTCGACTCGTCATTTACAAAGGTGTGGTTATAGACCACGTCCATAATTACACCGATGCCGGCCTCGTGCAGTGCCTGCACCATCTGCTTCATCTCCCTGATGCGCACCTCAGGAGCGAACGGGTCGGTCGAATAGCCGCCCTCGGGGACGTTGTAGTTCTTCGGGTCGTAGCCCCAGTTGTAGTTACCCTGCTCCAAGTGGGCCTCGTCAATCGAGCCGTAGTCGTAGGAGGGCAGAATATGTACGTGGGTGATACCCAGCTCTTTGAGGTGGTCAATGCCGCTTGCGAGTCCCTCGGGAGTGAGGGTGCCTTGCTCGGTCAGAGCGAGGAATTTACCCTTGTTGGTGATGCCGCTGTTGTCGCTAATCGAAAAGTCCCTGTGGTGCATCTCATAGATTACAATGTCTGTGAAGTTTTCCACAACTTTGTGGGTGTCCTTTTCCCACCCCTCCGGGTTGGTGTCGGCAAGGTCGATAATGGCGGCACGATTGCCGTTTACGCCCACTGCCTTGTTCCACACACCGGGAGTTTCGCCAAGCATACCACCCTCGGTATAGACATTGAAAGTGTAGAATTGCCCCTTGCGGTCGCCTTTGAGGGTTGCCTTCCAAGTGCCTTTTGCGCTGCGCTCCATTTGGAGGGTTTCGATAGCCTCGCTGTTGGCGCCTTGGTCGTAGATGTTGAGCCTGACACTATCTGCCGAGGGCGCCCAGAGTTTGATGGTCGAAGCCTGTGGAGTGTAGGTCAGGCCGAGGTCCCCCTTTGTGTAGGCGGGATAGGAGGCGAAGTCGCCAACGGTTGCTTTGCTCTGATTATTACAAGACATAACGGTAAGGAGTCCGGCCAAGACGGCGAGGACAATAGGTTTTTTCATATTGATTTGGTATTTGGTCATTGCGTTTTGTGTTGCGTGTTACCACGCAAGATATGGCTTTTGCTCCATACCGTCATCACGCTTTGGGACGAAGGGGTGAATTTGTAGGACAGATGGCCCAATGTAGCGGACGAGCAAACGCTACACTACTCTCCTCCAAGCCATTCCAGAAACTCGTTGGTGCGCGAGCGCGACACAAACAGGTCGTCCCTCTTGTTGCCTTTGAGCTGTACTTTGAGGCGGGAACCGAAGTGTTTGGTTACCAAATGTATGGCACTCAGTGCAACAATGAACGAGCGACCAATGCGGAAGAACAATTCGGGATTGACCTTGTTCTCCACCATATCGAGCGAGTCGTCAATCACATACTCCCTGCCCTCGTCGGTTACAATGTGTGAGGTTTTGCTTTCGGAGTAGAAGAAGGCGATGTTTTCGGTCTTGATAGGCACAATCTTGTCGCCAATCTTAACCACAAAGCGATCCTTATATTGGCTCTTCGACGTGGGCGCAAAGAGTTCTGCCAACTTGAAATAGTCGATAGCGGGCTGGGTGGTTGCAATGCCGAGCGAACGGCAGTGTTCCACGGCACGGTGCAGCTCCTCCTCGTCGAGCGGTTTGAGGAGATAGTCCACCGAGTGAATCTTGAATGCGTCGAGGGCATAACTGTCGTAGGCTGTGGTGATTACCACCTTGCCGCAAACCGCCGTTTGCTTGAAGATGTCGAAGCAGAGCCCGTCGGAGAGTTGCACGTCCATAAACACAAGGTCGGCTCCGTGGGGGTTGTTCTCAAACCACTCCACAGCGTCGGCCACCGAGCCAATGCACCCAACAACCGCAAGGTCGGGGGCTATTTTTGTGAGCGCACGTTTTAGGTTTAGTTGCGAAGGAATCTCATCCTCTATAATCAGAACTCTCATAGCAAAGGTAATTTCACTGTAAAATTCTTGTTATCATTGATGACCTCGATGCTCTTACCGGCCAATACGTTGTATTGTTCGCGTAGGTTTTTGAGTCCCACGCCCATCGAGTCGGCCGGAGTGTGTTTGAGGTGTATGTTGTTGCGTACCACAATTTTGTTGTTCTCGCAGAAAATCTCGATTATCAGTTTGTTGTTTGGCCCCACGGCATTGTGCTTAAAAGCGTTTTCCACAAGCACTTGGAGCGCACAAGGGATGATTTTTTTGTTCAGGTCGGCCTCTGTGAGAGTGATGTCCACCTCAAAGGAGTCCAAAAATCGTTCCCTCATAACATCGGTGTAGAGGTGTACGAAGTCCATCTCTTTGCTCAACTCCACGGTAACATAGTCCTCCTGTTTGAGCAGATAGCGGTAGATGTTTGCAAGTTTTTTGATGTAGTCGCTGGCCCTTTCGGTCTGCTTCTCCTGCACAAGGTAGTCGAGAATACTCAGGCTGTTGAAGAGAAAGTGGGGGTCGAGTTGTCGTTTCAACTGCGCATACTGATACTGTGTGCGTTTGTTCTTTGCAATAACATTTGAAACAAGGGTGCGCGAGGAGCGGAACCACAGCCACAGATAGAGAATCAGAAGGATGATGGTGTTGCCCAGAGCGGCCGTAAAAAGGAGCGAGTACCATTCCGCCGTGAAGGTCTGACAGCCCACTTGTGAAGAGGCGGCAAAGGTGGCCACCACCGAACTCAACAACACAATGACCGCCCTTGCAAGAAGCTTGACGGGGAGGTTGGTGTTGAATGTTTTGGCGTTGCTGACAGCATACCCCAAAAGCAGTGTCAGAGATAGTGTTACGGGCAATATTAAGGGGTCCAGAAAGATGCTGCGGAAAGAGAAAAACAACTCGAAACCACCAATCTCTTCAAAGTAGCGATATATGCGCACAAGCCCTATTCGCAAGAGCAGAATAGAGATGATAACGGCAAGCAATCGGCGTAGTTCTTTGGACATAGTGGCGTGGTGTGTTTTTTTGCATTCGCAGATATTCGGGTCCTATCGTTTGCTGGCGATGATTACGGTTATCCAACCCATAATTTCCGTGACCAGAAAGGTTGTGATTTCACTGGCATAGGTAACCAAAAACGGTGCTCCTGAGGCGAGTAACCATCGGCCACCGAGCGTTCCGAGGTAGAAGGCTGCAAAGCAACATAGGGCGGCAATGGCGGCCGACACTTCGAGCGGAAGCCCATAGGCATAGCAGACCAGCACAATGGTTGAAATTGTGAGCAACGAGAGTACAATCTCATCCGAAAACCCGAATCGCCTTAGCAGAAACGACGAGGCTGCGTGTGCGAGTGCCATAGGGTGGATAATCCACGAGCACTTTTTTAGTTTTGCATCCATAGTGGTTAAGTGAGTATTTTTAGGTTTCGGCTAATTCTATGTTCTATTTCTCTTTCACGACTTTGCCGCGTCCGGCGTCGCGATAGCGGTTTCCTTTCTCGTCCACATATCCACCCGTCAGACGATGCCTCAAAAGACCAATAACGGTTCCTGCTGCATCCACCAACAATCCGGCCGATCCCGGTAACGCATTGTAGATGATGACAAGAAGTGATAGAAGTGCAAAACACGCGATGATGCCGGAAAGTATGCCGATAAGGCCACAAATTATGAAGCCCAGGTGCAGCAATACAAAAGATATGATTAACCACGCAACTACTGTTGGAATTGACGTTGCGAATGGTTTACATTTTACTGCAATGTATATGCAGAATAAAAATTGTGCAACAGCGGTGCCAATCAGAATCTCGGTGTCGGCATACCAACACAGCCTTCTATCCAAGTCGAGCAACGCCGCCCCTGCCAGCGAAATGAGCATACCGGTCTTCCATTTGATTTTATCTCCTTTGGATTTATTTATGTTGCCGAGCGTGTAATAGGTCAGTGCATAGGTGCTGAGTGCCACGATAATGGGGAGAATTGTATCCCACCCTCTCCAGTCAAAAACGTAGCGCCAGACACTCGAAAAATCGGTGTGGAAGAGATAGATTTGTTGGACGGCAATAATCAACGAGGCAATTGTCAGCAGAGATAGGGCCGAAACCCAACCAACTTTACCCTTCTTGATGAAATAAACAAGGGCAAAAGCTATCAGCATCAGGAGTACGGCAATCGCTTGTAGGGCCGCCGCTGTTTTGCCAATCTCCTCGTGTTGCTCTTCGGTGAAATTGTCGTAGTTGTCGTAATAGCCCAACTTTTTACTCACTGCCTTCCACTTTACAAAGTAGTTGTCGGCATCTTCGCCCGTCTTGATGACGCTGTCAAAATACAAGGCATTTCCGTCCACATACCCAAAACCTCCATTAAAAGGAATTTTCATCCATTCGTGTCCGGTAGGAGCATATTCGGGTATGATTTCGTAGTCGGTTTGGATTCTGTTGTTGCCTTTTTTTATCCGACCAATAACCTTGGACTTCTTGGACGGTTGCTCATACACATCGGTACTATACTCAACATCGTACCTGTAATATATGCTTCCGTAGGCAGAGAGTGATGCAAGGGTGAAGATGGCCACCAACAGCATCCTGACGACAAAGTTCTTTTTCATAGGTAGGTCTTCTTGTGTAATTATGGTTTTAGGGTTTGTAAAGGTATGGCTTTTTGTTGAAAAATGCAATTTTCAGCCCTAATTTTGTTTTGCTCCGTCGGTTTAAATCGCCCGCTCGTCTGCCAAAATCGTACACCTACACCTTATATTTATATATAATCACTATATTGCAGGGATTTTTGTGCCCACGAGTGCGAGAAACTATACAACAAACATAAAACTTTCAAAAACCAATGAGTTACAAAAAACCAAACCTTTCGTTCAGGCAGATGTGGAATCTGAGCTTCGGATTCTTTGGCGTGCAGATTGCCTACGCACTGCAAAGTGCCAACATCAGCCGCATCTTCGCAACACTGGGTGCCGACCCACACACATTGAGCTTCTTCTGGGTACTGCCCCCGCTTATGGGTATGATTGTTCAGCCCATCGTTGGCTCGCTCAGCGATAGGACTTGGTGCCGCCTCGGTCGCCGCAAACCCTACCTCTATGTAGGCTCCATTGTGGCCGTTATCGTTATGGCACTGCTGCCCAACTCGGGTAGCTTCAACCTCACCGTGAAGGCCGCACTCGGCTTTGGCGCCATTATGCTGATGTTGCTCGACACCTCAATCAATATGGCTATGCAGCCATTCAAGATGATGGTGGGCGATATGGTAAACGAGGAGCAGAAAACAAAGGCATATTCCATCCAGAGCCTTTTGTGTAATGCAGGCTCGCTGGTTGGCTACCTCTTCCCCTACCTCTTCACTTGGATCGGTATCAAGAACACCGCTCCCGAGGGTATGATTCCTCCTTCGGTAACGTGGTCGTTCTACATCGGTGCCATCATCCTCATCCTCTGTGTGCTCTACACCGGCGCCACTGTGAAGGAGATGAACCCCGAGGAGTATGCCAAATTCCACAATATTGAGGAGAAAAAAGAGGGCGAGAAAGAGGAGAAAACCGGCATTGTTAAGCTGCTTGTGAAGGCTCCCAAAGCTTTCTGGCAGATTGGCCTTGTGCAGTTCTTCTGCTGGTTTGCGTTCCTCTATATGTGGAACAACACTACGGGTGCCATCGCCGAGAATGTGTGGGGCACCGTTGACGCCAAGTCGGCCGCCTTCCAGAGTGCAGGCGACTGGACCGGCGTGTTGTTTGCCGTTCAGGCCATCGGCTCCATCCTGTGGGCATTGGTACTCCCCTTGTTCCACAACGAGAAGGTGGGTTATTCGACGAGCCTTGTGCTGGGTGCCGTTGGTTTCATCTCCACGTTCTTTATCCACAATCAGTATATGTTGTTTGTGTCGTTCTTGCTGATCGGTTGTGCTTGGGCCGCAATGTTGGCAATGCCCTTTGCTATGCTGACCAACTCGCTCTCCGGCAAGTCGATGGGTACCTATCTGGGCCTCTTCAACTGTACCATATGCCTGCCCCAGATTGTGGCAGCATTGGTCGGTGGCTTCCTCTTCAAGACCTTTGGTGGCGAGATGGTGGCTCTTGACAACGGTACAATGGTGCAGAGTGGTCAGGGTGTGATGCTTGTGATTGCAGGTATCTCGCTGCTTGTGGCTGCTGTTGCCGTGTTCGGCATCAAAACAAAGAAAGCAACAAAGTAGAAATCAACATTATAGACTCAAACTATGAAAAAGACATTTTTCGGTTCGATGAAGATTATGGCCCTGTTGCTCGTTGTGGCCGCAGGACTTATGACCTCTTGTAAGGACAAAATCGAAGATGAGGTGTTGGGTGCAAACACCCCCATCAACATCACCGCATCCATCGAAGTTTTCGACACCCCTGCGAGAGCTACCGACACCTCTTTTGAGGAGGGAGATGCCATTGGTTTGCACGTGGTTACTACCTCTTCTGCCCACCACAACAATGCAAAGTACACCTACTCGAAGGGTGGCTTTACCGCTGCGCAGAAGACCAATTGGTATGATAGTCCATCCTTGGAGGCTCACCTTATTGCCTACTACCCCTACAACACCAATGCCGCCTACTCGGCACAGAAGGGTTACACCATCAACCTGAGGGCTAATCAGGGTACAGAGAAGAGCTATAAAGAGTCGGATTTGATGTTTGCAGAGGCTTGGTCGGCCCCCACCAAAGAGGCTGTACACCTCCCCTTCAAACACATCCTTTCGAAGTTGGTGGTGCTTATTGACAATCCCACCGGCGAGGAGATCGCATCTGTTAGCGTTCAGAACCTTTCGGGTAGTGTTACCTACAACTACCTCGACAAGGAGATTATTGCCAGCACATCAAAAATATCCTTCACCCCTGCACCTATCACTATGGGCGGCAAGGCTGGTTATGCACTCATTGTTGCGCCACAGCAGGCCGAGGATAGCTCCGTGTTGGTAACAACCAAATCGGACAAACAGTACTACTTCAAGATTGCCACAACAACATTCGAGTCGGGTATGGCCTACACTCTCGACCTGACACTCGGCAGCGAGAACCACAATATGCAGTTCACTCCCATCGTCAGCGATTGGGTTGAGGAGAACAGCAATATGGAGTTTGAGCGCACCGACAACGACGTGATTATCAGGGACAACTACACCATTGACGACGTTGACCCCAACCTCACTTGGCCTCTCACCTCAACCCTTCCCGAGCTCATTTCGGACACCGACGACGACATTGTGGTTGTTGTAAACACCCAGGGCACAAGCCTCAAAGCAGGTACCGCACTCTATGCTCACACCGGTGTAATCACCAACCTGAGTTCCGGCGATGGCGACTGGAAGTATGTGAAGCACGCTTGGAACGTTGACGCCGCCGATTGTCAACTCACTCACGTTGGCAATGGTATCTATGCAATGCTTATCCCCTATGGAGCAAGGTCGTTCTATGGCGTTCCTGCCAACGAGGAGATTCTGCGCCTTGCATTCGTGTTCCGCACTTCGGGTGGTACGACCGAGATTAAGAACAACGGCTCCGACATCTTCGTTGACCTCGTTGATGCCAGCGAGTTGGCCGTTCAGATTATGTCGCCGGACAACGGCACCATCTACAAGGTGGGTGATGCGTTAAGTGTGAAGGTTGTGGCCCAGAATGCCACAAGCCTTTCGCTCGCACTCAATGGCACGGAGGTTAAGAGCACCACGGGTGGAGATATCCTCTACGACTACACCTTCACTGAGAATTGCGACGCAACATTCACCGCAACCGCAACCAACAACAAGGGCGAGAAGGTTTATGATACCGTTACGGTGGCTTCTCTGGGCGACACCCAGAACATCTCCCGCCCCGCAGGTGCAACCGATGGTGTGAGCGTTAGTGGCTCGGAGGCAACATTTGTTCTCTATGCACCCGGCAAAAAGCAGATTTTGTTGCTTGGCGATTTCAACAACTATGCACCCTCCAATGCCTATATGATGCACAAGGATGGTGATTATTTCTGGACAACCATAAGTGGCTTGCAGCCCGAAACCGAGTATGGCTATCAGTATCTTGTTGACGGAACAATCAAGGTGGGCGACCCCTACTGTGAGAAGATTTTGGATCCGTGGAACGACAAGTGGATTAACCAGAATGTGGAGATTTATCCCAACCTGAAACCCTTCCCCGCCGAGACTACCGACATTGTTTCGGTGTTTACCACCTCGACCAAAGAGTACAATTGGGCTGTTTCGGACTTCAAACGCCCCAACCGCCACTCGCTTGTAATCTATGAGCTGCTGTTGCGCGACTTCACCGAGGAGGGCTCGGTGCGTGCTGCCATCGAGAAACTCGACTATCTCGACAAACTTGGCGTGAATGCTATCGAGTTGCTGCCCATTCAAGAGTTTGACGGCAACGACTCGTGGGGCTACAACCCCTGTTTCTACTTTGCTCCCGACAAGGCCTATGGTCCCAAGGACGAGTACAAGAGGTTTGTGGACGAGTGCCACAAGAGGGGTATTGCTGTGATTCTCGACGTGGTGTTCAACCACACTACCGGCCTGTTCCCGTGGGCAAAGATGTGGTGGAACTCATCGACCAACAAGACCGCATCGAACAACCCCTTCTTCAATGTTGATGCACCTCACAATTGGAGCGTATATCACGATTTGAACCACACTTTCCACAAAACACGCTCCTACATTAAGGATGTGTTAAAGTTCTGGATTGAGGAGTACAACATCGACGGCTATCGCTTCGACCTCACCAAAGGTTTTGTTCAGAATCCTTCTAACTACGATGCAGGTGGCTACTCCTCGCAGCGTATTGGTTTCTTGAAGGAGTATGCCGACGCAATCCGTGCGGCAGAGGGTGGCGAGGATGCCTACATCATCTTCGAGCACTTCTGCGATGGTAGCGAAGAGAACGAACTTGCTGCCTACAAGGGTATTATGCTTTGGCGCAATGCCAACGAGGCCTCGATGGAGAGCGGTATGGGTTGGAGTGGCAAGGACAACTTCTCCCACATCAGCGCCTATGGTCGCGTGGGCTTCGCAGAGAGCCACGACGAGGAGAGGGTGGCCTACAAGGTTAAACAGTATGGTCAGGCACCCCTCAAAAACGGCTACATTTCGCAGAATGTTATCAACCAGCTCACGGGCCTTTATGCGCTCGAATACCTCTCGCCCTATACCAAGATGATGTGGCAGTTTGGCGAGTTGGCCTACGACTTCTCGATTAACAGCAACGAGCAGGGTGTTGTCGGTTCGGGCGATGCCTATCGTACCCACCGCAAACCCATTCCGTGGAAGCTTGGCTATGACAAGGATGGTAAGCGTATGACACTCTACAACAACCTCAGCAAGATTATCTCGTTCCGTACCGATAATGCCCAGATTTTCTCGTCCGACTCGGGCGACAAGGAGCGTAAGACTTGGAACGTGGGCAGCAGCTCGATGGGCGGAAAGACTCTTGTGCTGAGCAACAATTATGGTGGTGTTATCGTGGTGGCCAACCAGTCAACTGCGAGCGCAACGACCACCGTGAGCGTACCTCAGGCAGGTGAGTGGACCAACATCATCACCGGTGAGAAGCTGACCCTCAGCGGTAGCCACACCGTAACTCTCGACGCACACGGCTACATCGTTCTGGGTAAGGTAAACTAATGAACCCCCTGAAACCGCAAAAATGATGAAACGTTTTTTTATAACCCTCATTACAACCCTCTGCGCACTTTCGCTGTGTGCGCAGAAGGTGGATAGGGTGGAGCCACTCTCGTGGTTTACCGATATGAAAACCCCTCTGCAACTGATGCTCCACGGCGAGCAGATTGCAGGCTCGGAGGTGAGTGTGGATGAGGAGGGCCTCTATCTGAAAGGCACCATCCGCACCGATAATCCCAACTACCTCTTCCTCGATTTGGATGTGAAGAAGGCCGGCGATTGGAACATCACCCTCACCAAAGGGCGCAAGAAACACACCTTCGCATACCACATCGACAACCGTAGGGAAGGCTCGGCCGAGAGGGAGAGTTTTTCTTCCAAAGATGTTGTCTATCTGATTATGCCCGATAGGTTTGCCAATGGCGACGAGAGCAACGATGCCGTTGCCGAGTGCGCCGAGGGTTGCAACCGCAAGAAGCCTTTTGGCCGCCACGGTGGCGACATTCAGGGCATTATTGACCACCTCGACTACTTGGCTGACCTCGGAGTTACAGCCATTTGGAACACCCCCGTGACTCTCGACAATGAGGGGTTCGCTTCCTATCACGGCTACTCTTGCTCGGACTACTACCACATCGACCCCCGATTTGGTAGCAACGAACTCTATAAACAGATGGTTGCCGAAGCACACAAGAGAGGTATCAAAACCATCTTCGACGTGGTAACCAACCACTGCGGTACGGCTCACTGGTGGGCAGGCGACTTCCCTTCGAGCGATTGGGTCCACAGTGGCGACAAACCCTTCATCACCAACCACGGTTGGATGATGCAGGCAGACCCTGTAAACCGCTCCAAGAGGGATCACAAGATGATGGAAGAGGGGTGGTTTGACTACTCCATGCCCGATATGAACTTGGAGAATCCACTTGTACTCAACTATTACACCCAACTCTACTGTTGGTGGATTGAGTGGGCCGACTTGGATGGTCTGAGGGTGGACACCTTCCCCTACAACGAGAAGTGGACTATGGCTCGCTGGACTCGCTCGATTCTTAACGAGTACCCCAATCTCAACATCGTGGGCGAGTGCTGGAACTCCATTCCGGCCATTTGCGCCTATTGGGAGGGTGCTTCGAACAATAGGGACGGCTATTCGAGCGGTCTGCCTTCGGTTATGGACTTCCCCCTGCAAGAGAAGATTGCGCAGGGCCTCTCCAAACAGCCCGACGGTTGGATGTGGGGCGGACACGGCGTCTATGCCTCGCTGATGCAGGACTTCCTCTATGGCAACCCCAACACACTCCTCACCTTCCTCGACAACCACGATATCGAGCGTTTTGCCGACACAGTTGAGGGCGATTTGAGGAAATATAAGATTGGTATGGCCATCATCGCCACCACCCGTGGTGTGCCCCAACTGCTCTACGGAACGGAGATTATGATGCGTTCCAGCGACCTCTCGCAGGGCCACGGTGGCGCACGCAGGGAGTTTGAGGGTGGCTGGAAGGGCGACAAGAACAACAAGTTTACCGCCGAAGGTCGCACTGCCGACGAGCAGGCCGCCTTTGAGCACACCCGCACCTTGTTGCGCTACCGCACCTCGGAGCCCGTGGTGCAGAGTGGTGCTCTCACGCAGTTCTATCGCACCGACAACCTCTATGTCTTTGCTCGCCACAACGAGCAGAAGGTGGTGCTCACCATCACCAACTTCGCCTCCGATGGTCGCACACTCACTTGGAGCGACTATGAGGAGGTTATCCCCGAGGGGGCTGTTGGTAGGAGCATCCTCACCGGCAAGAGCATTACGGCCGGTGGCAGCGAGGTGGTCGAGGCCTATGGTTGCGATGTTATCGAGTTTGTAAAATAAGGCAAAACAACATATAGACACAAGAATAATATGAAGAACATTTATGAGACTTCGCCCTTTGCGACCTTCTTCCCTTCGGAGAAGGCTCCGGTGTGCAGGGCAAAGCAGACACTCTCGTTTAGGCTCAACGCCCCCGTACAGAGGCCCTCGCAGAGGCTCTATATTGTGGGTAGTTGTGAGAAGCTCGGTGGCTGGAATGTGGAGAAGGCACTTCCGTTGAGCATCGACACCTATCCCTATTGGACGGTCAAGATTGATATGAAGGAGTTGGGCGACGAGTTTGAGTACAAATTTATCGTTAAGGAGAACGGCAACGTATGGTGGGAAGAGGGCTACAACCGCCGCTACTACCTCTGTGGTGAGCAGGAGAGCGAGCACATCGAGGCCAACTTCCGTGGCGAGTTTGGCTGGAAGGGTGCCGGCGTGGCAATCCCCGTATTCTCGCTGCGCAGCCAGCAGAGTCAGGGTATCGGCGACTTTGTGGATTTGAAGAAGATGGGTGATTGGGCTGTGGCTACCGGCCAGAAAATAATCCAGATTTTGCCCATCAACGATACCACAATGACTCGCACTTGGAAGGACTCCTACCCTTACAGCTCCATCTCCATCTTTGCACTCAACCCTATGTACCTCTCCATTGTTGAGCTGGGTGCAAAGGGTGAGGAAATTGAGAAGTTGAACGCTCTGGGAGCAGTGGACTACGATGCTGTGTGCGCCCTCAAATGGGACTTTATCCGCAAGGAGTATGCACGCAGTGGCAAGCGCACCCTCAAAACCAAAGCCTTCGCAGCCTTCTACGAGTCAAACAAGGATTGGCTCGACGACTATGCGGCATTCTGCTACCTGAGGGATAAATACAACACTGCCAACTTTGCAGAGTGGGGCCGCGAGAAAAAGTATTCCAAAAAACTTGTGGCAAAACTCACCAACGAGAGTTTCGAGGAGTATGGCAAGGTGGCTATTTACTATTGGTTGCAGTACCACCTCGACCGTCAGCTCAAAGAGAGTGTGGCCTACTGCCGCTCAATCGGAGTGGTGCTCAAAGGCGACATTCCAATCGGTATCTCGCGCGACTCGGTTGAGGCTTGGAGCGATGCAAGGCTCTTCAATATGAACTGCCAAGCAGGTGCTCCACCGGATGATTTCTCGGCCGATGGCCAGAATTGGGGCTTCCCCACCTACAATTGGGAGGAGATGGCCAAAGATGGTTACTCTTGGTGGAAGAGGCGTTTCGAGAAGATGGCCGATTATTTTGATCTCTATCGTATCGACCACATCCTCGGCTTCTTCCGCATCTGGGAGATTCCTATGGACTCGGTGGTGGGCCTGCTGGGCTACTTCAACCCTGCAATGCCTTTCAGCTACGAGGAGTTGGCACAGAGGGGTATGCCTATGAACAGGGACCGCTATCTGTTGCCACAAATCCACCACAACTACCTCCACGAATTCTTCGGCGAGGAGGATTGGACCCCCTATTTGGACTACAAAGACAACGGATACTATTCGCTCAAACCCGCCTACGATACCCAGCGTAAGATTCGCGAGGCGTTGGAGGGCAAGAACGAGAGGGTGATGAGGGCACTCTATGGCCTCACGGGCGAGGTGCTCTTTATTGAGGACCCCCGCAAGCCCGGACACTTCCACCCACGCATCGCCGCACAGCAGACCAAGAGCTATGAGTGGCTCTCCGATTGGGAGAAGCAGAGGTTCAACGAACTCTACAACGACTTCTTCTATCGTCGCCACAACGACTTCTGGGGCGCATTGGCAATGGAAAAACTTCCCGCTCTGGTGGATGCAACCAATATGATGTGCTGTGGCGAAGACCTCGGAATGGTTCCCGACTGCGTTGGTCCCGTGATGCAAAACCTCGGTATTCTCTCGTTGGAGGTGCAGAGGATGCCTAAGGACCCCAAGATAGAGTTTGGCTACACCAACCACTATCCCTACGCTTGCGTTTGCACCACAGGTTCGCACGACACCAGCACCATTCGTGGTTGGTGGCGCGAGGATAGGACCGTGTCGCAGAAGTACTACAACGACATTCTCTGGAAACAGGGCCCTGCTCCCGAAGAGCTGGGTGGAGAGTTGTGCCGTACGATTGTGAACAACCACCTCTGCTCGCCCGCAGTGCTGACAATTCTCCCCTTGCAGGATTGGCTGTCGATGGACGAGAGAGTTCGCAAGGCCGACGTGGAGAGTGAGCGTATCAACATCCCCGCAATTCCCAACCACTATTGGCGTTATAGGATGCACCTTACCATCGAGCAATTCCTCGAAGAGAGGGATCTGAATGCCGAGATAAAGGCGATGGTGGAGGCTTCGGGACGATAGATGGGAACTTTTTTGGGGACAAAAACGGGTAGAAATGACCACCGCCCGTCCGCAAAAACGGGCGGTTCGTCAGCCTAAAATTGCAAGTAGTCCCCAATTGTTGCTACCTTATTTAAATAAATATATATTTTTGTTGACCACCCTTTGGGTGACAACCTGAAAAAACTTTAACTTAAATTCAAATTTATACTTTAACGGCTTATGTTGAAACTTCTACAAGTTTTTAGGAGATTCCTTTTGACCATTGCTTTGACGTTGGTGAGTCTGGCCGCTTCGGCACAGACAATTCAGGTGTCGGGTACGGTTAAGGATGCCAAAGGCGAGGCCATTATTGGTGCAACCGTAATGGATGTAAAGAGCGGCCTCGGAACAGTTACCGGTATTGATGGTGCCTATGCCATCAATGTCGCTGCCGATGCAACTCTGCTCGTAGAGTGCATGGGTTACACCGAAATTTACGAGCCTGTGTCGAAACGCACCACCATCAACTTTGTGATGAGTGAGAGCGCAGAGCAAATCGAGGAGATTGTGATGATCGGTTATGGTGTGGCCAAGAAAGAGGACCTTACAGGTTCGGTTGTGGCAATCAAGGCCGAGGATCTCAACCGTGGTGCGATTGTATCCACTCAGGATATGATGCAGGGTAAAGTTCCCGGTTTGCAGATTATCCCCGGTGATGGTGGTCCCAACTCGGGCTCCACTATCCGTATCCGTGGTGCTGCATCGTTGAACGCATCGAAAGATCCTCTTATCGTTATCGACGGAGTGCCCATTGCAAGTGATGCAGGTTCGGGTATGGCCAACCCATTGTCGCTGGTTAACCCCAACGATATCGAGTCGTTCACCGTGTTGAAGGATGCTTCCGCAACCGCCATCTACGGTTCGCGTGCTTCGAATGGTGTTATCATCATTACCACCAAGAAGGGTTCGGGTAGCAAACCCAGCGTTTCGTACAACGGTTCGTTCAGTGTTTCGACCAATTCGAGCACAATGCAGGTTATGACTCCCGAGCAGTTCCGTGAGCACATCAACACCAACTTCCCTGAGGGCTCGAATGCTCGTGTGGAGGCCGACAAGTATATCGGCACTGCAAACACCGATTGGCAGAGCCTTATCTTCCGTCCTGCACTTTCGCACGACCACAACGTGAGCATCTATGGTAACAGCAAGGACAAGGTCTATGACGAGCTTCCCTATCGTGCATCGGTGGGTTACACCAACCAGCAGGGTACTTTGCAGACTTCGGACTTCGACCGTGCAACCATCGACGTAAACCTCTCGCCCAAATATATGGATGAGCACCTTTCCGTGCAGATTAATGCCAAAGGTGTCTATACCAATCAGACCTATGCCGATGGCGGTGCAGTGGGTGCAGCAGCATTCTTCAACCCCACCGTTGATCCCTATTGGTACAACGAGGACGGCTCCATCGACTACACCACAACCAATGGTTTCTACAACGTGGGTAGCGGCCGTGGCGATTTGTTCTCTTCCAACGGTCTTGCAGGCCTCAACCCCCTTTCGATGCTCTACGATGTTGACAAATATTCGAGCACCTATCGTGGTTTGGGTAACATCACCTTCAACTACAAAGTTCACGGTATGGAGGCTCTGCGCTTCAACCTGAACCTCGGTGGCGACTGGTCGAAGACTCAGGAGCACGATGGCGTTAAGATTGGCTCTATCCAAGCATACAGGGATTCGGAAGCAAGGGGCTTTGGTAAATATACCAAGAAAATATGGCAGCGTCAGAACAAAGTGCTCGACTTCTACACCAACTACAACGAGAGCAGGGGCGACCACAACATCGACGCTATGATTGGTTACTCGTGGCAGCACTTTTACAGCGCAGACCGCAGCGTTACCTACTACAACGAAACCCACGAGCAGTATGAGAAGAGTACCGGCGTTTGGGGCCGTGAGGAGAGCTACCTTGTGTCGTTCTACGGTCGTTTGAACTACTCGTATGCTTCGCGCTACTTGCTCACTGTTACTCTCCGTGCCGATGGTTCTTCGAAGTTCGCAAAGGACAACCGTTGGGGCTACTTCCCCTCGGCAGCATTTGCTTGGAACACCCTCAACGAGGAGTTTATGCAGGACCAAGAGTTGTTCTCGACTCTGAAAGTTCGTTTGGGCTATGGTGTTACAGGTCAGCAGGAGATTGGTAACTACAAGTATCTTGCACGTTACAACCTCTCCGAGAACGACAAATCGCACCAAGTAATTATGGGCTACGACAAGGGCAACCCCATCTACTCGTATATGCTCTCTCCTTCGGCATACGATCCCAACATCCGCTGGGAGAGCACCACAACCTACAATGCCGGTGTTGACTTCGGTATGTGGGATGGCCTTGTTGAGGGTAGCGTTGATGTGTATCGCCGCGATACCAAAGACCTTCTCAACTGGGTTACCGTGCCTATGGGTTCCAACTTCGGTACCAACCTCTTGACCAACGTTGGTTCGATGCGTAACGAGGGTGTTGAGTTCTCGCTCAACTACAACCCCATCCGCACTGCCACTCAGAGCTTGCGTATTGGCTTCAATGGTACTTTCCAAGATACCTATTTCACCAAACTCAACAAAACCAACGATCCCGACTATGCACTCTTTATGAGCTCGCCCGGTACGGGTACCGGTGGTCAGGATCTTCAAATGCACACCGTTGGTTCTGCTCCTTACACATTCTACACCTACAAACAAGGTTACAATAAGGATGGTAAACCTGCTCAGGATGGTTTCTATGACCTCAATGGCAACGGTAAGATTGACGAGGGCGACCGCTACAACACGGGCAAGAGTCCTGCACCGGATTTCTTCTTTGGTGTAAACCTCAAATACTCCTACAAGAATTGGGACTTCGGTTTCAATGGCCACGGCTCGGTTGGCAACTATGTGTTTAACAGTTTCTATGCTTGCCACGCCGCCTCTGTGATTGACACTCGTGGTGGTTTGAGCAACTTTGCAACCACAGTTCTTCGCACAGGTTGGACCAAGCCCACAAGCGAGAAACAGGACCGTTCGGACCTCTACATCGAAGATGCATCGTTCTTCCGTTTGGACGACGTCAACCTCGGCTACACCTTCAACAAATTGGGTGGCTCCGACGTGAAGTTGCGTGTGGCAGCCGGTGTTCAGAACGTCTTTGTTCTCACCAAGTATAGCGGTGTAGATCCTGAGGTGAGTGGAGAGTCCGGTATCGATGGTACCATTTGGCCTCGTCCCCGCATCTTCTCACTGCGTCTTAACCTTAATTTCTAAACAACTTAAAACGCAATATCGATGAAAACAAAACATATTATTGTTGTAATTGCAGGTGCGCTTTTGACTTTGACCTCCTGTGTTCAGGACCTCGACACCCTGCCCTTGAATGAGTGGGATGTAACCTCGGAGGTTGTCTATGGCAATGAGAAAGAGCCCTATGTTCAGGGCCTTGCGCGACTCTACTTCAACTTTGTTACAAACGACAACACCGACTTGGCGGTGGCTGACCCGGGTGCATCGGAGCTCATTCGTTCGTTCTGGAGCTGTCAAGAGGCATCCACTGACGAGGTGAAGGTTGCTTGGGGCGATGCTTGGTGTAACGCCATCAACAACAATGCTTGGAGCGATAGTGAGAACGATATGGTCTATGCCGTTTTCGTTCGTACCCTTCAAGGTGTTGCCTTTATTAATGAATATCTTCGTCAGACCGCTCCCGCCAAACTCGCAGACCGCGGTGTGAGCGCAGAGCTTGCAGCCGAGATTGAGAGCTTCCGCGCCGAGGCTCGCTACCTGCGTGCCTACTTCTACTGGATGGCAATGGACATCTTTGGTGATGTTCCCTTCACCACCGAGGATTCGCCCTTTGGTGCCGAGGCTCCCAAACAGAAACCCCGTGCAGAGGTTTACAAATTTATCGTTGATGAGCTGACAGCACTTGCTGCCGACGGCTCGGCTATGCCCGCAGCAAAGAGCAATCGTCCTCGTGCCGACAAGGGTTCGGTACTTGGTCTGTTGGCTCGCGTATATCTCAATGCCGAGGTCTATACTGGCACTCCCGCTTGGTCGGAGTGTAAGGCTGTTTGCGAGGATATCTTTGGTTTGGGCTATGCTCTGTGCGACAACTATGAGCACCTCTTCCGTGGCGACAATGGCGAGAACGACAACGCCTACAACGAGTTCTTGTTCTACGCACCATACGACTGGGAGTTTGCTCAATCGTGGGGTGGTGCAACCCTTCTTACCTGCGGTGCTTGCACTCCCGATGAGAAGTCAAAGGATCTTGGCGGTGGTGTTCGCAGCTCATATATCGGTGTTGGCAACGGTTGGCAGGGCCTCCACGTTCACGAGCACTTTGTGAACACCCACTTCGCTCCCACCAATGTAACTTGGGGCGAGGATGGTACTTGCACTATTGCCGACAAGCGTGGTGCATACGCATTCATCACCGCTCGTCGTAAGCAGGGTAATTTCGATGCACTTCTGAACACCTTTGATCAGGGTTATGGCTGCTGGAAGTATAGCAACATTCCCTCCAAGATGACAGGTGTGGAGTATTGGCAGGAAACAAAGGATGCCGACAGGACAACCGACATCGACTATCCCCTGATTCGTTTGGGTGAGATTTACCTCATCTATGCCGAGGCTTGCTCGCGCTTGGGACAGGGCGCTACCGCACAGCCCAAGATGAACGAGTTGGCAGTGCGTACCGGTATGGCTCCTATCACCGTTCCTGCTACTTGGAGCAACGAGGCAATGAAGTTGTTCCGCGAGGAGCGTGCCCGCGAGTTGTATTGGGAGGGACACCGTCGTACCGACCTCATCCGCTACAACTGCTTCACTTCGGCCGACTACTTATGGCCCTTCAAGGGTGGCGATGCAAAAACAGGTAAAGCATTTGAGGACTACAAGAAACTCTATGCAATTCCTTCGTCGCAGATTCTTGCCAACCCCGAGTTGAAGAATCCCGCAGGATATGGCCCAACGGCAGATAAATAGACTTATACAAACCCATTTATATTTTTATTAACTTTTTTCTAAAACATTAAGCATTATGAAATTCGTTAAATTTCTTGCACTTTCGATTGCTGCCCTTTCGATGGTAGCTTGCGGCCCTGCAAACGAGGACAATGATGATGATGGCTTCATCACTCAGGAGTTTGCCAAAGTTTACTGCGACGTCACTGCAACCGGTTGGGAGACCGTTGGCGTATGGGCTTGGACCGACGCTACCGAAGAGGCAGAGGGTCAGAACTTCACTGGTGGCCAGTGGCCCGGCGTGGCTCTCACTATGACTGAGACTATTGGTGGCACGTTGTACTACATTTGGGAGGCACCCAAGGAGCTTGTTGGTCAGACCATTGGTTTCATCGTAAACGAGTTTGTTGATGGTGGCGAGCAGACCGTTGACCTGAAAAACCTCACTATCAAGGCAGAGGGTAACTTCGTTGTTCTCACCGAGAAGGATGCCAGCGGCAAATGGTTGGCAAAAGTTGATGGTCAGGAGCCCGTTGTACCCGAGCCCGAGCCTGAGACACCCGCTCCTTCGATGACCTTGGATGGCCACACTTGGGATATCGCCGGCACGTTTAACAACTGGGGTGGTGGTCTTGTAATGACCGTTGCCGACGGTTGGGCAGTTGCCACCTTCGATGCTGAGGCTGATGCTGAGTTCAAAGTTCGCGCTGACAACGGCTGGGACATCAGCTACGGTGTAACCGACAACTCGAACCTTCCCGTTGATGGCACCGAGTTCGACGCTATCTTCAACAAGGGCAACCTCAAAGTAGCTGAGGCTGGCAACTACACCCTCTCGTTCACCATCAATGGTGAGGTTGGTAAATTCAAACTCAAAAAGAACTAATCAGGTTCGATAGAGTAATTCCAATACACGGAGAATTATTTCTTTTGGTGGGGCAATCCTAATGCGGGTTGCCCCACCTTTTTTGTGGTTGGGTGTCAGGGGGCGGCCATCGCCCGTCTGTCCCACATTTTGAATTGTCAATACGATGGCCTATCTTTGTATTCAAAGACTACAAAACCCTACACAGATGAAACGTTTTCCCATTCTGTTTGCCCTCGTTGCGACTCTCTTCGCAACCACTACATGGGCACAAACCATCTCGTCGCCCAATGGCGATATCACACTCACCTTCTCGCTCACCGAGCAGGGCGTGCCCACCTATGCAGTAAACCACAAGGATAGGGCCGTAATTCTGCCCAGCGCACTCGGACTCCGACTCAACGGCGCAGCCGACCTTGTCGATGGTTTTGCGGCCGGCGAGATTGTCAAGAGTTCGTTCGACGAGGTGTGGGAGCCCGTGTGGGGAGAGGAAACACACATCCGCAACAACTACAACGAACTCCTCGTAAGGCTCACCCAAACCGCCACAGGAAGGCAGGTTAACATCCGCTTCCGCGTGTTCGACGACGGCTACGGACTCCGCTATGAATTCCCGCGCCAGAAGAAACTTACCTATATGACCATCGAGGAGGAGCGCACCGAATGGGCCCTCACCGGCGACCACAAAGCCTTCTGGATTCCCGGCGACTACGATTCGCAGGAGTATGAGTACACCGAGAGCCGACTCTCGGAGATTGGCCACTATGCTCCGCTGAATAGACGCAAAAACTTCACCACGCGCTTCTCCGATTGGGGCGTGCAAACCGCGCTGACCATGAAGACCGACGAGGGCATCTACATCACCATCCACGAGGCAGCCCTCATCGACTACTCCTGTATGCACCTCGTTTACAACCCCGAAACCAAGGTCTTCACCTCGTGGCTCACACCCGACGCCATTGGCAACAAAGGCTATCTGCAAACCCCCGCTCACACCCCTTGGCGTACTGCCGTCATCACCGACGACGCACGAGAGTTGCTCGCCTCGCGCCTCACTCTCAACCTCAACGAGCCCTGCAAAATAGAGGACACCTCGTGGATTAAGCCTATGAAATATATGGGCGTGTGGTGGGAACTTATCACCAACAAGAGCAGCTGGTCCTATGCCAACGAGGGCAACATAAAACTCGACCAAGTGGACTACACCGCCCTCAAACCCAACGGTCGCCACGGCGCAACCACCGAGAATGTGAAACGCTACATCGACTTCGCCTCCAAGTGGGGCTGTTTCGACCAACTCCTTGTGGAGGGTTGGAACGTCGGCTGGGAGGATTGGCACGGCAAACACAAAGACTATGTGTTCGATTTCATCACCCCCTATCCCGACTTCGACCTGCACGGATTGCAGAAATATGCGGGCGATAGGGGTATGAGGCTGATGATGCACCACGAAACCTCGTCGAGTATTCGCAACTATGAGCGTCGTATGGACGAGGCCTACAAATTTATGGTCGATAATGGCTACAATGCTGTGAAGAGCGGCTATGTGGGCAACATATTCCCCCGTGGCGAGCACCACTACGGACAGTTGATGAACAACCACTACCAATATGCCGTGGAGAAGGCCGCCGAGTATAAGATTGTGGTCAACGCCCACGAGGCCGTACGCCCCACGGGTGTCTGCCGCACGTGGCCCAATCTCATCAGCAACGAGTCGGCCCGCGGTACGGAACACCAAGCCTTTGGCGGCATCAACCCCCACCACGTAACCATCCTCCCCTTCACCCGCTTGCAGGGAGGCCCGATGGACTACACCCCCGGCATATTCTGTATGGACCTCAGCAGCTTCTCGCCTAAAAACACTTCGAAGTGCAACAGCACTTTGGCCAATCAGTTGGCACTCTATGTAACGATGTACTCGCCTCTCCAAATGGCGGCCGATATGCCCGAGAACTATGAGCGCTACATTGATGCGTTCCAATTCATTGTGGATGTCCCTGTGGAGTGGCGAGAGAGCCGCTATCTGGCAGCCGAGCCGGGCGACTACATTGTCATCGCCCGCAAGGACAAGAACTCCAACAAATGGTTTGTGGGTGGCGTAACCGACGAGAACCAGCGCACTATGACCGTCAAGTTCGACTTTTTGGAGAGGGGCAAGCAGTATGTGGCCACCCTCTATGCCGACGCCACCGATGCCGACTACGAAAGTAACCCCGAGGCCTACCGCATTGTGGAGGGTAAGGTTAGCGCCAAGAGTGCAGCGAAAATATTTATGGCCCGAGGTGGCGGCTTTGCGATTTCCATCCGCGAGGCCACTGCTGCCGACCGCAAGATGAAACCTCTGCGCATCAAGTAGGGTGCAGTTGGGGAGTGATAATCGGCCACTCGTCGGCCTAAATAGCCGATTGGGTGGCTGTTTTGGGATGTTTGGTAAAAAAATTATATTTTTATGGTCCAAAAAATGTGGCGGAATAAGACAAAAACACAATTGAAATATAACAATCACAAAATCAAACAAATGAAAAACAACAATTACATTGAGCCTACTATCGACCTCTTTGAGATGGAGGTTGAGCAGGGTATCGCAACGAGTGTCTATAATCAAGGCCTCGAAGACCAAATTTTCGACGAGATTACCGTAGAATGGTCGTAGTGTATCACCAAAGTTTAACAAAAGCAAAAAAGAAAAAGAGATGAAAAAGATTTTTTATTTTATCGCAAGTGCTATTGTTGCTTTGGGCGCAGTAGCGTGTCAGAATGACATTGACGAGAACATCAACACCAATACTCCCTCCGATGGTTTGAGTATCACCGTTGAGGTTGGCGAGATGACCCGTGTGGATCTCGTGAAAAACGAAGAGAACAAGTGGTGCCTTGCTTGGGAGGGTAATGAGAAACTCATAATTGGCGATCCTGCCGGTCCGAATCCAAAAAACGTGTTTGTCAACAGTCCGGAGAACCCCAATGTGTTCACATCGACAACCGCCACTCTCAATGTTGGTGATTTGGTTAGGGTGTTAAAAGTTAATCACGATTTTTATACCGATGCTACTCCTACTAATTTGAATAGTTCAAAGGGTGCCGATGGCTTTGCGCTCAAAAACGAGGCTCCGGCGGGTGCGATTCAGGAAACAATCCCCTTCGATCCTTCGACTCCAATCAAACTCTATACCGAGGATAACGCACTTCACTTCTCTTCTGACTACGACGTGAAACTCGTTGCCACTGTTGTCGATGCCACAGACAAGATTTTCTGCCCCAACAACAGTACGTTTACCAATGAGATTGAGATTGCTGCCGGTGATGATTTGTGGGTTGTGTTTAAGGGTCACACCAATGCAACACTTACCTATTCGCTCAAAGTGAATGGTGAGTGGGTTGAGAGCGGTAGGACCACCCCCGACCTTCGTGCTGAGCGCACAATCTTTAACCTCGGCCACCTCACCGTGCCCAGCAAGGAGTGGTCTGTCAGCGGTGGATTTAATAGTTGGGGTGATGCTCCATTGTATGTAGAGGGTAATATGCTTGTTGCTCGCAACGTCGCACTCAATGCCGATGGTTTCAAATTCCACACAAGTGGTTGGGCCAAAGAGATTGGTGCAAACAAGGATAAAGCTCCCAAAGTTGGTGAGTGGTATGAGTCGAGGTACTCCGTTGAGGGTTACAAAGAAAATATTACCATCTCCAACCCCTCGGGTACCTATGACCTCTATATGCTCAACGATCCTGATTTTGCATATTTCTGTGTAGTTGAACACGGTGCAGCTGTTCCCGCAGCACCCAGCCTGCCCGATATCAATTTGAAATGGGGTATTTGTGGCTCATTTACCGCTTGGGGTACGCAGCCCGATATTGCAATGACATTGAAGGATGGCAAATGGGTTGCAGAGGGTGTACAACTGCCCGCTAATGCAGAGTTCCAGTTCCGCTATCGTCAGTCTTGGAACGTGAAACAACTTGGTTTGTCAAGTGCTGCCGCAGTTACCGTTGGAAAGATTACAAGTGTCAGTGGCACTCAAAACATCAAAGTAACTGCTGCCGGCAAATACGACATTTACTTGACCAGCGATCTTGGTTCATTTGTTGTCGTTACGGCAGGTGCAGGTTTCCCCTCTACCGAGGAGTATAAACTTTATGTTTACAACTATCAATCCGGTTGGAGCCAAATTGCTGTCTGGGCGTGGGATAGTGGCACCAACTACACTGGTGGCTCTTGGCCCGGAGTCTTGCTTTCGACGACCGAAGTCATCAATGGTTACACATATAATGTGTGGACCTTCCCCGTGGGTGCAAATAAGAAAACGATAGACGTTATCCTTAACAACAACAATAAGGGTAGTCAGACGCCAACATTCCCGCTCACAATCGACAAGAACCATTATCTGAGGCTTGAAGGTGCGACTGCTCCTGTTGTTATCGAGGATCCCAACAATCCAGAGCCTGCGGTCGTTGTAGAGAAGGTAGCCCGCAAGATTACAGTTAAAAATACTGTTGGTTGGAGCAAGATGAACATCTACTTCTGGAATGGCAATGTAAACCCCGATTGGCCCGGTAACGCAATGACTAAAAATGCTAACGGAGATTTTGAGTACACTTTCGACAAGGCTAACGATGGTTGTACGGTGGGTATTGTCCTTAACAATGGCTCCTCTCAAACCACCGATATTGCAGACGTTGTTCTTAACGCAGATCTCTCTTACGAGGTGCTGAAAACACAAACAGGTGGTAAATACAATTGGAAGAAGTTGTAGTTTGTTTACCGAAAATAATTAAGACAATCAAGCCCGACCGCAAAATGCGGTCGGGCTTGTTGTTTTGAGGATATTGTGGGGGGCTTTGCACCTATTTTTACGTTATTACCGAGGTTGTTGACCTAACGGGTGGGGGTGTTGGGACATTGGCCGTTGCGTATTCTGTGGCAACAGCAATGGCCGGTGGTGGCAGCACAAGTATCACAACTCGGAGTGGGGGAGTTCCCCTTGGGCTCTTGGGAGTGAAGCTTGCGATACTCAACGGGTGTGAGGCCAAACTTGTTCCTAAACAGACGAATCAGGTGGGACGAGGTGCTGAAATGAGCCTTCTGGGCAATGATTTTCACGGGCAAATCCGTGCTCTTCAACAGCCGTGCAGCGACCTCCAATCGTTTGGCAATAAACCAATGGTGGGGCGTGTCGCCAAAGATACGTCTGAACTCTTTTTTGAACTTGGTGGAACACAACCCACACTTGGCCGCAAGGCGGGTGATGGGCTGTGGGGTGAGTATGTTTTCGGCCACTGTGTGCCGGAACTCTTCTGTTGTGTGGTCCTCTTCATGAGAGGTTAACTTTCTTATCATTGGGGTTGCTGATTTGTGGTTGAGGCAAAGTTAACATTCCCGCACCAGATGTGCTCACACAGCACCAAAAAGTTATCCACACCTGTCGGCAACCTCCAAATCGGAGAGGCAACAGGTGTGGATTCTTATGTTTATGTTGTTGGCGGATAGCCGGTTATCTATCGTCCCTCGTTGAAAATGTAGTCGAGGATGGAGAGGTTGGGCTCAAATGGCACCCGTTCCGAAAAGACCTGCCAATAGGTGGGCAGGGGCTCTCGGTCGGGTAGTGTGGGGGTGCCCAAGAAGGAGTAGCCGCGGAGGTCCTCGTCGGTGGGCGAAGCCACAATGTACTCCTCCGAGTAGCGAATGGGCTCCCCTATGCCCGCAATGCCACGCACCACATCCACAAGCTCGCGGTTGAAGTCGTACAAAAACTCATATCGGCGTTCGAAAAAGGGCTCCAAGCGGTCGGCAAAGTAGTCGTAGTAGGGCGACGACTTGTAGGCCGAACGCAGAGCCACGGCGTGTTGGTGTTGCCAGCGTTTGGAGTAGTCGAGGCGCATATCCTTGACCGCCTTTTTGTGGATGCTCGCACCCTTTGCCACATTGGCCGTCAGGGCCATACGCCCCGAAGCGGTGGCTATCTCGGTGCGGTTGCGGCAGGTCTGTTTGACGTAGTGTTCGCCCACGTCCACCACGGCATCGGGCGAGAGGGCTTCCCTCCACCACTCCTGAGAGCCAAGATATGCAAGCGGTAGGATTTTCATACGCTTATTCGTAGGTTGTAGTTTGTCGTGTTCCTCTATTTCGGCTCGCTCCAACGACCGTCGGCCTTGATGATTTCAATCAACTTGTCGATGGCCTCCTCCTGTGGCACGTTGCGCTCCACGACGGTTTTGCCACGATAGAGCGATATGTGCCCCGGAAGACCGCCAACGTAGCCGTAGTCGGCATCGGCCATCTCGCCCGGGCCATTAACAATGCACCCCATAACACCAATCTTCAACCCCACAAGGTGGGAGGTGCGGGCCTTTATGGCGGCAAGAGTGCTCTCAATGTCGTAGAGGGTGCGACCACACGAAGGGCAGGCAATGTATTCGGTGCGAGAGATACGCACGCGGGCGGCCTGCAAAATCAACAGCGCCACCTCGTCAATCTGCTCCTGCGAGAAGTTGTCGTTGCGCAGGTCGAGGCCGTCGGCCAGCGAGTCGATGAACATCACACCACAATCGGCGGCGGCCTCGATGGCAAACTGCTCAAAATTGGCAGTGGTGTAGTGTCGGCGCAGGATGGTGGGTTTGTCGGCGGGGTAGTCGGAGGCAAGGAGTTTGCTCCTCCACTCCTGCACGGGCAGGTCGCTTGTGGCCTCCACCACATTGTAGCCTCCACGCTCCTCGTCGCTCAACTCGCTCCACAATGTGGGAGTTTTACCCCACGGGCGGGGGACATATTCGTAGGGCGAAAAACGACTCTCGTCCACCGCAGGGAACTCCTCCTTGTTGCGCCCCTCGTAGTGAGCCACAAGGCTTCGTGCGGCAGGAATCTCGTTTTCGGGGGCTTCGGTGAGCGAAACACGGATGGTGTCGCCAATGCCGTCGGCCAACAGAGCACCAATGCCCACAGCCGACTTCACACGTCCCTCCACGTGGTTGCCCGCTTCGGTAACGCCCAAGTGTACGGGGTAGTCCATACACTCCTCGGTCATTGCCTTCACAAGCAGGCGGTAGGCATAGACCATAACCCTCACGTTGCTCGATTTGAGCGACACCACCACGTTGTGGAAGTCAAGTTCACGGCAACGCCTCAAAAACTCCATCGCCGAGGCTGCCATACCCTCGGGGGTGTCGCCATAGAGGTCAAAAATCTTCTTTGCCAACGAGCCGTGGTTGACACCAATGCGCAGTGCCACGCCGCGCTCCCGACAAAGCTCTATGAGCTCCTCGAAGCGGCCCCCACGGTCGTTGTAGTTGCCGGGGTTGATGCGCACCTTGTCGGCGGTGGTGGCGGCCACAGCGGCCACGGCAGGCAGGAAGTGAACGTCGGCCACCAGAGCCACGTCGGGCCACTTTGCCCTCACCTGCTCCCCGATGGGACCAAGGTTGAGTGCGTCCTTTTCGTTGGGTGTGGTGAGCCTCACAATGCGGCCTCCGGCTGCGGCTATGCGCCCGATTTGGGCCACACTTGCGTCGGTATCGGTGGTCAGCGTATTGGTCATAGTTTGCACCACAACGGGGTTTGAACCTCCCATTCGGTGTGCCCCAACCGACACCTCTCGGGTGGTGCGGCGGGCATAGGAAGTGATGGATTTGCAGTAGTCGGTCATTTTTCCTCCAATTTTAGGCAAATATACGGTTAATTTACGTTATCTTTGCCTTATGCGACCCGATATGGAGATAAAATTTTTGAGCGGCGTGGGCGAAAAGCGCGCACAACTGCTCGCCTCGGAGCTGGAAATACGCACCGTGGGAGATTTGTTGCACTACTATCCCTATCGCTACATCGACCGCACAAAGGTCTATAAGATTGCCTCTCTCTCCGAGGAGCAGGCCAATACCTACGTTCAACTGCGAGGTCGCATTATGGGTTTTGCCTATCTCGGCGAGGGCCCAAAGAAACGACTCTCGGTAAGTCTGTCCGACGGTTCGGGCGTGGTGGAGATGCTGTGGTTTCAGCGCACCACGTGGATAGAGAAGCAGTTGGAGGTCGGCAGGGAGTATATGGTATTGGGTAAGCCCACCTTTTTCCGTGGCGAGGTGAGCATTGTGCATCCGGAGATTGAGTTGGTGGAGAAATTCCTTTCGCGCGGCAACCTCGGTATGCAGGGGGTGTATAGCACCACCGAAAAACTCACCGCCATAGGGCTTGGCAGCAAGGGAATATACAATCTGGTCTACACCCTGTGGAGCCACATCAACGGGCGTATTGCCGAGACGCTACCCGAGAGTGTGATTCGCCAGTGTAACCTTATGCCTCGCGCCGAAGCACTCCAAAACATACACTTCCCCTCGTCGCCACAACTCCTTCAAAGAGCCATCTACCGCCTCAAATTCGAGGAGCTCTTCGGTGTGCAACTCGGAATACTGAGCGTGAAAGCCGGAAGAACAACCCTGCAAAACGGTTTTTTGTTTCCGCGTGTGGGAGAGATGTTTCGTGATTTCTATGAGAACCACCTCCCCTTTTCCCTCACCGAGGCACAGAAGAGGGTTGTCAAAGAGATAAGAAGGGACACCACCTCTGGCCATCAGATGAATCGCCTCTTGCAGGGCGATGTGGGTAGTGGCAAGACTCTTGTGGCACTGATGTCGATGTTGCTGGCGGCCGACAACGGCTTCCAATCGTGTATGATGGCACCCACCGAAATCCTCGCACGCCAACACTTTGCCTCCATTACCAAAATGCTCGCAGGCACCCCCGCCGAGGGGCGCGTGGCGGTGCTCACAGGCTCCACCAAGACACGCGAACGCAGGGACATCTTGGAGCGCACACTGCGTGGCGAAATACTCCTGCTCGTAGGTACCCACGCACTGATTGAGGACAGGGTGCAGTTCGACAATCTCGGATTGGTTGTCATTGACGAGCAACACCGCTTCGGTGTGGACCAGAGGGCAAAACTGTGGACCAAGAACAAACAGACGCCGCACATCCTTGTAATGACCGCAACGCCCATTCCGCGAACTCTGGCGATGACTCTCTATGGCGACCTCGACGTGTCGGTCATTGACGAGATGCCTGCCGGGCGCAAACCCATAAAAACCTACCATTTTAAGGAGGCGCTGAGGCTCAAACTCTTCGGTTTTATGAAGAGCGAGATTGCCAAAGGAAGGCAAATCTATGTGGTCTATCCGCTCATCAAGGAGTCGGAAGCCCTTGACTATCAAAACCTCTACGACGGGTTTGACAACATCGTGCAGGAGTTCCCCCTGCCGGAGTATAAGGTGGGTGTGATTCACGGCAAGATGCCACCCGAAGAGAAGGCCGAGTCGATGAGGTTGTTTGCCGAGGGGGTGAACAATATCCTTGTGGCCACAAGCGTAATAGAGGTTGGTGTGGATGTGCCCAACGCTACGGTTATGGTCATCGAGAGTGCCGAGAGGTTCGGGCTCTCGCAGTTGCACCAGCTGCGTGGCAGGGTGGGGCGCGGTGGCAATCAGAGCTACTGCGTGTTGATGAGTGGCGACAAACTCTCGCGCGATGCCGAGGCAAGGCTCGCCGCAATGGTCGAAACCAACGATGGCTTCCGCCTCTCCGAACTCGACCTGCGACTGCGAGGTGCGGGTGATGTTAACGGCACGCGCCAGAGTGGCGAGGCCCTCGACCTACACATAGCATCACTCTCCACCGACGGACAAATTCTTGAACAAGCAAGGCTTATAGCCTCCGCTATTCTCGATGATGATCCCCAGCTCACAAAGCCCGAAAACGAAGCTCTCGCCGTGCTGAGGAGTCGCTACACCCCCAAAACCACCATCGACTATGGTATGATTTCGTAGAAAAGCACTATATTTGCACAATATATTTAACCTACACAGACACGAAACGAGAAAAATAGACTTTTACCCACTATGGCAAAGTACGAAGAAGATTACGAGAAATATGACGATGAGTTGGACGATGAGCTGTACGACAGTGCCTCCTCGCAACGAGATATTGAAAAGACTCTCAAAGGATACAAGGTTATCATTGTGTGTCTTGTGGCGGTGTTGGCACTCATCACCTTCCAACACTTCCGCCTCACGGCCGACCTCAAACAGGAGTTTCGTATTGAGCGCGACACCCTCAATAGTCAAATCAGTGGCCTGATAACCGAAATCGACCAAATCAATCTGCGCAACGATTCGGTGAGCAACGAGTTGCGTATGAACATCGCCGCCGAGCGTAACAAGGCCGACTCGCTGATGGCAAGACTCAAAAAGGAGCGCAATATGAACCGTGAGAAGTTGAAGAAGTATGAGAAAGAACTTGGCACACTCCGTACGGTTATGCGCCGATATGTACACCAAATCGACTCGCTCAACACGCTCAACAAAAAACTCGCAGCCGAGAATGTGGGCTACCGCAAGAGGGTGGCGGCCGAAACCTCGCGTGCCAACATCGCCGAGGAGGCTGCACAAGACCTGCGCAACAAAATCAAGAAGGGTGCTATTGTGAAGGCCCGCAATGTGCAACTCGGAGCCTACAACACTGGTGGTACACACGTAACACGCGCCAACCGTGCATCCAAATTCAAAACCGACCTCACGCTGACCGCCAACGAGCTGACAATCCCCGGCGAGAGGAAGATTTATGTGCGCATCATCGGCCCCGATGGAGCAGTGTTGTCGGGTGGAGCCAACTGCATTATGGAGTTTGAGGGCGACGTTATCAGCTACTCGGCCGAGAGGGATATCGACTACAATGGTCAGGACCTCGACGTGAGCATCTACTACTCCAACGAAAACCTCACCAGCGGCGTCTATACCGCCGAGGTCTATATGGACGGCTACAAGATTGGCACTGCCGAGGTGTCGTTGCGATAGAAAATTGTTGGCCGTTAGCCGAAAAAATATTTACTAATTACTCTTTCTTGGGGGTAGGAATTATGACCAAACCGATAATAAAGAAATGGACACTGTGGGCCGTTGTGGTGGGCCTTGTGGTGGTGGACCAAGTGGTGAAATTCTCCGTTAAGACCACGATGACTCTCGGCGAGAGCCACAATGTACTTGGCAACTGGTTTAGGTGGTGCTTTGTGGAGAACGAGGGCGCAGCCTTCGGTATGTCGCTCGGTGGCGACTATGGTAAGTTGGCCCTGAGCCTCTTCCGCATTGTGGCCATCGGTGCGCTCGTGTGGTTCATCGGCTACCTGCGCAAACAGAAAGCACCCAACGGGGTGATTGTGGGCTTTGCGATGATACTCGCAGGTGCGGTGGGCAATATGATTGACAGCGCATTCTATGGCTTGATTTTCTCCGAATCGACCTTTACGAGCGTGGCACAACTCCTGCCCGAAGGGGGCGGCTATGCGCCATTCCTCCACGGTAAGGTGGTCGATATGCTCTACTTCCCGCTCTTTCACTGGCCGGAGTGGATGCCGCTGATTGGTGGCGACATCTTCTTCTCGCCGGTGTTCAACTTTGCCGACAGCTACATCACCATCGCGGTCTTCTACCTGCTCATTTTCCATTGGAAATACTTCAAGTAGGTCGCCTGTAAGATCGACTTTTGCCCTATGACACAGCAAGAGAATAGACAAATAAACACGTTAATCGTGGGTGTGGGCCTCATAGGAGGCTCATTTGCTTTGTCGCTCCGAGAGCACGGCTACACGGGCCGCATTGTGGGCGTTGAGGCCTCGGAGGAGAACGGTCGCAGGGCTGTGGAGTTGGGACTTGTGGATGCTGTCGTGGGACTCGAAGAGGGTGTCGGTATGGCGGACCTTGTGGTGCTGGCAACGCCGGTGGATACGTTGCCCGAGTTGGCCGTGAGGGTGCTGGATATGGTTGACAAGGGACAGGTGGTTATTGATGCCGGCTCCACCAAAGAGGCACTCTGTGAGGCCATCGAAGGCCACCCGCGCAGAGGACGTTTTGTGGCCACCCACCCTATGTGGGGTACGGAGTATAGCGGCCCCGATGCAGCCCGAAGGGAGGCTTTCGTGGGGCGCAACGTGGTTGTTTGCGAGGGCGAGAGGAGCGAAGCGGATGCGCTCGCACTTGTGGAACAGATATATACCGACTTCGGTATGCCCATAGTGCGTATGGGGGCCGAGGAGCACGACCTGCACACTGCCTATGTGTCGCACATCTCCCACATCACCTCCTTTGCACTTGCGCTCACGGTGTTGGAAAAGGAGCGTGAGGACCAACATATCTTCGACCTTGCGGGCGGTGGTTTCGAGAGCACGGTGAGGTTGGCGAAGAGTTCGGCTCGCACGTGGGTACCAATTCTTATGGGTAATAAGTATAACGTGCTGGACGTGCTGAGGGAACACATCCACCAGTTGCAGGTACTGCGCAAACAAATTGAGAGGGACGACATCGAGGGCCTTGTGGACTCCATCCACAAAGCCAACAGCATCCAGAGGATAATCAAATAGACATAGCCAATAGAATAATGGCTCACAAACAAACACCCCACCTGCCTTACGGTCGGTGGGGTGTATCAAATATCTGCCGTGTGTTAGGTATTCATTTGTTTGTTTACCTCTGCAATAGACTCCATCACCAATTCGACTCCTCCTACCTTGAGCTCAATTCTGGTTTTGGCATCAAAATCCTCATTGCTAATAGGGGTAATGCGAGCGATATTACTCGTTGGTATCAAAATACGTTGACCGCTAACAAGTGTGACTTCTATTGTTTTCATTATTGTTTCTTGTTTTTATACATAAATATACTATTCATCCAAACCAGAGATGCTTGCAAATTGCCTCCAGCCTGTTGCATTCTTGTATGCCGCCACACTTTCTGTGGGGATTTTGAGTACAGAGTATGTGCCTACATCTCCGAATGAATCGTAGGAAGCCTCGGGACACTCAATGGTGCCCAACTTAAAGAGCCTCATTTCGTCGCAGTCCTCAAATGCGCGATCACCCAAAGTTTTCAGTTGAGTAACATTCTGAGCATAGAAATAATTTATCGCACCACATTCTGCAAAGGCTTTGTATCCAATTGTCGAAAGTTGCGAACCAGCATCAAAATTAATGATTTTAAGATTATCATTACTTTGAAATGCGCTACTCTTGATTGTAGTAATACTTGCAGGAATCCTCAGGGTGGTAATGTTACAGTCGTAAAAAGCATTGTATCCAATACCCGACACTTGACAACCATCCTCAAACTTGAGTGTTTTAAGTGACGTGCAATCCCTAAATGCACATGCCCCTAAAGTTATAAGACTTGCAGGCAAAGATATAGAGCTGATTTTTGTTTTAGAAAATGCACCAATATTGTTAGTACCATCTTCTATTGTTTCTATGTTGCTTCCACTTTCAAATAGCACCGACTCCAATCCAGACTGATGAAATGCGCCCCCTTCAATAATCTTTACCGATTGGGGAATGGTGATATTTGCAAGACTTGTGCACTCGCAAAAAGCACCGCTTGAACAATAATTACGATTATCACCACTATTGTAAGCACCTCCACCTATCACTTGCAATGTGCTCCCATCCTCGAACTCTACACGGCTCAATTTGGAACAGCCGAAGAAAGCTCTAGGGTAAATCTTGTTTACGGAGGCTGGAATTGTTATGTTTGTAAGGCTGGAACAACTTTCAAATACACCGCCGTTTTTAGCATCATAATCAATACCAATACCTAGGTCAATCAAACTCGAATTATTCTCAAACATTACACTCTCGAGCTTATAACAACAATAAAATGCCCCTCTGTGAATTTGTTGAACAGATGCTGGAATTTGAATTGATTTGATGTTGGTGCAATCATAAAATGTATATGTGCCTATTGTTTTCAACGATGAATTTGGCTCAAAGAAAACATTTTGAAGTGAAGATGTGTAGGCAAGAGCTTTGCTTTCAATAGTCTCCACACTATTGGGAATCTCGATAGACTCCAATGCATTGTTCGATGCAGAATAACCAAACGACTTGCCCAATACCTTCAACTTTGAATTGTCTTCAAAAGTTACTGTTTTCAATTGTTTGCAATAAGAAAACGGAGAAAGATTCTCGGTTGCTATTGTCTCCACGTTTGCAGGAATTCGGACACTCTCGATAGGGGCGCCATGGAAAACTTGTGTGTCAAGCGCAGATAATTTGCAGCCATCCTCAAAAGTGACCGTTGCTAATGCAGAACAACCAGAGAATGCCGTTTTCCCTATACTGGCAACACTTTGAGGAATGTGGATAGCGGTAAGATTATTGCAAGCGGAAAAAGCCGACACACCAATTGTTTGAAGTCCCTCGTTCAGATAGACCTCCTTCACAACACTTCGATAAAAAACCTCGTCAGGAATAGTTTGCAGTGTTTTTGGCATAATGATGGTTTCCACATTGCTTGATTCGTAGAAAGATCTGTTTGGCAATGTTGTAATGTTTACATCCGAAATATCCAAGTAGCGCAATGCCGGCATCTCATAGTAAACCCACAGAAAATCCTCGTCGTTCATCGTGCCGGTAACTTTCATAGAAACAATTTCGTCATAAGCATAGTCCATAAGGGCAACCAAAAGCATACCCTTCTCCTCATTGTGAATGGTGAGTACACCATCGGGAATTTCCAACTTTGGTGCGTTATCATCAACCCATTTCAACTCTGGCATGGAAAGAATGGTGTTGCGCTTAACTTCCTGTGCTTTGGTTGACTCTTTTGTGTATGTTCTGCCTTCGACATCAGTAGCTACAATAGTAAAACCTTTATCCATCTCTTTTGGTGGAACAACAAACACAAAGGAGGTTGCATCATACTCGGTGGTGCCAATCTTAACACCTTCGCCACAATCAATGGTCAACATTTTCTCTGTGGCATCCTCCATTGTCATCGAGGGCTCTTGACCATATTTTACGGTAATTTGTGCTGCACCTGCCAAAACCTCTTCGTTGTTACCAACAAGGGCTACATTTTTGAGTGTTACGTTCTCGCCATAGAGTTTCACCCTCACATAGCCACACACATTTTGGAATCCCAAGAAACGGTTGTCCAAACTCTCTGTAACAGCTACCATTGTATTGGCATTAGGGCCAAAAGAGTCCTCCCCATACACCTGAATAGCGGGCAATATGGCGCTTATTACCCCGTTGTCGTCTATGCCACTCTCTTCCGAGTAGGGGTATATCGCATAGTTTGCTGGCAGAAGTTCTCCTGTGATAAAAGGATCTTCCACTTTGGAAAAAGTACCTTTGGTATCACCCGTCTTGCCATCAAATTTATAGTGATGGTTGTAGTTATTGCCCATAAAAATGGAAATTCTATCATCCGAACACCATGTATTTTTCATACTCTCATTCAGTAATGTGCGAGTATCATCCTCACTGAACGATGCATAGAATTTATACTCATTTGAGTTTTGATTAGATGAAATGCTTTCTTCGATATTCGGTTGGCTACACGAAGTTGCCAAAAGAATACAGCCACAAAAAATAGAAACAATTTTTTTCATACTATATAATTTTAAGATGCTACCACTCTCCCCACTCCTCTCGAGGGTCTTCCAATTGACTAATGGCGATGCCCTGCTCAATTTCTATACAACTCACCTCTATTTCGGGGGTGAGGTAACCCCTTTCTGATTTTGTTTGCATAAGCGTTTATGTTTTGAGTTAATAATTTTGCTCAAAACCATACAACTCCTCTATGGTGGATTATTTACAAAAAGAAAGTGTGGAGTTGATTAGAATATCCGATTGGAGGCTCTGGAATGCCTTACTGCGAATAAACAAACCCCACACTCGTATCGAATGAGTATGGGACAGAACACCCCAAATACTATGCAATACGGAGTGACGAGTGAATTGCTTGCCTCGCAGTAATTGTGAAATTTTCCAGATTTCCAATCGAGGATAAAAGCTAACACACTTTCATCAAAAATATGTCTATCGGTGGACAAAAAACCACCGACACTGCAAATATATAGATTTTTTCGCAAAAGCAACCCTCGGAGAGCGAAAATGTCACCCAAGTGTTTGAGAGTTCTCTTGGTGGCCGAAATTTTGCAAAAGTTAAAAATTACACTACCTTTGTGGCGCAAAACAGGGGGAAGCCCCGACTATTATATTTTTACGGCAATGTGCATTTGCGGGCGAGCCTGCGGTGCGCAACCGACTCGGAAAGATGGCAGAGTGGTCGAATGCGGCGGTCTTGAAAACCGTTGAACAGCGATGTTCCGGGGGTTCGAATCCCTCTCTTTCCGCCACAAAGAAAATTTTTCGACAGACGACTGCCAAAAGCAGTCGTCTTTTCTATATCCACTTGTGTTGTGAACTTGCTCACATAAAACAAGTGGATATAGAAAAGACAACCACGAAGTGGTGTTGAAAAATTTTCTTTGAGCATTAAGGAATACAAGGGATCACGGAGCGCAGCGACGTAATCCCTCTCTGCTAGTGAGTTTACTCACAAAAGGGCCTATAAACAAAAAAGGATAGCAAGCCAAAGGCTTGCCCTTTGCAAAATCTTTGAGCATTAAGGAATACAAGGGATCACGGAGCGCAGCGACGTAATCCCTTTTTGTGCAGACACCACCTTTGTTGTGCGGGAGGAATGGAAAAGACAACGGGGGCACCTACCACCGCCCGTTGCAAGGCAGAATACCTGTTGGATATTCCGTCGTTTTGGCGTAACTTTGCAAACACATCAACCACTGATTAACTAATTGACAATGAAACGTTTGTTTAAAATTCTGGGACTTCTCTTGGCCATAGGGGTTGGCCTGTTTCTCTATGGTGGAGGCTGATGTGGCTGTCGAGCCGTTTTGCCAAACAACAAAGAACCCGTCTAACGTTCTGTTGTTAGACGGGTTCTTTTCTTTGCTCCTTTGCAGTAAGGATTGGAGAGGTCTATTTCTCCTTGGCAACGTAGCGTTTCTCTTTGATACGAGCCTTCTTACCGGTGAGGTTACGCAGGTAGTAGATGCGTGCACGGCGTACAACACCAACTTTGTTTACCTCAATCGACTCGATGTGGGGCGAGTAGAGGGGGAAGATACGCTCTACACCAACACCGTTGGAGATTTTGCGGATGGTGAACATCTTGGTAACACCACGACCTTTGATTTGAATCACAACACCACGGAAGCTCTGTACACGCTCCTTGTTACCCTCGATGATTTTGTACGAAACGGTAATGGTGTCGCCGGCCTTGAATGCGGGAACCTCTTTGGGGGCCCACATAGCCTCTTCTGCAATTTTGATTAAGTTATCCATTTTTTATAACCGGTTAAAAATGTTTAAGGTAGGGAATATTACGGACTCCTGTGTTCTCATAAGAGATTCCGCTACCATTTCAGCGTGCAAAAGTACAAATAAAATTGAAAATTGAAAATTGAAAATTGAAAATTTATGTGAATTTTGCAACTCCCAAAATACCAACACGCACTAAATCAGTGCTTTAACCCTTGAAAAACACACCTAATTTTTTACACTATTTTCCTTTGTTGTTGCTTCATTTTGGCGTGTGATTTGCATTTGCTGCGGGGTGAATCAATTAGAGTTTTATGACTATGAAAAAAGCCTTTTTTGTTTTGGCCGTGGCACTTGCGGCTGTGGCCTGCGGAGAACGCAAGGGGAAGACAGAGGCCCCCGCTCCACTCATTACGGTTGAGGTTGCGAGGGCCATCAGCGAATCGGTGGTGGTGCCTATGCGTTTCCAGAGCCTCATCTACTCCAACTACGATGCCACCATTCAGCCCCGCACACAGGGCTACCTACTCTCCAAAGAGTTCTCCAAAGGTATGCCCGTGCGCAAGGGACAGACGCTCTTCACCATTGATGCGGCCGAGGTGCGCTTGGAGGTGGAGGCCAACCGTTCGGCCCTCTCTTCGGCAAAGGTAGCCCTTGCCGAGGCCACCAACAACTATCGTCGCGCGGTACCTTTGGCGGCCATTGACGCCATATCCCAAAGCTCCCTCGACCAATACAAAGCCACCTATGCTGCGGCACAGGCAAAGGTGGAGTCGGCACAAGCGCAGCTCGACAACTCGCTCTTGGAGTTGAGCTACGCCACCGTCAAGTCGCCCATTGACGGTATTATCGACGACACTGGGGCAACCATTGGCGATTGGGTGGGGCAGGGTACGGCCTATTCCACCCTCGCAACAGTGTCCAATACCGAGCAGGTGGGTGTGCATCTCCAAATACCCTTTGCCCGCTACCTGCAACTCCGAGGCGAGAGTGGGGAAGGGGAGCCTTCCTACGACAACCGCAACCTTCTCTCCGACATTTCGCTTGTGCTCTCCGATGGCAGCGAGTACCCCTACAAGGGCACCTATTCCTACACCGAGCGTAACGCAGGCGACCAAACGGGCACCATTATCATCGTGGCTAACTTCCCCAATCCCCGTCGCGAACTCAAAATAGGCCAGACGGCAACGGTGATGGCCAATGTGGGTTCGCCGGAGGGTGTCGTGTTGGTGCCCCAGAGGGCTGTGGTGCAGATGCTTGGCACGGCAGGCGTGTGGGTTGTGGGCACAGACAACTCGGTTAGCTACAAACTCATCACCCTCGGCAGCACCTTTGGCGATATGTGGATTGTGGAGAGCGGGCTCACCGGTGGCGAGGTGGTCGTTACGGGTGGCACCCAAAAACTGCGCTCCGGCCAGAAGGTAAAAACTCAGTTCAAATCCTAAAAACAGATGCTCTCTTATGGAAAAGTTTTTCATCCGTAGGCCAATCTTTG
The DNA here is from genome assembly GCA_045580045.1 of Tidjanibacter sp. GTDB lineage: Bacteria > Bacteroidota > Bacteroidia > Bacteroidales > Rikenellaceae > Tidjanibacter. Next base: position 51,245 of record JAZNNC010000010.1, read on the forward strand.
CCATTGTTATCAGCATTGTCATTGTCCTCTTTGGCCTGCTCTCACTGCGTACCCTGCCCATTGAGCAGTACCCCGACATCACTCCTCCCGTGGTGGAGGTGGAGGCCTCCTATGTGGGAGCCGATGCGGCTACGGTGAGCGATGCTGTGGCAACGCCCATTGCCGAGAGTGTGATGGGTGTGAGCCAGATGCTCTATATGCAGACCACCTCGGCCAACGACGGCTCTATGAGCCTGCAAATACTCTTCGACATTGGCTCCAATCCCGACCTCGATGAGGTCTTTGTGCAAAACAGGGTATCTTCGGCGACCTCTCTGTTGCCCGCCGAGGTGGCACAACAGGGCGTTACCACCCAGAAGTCCCAGACGGGTTTTCTGCTGGTCTATTCGCTCTACTCCGATGGTCGCTACGATGGTGCCTTCCTCTCTAACTATGCCTACATCAACCTGCGCAACGAACTGCTCAAAATTGACGGAGTGGGTAAGGTGCAGGTTATGGGTGCGGGCAAATACTCAATGAGGGTGTGGGTTAATCCCGAGCGTATGGCCATCTTTGGGGTGAGTGTCAATGATATTGCCTCGGCCATAGAGGCGCAAGCCACCACGTTTGCGGCGGGTAAACTCGGTGCCGAGCCGCTTGCGGAGGGTGTCGATTTCACCTACACCATAACCACTCCTCCCGCCTTTAACACCCCTGAGGAGTATGAGAACATCATCGTCAAGGAGCTCCCCAACGGTCAGACACTACGACTTGGCGAGATTGCACGCATCGAACTCGGGTGCCAAAACTATGGTGTTATCTCCGACTTTGGCGGCAAACCGGCCGCTATGTTGGTTGTCTATCAAACCCCCGGCAGCAATGCAATGGAGGTGGGTGGCAGGGTGAAGGCTGCGATGGCCTCGCTCGAAGAGAAGTATCCGGAGGGTATCTCCACGGCAACGGTGGTGGATGCTACTGAGACAATCGAGGAGGGTGTCAGGGAGATTTTTCTCACTATGCTCTTCACGCTGCTATTGGTCGTTGTGGTTATTTTTATCTTTTTGCAAGACGGGCGGGCCACGCTCATTCCGCTCATCGCCGTACCAGTATCTATTATAGGTGCATTTGCGGTCTTTCCTCTGCTGGGATTTTCCATCAACATCATCTCGCTGTTGGGCCTTGTGCTGGCCATTGGGTTGGTGGTGGACGACGCCATTGTGGTTGTTGAGGCGGCGCAGGTGGGCATCGAAAACGGACTCTCGCCACGCAAGGCGACCACCGAGGCTATGCGCAGAGTGGCCTCGCCAATCATCGCCACCACCATTGCGCTGCTTGCCGTGTTTATCCCCTCGGCCCTCACGGAGGGCATCACGGGCAAACTCTTCCAGCAATTTGCCATCGGCATCTCAACCTCGGTGGTCATTTCGGCATTCAATGCGCTCACCCTCTCGCCTGCGCTGTGCAGTCTGCTGTTGAAGGCGGGTAAACCACGAGCCACAAAGGGTTTTTATGGTGTTTTCAACAGGTGGTTCGACCGCACATTGGATAGCTACCTCGGCCATACGGAGGTGTGGGTGCGCCACGCGATGCGCTCGCTACTGCTGATTGTCATCACAGGCGGAGCAACCTTGTGGCTTTTCCACTCGCTACCTACGGGTTTTCTCACCTCCGAAGACCAAGGCTACCTTATGGTGTCGGTGGGGTTGCCCGATGCGGCTTCGGTCGAACGAACCGAGGAGGCTATGAGGGTGGCACAGGAGATTATCGGTCGTGTGGATGGCGTGAGGTATGTTGCCACAACAGCCGGCTTTGACCTCCTCTCTGGTGTGGCATCGACCAACAAGGGTGTGATTTTCGTCGCTCTCGAACCATATTCCAAGCGTAAGGCTTCCGCCTCGCAAATTGCCGACCAAATCAACGGCGAGCTCTATGTGGGTGTACCCGACGGAGAGTTCTACGCCTTCGAGCCGCCCTCAATTCCGGGATTGGGTGTAACATCGGGCCTGACCTTCGTGCTCCAAAACAGAGGTGGTGATGATGTGGGTTATTTGGCCGAGCAGACCGAACGATTTGTGGATAGGATGAAGGCTCTTCCGGAGATAGCATCCGTCAACACACCCTTTAACGCAGGCGTACCGCAACGACGTGTGGAAATCAACGAGGAGTTGGCACTTCAACAAGGGGTGTCGCTCGAAGAGTTGCGCGCCACACTATCGACATTCCTCGGCGGTGCCTATGTGGGCAACTTCAATCGCTTCGGGCAGCTCTACCAAACCTACATTCAGGCCGAGAGTCCCTACCGCAGAGAGGAGAACGATTTGGCTCTCTACTATGTGAGCAACTCCCGTGGCGAGAGTGTACCCATAAGTGATTTTGTGGCTTTGAAGGACACGGTGGGTGTGGAGTTCCTCACCCAATTCAACCTCTATGATGCCATTTCGGTCAGCGCCACTCCCCGAGCGGGCATCTCTACGGGTACAGCTATGGAGGCGCTCGAACGGCTCGCCTCCGAGGAGTTGCCCGACGATGTAACCCTTGCGTGGAGTGGGGTGTCCTACCAAGAGGCCAAGGCGGGTAATAGCGCAAGTGCCTATCTGTTGGCTGTGATCTTTGTGTTTTTGGCCCTTGCGGCACTCTATAACAGTTGGTCGCTACCGCTCAGCGTGTTGTTGGGTGTGCCGTTGGCAATCTTCGGAGCTATGCTGCTCCTTTGGCTCGGGCACGCGGTGAACCCCATCTTTATCGACAACATCTTTGCCCGCATATCGCTCATTATGCTCATCGGAATCTCGGCCAAAAACGCAATCCTCATTGTGGAGTATGCCGACCGACTATTTATCGAAGAAGAGCACACGTTGGGCGAGGCGGCACTCGGTGCTGCGAGGTTGCGCCTACGACCAATCCTTATGACTGCTTTCGCATTCATCATTGGCGTACTACCCCTTGTGTTTGCATCGGGAGCCTTCTCGGAGGCCCGCAACATTGTGGGTGTATCGCTGGTGGGCGGTATGTTGGTGGCAACCCTGCTTGGCATTTTTGTTTATCCATCGCTCTACTATCTTGTGGGACGTGTGGCCAAGTTTGAACGTCGTCGTGAAAAAGTCAAACAAGAATCAAAATTATGAAACGCACTTTTTTAGATAGATTATTTCCCGTAGCAGTGGCGATGATGGTGGGCGTGGTGGCCGTTGGGTGTGCTGTGGCACCTCCCGTCATAGAGCCCGTTGCCACTCCTGACGAATACATTTTTGCCCAAAGTGGCGACACAACCATTGTTGTCGGCGTGGGGTGGTGGGAGATTTTTGGCGACACCACACTCAACAAGCTTATGGCGCTCGCCGTGGAGAACAATACCGATGTGAGGGTGGCAGCTTCGAGGCTCCTGCAAGCACGCTCGTCGCTGGCAGCCACAAAGGCATCCCTCCTGCCATCGTTTGGGGTTGGCGTGGGAGCACAAGCCTCCTATACCGAAGGCTCCGAAGGACACAAGTCCATCGGTCAACAATACTCCCTCCTTCCCTCCGTGTCGTGGGAGGCGAACCTGTTTGGTGGAATTGGTGGCGCTATGGATGCGGCACGTGCCGATGTGCTCGCCACCGAGTGGGGCTACCGTGCCACTATGTTGGCCCTGCAAGCCGAGGTTGCCGAGAGCTATTTTGCTTGGTTGCAGTATGTGCGTAGCGAGGAGATTTGCCGCCGCAGTTTGGCCTTGCGTGAGGAGTCGCAAGCGAGGGTGGACTCGCTCTACTACTATGGCTTTGCCTCTGGCTCCGACCGACAGCAGGCCCGTGCACTCACAGCCACCATCGCCGCCGACATCCAATCCTACCGCCGTGCCAAGGAGCAGACAAACCTTTCGCTCTGCACCCTCATAGGCATACCACCCACACAATTTGACCCTCCGGCCCACTCGAAGGAGTGCGCACACTCCCGTGCGGCCAACCTCGATGGGCTCTACTGTGGCCACCTCACCGCTGCGCCCCTACCCGTGTCGGTGGCGGCAGGACTGCCCAGCACCCTCTTGGAGCGTAGGCCCGATGTGATGGAGGCGTTCTATAATGTGGAGGTGGCGGCAGCCAAAACCAAGGTGGCACACGCCCAACGACTACCTTCCATTTCGCTCACGGGCGAGGGAGGAGTGCTGGCCTATTCGCTCAAAGGACTCACCGCCCACAACCCCTTCTATTGGCTCGCTGCGGCCAACATCACACAGCCGCTGTTCCAATTCGGTAGGCTCAAACGTGAGGAGGAGATTGCGGTGGAGAATTGGCGACAAGCCTCGCTCAGCTATCGTCAGAGCATTATTGGTGCGCTTGCCGATGTGGAGAATGCCCTTGTGGCCATCGACACCTACAACAAGCAGGCAGCCGACAACCTCCGCCTGCTGGAAGCCAACGCCAAGGTGCAACAGATGACCGCCGCACTGCAACGGGACGGTATGGTGAGCTACTTCAACTATGTGGATGCCGAGTATGACCTCTACTCCGCACAGCTGAACTACATCGCCCTGCTTGCCGACCAACTCACCGCCTATGTGTCGCTCTACAAGGCCCTCGGCGGAGGGTGGTGATGACCGTCAACCGTCAACCGACAACCAACAACCGTCGACCGACAACCGTCTTTTTTCAAGGGCCTCGAAGTCCTTAAATCCCTTTCTGCTCTTTCTGTCCTTTCTCGCTCACGGGTATCTTTTTTGTTACCCGTGAGGTTGGGGGCATCACAAAAACACCTCCATTTCGGAAATTTGTGCTATCTTTGCCGAAAGGAACATAATAAGCAGAGAGAATGAAGCGACCCGTAATATTCATAAGCAACGACGATGGTTATCGTGCCAAAGGTTTCAACGCCATTGTGGAGTGTGCAGCGCAGTTTGGCGATGTTATCGCCGTGGCCCCCAACGACACACAGTCCGGCAAGGCACACGCAATAACAATGTATGACCCCCTTTACCTCACCCTGCGCCGCGACGAGGAACACATCAAGGTCTATTCGTGCAACGGTACCCCTGTGGACTGCGTGAAGATGGCCTACGATTGGTTGCTGCCCAAGTTGGGGTTGGAGCCTTCGTTGAACATCAGCGGTATCAACCACGGCAGCAATGCCGCAATCAACGTGCTCTACTCGGGCACTATGGGTGCCGCCATCGAGGCGAGTTTCTATGGAGCCCCCTCGGTGGGCCTTTCGCTCGACGACCACAACCCCGATGCCGACTTCGATGCCACCATCGCCTTTGCACGCAAGTTGATACCCGCAATGCTGGGGCTCATCATCACCGAGCCGTTGTGTCTGAATATCAACGTGCCGGTGGCTCGTCCGGAGGAGATTGTCGGACACCGCATTTGCCGCCAGACGAGGGGCTTTTGGAAGGAGGAGTTCTTCTGCCATCAGGACCCAAGAGGGCGTGATTACTTTTGGCTTACGGGTAGCTTCTGCAACCACGAGCCCGAGGCGGAGGATACCGACGAGTGGGCTCTGAAACACAACTATATTGCCGTTGTGCCCATCAAAGTTGACCTGACCGACTACTCCCGAATGAAACAACTTGAAGGGTTGTTTTAGGAGAGTGTAGGGTTGTTGTGGCGACGTATGGCGGCCTGTTTGTGTGTGCTGTTTGGGGCATTTTTGACTTGGGAATAAAGATTTTTTGCAAAATGATTTTGTTTTTTGAAAATTGTCTTTATCTTTGCAGTCCGAAAACGGAGAGTAATTCCCCAGTAGCCGTTTTCGAAACAAGTTCGGGGTGTAGCTCAGCCCGGTTAGAGTACACGTCTGGGGGGCGTGGTGTCGCTAGTTCGAATCTAGTCACCCCGACAAAACAAAGCAAAAGCCTTCAATCGAAAGATTGGAGGCTTTTGTGTTACAAAGCCCGCTCG
>JAZNNC010000011.1:0-9094 GCA_045580045.1 Tidjanibacter sp.
ACCAATCTGTTACCCGAGTGGCCTTTTTTACTTTCGGCATCATAAAATACACAACACCCACGCAACGATAAAAACATCACACATACAGCACATTACATCGCAAACTCACACCATTGTTGTACAAAATAACCACGTTGAACATCGGAGCATTTTGACAATTTCTCATCGCCCATCGTGCTTTTGGCCATATTTTCGCACGTTCCAAAAAAGATTCAGGAACTGCTTAAATTTGTTTGCGAACTTATTTTACAGCCTATTTTGCGGCTATTTTCTCTGCTAATCTGAGGCGTATGGGGTGCCTGCGTAGCGATGGTTAGAAGAAAAAAGAGCCGTAGGGAGCACAAAAGAGTGAAGTGGATAAATTTTAAACAGCTTTTAAAAAACAAGGGAAAACAAAAATAAAATCTATTCGCAATGGTTAAGGAAAACCTTATTAGAATGTATCAGGAGAGTTTCCGCAACAACGCCGAGCTCCCCGCACTGACAGATTATTTCAAAAAAGAGACGCTCTCATACTACGCCCTTGCAACTCTCGTTGCAAAAAATCACCTCGTGTTTGAGAAATATGGTATCAAGGCCGGCGACAAAATCGCCCTCATTGGTCGCAACACCCCAAGGTGGGTGAGCGTCTATGCCTCCACCATCACTTATGGCGCCGTCATCGTCCCCATTTTGCAGGACTTCAACCCCATCGACGCCACCAACATCATCAACCACTCCGACTCGCGCATCCTCTTCCTCAGCGTTGACTATTGGTCCAAGATGGACCCCGAAAAGCTTGAGAAGTTGGAGGCTGTGGTTGACTACGAAACAATGAACACCTTGTGGGAGAAAGAGGAGGGCACCATCAGCAACCTCTACAACAACATCGAGGCACTCTTTGCCAAGCGTTACCCCAAAGGTTTCTCCACCGAGGACATCATCTATCCCGAGGTAACCAACGACAAGGTGTGCATCATCTCCTACACCTCCGGTACCACCGGCCTCAGCAAGGGTGTGATGCTCACCGTGAACAACGTAACCGCCAATGTGGCTTTCGCCATTGAGTACAAGTTCCACTATCGCGGCTCGCGTGTGTTGGGCATCCTGCCTCTGGCCCACGCCTTTGGTTGTGCATTCGATATGCTCACCCCTCTGGCTACCGGTTCACACATCACCCTGCTGGGTAAATTGCCCGCAGCTCCCATCCTCTTGAAGGCACTCAAAGATGTGAAGCCCGACCTGCTCCTTACGGTGCCTCTGTTGGTGGAGAAGATTATCAAGGGTAAGGTTATGCCGACACTCGAAAAGCAGCCCGTCAAGACGCTCGTCAAGATTCCGTTGCTCAACCAGATTGTTTACAAGAAGGTACGCACACAGCTGATGGAGGCCTTCGGTGGCGCACTCACGGAGTTGATTATGGGTGGTGCTGCACTCAATAGCGATGTGGAGAAATTGCTCAAAAAAATCAACCTCCCCTACACCGTTGGCTATGGTATGACCGAGACCGCACCTCTCATCTGCTATGCACACCACACGGTTTACAAATCGCTCTCGTGCGGTAAGTTGGTGGATGGTATGCAGATGAAGATTGACTCGGCCGACCCCTACAACATCCCCGGCGAGATTTGCGTCAAGGGCGAGAACGTAACTGTTGGTTACTACAAGAACCCCGAGGCCACAGCCGCCGCTATCGATGCCGAGGGATGGTTCCACACCGGCGATATGGGCGTGGTGGACAAAGATACCAACTGCTTTATTCGTGGACGTTGCAAGACTATGATTCTCTCCAACAACGGTCAGAACATCTACCCCGAGGAGATTGAGGCCAAGCTCAACAACCTCGAAGCCGTGGTGGAGTCGCTCGTATATCAGGAGGAGGGCGGTAAGCTCACAGCTCTCGTTGTGCCCAACTACGAAATGGCACAGAAGAATGGTTGGAGCACAACCAAACTCAAAGAGGTGATGGCCGAAAACCTCACCGAACTCAACAAGTTGGTAGCCGCCTACGAAAAAGTGTCGGCAATCAAACTCTGTGAGAGCGAATTTGAGAAAACCCCCAAGAAATCAATCCGTCGCTACCTGTATCCCGCAGCAGCAAAGATTGTTTCGTAGGACAGATGTGCCGCCGCCGCATCGGGCAGACATTCAAGCATAAAGATAGGTTTTGTGGCAACTATCTTGGAGAGGGCATCGCAAATGTAGTCGAGAGCCCTCTCTTCTTTTTGCAGAGTGGGCAGTGTCGATGGCAACAAAGCACCAAAGGCCGCAATCTTGTGTAGCCTTTTTATCTGATTATATGCTGCTTGTCGCAGGCGCAGAAATGCTCCAAGCGGATAGCTCTCTTGTTTCCACACACATCCCTTGCCGCTCCACGGCGAACCAAACACCCTCACCTCACCATCGGGCATAACTCTCACCACAGGCCCATCATCGTTGAGCCTCTCGGCCCCCTCGATGTTTTCGAGCCAAAGGCGTGTGTGGGTGCTCTTGCCGGTGCCGCTCTCGCCCAAACACATCACCGCAAGTCCATCCTTGACAATCACAGAGGAGTGAATCAGCAGTGTGTCGTAGGGCAGTGTGGCAAAGGAGTAGGCAAAAACCATCGCGTGGTCGAAGATAACACTATTGGGACGCCTTCCTTCGGCAAACATATCGGCATAGAATGTATAGGTGGGGCCACCCTCGGCACCACGCTCACAGGGGCACACAATGTTTGCCTCCTTACCACGACTACGCAACGCGAGGCGATACTCGTCGGCATAGATGCGCAGCGTACAATCACCCTCTTGGAGGTCGTAATCGAAGGTTATCAGCGGCTCGTCGGCACGTGGCACAACGGGGCGATCCAACACCACTCGGAACAAGGGGCTTGCGGTTGGGTGCTCCACCTTGAAGGGGGCAAAGTTTGGTCCTAACACCACGGGGAGATCGGAACTCTCCCTCGTAAGTTCAAAAACGTGTTCTGCTACCGAATAAAACATAATGAGAATTGAAAATTGACAAAATAAAATTTTGTCTAAAATGCTCTCGCTCGGCAGAGTCTGCAAGCAGCCTTTGCGCTCACTTACTCGCATTTGCGAGAATTGAAAATTACTCCTCCCCTACGACAGGGGTGGTCGGGAGGGGTGGTCGAAATTGTGCTCGGCGGCCTCGCCGAGCAGGAGCTGTCGCAAAGCGACTGAGGGGTATGTTGACGGCCGACGGTTGACGGTTGACGGCTGACGTCCTACCTACTCCTCCACCAAGTCGGCCTTAACGAGCGATGCAATCCACGCCTCGGCATCTTTGAGGGCAACCTCACGCTTCACCTCATACTCGCCCGTGAGCAGGTCGGCAACCTTCTCGGCATCAAACTCCACCCCCTGCAACTGCTCCCACAGCCACTCGCTGGTGGGGTTTAGGGAGATGATGGTTGTCATCTTCACATTCTGCTGTCCCATGCGCACAATCACGCTCTCGCCCGCAATTTTGCGAACTTTGTAATCCGATTTGAGTTTCATCTTTCTGCTATCCTATTATTTTACGTTTCACATCTATCGCCACCGTGCGCAAAGCCTTGATGGTCAGGCTCACAGCACTCCTGCTGCGCCAGCGACACGAGCCGTAGGCAAACCCTCGCGGGCCCCCACCGAGCCTCACCTCGCTCACCCACGCCACGACATCCTCGGTGGTGGCGTGTTCAATGGTGCGGTAGTTGCCATCGCCCTCAATGACCAAACTCTCACCATCCACCCTACGCACTCGGTGCAGCACGTGGCGGCCACGATGGCGAAAGAGCACCACCATACCCTTGCGCAGGGCCACACCCTCCACGGGCGAGAGCACCACCACGTCCCTCTCGTTACGCACAAAGGGCCTCATACTGAATCCCTTAACCCTCAACTCCACATTCCTTCCCTCACGCAGAAATTCCTCTGCCGAGGCAAAAAAGAGGTCGTTGGATATTTGTTTGGTTGTCATATTCATATCATTTGTCGACCGTTGACCGTCAACCGTCGACCGTCAATTTACAATTCTATCACTCTATCGCAGAACTCCAACGTCTTGGGGTTGTGGGAGATGAAGAGTATGGTCAGGTTGTGGTCGGCCTCGGAGAGCCCTGCAACGGCATCCACAATCTCCCTCTCGGTGGCCTCGTCCAACGAACTTGTGGCCTCGTCGAACATCAACACCGAGGCCTCCTTGTAGAGCGCGCGAGCAATGCCTATGCGCTGTCGTTGGCCACCCGAGAGTCGGCATCCTGCCTCGCCCGTGATGGTGTCGGTACCCTCGGGCAGGCTATCCACAAGGTCGCTCAACTGCGCCGTAGCTATCACCCTGCAAAGTCTTTCGTGGTCAATCTGCGCCCTCTCTACACCAAAAGCAATATTCTCCGCAATGCTCACATCGGGGATGAAGAGGTCTTGCGACACATAGGCTATGTTGTTCTGCCACTGACGCCTCAACTCGGGCGTGTTGACAATAACACCATCCACCGCAAGGGTGCCCTTTTGCGGGTGATAGAGAGCTGCAAGAATGTTGAACAGGGTGGTCTTGCCCTTGCCCGAAACACCCTGAATACCAACCTTTTCGCCCTTGCGAATGGCGAGCGACAAGTCCTTGACCACAGGGCTGCCCTCGCCGTATGCAAACTCCACATCGCGGAGTTCGATGGAGTGCTCAAATGGTAATTTTTCGGAGCTCTGCGAGGTGGGCTCCACCTTGTGGCTCAACTCCTCGGCCAGCAGTTCCACAACAAATTGGTTGCGCTTGAACTCGCTCCAACTGCCCACAATGCGACTGATGGAGGGGACAATACGGTAGGCCGCCACAGCAAAGACACCCAGAAAGAGTTTCAACGAAGCCACCGTGTGGCCCGCAAACAACCCCACGACAATAACGGCAACCACCCCCAACACCAACGAAAACTCAATGACGTGGCTCGACGAGGCACGCATCAACATAGCCCGCAGGGAGTAGTGTCGCAGGCTCTCGATACCTCGTGCAAAACGTGCTGTGATATAGGGTTTTGCGCCTGCAATCTCAATATCGGCATAGCCTCGCAGGGCCTCATACATAGTCTTGTTTTGGGCCACTTGCAGACGGTTTTCCTCGCGTCCGTTCTCGGCCATACGTTTGCGTATGATGCGGGAATAGATGAGTGCCACGGGGACAAACACCGCCACCGCAAGGAGTACAATCAGCGGATTATAGAGGCTCAGCAGCACCAACAGCACCACAACCACCACCACCTCGGTAAGGATGCCGAGCAGCGGACTAACCACTCCGTTGGCAAAGCGGTGGCACATAGCATTGACGTTGTTGATGAGTTTGGTGGTGTGGTGGGAGCGCACAAAGAGCAACCCGCGCGAGAGGTAACTCTCGTACATCCTCTGCGAGAGGTCGGCAAACAGACGCATCATATATCGGCCCCTGACCTGCCCGAGTGCCACACTACACACCCCTTTGAGGGCGATGACCACCAACACGGCGACACACACCGCCACGATGAAAGCCCTCTCCGAAGTGAAACCCACAGCGTTGTAGATGACAGCAAAGATGGGAGTGTTGGTGAGGAAATTCTCGTCCAACACCACCAACAACACCGACACAAGCGCAGCAATACCCACCAAATCTATCGCAGCCGAACAGAGTGCTGTGAGTAACATCAGTGGCAAGCCACGACGCTTGTCGCTCGGGATGAGCCCCAATATTTTCTTCACTATCGACATATTTTTTCTTCTCTTCTCCAATGGGCCGACCGGAAACCCCCAAAAACCCTTTGAGGAGTTTGGGGAGCTTAGGGTTTTCCCTTTCTACCCTTTCTACCCTTTCTACCCTTTCTGCCCTTTCTGCTCTTTGGGCACTTCACCAACCGAGCTGAGGAGTGATTCTCAATTCTGCAAAGATACGCTTTTGTTTGGATAAACCCACCATTCGTCGGGTAAAATCGCAAGGGCACATATAAAATATGTGTAGGTACTTTGTCTTTTAAGAAAAAAACAATATTTTTGCGCACGTTGAAATACTAAACAAACAACATATAAACATTTCTAATAATCAAAAACACCAAACATTATGAATTTCAAAAAATTGCTTTTGGTTTTGATTGCTCCTCTGATGCTTGCATTTGCAGGCTGTGAGCAGCCCACTCCTCCGGTTCAGACCTTTGCAGAGTGCTCGGTTGTTGACGCCGAGGGCAACACGGTAACCACTATGGCTTTCGGTGCCGAGAAGGAGAGCGCGACTTTCACTGTCAAATCCACTCGCAGCTGGACCATCTCCACCTCTCTCGTATCGCCCTCCGATATCGACGACGAGTGGTTTGGCGTAACCCCCAAGGATTTCATCAACGCCGACAACTCTTCGCAGAGCAAAGAGATTATCGTCAGTGTGTTTGCCAACGAAGGCGAGGCTCGCACCGCCACCCTGTCTATCAACTATGGCGACGACAAACCCCTGAACATCACCATTTCGCAGAGCGGCAAAGGCCAGACCGCACTCGGTGAGGAGATCTACTACGACAACTTCGACAAAGGCACTGCACAGGACAACAATGGTTGGCCCGCATTGGATGGCTTTGTTAATCCCACAGGTACTGCTGCCGAGGGTGTAACCTACACCGTTGCAAACGTACAGGCTCGTTCCAACAGCCCCTCCAACAACAACCACTCCGGCTATATGGACGAGGCTTCGGGCGGTAACAACGCATTCTACCGCACCAATGGCGTGTTGACCATCAACAACATCGACCTCTCTGCACAGACCTCGAAGGACTACACCCTGACCTTTGGTTGCTACCGTAGCGTTTATGGCGAGCAGGACAACTCGTTCAAGGCTTCGGAGTTCCACGTGCTCCTCTCGGGCGATGGCCAGAAGTGGACCGAGATTACCTATGAGCGCCCTGCTGACGAGGTTAGCAGCTATGGTACTTGGAACAAGGCAACTGCAACCTTCTCGCTGAAAGAGAAACCCGCAAAACTGAGCATCCGCTTTGTTTCCGACCTCACCTCGTCGCACCGTTTGGACGACGTTAAACTGATGGTTGGTGGCGGCGGCGTAGAGGTTGACCTCGCAAATGGTTCCACCAGCGGCGGTGGTAATAACGAGCCCGTTACTCCCGGCGAGATTGCCGGTAGCGGTGAGGGTACCGAGGCTTCGCCCTACGATGTGGTGCGCGCTTCCGACATCATTGCCAAAGGCGCTGCTACTTCCACAGCAGTTTACACCAAAGGTATCATCTCGCAGATTGACGAGGTTAGCACCTCCTATGGTAATGCAACTTACTACATCTCCAACGATGGTAGCAAAACCAACCACCTGGCAGTATTCCGTGGTAAATACCTCAACAACGAGAAGTTCACCGCCGCTGACCAGATCAAGGTTGGTGATGAGGTCGTTGTTCTCGGCGTGTTGGAGCTCTACAATGGCTCGAAAGCTGAGATTACCAACAGCTATATCTTCTCACACAAACCCGGCGAGGGTGGCGGCACCGTTACCCCCGAGCCAGAGCCAGAGCCTACCCCCGGCATTGAGATTCCCGAGGGTGCAGTTGTTTGGAACATCGGCGCAGCAAACCAGACTTGGGCTGCCGAGACCGATGCTACCCTTGGTGCAGGTTTCTCGGCAACCGTGAATAACCTCAAAGTTGGCTACTACACACACAAATCCGGCAACGCTGTTGTTGCTGCAAAGGATGACCACATCCGCGTCTACAAGACTTCGGCATTGGTTATCACTCCTCTCGATGGCAGGAAGATTACACAGGTGATTATGTTGTGTACCGACAACGCAAACTACGACGGCAAAATCACATACTACACCTTTGACTTGGTTGTTTCGGATGGTACCACCGCAGTTGCAAATCAGGATGCCAAGTATATCACTTGGAGTGGTAACACCGACAAGTTTGAGGCTTATGCCGACAATGGTCAGGTTCGTATCAAGACTCTTGCAGTTGTATTGGACGGCGAGGGTGGCGGCACCGTTACTCCCGACCCCACTCCCGACCCAGAGCCCGAGCCAGAGCCTACCCCTGGTGAGGAGAGCACCATCACCATCCCCGAGCTCTATGCTCTCGCCGATGGTGCGTTGGCTACCGAGCAGGTTATCAACGTGGTTGTTTCGGGCGCAAGCCAGAACAGCTCCTATGGTACCGTTTATGTGATGACCCCTGGTTCGACCGCTGCAAAGAATGGCTTCTCGCTCTACAACTCCGCATTGGACGGCAAGTATAAGGTTGGTGATATGCTGAAAATCACCCTTCCCGCCGGCACCGCCAAGAAGGAGACCTACAAGGGTATGCCCCAGCTTTCGGGTATCACCGATGCCAACATCGTGGTTGTGTCGAGTGGCAACACTGTGAACAACATCGTTGTTACTGCCGACAAACTTCTCGACTACCTCGGTATGCCCGTGACCATCGAGAATGCAACTGTTGCTGCAAATGGCGTATGGTGTACCGCTTCCGCTCACGGCTCGCACAACTTCACCGCAGGTGGCACCGCCTTCACCGTCTATGTGAACAAGCGCGCAACCAACTTCCAGGACGTTGCCTACAGCGCAGCCACAGGCAACATCAGCGGTATTGCTGTAACCTACAACAACAACTTGCAGATTGCTCCTCGTGATGCAGCCGACGTTCAGGCCTTCGCAAGCACCGGCGGTGGCACCACCGAGCCCGACCCCACCCCTACTCCCGACCCCACTCCCGACCCCGAGCCTGAGGTTGGTGTTTCCAAAACTTATGTTAAAGTAACCAGCGCACCCGCAGATTGGGCCGGTGAGTACCTGATTGTATATGAGGAGGGTAGTGTTGCTTTTGACAGCTCGCTTGAAAAACTCGATGCAGCTGGCAACAATGTTGCTGTAACCATCGCAGATGGTAAAATCACTGCCGACAGCAAACACGCATTCACCGTAGCTGCTGTTGAGGGTGGCTACTCCATCAAAGCAAGCAATGGTCAGTACATCGGTGCTTCGTCCTATTCGAATAGCCTGAAAACCGACAAAGAGTATGTAAACACTCTCTCGATTGACGCTGATGGCAATGCTGTTATCGGTATCACGTTTGATGGCGGCACCGTAACTATGCGCTACAACTACGCAAAAGATCAGCTCCGCTTCCGCTACT
>JAZNNC010000012.1:0-43759 GCA_045580045.1 Tidjanibacter sp.
CGGGATTCATACAGGGACCCACAATGAAGTTGGCACCATACTGGATGTAGAGTGCTGCGGTGGGAGCGTCAACAATGGAGCCCACGCCCAAAATCATCTCGGGGCACTCTTTGAGAGAGAATTTCATCAGCTCGGCAAACACCTCTGCTGCGAAGTCGCCACGGTTGGTGAACTCAAACACTCTCACACCGCCCTCATAGCAAGCCTTCAAAACCTGTTTCGACACCTCCACGTTGGCATCGTAGAACACGGGCACCATACCGGTAGCCTGCATTGCGGCCATAACGGCCATCTTATTAAATTTTGCCATATTACTCTCTTATTATTAATGTGTATCCTCGAATGATTACCTCTGAACACGGCCACTACCATCGCCACCGGCCAAAGCCTCCACCTCGTCAATCGACACAAGGTTGTAGTCGCCATTGATGGTGTGTTTCAGTGCCGAAGCAGCCACTGCGAACTCCAAAGCCTCGCCCTGAGTGGGTTTGGTCAGCAGACCGTGAATCATACCGCCGCTGAACGAGTCGCCACCACCTACACGGTCAACAATGGGAAGAATGTCGTAGCGTTTGCTCACATAGAACTCCTCGCCGTTGTAAATCATAGCCTTCCAGCCGTTGTGGCTTGCCGAAAGCGACTCCCTCAGAGTGGAAATCACATACTTGAAACCAAACTCCTTCTTCATCTGCTCGAAGATGGCCTTGTAGCCCTCGGCATCGGTCTTACCACCCTCCACATCAGCATCGGGTTTGAAGCCCAAGCACAACTCTGCATCCTCCTCGTTACCGATACAAACGTCAACATACTGCATCAAGGGGCGCATAATCGACTGTGCTTTCTCTTTGGTCCAGAGTTTCTTGCGGAAGTTGAGGTCAACCGAAACGGTAGCACCGTGGCGTTTTGCAGCCTCGCAAGCGAGTTTGGTCAACTCGGCAGCCTTATCGGAGATTGCGGGGGTGATACCCGACCAGTGGAACCAATCGGCACCCTCCATAATTGCGTCGAAATCGAAGTCCTCAATATTTGCCTCTGCAATGGCCGAGTGAGCGCGGTCGTAGATAACCTTGCTGGGACGCATAGCCGAGCCACTCTCCAAGTAGTAGATACCGAGGCGGTCGCCACCACGAGCAATGAAGTCGGTCTTAACACCATAGCGACGCAAGGAGTTGAGTGCCGACTGACCAATCTCGTGTTTGGGCAGTTTGGTAATAAAGTAGGCATCGTGTCCATAGTTGGCACAGCTTACAGCCACATTGGCCTCGCCACCACCATAAACCACGTCAAAACGGTCTGCCTGAACAAAGCGATTGTTCTGTCCTGCGGGCGACAGACGCAACATAATCTCACCAAAAGTTACGATTTTCATAGTAGCAAAATGTTTTATTGTAAAAGTTAGTATAAAATTAGTCAAAATTAACCGACTACAAATATACACTTTTTTTCTTATTTCGTGTACGTACACGAACATTTCTGTAAAAATTTCCTATCTTTGTAAAGGATTTTAGCATAAAGTTGTTCGAGGATGAGCACAAAAAAGGTAACAGTGAAGGATATTGCCCGTCAGGCCGGTCTTTCCATCGGCACGGTTGACAGGGCTATGCACAACCGTAGCGGCGTGGCCGAAGAGAGTCGTCGCAAGGTTATGGAGGCTATGGAGGAGTTGGGCTACACGCTCAACACCAACGCATCCCTTTTGGCCAACAAAAAGCACTACCGCATCTGCTGTCTGCTTCCTTCGTTTGGCAGCGGGGAGTATTGGGAGTTGGTCGATAAGGCCATAGAGAGTGCAGAAAAGGATGCCGTGAACTACAACATATCCATCGACACCCTCACCTACGACCAATTCTCACGCGAGGATTTTGTTGCCACCATCGAAAAGCTCAAAGCCGACCTGCCACAGGCGGTAATCCTTGCTCCCATTTACAGGGATGAAACCATCGAATTGAGCCGTTATCTGAAAGAAAAGGGTGTCCCGCTTGTCTTCATCGACTCAAAGATGAGCGAGGCCGACTATTTGGCCTACTACGGTATCCCGATGTGGGAGAGCGGATATTTAGCCGCTTCGCTTCTGTTGGGCGACGAGCCTCCGCAGAGTATCGTAAACTTCCGCATCGAGCGTGGTGGCGGCATTGCCGACAACCCCACACTTGCTCGCCGACACGGCTTCACAGACTATGTGTCGGAAAATCTGCCCGAGCTACGCATCTACAACGAATTTTTGCGCCCATACGACAAGGCTCACAATTTCGCTCTGATGGATAAGTTTTTTGGCGACCATCCCGACATCCGACACATAGTAACTTTCAACTCGCGAGTACACCTCATTGCAGACTACATTCGTGAGAGGGGGTTGAAGGGGTTGCGTGTGGTTGGCTTCGACATTCTCGACCAAAACATAGAGGCAGTACGTAGCGGGGTTGTCAAATACCTCATTGTTCAGCGCACACAGGTACAACTGCGCCGAGGAGTAAACGCCCTTGCCGAGTGGCTTGCCTTTGGCACCACCCCACCCTTGCGCGACAACTTTATGCCTATGGATATTCTTGTGAAGGAGAACATCAAGTTCTACTCGGAGATGTATAAGGACCATTAGATGTGGTCAACCGTCAACCGTCAAGATTATTGAGCAACACGTCTGTTCGGCTAAAAAATCAGAGGGATAGCAAAAGTTACCCCCTCTGACTTTGAGCGGAAAACGGGACTCGAACTCGCGCTGCGCGCGAGTGTTTTTCCGCGAAATCTTTTTTTCACACCCACTATCCCCCTGACAGGGGACACACAAGGGCCGCAGGTAGGCAACACCTTATACTCAAAAAATAGGGATGACGCTTGTCATCCCTATCTTTTTGAGCGGAAAACGGGACTCGAACCCGCGACCCTCGGCTTGGGAAGCCAATGCTCTACCAACTGAGCTATTTCCGCAAAATTTGTGGCGCAAGCAACACCACATCGCACCACTTGCGACCACAAATATACACATTTATTCGTCTGGTTGTACTCCTACTTGCCAAAAATAGTATTCAACACATAAGCCAAGCGGTAGCCGGCAACCAACAATCTATCCTCCAAAAGGGGCGAAAAATCATAGACAAATTGATAGGAAAGGTTGGGATTCTCGGCACCCGTATCCTCAATGTAGCGATAGATGCGCCCCGCCCCATTCACGGTCTCTGCAAACCACTCCTCATAGGTACCACACATCACACTCTTCTTATACTCCTTGCTCGTGCGGTCCAACTGCTCTACCCACTCGCTGTAACTCCAATTGTGAGCCGATTCCACAATCTTACTATCCCACACCGAATGGAGGTTTGTGTTCTTACCAAACCATCTAACCTTCACACGATTACCTCCCAAGTCAGAGAGTCTTCCGGCGTGCATCGGGCAGTGTAAATCACCCACCATATGAACAATCATCTTCACATAGTCTTGGCGCATACTATCGGTGAGATTTTCATAGTTGTAGGTCAACTCATCGGTCAATTTGGTGAGTGCCTGCACAACATCGCCCTTCTCGTTCTTGGGCATCGTTTGGTAGGTGTAGCCCTCGTCCACATTGGCATAATGCCACGTTTTGGTCTGGTTGTAGCCATCTCTCCAATAGGGCGAGTTTTGCAAGCCGTCCATCCACGAGGAGTAATAGACAATCGAACGACCTTCGAGCAATTTATTAAGCTCCTTTTTAGCCTTCTTATTAAGATTTTGTTCGGCAATGGCAGCCACCACATCATGTCCTGTAGCACCCCAACCAAAGAGAGCCTGCACGTTAAACAACGTCATAAGGCTCAACATAAAAATCGCAAGTTTCTTCATAGTGTCAGTCGCTTTATTTGTAGTTCTATTTGTTCATTGTAATCAGAAATTCCTCGTTGCTGGCGGTGTTCTGCAACTGCATCTGCATAAACTCCATAGCCTCAACGGAGGTCATATCGGCTAAATGGCGACGCAATATCCACGTGCGTTGCAGCACTTCGCGAGGCGTGAGGAGGTCCTCCCTACGAGTACCGCTCGACAGAACATCCACAGCGGGATAGACACGCTTGTTGGCCAACTTGCGGTCCAACTGCAACTCCATATTACCCGTACCCTTGAACTCCTCAAAGATAACCTCGTCCATCTTCGAGCCGGTGTCAATCAGCGCCGTAGCGATGATGGTGAGCGAGCCGCGTTCCTCGGTCTTACGGGCTGCACCAAAGAAGCGTTTGGGCTTGTGCAACGCATTGGCATCCACACCACCCGAAAGCACCTTACCCGATGCGGGCTGCACGGTATTGTAGGCCCTCGCAAGGCGGGTGATGGAGTCCAGAAGGATGACCACATCGTGGCCACACTCAACCATCCTCTTGGCCTTTTCCAACACCATCTCGGCCACCTTAACGTGGCGCGAAGCCTGCTCATCAAAGGTTGAAGCCACCACCTCGGCCTTCACGTGGCGAGCCATCTCGGTAACCTCCTCGGGACGCTCGTCGATAAGCAGAACGATGAGGTACACCTCCGGATGGTTGTCAGCAATGGCGTTGGCAATCTCTTGGAGAATCATCGTTTTACCCGTCTTCGGTTGTGCCACAATCATACCCCTCTGGCCCTTACCAATGGGGGCAAAGAGGTCGATAGTGCGGGTGGTGAGATTGTTGTGTCCGTTGCCTGTGAGGGTAAACTTCTCCTGCGGGAAGAGAGGTGTCATATACTCAAACTGCATACGGTCCCTGAGGTTTTCGGGCGAGAGTCCGTTGACCTCCATAGCCCTCACCAGAGGAAAGTATTTTTCTCCCTCCTTTGGTGGGCGGATAACACCTTTGATGGTATCGCCTGCCTTCAAGCCCCAATTCTTAATCTGCGAAGGGGAGACATAGATATCGTCGGGCGAATTGAGATAGTTGTAGTCGGACGAGCGCAGAAAACCATAGCCATCGGGCATAATTTCCAACACACCTTCACCCTCAACAACCACATTTTCCACCTCGCGCTGAATATTGCGGCGTTCCTCCTGTTCCCTACGCAGTGCGAGCTCCTCCTCCGAGGGACCCTCCATTATGGGCTGTTCCACCACCACTGGCTCTACCACCTTACGGGGGCGGCCACGTTTGGGTTTCTCCACCACAGGCTCCACTTCGGCGGCCTGTTCCACCTGTGTCTGTTCAACCACAGCCTCCGCAACTTCCTCGGGCAGAGGATTTTTACGTGGGCGACCACGGCGTTTGGGCTTCTCCGCCTCAACCTCCTCTGTGGCCACTACGGGTGTGGCCTCAGCGGGCAGTTCTTCGGGAGTGGTTTCGCTCTCCTCGGCACTCTGCAATCGTGTGGAGAACTCCACCTTCGCCTGTATTCGTTTTCGTGGACGGCGTGCCACAACAGCCTCTTCAATAGCGGCCTCACCCTGCTCCTCGAAGTTGGTGGCGCCAACAATCTTAGCAACGAGTTTCTCCCTACCGGAACGCACGTCAAGTCCCAATGCACGAGCAATCTCCCTCAATTCCGAAAGGCTTTTGCTTTTCAATGCATCCAATTCTTCTTCTCTGTTCATAAATCTTGGTATAATATCAGAATAAACTATAATACTTTTTGGGGAAATGCGGTCAGGAAACAACCGCACAAAGACGATCTTTACAACCACAAAGATATATCTTTTTTTGCGATTTGCAAACATTTCTGTATTTACATTCCGCAAATAATTTGTACATTTGTAGTGATGAAGGCTCACTATGCACATATCGTTCCACACTTGACACACTTGGCCAACAATCTCCACGCGGTGTTTACCCAAGAGGTCATCAGGGAGGCCTGCGAGCTTAACCCGTGGTTTTCGGCAGAGGATGTGGCCTATGCGTTGCAGGCAATCAGGGCGCAATACCTTGATGCCGACAACGTTACAGAGTGGCTCGACACACACACCCCTCTACCGGCGGGAGTGCCTTGCGAGGTGGGGGTTATAGCGGCTGGCAACATTCCGCTGGCCGGATTTTTCGACATATTGTGTGTACTTGCAGCAGGCCACCATTGCCACATAAAACCTTCGAGCAAGGACACAACTTTAATAACGGCTTTGTGTGATTTTCTGCGTGATGATGGTGCACCAATAGAGTTATTGCGCGAGAGCTGTCAACCCAAGGCTGTGATTGCCTCGGGTAGCGACGTGGCAATGAGTGCCATCGGGAAAACCTATGGTTCTATCCCCACGCTCCTGCGAGGACACCGCAGCTCGGTGGCTGTACTCGATGGGCGAGAGAGTGGAGCGATGTTGTTCTCTCTGGGCGAGGATATGTTCCGCTACAACTCGCAGGGGTGCCGCAATGTAACCCTGCTGTGGGTACCCGAGGGCTACGATGTGGAGCACCTTGTGCGCACCCTGCAACCTCTCCGCTCACTTGTGTCGCCCAAGTATGTCAACAACTACCGCCAAGCGAAGGCTACGGCCATACTGACGGGCGAGAGTGTGGTGGATGGAGGATTTTTTCTCCTGCAACACACCCCCACATTCCCCACCCGTTTGGCACAAGTGAACATTGCAACCTACCGCTCGGCCGAGCAGGTGCAGGAGTGGCTTAGCCTCAATGACAAGCATATCCAGTGCGTGGTAGGTCGTAACCACACAGTGGCAGCCCACCCGCGAGGAGTTACATTCGGTCAGGCCCAAAGGCCCACGCTCAACGATTGGCCGGATGGGGTTGACACGTTGGAGTGGCTCAAAGAAGTGATATAAACAAAAAATTCATAATAGAAAAGCTATGATACTGAAATTCAGAATGGTATGCGACGAGAGCGCAACCTTCATAAGAGATTATGAAGTGGATGCCTCGATGACACTGCTCGACTTGAACGACTACATTTGTAAGGATTTGGGATACGACACCGATGGAATGACTTCGTTCTTTCTGGCCGACGAGCGTTGGCGTAAGTTGAGGGAGTTTACGGTGATGGATATGGGTGGCGGTATGGGTCCCGAGGAAGAGGCTCCCGTTGCTATGTCCGAGGTGAAGTTACACCAAATTATCCGCACAATGGACGACCGCCTGATTTGGGTATTCGACATCTTTGCAGACCGTGCATATTTTCTCGAACTCATCGAGCCCAAGCAGGCCGAAGAGGGAGTGGTATATCCGCGCGTGCAATTTGCTCACGGCGAGCCGGTTGATCAATACGATGCAGACGCAGAGAGTGGCAACGAAAAATCCATCTTCGAGGAGATGATGGACGACTTTGGCGACTTTGGTGGCGACGACAACTACGACGATGAGTACTAAACGCCCCACACTAATAGTGATAGTTGGCCCCACAGGCTCGGGTAAGACCGACCTTGCGGTAGATATTGCACAAAGGCTCGGCACGGAGATTATCTCCACCGACTCACGCCAATTCTACCGAGGTCTGGCCATAGGTACCGCACAGCCCGAAGAGGAGCACCTCGCCGCTGTGAGGCACCATTTCATTGCCGACCGCGAGCCAACAGACGACCTGAGTGCAGGAGGCTACGAGAGGGAGGCGTTGGAGCGTTTGGAGGAGATTTTTCGCAACCACTCCACCGCCGTTGCCGTTGGCGGCTCCGGACTCTACATCGATGCTCTGTGCAAGGGCTTTGACGACCTACCCAGCGATACTGCCGAGGTGAGAGCCGAGTTGATGTACAGACTCCAAAAGGATGGTTTGGAGAGTTTGGCGGAGGAGTTACGCACAAGGGACGAGGCCCATTGGAAGGTGGTTGACAGGCACAATCCCTCAAGAGTTGTGAGGGCATTGGAGGTGTGTATCACCAGCGGCCGTCCCTACTCCGAACAACGCACCGCACCAAAGCACAAAAGGCCCTTTGACGTTATAAAGATAGGTATCACTTGGCCCCGAGAGGAGTTATATGAGCGCATCAACCAGAGGGTTGACTTGATGATTAAGGCGGGATTGGAGGAGGAGGCCCGCAGAGTTTACCACCTGCGCCATCTCAACTCGCTACAAACGGTCGGCTACAAGGAGATGTTTGAGTGGTTTGACGGCAAGATCACTCACGAGGAGGCTGTGGAGCTCATCAAACGCAACTCGCGCCGCTATGCCAAGCGACAAATGACTTGGTTTCGCCGAGATGACAGCATCCATTGGGTGGAGCGCAAGGATGTCGAGCGTGCTTGGGAAATAATATCCCAAAGCCTACAAACGGACTGTCCCGACTCTATGGACAACGATTCAAAGGTGTAGCCTTCTCTGCACCCCTCCCTTGCCTACCATTTTGACCGACAAGCCAATAGACAAAAAAGGTTGCGACACAATCGCAACCTTTTTTGTACCTGTGGGCCCAGAGGGGCATGATCCCACGACCTTCGGATTATGAGTCCGCTGCTCTGACCAACTGAGCTATGGGCCCGCTTTTCAGCCCACAAAAGTAGTAATAAATTTGAAAAATGAAAATTGAAACCTGAAAATTTTGGCTCTTGGCGCGCGTTTTTCTGCTCGGATAACCAAAACGTTGCCCGCAACAGTTGCGCCCCCTTCCCCTGTTCCAACCTATTTTCCTACCAATTCATCTCCACAAAAACCTCAATGGCCTGATACTCTGCCATACCGAGTGCATCGTAAAGACGTGCGGTGTTCTGAGTCCTATCCTCGGCCCTCTGCCAGAATTCCCTCTTATCGGCACCGGGGAAGGGAACAATATCCTTCTGCGAAAGGTGGCGATAGATGGCGTGGCGTTTGGCCACAATCTCCTCCGGACTCAATGGCACTGCCATATCCACCATACCGAGGTTCCACTCCTGCCAAGCACCTCGATAGAGCCAGATGTGGCACTCCTTATTCCACGGTTGGTCTTTGGTACGCTCCATAGCCTCAAAAACCGCCTCCGTACACACACGGTGAGTGCCGTGGGGATCGGTCAAATCACCGGCGACATACACCTGATGGGGTTGAATCTTTTCGAGCAACTCCACGATAATCTCAACATCCCTATCGCTAAGTTCACCCTTCTTAACACCTCCTGTCTCATAGAAAGGCAGGTTGAGGAAGTGTGCATTGGTGCGGTCGTCCAATCCGAGAGAGCGACAAGCTGAGCGAGCCTCTGCCCTACGAATTGCGCCCTTCAAGTCGAGCAACGCACGAGGTTCGGGCTCGTCTTTCTTCTTGTTGGCAATGATACTTTTCACCTCATCGTAGCGATCACCAAAGCCGAGCTCCCTTGCGGTGTCCACATTCTGCAACACAACATCGTCATACACTGCCACATTACCCGAAGTCTGATAGGCAACGTGCACATCGTGTCCGTGTTTGACGAGGCGATGGAAGGTGCCTCCCATAGAGATAACGTCATCGTCGGGGTGAGGCGAGAAGATGATAACCCTCTTGGGGTAGGGCGTTGAACTTACCGGACGAGTGGAATCGTCAGCATTAGGCTTGCCACCCGGCCAACCCGTGATGGTATGTTGCAGGTCGTTGAATACGTCAATATTGATTTTGTCGTAGGGACCACACTGTTCGAGAAGTTCGCCCAACGAGTTTTCTATGTAGTCTTCGTTGGTGAGTTTGAGAATGGGCTTATGCACCTTCTCACACAACCACACGACTGCCTTGCGGACAAACTTAGGTGTCCAATTGCACGAGCCTACCAACCAAGGGGTAGCCACACGGGTAAGTTGCGCTGCGGCATTGTCGTCCGTATAGACAGTAATGTCGGAGTGCTCCTGCAACAACGATGCAGGGATGGTGGAGGTGGGCTCACCCTCAACCACCGAACTGACAACCTGTGCTTTATCCTCGCCCCAAGCCATCAGAATAATGCTCTTGGCGCTGAGCACAGTACCGATACCCATCGTGATAGCCATACTCGGCACCTTACCCTCGCCTTGGAAAAGATTCCATTGGGCGGTGATTGCGCGGTGGCTCAACTGCACCAATCGTGTGCGACTTTTGGCATTCACACCCATATCATTGAAACCGATTTGGCCCTGCTCGCCCATACCGATAACCATCAAGTCAACCTCGCTTGCAAGTTTGTCATACTCGGCACAATATTCGCTGATTTCATCCTTCGAGATGTGGCTATCAATCAGATGGACGTTTTCGGGCTTAATATCCACGTGGTTAATGAACTCCTCGTGGATACGATAATTACGGCTCTGATGCTCTTTGGCAGTGATGGGATAGAACTCATCGAGCGAATAGACCGACACTCGTTTGAAGCTAACCTCTCCACGAGCGCACCTTGCGGCAAGTTCACGATAGAGTCCCACGGGAGTTCGTCCCATTGTAAGTCCCAACACAAAGGTTTTCTCTTCCATTCCATAGTCATCCACAGGACTCTGGCTGAAATTTTTAATGGCCGCCACAATCCTATCGGCGATAGCCATTACCGCCTCCGACTCAGTGGGATAGACTTTTGTTGGAACCTTCTCGTAGCGATGTACGATATCATAGGGATTTACGCCCTCGCGAAGTCCGCCGTGTACCGGCAAAGTGGTCTTACTTTTCATAGCGTATAGTTGTTAAAGTTGTAGTTGTGCGTGTGTGCATAAGCGTTATGCAAATATAGTTCAATTTATGCAAACTTAGGCTTGCTCCACCAATTTTTTTTCAATTTCACCCAAAAGGGATTTTTTTATTTTGTTGCGAGTATCACTCCACATCGCAACCTGCTCCAAGCCCTCCCAAAAGTCAAGTGGACTGCCCGCAGGAGTGAAAAAAAGAGAGTCGCCAACCCAAGCGACAGCCACCGCCCCAAAGGGGTAACTATTGCCGTTTAGTCCATAATGATTTCTATTTCCGAAGTATCACGTTTTGCGAAGTTGGATTTGATATAGGTCAACAATCCGAATTTGGTTTTTACCTTTGGTAACGACGGGTCCTCCACTCGAAGGTGCACCCTCTTTCGCTCCTTACCGAGAGCCTCGCGCGCAAGGAAACTCTCTATCATATCCCTCTGCTCCCACATCGGACGCCACGAAAGGCTGTGTCCACGATAACACACATCGTGGAACCAACAGGTTGCACCATGCTTTGCAAGCGATTCGGCAATGGCCCGAGAGCCGAAAAGCGACACCCCGAAGAGCGATTGGCGACCATAGGGAACATTCTTGTCGGCGTTGCCGTGGCAGAGCAGCATCGGACACGGAGTGCGTTCCCAACGGAGCCTGCGCCCACGCTCCATAATGGCACCCGCCATTGAAATTACACCCGCATAGTTGAAGTCGGCAGGCAGTATCGAGGCAGCACTCTCGCCGTTACAAATGGCCCATTCGGCCTGACAAACCGTGATTGCACCTGCGCTGGATC
This sequence comes from Tidjanibacter sp., assembly GCA_045580045.1. Taxonomy (GTDB): domain Bacteria; phylum Bacteroidota; class Bacteroidia; order Bacteroidales; family Rikenellaceae; genus Tidjanibacter. Next base: position 11,248 of record JAZNNC010000012.1, read on the forward strand.
CCATCGTTACAATCTGTTCGGGGTTGATGCGTAGTTGTTCGGCATTGCTCACAAGAAAGGCTGTCGCCTCCAACAAATCCTCCGTGGCAACATCCACAGCATCTATCAACATCGAACGGAAATCCAACAAGGAGCGTTTCACATTGGGCTCTTCAAGGAGCGGTCGAAGGCCCAAACGGTAGTCGATAGCCACCACCGTCCACCCTCGGCGTGCAAAATATTCATACACCTCCGAAAGTCCTTCGCTATTGCGCGAGCCGGTCAAAAAGGCTCCGCCAAAGAGATAAACCAAGCAAGGCTGCACCTCGGATGAATTTTTATAGACATCCATTTGCAGCGCAACATCGCCTCGGTGGGTGTAGGTATAGGTCTTACAATCAACACTCTGTGCCCTCAACGAGAGGGACAAAGCAAGCACTAAAAACAGGGTTGTGGTTATCTTTTTCATTTCTACGAAAAAACAATGGAGTACAAATGTACGTTATTTTTTTGTAAGATGTTGCTGTTTTTGTTAATAAATATATGTATAGAGGTTGTATGAAAACCAATAAATAGTTGTATTTTTGCGCGCTATGAAGAGAACGATAACCCACATTTTGTTTGTAGTGCTATTTGCACTCGCACCTTTCGGCTCCTTTGCGCAGGGCCAGAAAGTGAAAATTAGCGGTACGGTCATAGACGGCGAGAGTGGCGAACCTCTCATCGGCGTTACCGTGCTGACCGAAACATTTAGCGGTGTTACCACCTACATCGACGGCTCCTACTCCATAGAGGCAGAGGCCGGCTCAACCCTGACCTACTCCTATATGGGCTACAAGGAGGTTGTGTGGACCATCCCCACGGGAGTTTCCGAGGCCATCAATAATGTAACGATGCACACCGAGGGTGAAGTGTTGGAAGATGTTGTGGTGATTGCATACGGTGTGCGTAAGAAAGGCACCGTGGCAGGCTCCGTATCGACCGTCAAGTCGGAGAAAATAGAAAACACCCCAACGGCAGCCTTCGACCAAGCCCTGCAAGGTCAGGTGGCAGGTCTGAGCGTGTTGTCCAACACGGGTGAGCCAAGTGCTTCGGCCGTGATGACCATTCGCGGTACCAATTCCATCAATTCCGGCACGGCACCACTCTACATTCTGGATGGTGTACCCATCTCGGCCAGCGATTTCAACACCATAAACCCCGCCGACATTGAGTCGCTCTCGGTGCTGAAAGACGCATCGTCCACCTCCATCTATGGTGCAAGGGCCGCTAATGGTGTGATTGTTATCACCACCAAGAGGGGCCGCATTGCCGACCGCCCACGCATCGAATACCGTATGCAGTTGGGTATCTCGCAGGCCGACTCCGGCAAGTGGGACCTGATGAACACCGAAGAGCGCATCCGCTATGAGAAGGAGGTGGGTATGACCGATGGTCAGGACTACGCCTTCCTATCGCAGACCGACGTCAACTGGATGAACGAAGTGTTCAACAGCACCGCTCCACTGCAAAACTACGAACTTTCGGTCTCGGGCGCAGACGAAAAGACAAACTACTACATCTCGGGCGGTTTCTACTCGCAGGATGGTACAGCTGTGGGCTCTATGTTTGAGCGTTTCTCGATGAGGGCCAATGTGCAGCGCAAGGCTGCCGATTGGCTCCAAATTGGCACCAATACGATGCTCAATTTCCAGAATATTCAACAAGCCGACGAGGGTGCATACACTCTCGTTACACCCATCTCGGCCGCAAGGTTTATGCTCCCCTATTGGAATCCCCGCAAGGCAGACGGCTCGCTGGCATCCATCGGCGACGGCTCGTGGAGAGGCAACGGACAAAACCCTTTGGAGTGGCTAGAAAACAACCCCGTAACCTTTAAGAAATACAAACTGATGTCCACGATGTTTGCCGAGGCTACCCCCATCAAAGGGCTCACACTGCGCTCGCAGTTTGGCGTGGACTACTCCCACACCACAGGCTTTGGTGTGTCGTATCCGAGTTATGCCCCCAATCAGGGACAAGGCTCGGCATCGCGTAGTTCGACCGATGGCTACACGTTGAGCATAACCAACACCGCCAACTACAACTTCAAAGTGGACGACCTGCACGAATTCACCGTATTGCTCGGTCAAGAGGGCGTGGACTACCACTACGAAGCATTCAGCCTGCTCACACAAGGCCAAAACAACGACCGATTGACCAATATATCCACAGGTACAAGGGCCTCGTCGTGGGACGACACCACCGACTCCGACTACGGTTTTGTTTCGTTCTTCACCCGTGGCGAGTACAACTACGACAACAAATACTTCGCCGAGGTTGCACTCCGTGCCGACGGCTCTTCGAGGTTTGGTAGCAACAGCCGTTGGGCAGGTTTCTGGTCGTTGGGCTTTATGTGGAACATCCGCAGGGAGAACTTTATGGCCGGCACGCTCGATTGGCTCACCAATGGCCAAATAGCCTTCTCGACGGGTACGAGTGGTAACTCCTCCATCCCCAACTACGAACACCTCCCGTTGATTGGTGGCGGTCTGGACTATGTGGGCGATGCAGGTGTGGGCCTTATGCAACCCGGCAACGAGAACCTCTCGTGGGAAAAACCGTGGACAACCAACCTTGCTTTCCACGCAGGTTTCTGGAACAGGCTCAATGTTGACCTCGAATTCTACTACAAGAGAACATCCGATATGTTGATGCAGGTGCCCCTGCCCTACTCGACCAGCGGCTATGGTTACTATTGGGTCAACGTGGTCGAGATGGTCAACGCCGGTGTGGAGTTGAATGTCAACTACACCCTCATTGCCACCGACGAGTTCCTCTGGAACGTCAATGCCAACGTTTCGTACAACCACAACGAGATTACCGAACTCTATGGCGATGTAACCGAGTATGAGCTCTCGGGCACCAACACCAAACTCGTCAAAGGACACCCTCTGGGCGAGTTCTACATCAACCGCTATGCAGGTGTGAATCCCATTAATGGCGACGCACTATGGTATGACAAGAATGGTGAACTCACCACCGTACTGCGCGATGAAGACAAAGTGTTGGTGGGTAAGAGTTACCACGCACCTTGGCAGGGTGGTTTTGGCACCTCGCTGTCGTACAAAGGCCTTTCGCTCAGCGCACAATTCAGTTGGGTGGCCGATAGATGGATGCTCAACAACGACCGCTATTTCGACGAGTCGAATGGTCGTTTTGCGACCTATAACCAATCACGCAGGTTGCTTACCGACAGGTGGACCAAACCCGGCGATGTGGTTGATATTCCCCGCCACGGAGTCTATACCGAGTTCGACAGCCGTCTGTTGGAAGATGCTTCATTCCTCAGGCTCAAAAACCTGATGCTCTCCTATCAGATTCCCACCAAAGGCAATGTTATTCGTGGTGCAAGGGCCTACATTCAGGCGCAAAACCTGCTGACTTTCACCAACTTCTCGGGTCTGGACCCTGAGGGTACGGCCAACATCTATGCCGCACAATATCCTATGGCACGTCAATATACCTTTGGCCTTGACCTCACTTTCTAAACCAATGCGATGACTATGAAGATGACAATGAAAATAAAATATCTTGTGGCGGCCGTGGTGATGACTGTGGCAACCACCTCCTGTCTTGACAAACTACCCGGCTCGGCTATTCCCACGGACGAGGCTATGCAGACCTTCGAGGATGCCGAGCAAACCGTTACGGGCATCTATGCACAGATGAAAAGTAGCGCATTGTGGAGCGGTTATCTCACACTGCTGCCCGACGTACAGACCGACTTGGTCTATGCCGTGGAGGGTTACAGCAACAATATGGGCTCGTTCTGGTTGTGGGATATCCGCCCCACCACTTCGGAAGTAGAGTCGGTTTATGCCTCGCTGTACAACATCATCGCCAACTGTAACCTCTTTTTGGAGCGCATAGATGATGTTGTGAAGAAGGAGACCAACGACGACCGAGCAACCACACTCGAACAATACACCGGTGAGGTCTATGCCATCAGAGCTCTCTGCTACTCGGAGTTGCTCAAACTCTACTGCACCGCCTACAACCCCGACACTGCCGAAACAGACCTCGGTGTTGTGTTGCGCAAACACTTCTCAAAGGAGGAGCCCGCCGTCAGGGCCTCAATGAAGGATTCCTACAACTTTGTGTTGGAGGATTTGGAGAAGGCAGAGGAGATTCTTGCCCGCATAGAGGAGATGTATTCCGAGCAAGGCGGCATTACACTTTACAGCAGCTACTATATGACCAGCTATGTTGCCCACGCACTCCACGCAAGGGTGGCTCTCTATATGCAGGATTGGCAGGCTGCCATTGACCACTCCACAAAGGTTATCGATTGTGGCTACTACGCCCTCTCGCCAGCCAATGAGGCCTATTCGAGTACGATGAGCTACTTCGACTACATGTGGAACTACGACCTCGCTACCGAGACTCTCTGGCAGGTGGGCTTCACGCTGACCTCCTATGGTGGCGCACTCGGTCAGAGCTTCCTCAACTTCACCACCGACTACACATACTACTATCCGGACTATGTGCCGGCTCAGTGGGCTTTGAACCTCTACACCTCGGGCGATATGCGCTACAACGCCTACTTCGCAACGCTGCCTACCGGCTATGCCCACGGTCTGTCGTGGCCACTGCTGGTGAAGTACTATGGCAATCAGAATTTCATTGGCAGCTATCTCTACCACGTATCAATGCCCAAGCCCTTCCGCTTGGCCGAACAGTACCTCATCAGGGCCGAGGCCTATTGCCGTCAGGGCACACCCAACTACTCGCTCGCACAGAAAGACTTGTTGACTCTGCGCAGCGCACGTTTTTCGAGCGGTGGCAACATCAGCATCTCGGCAACCAACTGCATCGAGCAGATAGCCGAAGAGAGGGTTAGGGAACTCTTTATGGAGGGACATCGCTTGCAGGACATCAAGCGTTGGGGCAATCTCTACCGCAATGGCGAAGGCTTCACTCGCACCCCGCAGGCCAACTCACTCGAAGAGGGTAGCAGCCTGTCCGTCAAGGCAGACCACCCGCTGTTCGTATGGCCCATACCACAGCACGAGGTGGAGGCTCCCGGCTCCAATGTTGAACAAAACAGGCTTAAATAGGATTTGATTATGAAGAGAGCACTTATTATATTGACAACCGTAGCACTCGGAATGGGACTCTTCTCGTGTGAGGAGCAATATACCACCTATAAGGACAAAACCTACGTGATGTTCACCGAGGCTGAGCAAGAGAAGCTTGTACTCACTGAGGAGAAACAAGAGTACTTCACCGTGGAGGTGGCATCGACCAACGCTACCGACTACGACCGCACCTTTGGAGTGGAGGTTGTAGATAAGGGAAGTAACGCCATCGAGGGAGTACACTATCGACTGTTGTCCAACACCATCACCATCCCCGCAGGCGAAAGAACTACGGAGGTGAAAATCAAAGGATACTACGACAATATTCAACCCTCCGACTCGCTCGGTTTTATCCTCAAATTGGTGATGCCTGAGGAGTTGCAGTGGGGCCTCTATGAGGATAACAACACCTCGAAGATAACCATCTACAAGAGTTGCCCCTTTGTGAGGGATGACTTCACGGGTTGGTGTTTGGTAACGTCGTTGATGATTTACGACTATCCGGGCGAAAATATGGCCTACCAGCGTGTGGTGAAGGCCGACGCCCACCCCACACGTGCAAACTCCGTAATCCTGAGGGAGTTCCTCTATGATGGCTACGACATTACCATCGACTTTGACGACTCCAATCCAGCAAAACCGTTCATCTACATCGACGAGCAGGTCATCAGCGACGAGAAGAGTATCTTCGGTATCGCGTGGGGCGACAACAAGGTACGCGTAACCCACAGCCGCAACGCCGAGTCGTACTACAACGCTTGCCAGCAGTTTGCCGTCATTTGGCTCCACGCCTACATTGAGAACTTAGGCACCCCCGTTGGTACCGTTGGGGACTACTACAACGTATTGGAATGGATTAGCGAAGCCGAAGCCAACGAACTCCGTGGCGAAGGCTTGTAAGAGAACCACAGAGCACATAAAGCTCCCCCCCCCGAGAGAAACACGATTACTAATTTGGCTAATGGCTAACAGCTAACGGCAAAAAAATAATAAAGATATGAAACGCATCAACAACATAGTTAAAGGAGTGGCAATGATGGCAATGGTTGCTTTTGCCACCATCTCCTGCGCACCCGAACCGGAACCGGAGGTGATAGTACCCCTCTTCCCTACCCAAGTGATTGAGGCAAACGTAGAGGCCGGTGAAATCTACAAATTCACAATCGAGCCCAATATGGATTGGAAACTCAACATCCCGTCCGAACAGTTTGCACTCTTCAAACTCATCCTCGACAACGGCAAACAAGACCTCGTACAGCGTGGTAAGGCCGGAAAACACGAGATTAGTGTAATGGTGGTCGATCAAGTGGATTTCAACAACTCCTACACCTGCGAACTTACCCTCACTATGGGAAACGAGAGCCGAGTGGTGGCAAGACTCACAAAGGGTAAACTCCAACGTCGTGCCAATGTCTATGTGGCACAGTTCAATGCCGAAGAGGAGGCCTTTGTGGCAGCCGAAGAGGGCGGTTGGATGTACAGCGAAAACATCGCAGAGAAGGTTGATATGGTGTGGTGTAATGCACAGTGGATGCAGCGTATCAAGGTGGATGCCAACTTCGACTGGGTATTGCAGGGTATCCCCGCTTGGATGAGGACAAACGAGATTACGGGCGGTCAAAGCGGCGTAACCGAGTTGTTCATACGCGTCGATACCGAAAAGTGGCCTCTGGATAAGAATGAATACACTTTGGAGTTGTGCGACGTGTCGTCCGACACCAACGGCGATGGCGTGGTTAATGCCGACGACAGGCTGGTTGTCAGCAGTTTCAGCCTCACATTGGAGGGTTGTCGCAATGTTATGGAATGGTCGCTCGCCGAGGAGCTGCAATTCAACTCCGAGGGACTCTACTACCAACCAAGCAGTTATGACTATGTGGATATCGTTACGGGACATATTTCCTCTCCCTATGGGGTTGAACTACGCAAAATCACTTGGTACAACGACCGCTATTGGGTTGCCGATGGTACGGACTATTCCGAGTGGCTCACCCTGACGATAGACAACTACTCCGAAGGTGCAAGCGCCGAGGCCGGTGTGTGGAAACGCACATTCACCATCACGGCACAGCCTACACCATATCTGACCTCTCGCAAGTGTGTAATTTTCGCTCTTCCCGCTGCCGTGGCTGCTCAGGTTTCGAGTGTAACCCAACTCGTATCGAGCGACAACAAAGAGATTGTGGCAGAGTATGAGCAATATGTAGTAAGCACAATCAATCAGGCCGGCATAAACGACGAACTCATCAAACCCATCTCGGTCGGCAGCATTGATGAGATGAGGGCTACGGGTGGTGATTTCAAAGAGATTAGCCTCGACAAATACCCCGGAGGCGGAAAGTGGAGCAACATCCCCAATGGCTACCTGATGACCTACAACAGCACAAAATCCGGTAGCGAACTGCTCTTCGGTAACGACTTTGTTAGATATGAGATTTATGGCCCTCAGGGTTTGTATGATACCGAGAGTTGCTGGATTTGCATAGAGCCCTCGGATATGACAACCCCCGACAGCAAATTCTACCGAGTGGTGATGAGGCTCGATGAGGGCAAAGAAGAGGATAAGGATAGTGGGAAATTCCCCAATAGCCAGCCCACAGAGAATGGTGGCAACGAGGCAACCTTTATATTCTACGATGCCAACGACACCGCCTACGCATTGTTGCACTGTGTGTTAGACCCCACATTTGACCCCTATGCAGGTTTGGAGATTCCCATACAGTTTGTCAACCCACAAGAAGCCTATGCAGCAGGTGCCAAGTTGGAGCGCATCAAACAGGGCGATGATTACTACGATAGCGACGCTGTGTGGCACGGTGTTGCTCTATTCCGCCTGACTTGCTCGCCGGCCTACAACTCCTTTGAACTCACGGTGCCATCGTACAACAGCATTTGGGACGCCTATGAGCAGAACAAGGGTTGCATAACAGCCGAGCAGGTGTCCAACAAGAAGATTAGAATCACAATCAATTCCACCGAGAGTTTGAAAGGTGGCAGGGTATCGTTGTATAGCGGCACGAACGACGTTGCCCACATTGTGATTAACTACAACGTGGAGTAAGGTGTAGATATGCACTCACACACGCGTAATATGTAAATAGGTACGGAATAACAAATAAGGAAAACATATATGAATTTGAGGAAACTTTTTGTTTGGGCACTCGCCGCCACACTCTCGACACTCTTGGTTGGTTGTACCAACGACATTGACGAGGGAGTGGAGAGTGGTTATGGTTATGCCCAATTCAAACTCTACAAGCACGCCTCCTACAACCCCGAAGGACGAGCACTGGTGGGTGGCGAATTGGAATATCTGAGGGATGCCTTCAAGGTACAGGTAACACTCGGCTACGATGAGGGCTACGAGCGTACCATCACACAGACACTCACTCTGGCAAACGATGGTACCGTAGCCGGCGAGTGGGGCCTTAGGAGCGACAAAATCAAACTCCTTGTGGGAGCATATAAACTCCACGGCTTTGTACTCTATGGTGCCGAGGATGACCTATTGGGCTCTTTTAGTCCCGCCATCGACAACCATTTTGAGGTTGTGGAGGGAGGTTTGACCATACAAGACCTCACGGTTAACGCCGTAGAGAGGGGACTTGTGCGTATCTCGTTGGTGAAGGATTTGAGTGGTTTCAACAAGGCTGCAACCGATAGGAACAGGGAATATACCCTCGACGAAATACGCAAGGCCAACGTAACACTGAAAAACAAACTCTCCGGCCAACCCACAATCATCAAGGGGCTGAAATGTAAGTTTACAACCGACTTTACGGACGAAGGCAAAAAGACCTCCTACATCCAATGCGACAGTTTGGTGTGGGTGGATGCAGGCGACTATGTGGTGTCGAAGTATGAAACCTTCGACAGCAACGGCATCCTCTTGGAGAGTTGCACCGACAGCACTCAGGACGATGTTGTGGTGAAGGACAATGCCCTCACGGAGGTTGATGTGAAGGTTGCACTCCACGAGGCCGACCTGCACATCCAAGACTACTATGCACTGAAAGCTATCTGGGAGAGCCTTGACGGCCCCAATTGGAGCTACTTTGGTGAGGACTACCCTGCCGGCACCAATTGGAATTTCGACAACAAGGATGTGGACTTGTGGTGTGAGCAACCGGGCGTGATGGTACACGCCAATGGTCGTGTGGCACGTCTTGATTTGAGCAATTTCGGTTTCCGTGGCGACCTCTCGCCCGCTATCGGTCAATTGACCGAGTTGGTGGAGCTCTACCTCGGTACTCACAACGACACCAACGACTACTTCGACCCCACCCTCGACAAGAACACTTCGCTCAGCGAGAGGAGTCGCAACCGTATGGAGCTACACGGAGAGTGGCTGCGTACCATCCACACTCCCGTTCAGATGTCGGAGCCTATTGCAAGGGCTTTGGCCGAGCACAATATCGACATCCCCGAAGTGAGCCTCTACAAGACAAAGAAGGAGAACGAGATTTTCGACGCCAACACCGGTAAACAAAAGGTTCTCAAACCTATGGATACCCTCCACGGCACGCTCTGCAACGGACTCACCTCAATACCCAAAGAGATTGGCAACCTGCAAAAATTGCAGTATTTCTACCTTGCAAACAGCACCATCACAACTCTCCCGAAGGAGATAGCAAATCTTGTGTCGTGTACCGACTTTGAGATATACAACTGCCCCAATATGGAGAAATTCCCTGTTGAAATGGCACAGATGCCCGAGCTGGTATCCATCAACATATCCAACAACCGTCAGTGGTCGCCGGAGGAGTGCTACAAGGGTTTGGAGGCTCTGGCAAACGGCCCCAGCAGGGAGAAAATACAGATTTTGTATGCAAGGGAGAACAGACTTCGTGAGGTGCCCGAAAATTTCAAGAACTTCAAGAAAATAGGTCTTATCGACTTCGCTTTCAACGAGATTGAAAAACTGCACCCGTGGGGTAAGGATGTAGCACCCGTGCAACTCTATCTTGATAATAACCGCATTACCGAAATTCCGCACGAGAAAGACCCCGAAAGCGGACTCAACTACTTCTGTGGTTACGACGACGTGGAGACCTTCTCCGTAAACAGCAACCTACTTACCAAAGTACCCAACATTTTCAGCGCCAAGAGCCTCTACACTATGGCTACGGTGAGTTTTGTGGACAACAAAATCACCGGCTTTGAGGGCGAAGAGGATGGCACCTACAACGGAATAAAAGTGAACACCATTTCGCTCAGGATGAACCCGTTGAAAAAGTTCCCCAACATATTTGCCAAGACCAAATCGACGGTGGACTTCATCAACGCAAGTTTGTGTCAACTGACCGAGATTCCAAAGGATGCCTTCAAGGATATGGTCAACATCACAACGCTTGACCTCTCATACAACTACCTGACAGACCTGCCCAGAGAGTTGCACGCAGGCAATTTGCCCTACCTCTATGGTGTGGACCTCTCCTACAACTCCTTCTCGGAGTTCCCCTATGAGCCTCTGGATTGCGCGAGTCTTACGGTACTTGCTTTGCGCAATCAACGCAACAGCAAGGGTGAGCGTACACTCTCCGAGTGGCCGCAAGGCATCTATCAGCACTTCGGTCTGAGGGGCCTGTATCTGGGTGGTAACGACATTCGTACGGTGGAGGATACCATCTCCACCCTGTGCTACTACCTCGACATTAGCGACAACCCTAACATCTACTTCGATGCAAAGGACATTTGCTATGCTTGGCAGGTGGGAGCCTACATTCTCTACTACGACAAGACACAAAACATTGTAAACTGCCCCGCAATGCTGCAATAGGGAGTGTAACCAACAAAGGAAGAAAGAGATAGAATATGAAAAAGAGTATATATATATTGGCAGCCTTTGCCCTTGGTTTGGCAGGATGCCAGCAGGACCCAAACATCGAGTTTGGTGTGAATGTAACGGAGGCACTCAATGTGGAGGCCGTTGGCGGCGTGGAGAGGGTTCGCATCTCCTCGGCCGACAAATGGACCGCATCGACCGACGAGCCGTGGCTCACAATCTCGCCCGCCAATGGTAATGGCAGCACCGAGCTGAACATTATCATCGACTCGGCACTCACCACCGATAGTCGCAACAGTAAGATTTACATCGAAAACCTTGTGAGCGGTAAAACCGAAGAGATTGTCGTAAGCCAGAAGGGATTTGACTACATCATCGCGCTGGAAGAAGAGCAGCAGAAAATCGCCAACTACGATGTTCTCGACAATCGTAAATTCAGTGTGAATGTTAAGACCAACATCGATTTCAACGTGAAAATCCCTGAGGGGGTAAATTGGCTTAATAGCAAGAGTTTCAACGTGGAGCTCAATCGTGGTGTACGCCCCAGAGATGTGAAAGTGGAGTTTGAGTGGGACATCAACACCAAACCCAACGAGCGTGTTGCAAAGGTTGAGTTTGTGCCCAAAAGCGGTGTGAAACCTTCACGTCAGGATGCATTGGAGGTAGTACAGCAGGCTGCCGATCCCATCAAGGAGAACACCCGTGCGGGCGACTCGGTTGCTCTTATCGGCATTCAGCGTGCAATGCGCACCTTGTCGATGTGGGACACCTCGGCGCCTATGGATAGGTGGGGTGGTGTAACGCTCTGGAACGAAAGGCACGAAGGCTATAAGGAGGAGTATAAGGGCCGTGTGAAGAGGGTTGAGTTCACAATGTACAACATCGAAGAGAAGTTGCCCTATGAGTTCAAATACCTCACTGCTGCCGAGGAAATCTACATCTTTGGTAACACCAACACCTTCCTCAGAGACCTCGAAATCGGAGAGGAAATCACAACACTCACACAGCTCAAAAGGCTCACCATTGGTGCACACGGTTTGGTCGTCAGCAAGGATTTGGACAACCTCAAAAATCTCTCCAACCTCGAATATCTCGACCTGTGTGCCAACAACTTCTCGACTGTTCCGGATGTGTTGACCAAAGAGAATTTCCCCAAACTGCGTGCGCTGATTCTCAATGCCAACCAGCGTAGCACTATATACGATTTGAGCAACACACAGAAGACCAATTTGGGCGGCTTTATTGAGGAGAAAGAGTTCCCCAAAGACCTCATCCTGTGGGGATTGGATACTCTGGTATTGTCGGTCAACTATCTGCAAGGCGAATTGCCCGACTTCTTGGACGACGACAGCGTGCCGGTTTACACCGAAGAGGACCGCATCAAGGGCGATACCCTACCCGAGTTTCTCGTGCAGAACAAAATCAAGAAGGTTATGCCACACACCAAAAGGTTCAGCATCAACTTCAACCGTTTGAGGGGTAAACTGCCGGATTGGTTGCTCTATCACCCCTCGTTGGACCTCTGGATTCCTTATAGCCTTGTATTCCAACAAGAGGGCTATGACCAACAGGGCAATATGGCCAAGTTTGACAACGAACCGGCAAACCTCGACTACTACTACAAACTCTACCCGTCGAAAAAACAGCCTACCGCTGAGGAAGAGGTGGAGGAGTAGATTGTTGGGTGTCGAATAGAGGAAAAGATATCTTTGAATAGCTGTTTTGGATATATACAAATTGTTAGAAATATGAAACGTAAAGGATTGGTTATTACTATGGCTCTGGCAACCTTGTTGTCGATGAGCAGTTGCCTTAACGATATGGGAGCGGATGAGCAAGTCCGTCCCGAGGAGGGCAAAGATAGTGTGGTAAATGAGGCATTTGAGTATGTAGAGGGCGAACTCTTCGTGAAGTTTAGCCCCGAGGTAGAGTCTATGCTAGGCACCATTGGCCGCAGTGGTGCAACACGTTCGGGCATACCTTCAATAGATGAGGTGCTCGACATCGTGGACGGCTACCACATCGAGAGGGTATTCCCCGTGGATAGTCGCCACGAAGAGAGGACTCGCAAAAGCGGTCTGCACTTGTGGTACATCGTTAAGTTCAAGGGCGAGAAGGCCAGCGAGGTCGCCAAGAAATTTTCGCGTCTGGGCGAGGTTCAGAACGTGGGACTCAACTATACCATCTCGCGCAATTACAGCGGCAAATCCACCCCTATTTCGTCCGATATGCTCACTCGCGCAGAGGCACAGGCCAATGGCAAGTGGAACGACCCTCTGTTGAAATATCAGTGGGACCTTGTGAACGATGGCACTCTGCTCGTTAAGGATGACATTGTCAAATCGGTGAAGGATGCCGATGTTCAGGTGGAGAAGGCTTGGGACAAGACGGTGGGTAACTCCGACATCATCGTTGCCGTGTTGGACGAGGGCGTGTGGATTGAGCACCCCGACCTGCAAGCCAATATCTGGGTGAACGAGAACGAGATAGCCTACACCAACGAGGAGGATAAAGCCGACAACGATGGCAATGGATATTCCAACGACCGCTATGGCTACAACTTCGTAGAGCAGACCGGCAAGATTAATTGGGCAAGGACAGGAGATACCGGCCACGGCACCCACGTTGCAGGTGTCATCGCCGCTGTAAACAACAACGGTGTGGGTATCAGCTCCATCGCCGGTGGTAACAACGGCGTGGGCGGTGTGAAGATTATGTCGTGCCAAGTGTTCTCGGGTGTCAGCGGTTCGACCGCCATCCAGATTGTCAGGGCGATGAAGTATGCTGCCGACAATGGTGCTGTTATTTTGCAGTGCAGCTGGGGCTACAACTCCGGCGCAAGCAACCCCTATGACTATGGACAGAGCGGCTACACATCGCAAGAGGTGTGGGAACAAGCCAACCCACTTCAAAAGGAGGCTATGGAGTACTTCATTCACCAAGCAGGCTCGCCCAGCGGTCCCATTGATGGCGGTATCACCGTGTGGGCAGCAGGCAACGAGTTTGCTCCGATGGCAGGTTTCCCCGGTGCAGCAGATATCGCAGTGTCGGTGGCCTCAATCGCAGCCGACTACTCGCCCGCAAGCTATACTAACTACTCCACCGGTGTAACCATCTCGGCCCCCGGTGGCGACCAAGAGTACTGCTGGGAGTATGACGAAACGGTCATCGGCCAACCCGGACAATCTGCTGCAAAGGCAGCCATTGGCGAGCTTGGCAGTATCCTCTCGACTATGCCTTTGGAGTTTACCGACAACTATGGTTTCGGATATATGGATGGTACATCGATGGCCTGCCCCCACGTGTCGGGTGTGTTGGCTCTGGCAGCCTCCTACATCGCCGACCAACATCGCATCGTGAAGGCCTCCGAACTCCAAAAGTTGCTCCACTCGTCGGCAACCAGATTTGAACACCTGTGGCCCGCAAACAAGATGTTCTTTGTCTATTTGAAAAGCATTGGCACCTACGTTCCCGACAAGATGGATTTGAATAAGTATAGGGGCGGTATGGGCTCGGGCCTTGTGAACGCCACTGCGCTCCTCAACGCTTTGGATGGCGTGGGTGTACCTATGACCTTCCCCAATGTTTATGTTGGCGTGGGCGAGAAGGCTACGGTTGTTCCTGCTCGCTACTTTGCAGGCGGTGAGAAGATGACCTACACGGTTGAGATTGAGAAGAGCGATATCGCCTCTTGCACCGAGAATGGTGGAAAGCTCACCTTTGAGGGGCTCAAAGCAGGCTCCACCAAAGCTACCATTCGCACGAGCGGTGGCACCACTCAGGAGTTCCTCATCACCGTAAGGCAGGGCGCAGGCAACTTGGGTTGGATGTAGAAGGGAGAATTCAAAATTCAAAATTCAAAATTCAATATGAGGTGCCTATTGGGGATGTTTGTGTGTGTACTTGCAGTGGTGTTAGCACCAACTGTTGGTTGTGCCCAAATACGCATCATTCCGCAGGAAGTCGTGAAAGAGGCCGCCACTCCATCGAGAATTGAGAATGTAGGCATAGCCATTGAGGGCGGCGAGGTTATTAATCTCGGCACCCTCTACGAGAGCGACCAGCCACGCACACTCACCATCGAGTGGCACAACAACAGCGGAAATTCGGCCGCAATTACACACATTCGCAGTGGCTGCGGTTGTCTGGTGGCCGACTACGACAAAAAGGCCGTTGAGAACGGAGCGAGTGGACGCATCACCTTGACCTTCAACCCCAAAGGGCGCACCGGCGATGTCCGACACAACATCTATCTCTACACCACACTTGCCGACACAAATCCCTCGGCAGTGGTTAAGGTGGTGGGAAAGGTGGAGAATAGGAACGGAGAGGACCCCAAGTGGCCACACACAATAGGCACCTTGCAATTGCGCATCAAGCAGGTGGGAAGAGAGGAGAGAGTGGCAAAGATTGCTGTGCGCAATGGCGGCTCGACACCACTTATTGTCAAACACGACCCGAAACTCTCCACACGTGGCATCAAGGCCTACACCGAGCCACAAGTCCTACATCCGACAGAAGAGGGTGTCCTTGTGGTGGAGATGCCCAAAAACGGACTCAAAGCGGAGCCTGCGATGCTCTTTCTGAGTGGAGTGAACACCCCGCCGAGGGAACGAAAGATTGAAATTAAGTAGCACACAAAACTACGATTCGGAAAGTTAGAGTAGAAACAAAATAATAAGAAAAACAGTATGAAAAAGTTATTTGCAATTTTAGCAGCCACTGCCCTCTCGTTGGGTATGTGGAGCTGTGGTCCTGTGGAACCCGCCATAGAGCAGTTGCCCATCACCTCGGCAAATATTGCCGGAGTGTGGGAACTCACCCATTGGCAGGGAGCAGCTGTGGAGGAGGATATGTTTGTCTGCATCGAATTTGTCAATTCGGGCCGCACCTTTACCCTCTACCAGAACGTCAACAGCTCGGTTGTGGATGTCGTAACAGGCACCTACAACCTCTACACCAACAAGAACGGCCAGAGCATCCTGCGAGGCATCTATGACTATTCCGACAGCACCGAGTGGTCGCACCGCTATATGGTCAATAGCCTGACTGCTACCACTATGACATTGACGGTTTATGATGAGGGTGCCCTCTCCAATGAAGGCGCAGAGAAGTTTGTTTACAAGAAGTGCGACTCCCTGCCCGAAAGAATTGGCAAGTAGGCAACAGCAGATTGTGCCCACAAGGCCCCAAACAACAACGCCTCCGCTTTGGGTGGAGGCCAACAAGAGAGGCTCCCCGAAAAATGGGGAGCCTCTCTTGTTGTTGCGGTCGGCCGTCAAATGCACAACTGCGCAAAATAGTAATTAGTAATTGCTCTTGTGTATCCTTTTCAACACCCGTGCCTTCCCGACCACACCTCCCCTGAATCAGGGGAGGTGCCGAAGGCCGGAGGGTGTGTCAATTTTGAATTTTGGCAAATGCTACTCGGCCGAGAGGGCTGCAAAGTGTTTGTAGAAGCGGATAATCGTCTGGATACCCGTGTAGAACTGCTCCAAACCAAAGCTCTCGTTGGGCGAGTGGATGGCATCCTGCGAAAGGCCAAAGCCGATGAGGATGGACTTCATACCCAAAATGCTCTCGAAGCCACTCACAATGGGGATACTACCGCCAGAGAAGAATGGCAGCGGGCGTACACCGAAGCTCTCCTCCACTGCCCTCTCGGCCGCACGGTAGGCTGTCATATCGGTAGGCGACACGTAGGGCTGGCCACCGTGGAGCGAGCGCACCTCCACCTTCACCGTCTTGGGCGCAATGCTACGGAAATAGTCCTCAAAGAGCACCGCAATCTTCTCCCAATTCTGGTTGGGCACAAGGCGCATCGAAATCTTGGCTGAGGCTTTCGAGGGGATGATAGTCTTGGTGCCCTCCAAAGTGTAGCCACCCCAAATGCCGTTCACATCAAGGCTGGGGCGTACACCCGTGCGCTCGATGGTGGTGTAGCCACTCTCGCCGGCGAGTTCCTCCACTCCGATACCCTTCATATAGTTCTCCTTATTGTAGGGGGCCTTGTTGAAATTCTCCCTCTCCTCGGGGGTGAGTTCCCTCACGTCGTCATAGAAGCCGGGGATGGTGATGCGTCCATTCTCGTCAACAAGCCTATTAATCAGGTCGCAAAGCACGTTTGCAGGGTTGGCCACAGCACCTCCAAAGAGGCCCGAATGGAGGTCGTGGTCGGGACCCGTAACCTCCACCTGCATATAGCACAGACCACGCAGACCACAGGTGATGGAGGGTTGTTGCCACGACACCATACTCGTATCCGACACCAGAATAATGTCGCCCTTCACAAGCTCCTTGTGCTGCTCACACCATCCATAGAGGCTTGGCGAGCCAATCTCCTCCTCGCCTTCAAGCATAAACTTCACGTTGCAGGGCAGCTCGTCTGTGGCCACCATAGCCTCAAAGGCTTTGGCGTGCATATAGAGTTGTCCCTTGTCGTCGTCGGCACCACGGCACCAGATGCGCCCATCCTTAACCACCGGCTCAAAGGGCTCGGTGCGCCACTCGCCACGAGGATCCTCGGGCATCACGTCGTAGTGGCCATAGACCACCACCGTAGGCTTCGCGGGGTCCACAATCTTCTCGGCATAGACCACAGGGTTACCCTCCGTGGGCATAACCTCCGCACGGTCGGCACCTGCCTTCAAAAGGGCTTCACGCAACCATTCGGCTGTTCGTATCATATCGTTTTTGTGTTCGCTCTGTGCGCTGACAGAAGGGATGCGCAATAGGTCAAAAAACTCTTCAAGGAAGCGCTGTTTGTGCTGCTGTACAAATTCTTGGCTCTTTTTCATAGATTTTAGGTTCTATATTACAATATTTTCACTATTTTTGTAGAAGTACATCCGTTGTGTGGATGGTTTACAAATTTACACTTTTCCGTAAGAGAAACAAAATTTAAAGAAAATAATTTTATGAGAGTTATCCCGACATCGGAACTTATCATCAACGGTGATGGTTCCATCTTCCACCTCCACGTCAAACCCGAGCAGTTGGCCGACACCGTAATTTTGGTGGGCGATCCGGGTAGGGTTGATATGGTTGCAAGCTATTTCGAGAGCAAAGAGTGTACCATTGAGAGCCGAGAATTCCGCACCATCACGGGCACCTACAAGGGCAAACGTATGACCGTAATCTCCACCGGCATCGGTACCGACAACATCGACATCGTTGTTACGGAGTTGGACGCTCTGGCCAACATCGACTTTGCCACACGCACCGAAAAGGCCGAAAAACGTCGCCTAACACTCCTGCGACTCGGTACCTCGGGTGCCATTCAGCCCGACATTCCTCTGGGCTCGTTTGTCTTTGCACGCACATCGGTAGGCTTCGATGGTCTGCTCAACTACTACGCAGGCCGCAACGATGTGTGCGACCTTGCGATTGAGGATGCCTTTGTGGCACACACAGGGTGGAACAAGCAGTGTACAGCCCCCTATTTTATTGACGCCGACAAAGAGTTATTTGCTCACTTTGCCGACAAAGTGGTGGATGGCATCACCATAGCTGCGCCCGGTTTCTATGGGCCGCAAGGCCGTTGGGTACGCATATCGCCTGCCGACCCCGAACTGAACAAAAAGATTGAGAGTTTCAACTTCGAAGGCCGCCGCATTACCAACTTCGAGATGGAGGGTAGCGCGCTTGCAGGTTTGAGCGCACTGATGGGGCACCGAGCAGGTACCCTCTGCACAATCATTGCTCAAAGGGCTGTGAAGGATATGAACACCGACTACAAACCCTTTGTGCGCCAGATGATTGAGATGGCCCTCGACAAGTTGGCCGAACTGTAAAATGAGTAAAGAGTAAGTAGTAAAGACAGACGTCAGACGTTGGACGAGAACAAAAAGGAGTAACCTCGTGTTACTCCTTTTTGTTCTCTTTATGTCTTGACAACTGCCAACTGTTGAATAGGTTTTGCCACACGATGTAGGCCGCAGGAGCAACCGACGAGAGCGGATTGAGATAGCTCTGAGCCAACAATATCGCAAGTAGGGTGTTCTTCTGTCCCAACGATTGGCCTCCCGCCACGGGATCGCCACATTTGATGCCCCACAAACGACCAAGACGGAATTGGGCCACACATATCACTCCCGCCGCAAGTGCCAATACCAGCTCCGTTGTGATGGCATCCGCAGGTTGCGCAAGAATGAAGTTGGTGGTTGAGCCCATCAGTATCACCAGCGACACCACCCAGAGGTAGAACGACCACTGCTGGTGGCGGTGTACATAGTCGTAGGCCTTGGGGGCAAACTTCTCCATCAGGGCCGCCAGCGCAAAGGGTGCCACCACAAGCAGCAGCAAGCGGCGCAAGACCATCCAAAACGATGTGAGAAATGGAAGGTCTGTGTTGGTGCCCACAAAAGAGAACAACACAGGAGCCGTAACAGCCACAGCCATATTGCTCAACAGCGTGAAGGTGGTCATCGTACCAGCATTGGCTCCCAACATCGAACCAATTACCACCGATGCCATAGCAGCAGGCATAAATACACACATCATCACACCCTGACTGACAATCTCATTCACGCCCAACGCATTGAGCAACAAATAGAGCGCAATGCTCACAAGCAGTTGGAAGGCTAACTGCCCGGCGTGTATCTTCTGCAAACGCAACTCCTTAACCTTCACCTTTGTAAAGGTGATAAAGAGCATTGCCGCAATCAACCACGGAGAGAGAAACTGCAACTCCCCCACCCACTTATGCAAAACAATGCCGATGACCATAGCCACCGGCATTGCGTATGTTCTGAATTTTGGACTCATTGTCTTTTGATTTGTATCGTTCTAAAAAGATGTCAACTCTACTTCTGGCGGAAATATATCTGCATCGGCACACCGCAGAAGTCCCAATGTTCCCTAATCTTGTTCTCCAAGAAGCGGCGGTAGTGGTCGCGAATGTACTGCGGCAGGTTCACAAAGAACGCAAACGAGGGCGACACGGTAGGCAGCTGGGTTACATACTTGATGCGGATGTACTTACCCTTGGTCATTGGAGGAGGAGTCTCCTCAATAATAGGCAGCAGGAACTCGTTGAGTTCGCTGGTGGGGATGCGACGATTGCGAGCCTCATAGACCTGAATGGCCGTCTGCAACACCTCCATAATGCGCTGCTTGTTGATGACGGAGGTGAAGATGATGGGTACATCGTTGAATGGTGCGAGTTTGGCTTGCAGGGACTCCTTCCACTCCTTCATTGTGTTGTTGCCCTTCTCGATGAGGTCCCACTTGTTGACCACAATCACGCAGCCCTTTTTGTTGCGCACGATGAGCGAAAAGATGTTCATATCCTGCGACTCGATGCCCTGACGAGCATCCAACATCAGCACACACACATCGCTATTCTCGATGGCCCTGATGGAACGCATCACGGAGTAGAATTCGAGGTCCTCGGTAACCTTACCCTTCTTGCGCAGACCGGCAGTGTCCACGAGGTAGAAGTCGAGGCCATATTTGTTGTAGCGAGTGTTGATGCTGTCGCGTGTGGTGCCGGCGATGTTGGTAACGATGTTGCGCTCGGTGCCGAGCAGGGCGTTGGTGAGCGACGATTTGCCCACGTTAGGACGGCCCACAATGGTAATGCGGGGCAATTCATCCACCACCTCGGGCTTATCCTCGGGCAGAAGTTCCACAATCTTGTCCATCAAATCGCCTGTGCCACTACCGCTCATCGAGCTGATGCAGAAGGGGTCGCCAAGACCGAGTGCATAGAACTCGTTGGAGCCATAGATTAGGTCGTAGTTATCCACCTTGTTAACCACAAGGAGCGTCTTTTTCTTGCTGCGGCGCAACACATCGGCCACCATCTGGTCGAGGTCGGTGATACCCGTGGAGACCTCCACCATAAAGAGGATGATGTCGGCCTCGTCAATGGCAAGGTGTACCTGTTTGCGTATCTCCTCCTCAAAGGCGTCGTCGCTACCCACCGAGTAGCCACCGGTGTCGATGAGCGAAAACTCACGACCATTCCAGTCGGTCTTGCCATAATGGCGGTCGCGTGTGGTACCCGCTGTGGAGTCCACAATCGCCTGACGCATACCCACAAGGCGGTTGAAAAAAGTGCTTTTGCCCACGTTGGGGCGGCCTACTATTGCTACTAAACTCATAGTCTTTCCGTTAAATTTAGGTGCAAAGATAATTAACTTTGCTAAAATTATGGACATATCCATACTTTTTTACATTATTTTCACTACCTTTGGGGCATAAAATTTGACGTGTAACCATAAAACAATATGAGTATTATGAAAAAATTTGTACTTGCACTTGCACTTGCAACCTTCTCTATCGGCAGCGCAATGGCCGGCAACGGTTTATTCGGCCTATTGAACGTGGGCGGCCGCATCGGTATCATCTCGTCCAGCGAGAACATTCCCACCACAAGCGAGGGTGTCAAAGATGCCATCACAGCCGAAGGTACCGGTTGGACAGGCAATGTCTTTGCACGCATCAATATTCCCAAAACCGCCTTCTATCTTCAACCCGAATTGCAATACACCAACACAACCATCAAGATTCCCTCTCTCGGCGACCTCGTTGGTGCCAACAAAGAAGAAGCAACCGAGAGCCACAAGTATATCGACCTTCCTGTGTTGGTGGGTGCGGAGTTCGGCATCGGCAGCCTTGTAAGTGTGAGGGTCAATGCCGGTCCCGTCTTTCCCATCACCTCCGAGAAGGGTTTCAGGGATTTGACAGAGGAGGACTTTGAGAATGCGTGGAATAGCTTCAAAAACGACAAGCAGATGACTTGGACGGCCGGTTTGGGCGTTAAAGTATTGGGCATTATCGCCGAGGTTCGCTACAATGGCAATTTCAACGGCGGCAAGGTGGACACTTCCGACATTCAGAACAGCATTAATACCCAGCGTACAAGTTGGAATTTGAGCGTCGGTTTGATGTTCTAATCTCTTGTTTGAGATAGGCTATGCCTCAAAATTACCCTTTGAATGTGCATTATTTCACATCTCAAAGGGTTAATTTTTTACTTTTTAACACTTTACCTCAAAAAAAAGTGATAAAAAAGTTTTCATTTATCGAAATATTTATACCTTTGCCCGCAAGAAGCACACATTGTGTGTGCCATCGTTTAAGACAATAAGTTAAGTTAAACCTAATACAAAATTTAAGCTATGAAAAAATTTCTTCTCGCAATGGCAGTATTGGTAATGAGCGTTGCTACCGTTAATGCTCAAAGCCACAAATGGTTCTGGTTCGGTGCAAAAGCCGGCTTGACTTCCACTGCAACCGACGTCACCTTGGAAGGTGAGAGCCTTCAGGGTGTTTTGGATGGCGCACAGGGCTACAATGCTGGTCTGATGTTCCGTTTCAATCTCCCCATCTCCATCTTCTCGTTGCACTTGCAGCCCGAGTTGATGTACAACTGGCAGAAAGGTGATTTCACCAATAACGAGGGTGTTAAACTCGAAAACGTAGCTCTCAACTCCTTCAACGTGCCTATCTTGGCAGGTTTGGGTATAGACCTCGGTTTGTTCAACGCTCGCGTACAGGCTGGTCCCGTTATCAAATTCAACTCCAACGCTCCCATCGCAGGTGGTGATACCGCTGCTATCAACTGGCAGGATGTTAGCTACACTTGGGCAGCTGGTTTGGGTATCGACCTCTTCAACTTCCTTATGGTAGATTTCCGCTACCTCGGTGGTTGGTTGCAGGAGCCCAAAAACTTCGGTGAGCTCTTCAACTTTGACAACATCAACAAAGAGACCAACACTTGGTACGTTTCGTTGGGTATTATGTTCTAATAACTGCCGTAAGAAATTATGGCAGAGAAGATTATATCTATCGAAGGTATTGAACTTCTCGACTTTTATGGGGTCGCAAACTCTAACTTCAATAGAGTTTGCGACCTCTTTCCTAAACTGAAAATCGTAGCACGAGGTAGTGCCATCAAGGCCATTGGTACCGAAGAAGAGATTGCACGTTTGGAGGAAAGAGTCGAGGCTCTTGGGGCTTACTACGGAAAATATGGGCACATCTCGCCCAGCGTTATCAACCAGATTTTCCAAGGAGGACTGCCCGAAGAAGGGACCGCTATGCCTACGGATGTCATCGTCTATGGCAACAATGGCCTCATTGTCAAGGCTCGCACCGAAAACCAACAAAAACTCGTAGAACTGTACGACAAGAATGACCTCCTATTTGCTGTCGGCCCTGCGGGTAGCGGCAAAACCTACACCGCTATCGCGCTGGCAGTCAGAGCACTGAAAAACAGAGAGGTCAAACGTATCATCCTAACTCGCCCTGCTGTGGAGGCCGGCGAAAGATTGGGTTTCCTGCCCGGCGACCTGAAAGAGAAATTGGACCCCTACCTGCAACCCCTCTACGATGCACTTAACGATATGATTCCTCCTGCCAAATTGCAGAAATTTTTGGAGGAAGGAGTGGTGCAAATTGCTCCATTGGCCTATATGAGGGGACGTACGTTGGATAATGCCTTTGTTATTTTGGACGAGGCACAAAATACAACCCTGCCACAAATCAAGATGTTCCTTACGCGTATGGGCCGTAATGCGAAATTCATCGTTACGGGCGACCTCACGCAGATTGACCTGCCTCGTAGGAGTGATTCGGGATTGGAGCGTACATTGAGTATGCTTCGCAAGGTCGATGGAATAGGAATTGTAGAGTTTACGGGCAAGGACATCATTCGCCACTCGCTCGTAAGTCGCATCGTGAAGGCCTTTGAGGGGACCGAGAGCGCAGAGCAGAAAGAGAGTAAAGAGTGATTGGTAAGAGGAGTGAATATTTTTTTACGGTGCCACTTGTTGGCCACATCACTCCCCCACCGAACAATAAAACCGCTCATAGAGCGTTAGACAGCATATAGATTAGACTAAAAACATAAAAAAGACCTATGAATAAGAACATTGCAGAACTCGCACCACAGCGAGTGTGGAAACACTTTGCAGGACTCACTCAGTGTCCTCGCCCATCGCACAACGAGGAGGCAGCAAGGAACTTCATCATCAACTTCGTGAAAGGTTTGGGTTTGGACTACACCGTAGATGAGGCCCTGAACATCATTGTTCGCAAACCCGCAACTCCCGGTATGGAGAACCGCAAAACCATCGTTTTGCAGGCCCACGTGGATATGGTACCACAGAAGAACTCCGACAAGGTGTTCAACTTCGACACCGATGCCATTCAGGCTTACGTCGATGGCGATTGGGTAACTGCCGATGGTACCACCCTCGGTGCCGACAACGGCATTGGTTTGGCTGCCATTATGGCCGTATTGGAGGCCAAAGACCTCACTCACGGCCCCATTGAGGCTCTCTTCACTGCCACCGAGGAGACCGGTATGGACGGTGCTATGGGCCTCAAAGCAGGCGAATTGAAAGGCGAGATTATGCTCAACCTCGACTCCGAGACCGAAGGCGAATTGTATGTTGGTTGCGCAGGCGGCCTCGATTTCAATGCAACACTTCGCTATGGCACCGGACGCATTTTGAAGAGCGATTTCAGCGGTTACAAACTCGAAGTCAAGGGCCTCAAAGGTGGCCACTCGGGTATGGAGATTATTCTCCAAAGGGCCAACGCCAACAAACTCTTGTGCCGCTTCCTGAAAAACACGATGGATAAGTATGGCGTACTGCTGTGCAACATCGATGGTGGCGGTTTGAGGAACGCTATCCCGAGGGAGGCTTTCGCCACCGTGGCCGTGCTGAAACAGTATGAGAAAAAATTCCTCTCGGCCGTGAAGAAGTTCGAGAAGATTTACAAGGAGGAGTACAAAGGTATTGAGGACAGCATTTCGTTCAAAGCTGTGGCCGTTAAGTGCCCCGGCAAGTGCATCGACATTTTCGACACCCAAGACCTCATTGATGCTGTTGTTGGTTGCCCCAACGGTGTGGCCAAGATGAGCCCCTCGATGGCCGGCCTTGTACAGACCTCCAACAACCTTGCAAGGGTTGTGTCGGAGAAGGGTAAGTTTACCGTAATGAGTCTGTTGCGCAGCTCGGTACGCTCCGAAAAGGAGGATCTCGCATTGCAGATGAAAACCATCTTCGAGATGGCCGGAGCAAGCGTTAAGCTCACCGGTGGCTATGATGGTTGGAATCCCAATCCCGACTCGCCCATTCTCCACACTATGAAGGAGGGCTACAAGGCTCTCTATGGCAAGGAGCCCGCAGTAATGGCCATCCACGCCGGTTTGGAGTGCGGTATCATTGGTGGTGTATATCCCAAGATGGATATGATTTCCTTCGGTCCCACCATCTGCTACCCCCACTCGCCCGACGAGAAGGTGAACATCGCATCGGTGGAGAAGTTCTGGAACTACCTCTGCTACACACTCGAACACGCACCCGAGAAATAGAATAGATGAGTATGAACAACCGATGGCTCGCAGTTGTCAATCTGCTCTCCGGCAGTGGCAAGTGCGGCCGAGATTGGGACAACATAGCCCAAATGCTCTACTCCAAAGGCATTGAGTTCGACACCGTGTTTACGGGTTACCGCTTTCACGCTATCGAACTTGTGCAGAGGGGTATTGAGGAAGATGGATATAGGAACCTTATTGCTGTGGGTGGCGATGGCACCATCCACGAGGTGGCTAATGGTATTCTCACCCAAACGAGCGTACCCTCTACGGAGGTACGTATGGGTGTGATTGCTGTGGGTACCGGAAACGATTGGGTTCGTTCCTACGGCATCCCCACAGACTACGAGAAGGCCATTGAGGTCATCGCCGCAGGCAAAACATTCACACAGGATGTTGCCAAAGCGACCTTTGTGGGACGTAGTGGTGAGCCGGAAAGCCGCTATTGTGTGAATGTTGCGGGTGCCGGTATGGATGCTGCCGTAAATCTCAAAGTGTGCCAAATGAAGGACAAGGGCAAGAATGGCAAACTCGCCTATATGATGCAACTTGCCAAATCGGTCTTCGGCTACAAGTCGTGCGAGATGTCGGTGGCTGTGGATGGCGCAAAGGTCGAAGAGGGTATGATTATGAGCGTGTCGATTGGCATCGGTCAGTATAACGGTAGCGGAATGAGGCAGTTACCACTCTCGGCTGCCGACGACGGGCTGTTGGATTGTACGGTGATTGATATGATGTCGGCGCCAAAGATTGCCAGCGTTGTAGGTCGTCTCTACGACGGCAAAATCTACTCCGTGAATAAGGTTCACCATCATCAGGGGCGCACCATAGAGGTCTGCTCGCAGGAGGTGCGTGAGGTGGAGGTTGACGGCGAGCCGCTGGGTACAACTCCCGTGCGCTACGACATCGAGGACAAGAGGCTTACTATTCTTGTTCCGTAGCTCGCAAGGAGGTTATAACGCCTCTGCAAGAGCGAAGATATTGATAACCAAAGAGAGGACCTCAGTGAGGTCCTCTCTTTGGTTATTTTGCAATACGTGCATAGACTTTTGTAATTAGTTGGAACACCAGCGGTGTGCGGTAGCGGCACCCTAACGGGGCTTTCCGGACGGACTCTGCAAGCCACGGGAACTCGGTCCACAGCCCGCGGGCCTCCTTGTGTATGATGGCGTGCCATCCTGCGCGCAGCACCAATCCGCCCCACACCCTCTCAATAGGGCTCCCCTGCAAATGGTCCTTATAGTATCCACAAAGGTCGAGCATATTGCGCGAAGAGGCCAAGTGGCGCACCGCACGACTCTGGGCACACAGCGCATCGGGGTTATCCTTACGGTAGTGGTACAAAACCTCGGGCAGGTGAACGATGCTACGGGCGTGGAATATGATTTGGGACATCAGGCACATATCCTCGTGCATCGAAAGGAGTGGTGTGTGGATGTCGTTGTCGGTATAGAGGCTACGGCGAAAGCATTTCGTTACGGTGTAGCCCGCCGAGCGGTAGGCAAATATATTTTCGATAAACTGCTCTCTTGTGGCTCCCGTGTACTCCCTCTCTCGCTTGATGCTCCGATGGTCGCCATACTCCTTCACAAGGTCAAAGTATATGAGGTCGGCACCCGTGCGCCCAATCTCTTCCACCACCCTACCGAGTGCACCCTCCGAGAGCCAATCATCGGAGTCGGCACAGAGAATATACTCGCCCTTTGCACGCAGGAAACCCGTACGACGAGCCTGTGGCAATCCCATATTCTGCTGATGAACTATGGTAATGTGTGGACGTAGGTGGGTAAAC
This sequence comes from Tidjanibacter sp., assembly GCA_045580045.1. Classification (GTDB taxonomy): domain Bacteria; phylum Bacteroidota; class Bacteroidia; order Bacteroidales; family Rikenellaceae; genus Tidjanibacter. Next base: position 38,259 of record JAZNNC010000012.1, read on the forward strand.
TTGGCCTCAATGACACTATCCAGCACCTCCATCGAGCGGTCTTTGGTGCCGTCGTTCACAAAAACATACTCCACCCCCTCACACCACTGCGCAAGCGCACCTTCGGCAAACTCGCCAATGTAGCGTTCCACACCATAGACAGGAACGACTAGGGAAAGAGTGTAGGAGGACATAGAATTGAGAATTGAGAATTGAGAATTGAGAATTGAGAATTGAAAGTTACGCTGACCGCTATTTCTCAAACTTCGACTTCGTGGGGAAGCGTTTCTCAAAGGCAGCCAACAGCGAAGCCCTCAGCTCCACATAGCGTTCCTCGGAGAGTTGCACGTCGTTCACACAAGTCAGTTTCTTGGTTGGCTCCTCAATAAATCGGCGCAACTTACAAGGGGTTGCCACTCCCAACGAAAAGTGTTTCTTCGAAAGGCGCTCGGGTATCAATTTACCGCGCAAGAACATATAGTCCAAATAGAGGTATTGATTGAGGTTATCCTCCGTGCGCACTCTCGTCATCGAAGCCCTAATCTGTGGCTCCACAATGCCAAACAGCGCCTCGCACTCGCTACGCAACATTGGCGAGCAGATGTGTTGCGGGCGCAAAAACCAGCACCTCCTGCGTCTGCCGGCAGCCTTGCGAGCCAAGCGGTCGGAGTTGCGACAAATTTTCTTATACATATCGTGGGCCACCACGTGACGACTCATACCAAGCACACCCCTACCCTCGCGGAAAAAATCCGTAGGCTCACAAGGGCGCATAGGGAACATATCGTCGTTGAAATACAAAAATTCCTCATCGAGGCCCTCGATACGGTGCAGGCACATCTCTATCGGATTGCAGTTGAAGGTGGGAAGAAACTCCGCAGGAATGATGTCGCTATGCAACACCACATTGACCTCATCCCTATTCACCCATTCGGGCACCTGACTATCGCCCGACACTATAAGGTGGACCTTACGGATAAAAGGCATATTCTCCGCAATGCCACGGAAAAGGTATTGCAGTGTGCCCCAATCACGGAAGCGTTTTTCCAGAATGGGAGTATTGGTGTAGTGTTCATAGTCTTTCTGCCACACGGGGTCCAAACCATTGACATATGTTATTACGATATCCACTTGGCTACAAATTGAGAATTGAAAATGGAAAATTGAAAATTATTTTTTCAAAAATAGGAAAAGTTAGCGACTCTTCCAAATCGAGCGTGGCTCCTCAACATAGAGCCTACCTCCAAAGCGGTTCATCGTCTTGGCGTAGTACCACGGCAGGTAGATGCCGAATGTAACCACGAGCAGCAACATTTGGCCCCACATCCACGCCCAATCTCTCCACGAACGCAAGCGCAAGCCCATATTTTTCTCCACTCCATCGGCTCCCACAACCACACTCTTCTCGGCCACATACTGCATAATGCGAAGGTTGGCCATAGGGGCATACAGTCCCGCCGTAAGAACAGAAAGCACAATCTGCCAAACGACAAATGCAGTAGCAGGAAATGCCGGCATACGCGTAGTGATGATTTTATCGCCATAGGTAACATCCACCCACCAGCGGCAAAACAGCACCACAAAGAGCGACATACAAAAGAGTTCCAGCAACACCAAACCCAACCCCAACAGAGGCGAGAAGGACATCTTATCAAACAAAAACGTCGGCTCCAAAAGGTCGGTATGCAGGGCTATCATCATCACTGCCACCGCGGGAAGAACAAGTGTGAGAATGGTGATGGCAAAGAGTTTCATACCATTGCCACGGAATGTCATAAGGTGAAATTTGTGGCTGACACCCTCACAAAAGAACCTCATCAGTCGGGTGATAAACCACGGAAGGTAGAGTCCGCAGGTGAGCACCGAAAGGGCCACACCGCCCACAACAAGGCCCACATAGCGGCGAGTGTCATATTCACACTCAAAGGCATCACCCTCATAGGAGAGCGCACCGATGGTGGCTTTCATCACGGGAAGAAGCGTCAATGCCACACACACGCCAAAGACCGTCTGTATGGCAAAACCCACCAGCAGACGCAGAGCAAAAGCCCAATCCACTACCGTCATACCACTCTCCGGAGCTGCCAAAAGTCGAACAACAATGCCCAACGTCAGCAACATCATCAAAAGCCACAAGCCCAACATCGGCCACATCATATCACGACCACGCACATTGAGCGAAAAAAACTGTTTCATATCACAAAATAAGGATTGTGTCGGTTACTATTTCAAAGCAGAAGAAAGACTACAACGACTACTGATTATCCTCCTCTGCCACCTCGTCCTCATAGATGAACGTGATGGGAAGTTCCTCCACATTGTCGAAACTCGGCATAACCTCGTCTATCTCAATATCGGCAGGCCTACGGTTGCGCCCGCTGAAAAGAAAGAGTTTTTTGGGCACATAGCCCCAAAGGGTTGCCAAGAAGTTGGTAACTATATTGGACACCACATAGTGCCAATGGAGATAGCCTGTGAAGAACATCATCGACAGCACGTTCATTCCCATCGCAAAGATGGTGATGGCCGTGAAGGCCACAAACTCCTTGCCACGCGAGGCAATCTTGCGCTCGGTGAAAATCCACGTTACACTGAAAATATAGGAGGTAATGACAATCGAAGCATAGCCCGCAATGGTCGAAAGGAGGTAGTGAACACCCAATACATCGGTCATCACAATAACAATTGCGAGGTTGATGATATAGGATATGACGCTACCGATTGTGTATTTCCACAAGGTAACAATCTCCTTACGTGTTTTTGATTTGGTTGCAGGTTTCATTTTTTATCTTTATAGCGCGCAAAGTTACTAAACTTTTTGTACTTTTGAGCCACATAAAGCATTTTTCGCAAAAAACAGCACATAATTAGGTGAGAATATGGGAGTGAGAGTGGACAAATGGTTGTGGGCAATGCGCATCTTCAAGACGCGCAGCGATGCTGCCGAGGCATGCCGAACAGGCAAGGTAACAATCAATGGCTCGGAAGCAAAGCCCTCCAAAGAGCTTAAAGAGGGCGACCTGTTGACGGTCAAGAAGGTGCCCATAATGAGGTATTCCTACAAAGTTTTGGGCCTTATGGAGCGCCGTCTGCCCGCCAAGGATGTGCCCACCTACTGCCTCGACATCACCCCACAGGAAGAGCTCGACAAACTCAACGCACCGAAGGAGACCTTCTTTGTGGTGCGCGACCGAGGTGCCGGCCGCCCCACCAAAAAGGAACGCCGCGATATGGATGCCCTCTGGGAAAATTTTTCATAAAAAACAGACAACTGATAACTGACAACCGATAACTAAAAATGACTATTGAACAAAAAATTGCAGGATTTACGGCCGAAGGCGATGCCGTGGTGGTCTATACTATGCGCAACGCAAGTGGTGCCGAGGTGGAATTGTGTAACATCGGTGCGGCCATTTGTGCCGTGAGGGTGCCCGACCGCAGTGGCAAACTCGACAACGTGGCTCTCGGCTACGCCAACCACCTTGACTATATGAGCGATGGTCCTTGTATGGGTAAAGTGCCCGGCAGGTATGCCAACCGCATAGCCAAAGGACGTTTTGAGATTGACGGCAAGGAGTACCGACTCGCCATCAACAACGGCCCCAACGCACTCCACGGAGGCCCCACAGGTTTTGCAAACCAACTCTGGGAGGGACGTGTGGAGAGCAACCGTGTGGTCTTTGCTCTCGACAGTGCCGATGGGCACGAAGGCTACCCCGGCGACCTCTACGTGGAGGCCGTCTATGATTGGGACGACGACAACCGCTTGGAGCTCACCCTCTTGGCGCAGACCAACGGAGCCACCGTGTTGAACCTCACCAACCACGCCTACTTCAACCTTGCAGGCGAGGGTGCAGGCAGTGTGTTGGACCACACGTTGCGCCTCAACGCATCCACCTATTTGCCCACCGACCAATCGCTTGTGCCCACGGGCGAACTCGCCTCGGTGGAGGGTACCCCGATGGATTTCCGCACCGCCAAGCCCATCGGTAGGGACATCAAAGAGGATTTCCCCGCACTCATCTACGGCAAGGGCTACGACAACTGCTGGCCCATCGACGGCTGGCAGGAGGGTAAGGTGCAGATGGCTGCCGAACTCAAATGCGAGGCCACGGGCCGCACGCTCACCATTCTGACCGACCAACCCGCCGCACAGGTCTACACGGGCAACTGGCTGGAAGGCTGCCCCAAAGGTCGCAGCGGTCAGGAGTACCACGACTACGACGGCATCGCCATTGAGTGTCAGGGCTACCCCGATGCACCCAACAAGCCACACTTCCCCTCGCAGATTCTCCGCCCCGGCGAGCGATACGAGAGGCACATTGTCTATGCCTTCGGAGTTGAGGAGTAGGACAATAGATTTTTTTACGACAATTTGTTGATAACTATTTTCGGCCTTCCGTTTGGACTTTCCGAGCGGAAGGCCTACCTTTGTGGGCAACAAAACAAAGACAGTAGATACTAACCCATAAAAACACTATTTTTCACAATGTTTCTTGAAAGTGCCAACAAACCCGGATGGATTGAGGTGATTTGCGGCTCGATGTTCTCGGGCAAGACCGAAGAGTTGATTCGCAGGATGCGCCGTGCCGTGTTCGCAAACCAACGAGTGGAGATTTTCAAACCCCAAATTGATGTGCGCTACTCGGTGGACGAGGTGGTGTCGCACAACTCCAACAGTATTCAGTCAACCCCCGTGGAGAGTTCGGCGCAGATTCTGCTGATGACCTCCGATGTGGATGTCGTGGGTATCGACGAGGCACAGTTCTTCGACGAGGGCATTGTGGAGGTGTGTATGACTTTGGCCAACAGGGGAATAAGGGTGATTGTTGCGGGTTTGGATATGGACTACTTGGGCAACCCCTTTGGTCCTATGCCTCAGCTTATGGCGCGTGCGGAGCACGTGGATAAGGTGCACGCAATTTGTGTGCGCTGTGGCAACATCGCGCAACACTCCCACCGCCTTACGGCCAACGACAAACTTGTGGTGCTGGGCGAGAAGGACACCTATGAGCCCATCTGCCGCCACTGCTTCAACCTGCTGATGGCCGAAGAAGAGAATTAGAAAAAAATAAAATCATTAAAGACTCGGGTATCAAAAAAGATACCCGAGTCTTTTTGTGTGTAGTATCATCATTGGAGGTAATATGGTGATAGAAGGGGCGTAATGTTTTTTCGTCTATCATTCCTATTGCATACGCTCCACTCGACTATTTGTTTTCCGAAAAAAATATTATATTTGTGGTGCCGAATGGCCTATTGCCATAGGCGTACATATTTTAATGAAAGTGTTTTCGCACTGTCCTTCAAAGAAAATCTGACAGTTTTCAACAAGCAAAAGGACTAACGAACAACGCTCATTACTTGTATAGTTATGTGTGGCTATGCACGGTTTGTGCATACCTATCCCATACTATTCAAGTGTGGGGTATTTGCATCGTTTATTTTTGCTTAGGTTTTGTCAGAGCCTTCTTTGAGATAAACGAAATCAGCTCCACACTTTCTTTTATTTTAACATTTGC
>JAZNNC010000013.1:0-29128 GCA_045580045.1 Tidjanibacter sp.
TGAGAATTGAGAATTGAGAGTTGAGAATTACTCCTCCCCTACGACAGGGGAGGTAAGGGAGGGGTGGTCGAAATTGCGCTCGGCGGCCTCGCCGAGCGGGAGCATTTTAGAGCAAGCAAAGCTTGGTCAATTGAGAATCAACCCTCGCCTAAGTTAGGAGAGGGTGCCGAAGGCGGGTGAGGTCTGTAAAAGAGCAGAAAGGGCAGAAAGAGCAAGACATTAAGCACCTAAAAAAAGACGTTGGACGTTGGACGTTAGACGTTAGACCGTAAAAAAACGCAAAGTGCGGAGGGAATTTTGTGCCAAGCAAGAAGGCGAGTCCGCAGTTTGCTTGTTGCAAATGAGGAACTCGCCTATCGAAGTGCGGGGCAAAATTCACCCGCAATCTGCGTTTTTCAAAAAAAGTTGGGGATATCTCACGATATCCCCAACCCCCCAACTTAAAATACTGATTATGAAAGAATCACTAAAACAACAACAGACCCCAAAAAGGAAACCCGCTGCTGTTTTCTGACACAAAAATAATAAATTTTGTTTTTGTTCCAAACATTTTCCCGGAAAATTAGACTATTTTTGTCAAAAGAAACCATTTGAGTCCCCACAAAGGGGCCAAATCGGCAACAAAATAAGTGTGCAAAAGACGAATTGGTATGAGTGTAAAGGAGTATAACCCATCTGATGTTGGCACTGCCAACGGCAACTATTTCGGAATGCCCTTCACGCCGGAGGAGTCGGCACTTGTGTTGGTATCTATGCCGTGGGGTGTTACGGCCTCCTACGGAGGTGGTCAGGAGGACGCCCCCGATGCAATCATCGGAGCCTCGGTGCAGTTGGATTTCTACGACACGGTGAGTCCCGACGAGTGGCGCAAGGGTATCGGCACGGTCCCAATAGACTACTCCGTGCAGGACCGAAGCAAGATATTGCGTGGCGAGGCGCGCAAGGTGATTGACTTTTTGGAGCGCGGTGGCGATGTGGACAGGAACGCCCGTATGGGCACACGCATCAGCAGGATAAACAAAGGTTGCGAAGAGTTCAACAGGGTTGTCTATGAGCAGACCTCCGAGTGGCTTGACAAGGGTAAATTGGTGGGCCTTGTGGGTGGCGACCACAGTGTTCCGTTGGGCTACATCAAGGCTTTGGGCGAGAGGCACGGCTCATTGGGTGTGTTACACATCGACGCCCACTGCGACCTCAGGGTGGCCTACGAGGGCTTCATCTACTCCCACGCATCCATTATGTATAATGTGTTGCAGCAGGTGCCACAAGTGGAACGCTTGGTGCAGGTGGGCATCAGGGACTACTGCGACGACGAGGTGGCCCTTGCGAGGGAGGACAACAAAGTGGTGCAGTTCGACGACTACCTCCTCTCGACTGCGCGATTTGAGGGCACCACTTGGGCAGAGCAATGCAGGGAGATAGTGGGGCACCTTCCGCAGAATGTTTACATCAGCTTCGACATCGATGGTCTTTCGGCCGACAATTGCCCCCACACGGGCACACCCGTAGTGGGAGGATTGAGTTTCAATCAGGCTCTCTATCTTTTGGATAGTGTGGTGAGGAGTGGGCGCAGGATTGTGGGTTTCGACCTTGTGGAGGTTGCTCCGAGTGGCACCAAAGACGAGTGGGATGCCAATGTGGGCGCACGAATGTTGTGGAAAATGTGTGGGTTGATACTAAAATCCAATTAAAATAGTTATATTTGCGACTTGTTAGGAAACAACAATAAAATTTAACCAAATAAACACTTAACAAAACGATGAAAAAAGTACTTGTAATCTTGGCCTCCGTTGCAATGGTTTGCTCGTTGGCTTCTTGCGGTGGCGGTCGTGCAATGAAGAACGACGTTGACACCCTTTCGTATGCTCTGGGTACCGACTTCGGTGGCTCGTTGGCACAGTTGATTGGCTCGTTGGAGGACGAGTTGGATATGAAACTCTTCTACAAAGGCGTTGAGGACGCATTGGCAGAGGAGGCCGTAATGGACCGCGAGAGCGCATTTGCTTTCTTGCGTGAGTATTTCAACGTGGTTGCTCCCCAGAAGGCTTTGGAGAAATCGCAGGCTTACCTTGCTGAGATTGAGAAGGGTAAGAACGTGAAGAAGACCGAGAGCGGTCTTTTGTATGAGATTGTACGCGAGGGTAACCCCGACAAGAAGGCCGTAAACGATGCCGACCAAGTGAAGGTTATGTATGAGGGTAAGCTCAAAAACGGTAAAGTGTTCGACTCTTCCTACGAGCGTGGCGACACCATCACCTTTGCACTCAATCAGGTCATCAAAGGTTGGAGCGAGGGTATGAAACTCGTTGGCGAGGGTGGCGAGATTAAGTTGTGGATTCCCTCGGAGCTGGGCTACGGTATGAGGGCTCCCCAGCAGATTGGCCCCAACCAAGCTCTTGCATTCACCGTGGAGTTGGTGGAGGTTATCCCCGCCGAGGTTGAGGAGGAGAAATAGTTTTCCCCGAACAGCCACACGATTTATGGGCCGGACTACGAAAGTGGTTCGGCCTTTTTTTTGCTCTAAACTATTGGATATTACATCTTTATTGAGTATTTTTGCAAAATAGGGAAAGGGATATTGGATGCGAATGGTAACCTACGACAAACCAAATGCCCAATAGGCAAAATTTTACGCTGTATTATGAGAAAATTTGCAACGCACCTTATCTTGGTATCGGCGATGGTAGTCGGGCTCTATGGCTGCTGGCGAGAGCCGCAACCACATTTGGGCGTGGTGTTTGCCGAAACTTTCATACAAAGATATGTAGATTTAGTCAACACCTGTTGGGAGTTCGACCGCAGCACCAACACCCTCTATATGGCCGTGGCAGATAGCAGTATTGATGGCCCCGAATATGGCGATTGTGCTCATTGGATGTCCTGTTTGTGTTGTTGGGAGCCCGACTGCCAAAGAGAGCTATGCTTGCGGCATAGGCAATTGAGCAAGAAGAACAACGACACAGCCTACAATAGAAACATTGAAAAAGAAGATCAATTTGACACTGCCGCCATCGGGTACAATTTTACAAAAATAGAGATTGTCAGCAGTGCGGATTATGATGACAAGCATCTTGCGGGAACACCTCTATCCGACATTATTATGATGGAATGTAGTAGCTATAAGCCCTACATTGATAGCAACTATTTCGAGGAAACACACCCACCGTTTTATCAGAATTTGGCCTCCAAGTGCACGGTAATCAACAAAAGACTGTGTGATTTTACGCTACCAGACTTATCGGTACTGACGGTCAAGTATTTTAGGCAAAAGAAAATAAATCACTGCGTTCTAAATCACGACTTTAAGTTCACTTTTGAAACCACTCCCACCTTAGCGCAACAACACTCTTTGGAGATTGTGTTTGTGTCGGACGAGGGCGAGGAGTTCCGCTTTGAGGTGGATGTGGATTTTGCGCCGACAGCTACCGAGGTTGAGGAGGAGAAATAGTTTTTTTCCGAACAGCCGCACGGATTATGGGCCGGACTACGAAAGTGGTTCGGCCTTTTTTGTGCCAAAATTGTACATATTTTCATCCCAAGAGAACAACGATAGGATAAATTCACTACTTTCGCGGCCGAAACAACAACACAACAACACACCAACCTTTATTGTGGAACAGGCGAAAGGGTGCGATTTTGAGGCCACCCGTTTCGCACAATCTCTAACCCAAACTTATGCAAAACAAAAGTAACGTATCAAAGAACTACACTTTTTTAAGTCTGTTCAAAAAATACTCTACTGCGAGTTTTTGGCTCATTGCTGCCACCGTGGCGGCTCTCGTTTGTGCCAACATTCCGGGACTGAAAGAGTGGTACTTCGACCTGTGGAGTCAACCCATTTCGCTCTCGTTTGGCGACTTCAACTTTTTCAGCCACGGCGGCCACGCAATGACCTTCGGAATGTTCATCAACGACTTCCTGATGGCTCTCTTCTTCCTTTCGGTGGGATTGGAGATTAAGAGGGAGATTCTCGTTGGCGAACTTTCGTCCATAAAGAAAGCCATCCTGCCCATCATTGGTGCTTGCGGCGGTATGCTCATTCCCGTTGCCCTGTTCGCCCTCTCGTGTCCCAACGACCCATTGATGCAGAGGGGTATGGCTATCCCTATGGCCACCGACATTGCATTCTCGCTGGGCGTGTTGGCTATGTTTGGCAAGAGGGTGCCGTTGAGTTTGAAGGTCTTTTTGACCACTCTTGCCGTAGCCGACGACTTGGGCGGTATCATCGTCATTGCGCTGTGCTACACTTCGGAAATCAGCTGGGCATTCTTGGCTCTCGCACTGCTCTGTGTGGTTGTGATGATTTTGGGCAACAGAATGAAAGTTATGAGCAAGACGTTCTACCTTGTTGTGGGTGTCATTCTGTGGTATGCTATGCTCAACTCGGGCATCCACGCAACCATCGCTGGTGTGATTGCCGCCTTCTGCATCCCCGCAAGTTTGAGCAAGGGCTCGCAGTACTACATCGAGCGCATCCGTAACAACATCAACGAGTTCCCCAAAACAGAGGTTACCGACAAGAACCACGTTGTGGTGCTCTCCAAAGACCAGATTCAGACCTTGAAGAGTATCGAGTCGGCATCCGACCACCTCATCAGTCCGTTGCAGAAATTGGAGGACGATTTGAGCGAGTTTATCAACTACATCATCCTTCCCGTGTTTGCCTTTGCCAATGCGGGTGTGGATTTGAGCGGTTTCCACTTTGCCGACCTCTTCTCGGGTGTGAGCCTTGCGGTGATGTTGGGCTTGGTAGCAGGCAAATTTGTGGGCGTATTCTCGTTCTCGTGGCTGGCCATCAAACTCAAAATCGCATCTATGCCTTCGGGTAGCGATTGGAAAGCCTTTGCGAGTGTGTGTATGCTCTGTGGCATAGGCTTCACGGTGTCGATGTTCATTGCCGACCTCTCCTACTCGCCTATGGGTGCCGATGGCAGGGCTATGCTCGACAGTGCCAAGTTGGGTATCCTCTGCGGCACCATTCTCTCGGCCGTAATGGGCGCATTGCTACTCAAACGCACGCTGCCAAAAGCAGAAGAAAAATAGCACATTGGGGCTTCCCTTCCGTGTCATACAAGCCGTACTGCATCACACAGTACGGCTTTTTTGCATAATAAAAGATAAAAATATAGGTGTAAACGACTCTTTTCTCGAACGAATTTTTTATATTTGCGAAATGGAATAGTATCCACCTGCTCCACGTGGGAGGAACAAGCCTAAACACAACCGAAAACTTTGCAACCTAAATTGGCTATGAAGATAGAAAAACTCACCCACTCGGCACTCCTTGCAGGTGCTATGGTGGCCCCTGCTGCTGTGGAAGCATCCACACCTGCCCCTAAGGAAGAGAGTCGCCCCAACATCATCCTCATTATGACCGACCAGCAAACCGCCTCGGCAATGAGTTGTGCGGGCAATCCCGACCTTCTCACCCCTGCAATGGATGCGTTGGCCGAGGATGGCGTGAGGCTCGAAAGGGCCTACTGCCCATTCCCGTTGAGCGGCCCGTGCAGGGCGTCGATGATGACAGGACTGATGCCCACCGAGATTGGCGCCACCGACAACGGTATCCAACCCGACGAGGAGGCTATGAGCCGCAGTATCGGCTACCTGATGAGGGATGCCGGCTACGAGACAATGTATGCCGGCAAGTGGCACGCCAGCGAGGTTAACCTACCCGAAGAGGGACGTGGCTTTAAGAAGGTGTGCAATATGGACGACCGCACGATGGTTGACAACATAGCCTCGGCACTCGCCGAAAGGGACACTCAAAAACCGCTGTTCCTTGTGGCCTCGTTCCTCGACCCGCACGAGATATGCGAGTTTGCACGCAGCCAGACACTACCCTACGGCGAGGTGGATATTCCTCGCACGGAGGAGTGTCCCAACCTACCTATGAATTTCCAAAAATCAACCTACGAGCCCGAGGCCATAGGCCTGCGCAAGGCCTCCCACCCTCGCTCCCACCCCACCGCCACCTACACCGAGGACGATTGGAGGGAGTATCTGTGGGCCTATTACCGTCTGACCGAGAGGGTGGATAAACACGTTGGCGACCTTGTGGCCCTGCTCAAAGAGAGTGGGCTCTACGACTCGTCGCTCATTCTCTTTTGTAGCGACCACGGCGACGGAGCAGCCTCCCACCATTGGAATCAAAAGTGGATATTGCAGGAGGAGTGTGTAAACGTGCCGCTGATAGTTAAGGCCCCCAAGAGCGACCGCAAAGCCCTCCGTGGTGCCACCAACACCACAGCACTCTCCAACATTGGTCTGGACATCGTGAGGACCATCTGCGACTATGGCGGTGTGGAGTTGGATGGAGAGAAATATAGGGGTAAGTCGCTGCGTGGCGTGCTCCACAAGGAGGATGCTGCGCTGCACGAAGAGGTGTTTATTGAGACGCTCCTCTCGGAGATTAACGTGAGGGGCTGGGCCATCGTGGAGGGCAAGTATAAATATGTGCTCTACAACCACTTCCGCAATCGCGAACAACTCTTCGATATGGAGAACGACCGTGGGGAGATGGTCAACCTTGCGGTGGAGGCCAAGCACAAAGACACCATCGCCCGATTGAGGAAGAAGATGTATGCTTGGGGCCTGCACACGGGCGACAAACAACTCATCCGAGCCCTTGGGCCGTTGGTTAAAGAGTAATTCGTAATTAGTAAATATTTTTGCGCCAATGGCGCACCATAATTTTCAATTTTCAATTTTCCATTTTCAATTTGGAAACTATGAAGAATAAAGTACTTTCCGGTGTGGGCGTTGCGTTGCCCGTGGCAGCAGCACTTACGGGTTGTGCCGAGAAGGCCCCCGAGAGGCCCAACATTATTATTATGATGACCGACGACCACACGTGCAGGGCGTTGAGTTGCTACGACAGTAGCCTGATGCACACCCCCAACCTCGACCGTTTGGCCGAGGAGGGTATGCTCTTCGAGAACTGCTATGTGGCCAACGCCATATCGGGACCTTCGAGGGCGTGTATCCTCACCGGTAAATACAGCCACGCCAACGGCTTTACCGACAACTCGCGCACCTTCGATGGCGACCAGCAGACCTTCCCCAAATTGCTCCACGAGAGTGGCTACCAAACAGCTATGATTGGCAAGTGGCACCTCAACAGCGAGCCACAAGGCTTTGACTATTGGAGCATACTGATTGGTCAGGGCGAATACTATGCGCCACAATTCTGGGAGCAGGATGGCGTTGTGGTCGAGGAGGGCTACGTTACGGACATCATCACCGACAAGGCCATCGACTTTATTGACAACTGCGACACAGAGCGTCCCTTTGCGATGCTCTACTACCACAAAGCACCCCACCGTAATTGGATGCCCGCACAGCGACACCTCGGTATCTACAACGACCACACATTCCCCGAGCCTACCACCCTGCTGGACGATTACAGCGGACGTGGCACCGCCGCACGAGAGCAGGAGATGGAGATTGGAACGCATATGTGGCCCGAGTGGGACCTCAAAGTGATGACCCGCGAGCAGCTCGAAGCACCCTACGACTTGGGCGATTGGAGCAACGCCAATGTGGCCGATGTGAGCCGTGCCAACAACCACCGAGCCTCGGTGGAGCAGTTCAAGGCTGCGTGGGACCGTATGACTCCCGAAGAGAAGGCTCGTTGGGACGAGGCATACGCACCTCGCATCGAGGAGTGGAAAGCGATGCAGAAGCGTGGCGTAACACAAGAGGAGATTACTCGCTGGAAGTATCAGCAATATATGAGGGACTACTGTGCCGTCATCAAGGCCGTTGACGAGAACGTGGGCCGACTGATGGCTCACTTGGAGAGCATCGGCGAGTTGGACAACACCATCATCATCTACACCTCCGACCAAGGATTCTTCCTCGGCGAACACGGCTGGTTCGACAAGAGGTTTATGTATGAGGAGTGCCACCGCACACCCCTCTTGGTGCGCTACCCGAAGGCTGTGAAGGCCGGCACACGCACCAAAGCACTCGCTATGAACATCGACTTTGCACCCACCCTGCTCGAATTTGCCGGTGTGGAGGTGCCCGAGGATATTCAGGGACGCTCGTTGGTGCCCGTGCTCACCTCGCGCAAGGGTGCAGTGCCAGAGGATTGGCGCAAGGCGGTCTATTATCACTACTACGAGTACCCCTCGTGGCACTCGGTCAAGAGGCACTACGGCATCCGCACCAACGACTACAAACTCATCCACTTCTATAACGACGTGGACGAGTGGGAACTCTACGACCTGCGAGAGGGTGTGCAGGGTGAGATGAACAACGTTTACAACCACCCCGACTATGCCACCACAAGGGCCGAACTACACACGCTGCTCCAAGAGGTGCAGGCCGAGTGTGGCGACACCGACCCCACCGAACAGGAGTTTGAGTGGTTCAATGGAGCGGAGAACCTATAAAAAATTGAGAATTGAGAATTGAGAATTGAGAAAGTTGCGAGTAAGCGAGGGCAGAGGGTGCTTGCACACTTTGCCGAGCGAGAGCAACTAAAAGCCACCAGAGGTGGGTTAATTTTGGTGCGCCATTGGCGCAAAAATATTTACTAATTACTCTCTACTAATTACTAATTAAAGAATGACGGTTGACGGTCGTCGGTTGACGGTTGACAAAAAAAGCAACAACGCCAAGAGGGCATATCGTGGAGGAAATTTTGTGCCAAACGAGAAGCCGACTCCGCAGTTTGCTTGTCGCAAATGAGGAAGTCGGCTATCGCAGAGCGGTGCAAAATTTACCCACGAGATGCACTCGATTAGAAAAACTATAACTAATATGGACAGGAGAGATTTTTTGAAAAAATCGGGCTGGACCGTGCTTGGTCTGGCCGCCACAGGCTCGGTGCTCGGAGTTGCAGGCTGCAACGGCCAGAGCGAGAGCGGTAAGTATGTAAAGGCTGTACCTGCCGAGTTGAAGAAGATGCTCGAAGGACTCGGAGAGATGAAGGTTTGGTGGGGCGATGTGCACAACCACTGCAACGTAACCTATGGACACGGCGACCTCGGCGATGCCATCGCTGCCGCAAAGGAACAGTTGGACTTCGTGTCCATCACTCCCCACGCCCTGTGGCCCGACATCCCCGGTAAGGGCGACCCGAGGTTGGAGTGGGTTATCGAGTACCACGAGAGCGCATTCCGCAGGTTGAGAGCAGGCGGCTGGGAGCCCTATGTCAAAGCTCTGCGTGAGGCCAACGTGCCCGAAAAATTCCTCACCTTCACCTCCTATGAGTGCCACTCGATGGAGCACGGCGACCACGTGGCCCTCTGCTACGACTACGACACGCCTCTGTTGGAGTGTAAGAGTGTGCCCGACCTGAAACGCAAACTCAAAAAGTATAAGGCCTTCGTTACGCCACACCATATGGGCTACATCACCGGTTTCAGGGGCTACAATTGGGACGCCTTCAAGCAGGACGAGCAGACCCCCTTTGTGGAGATGTACTCGCGCCACGGCTTGGCCGAGAACGACCAGGGCGATATGGACTATCTGCACGATATGGGCCCCCGCACTTGGGAGGGCTCGGTACAGTATGGACTCGACAAAGGCCACAAGTTTGGTCTGATGTGCTCCACCGACCAACACGCAGGCTACCCGGGTAGTTATGGCGACGGCCGTATCGGTGTGTTGTGCGACAAACTCGACAAGGATAGCCTGTGGGACGCTATGGCCGCAAGGCACGTGTGCGGCGCAACGGGCGACAAGATTAAGATTGACTTCCGCATCAATGGCGCAATGATGGGCGACGTTACCTCGGGCAACACAAGGGAGATTTATGTGGCGGTGGAGGCTATGAACCACATCGACTATGTGGACATCATCAAGAACGGCCAATGCCTTTCGCGCCTGAGTGCTCCCCACACGGTGGTTAAGCCCACCGAGCAGACCATCAGGGCGAAGGTTAAGATTGACTTCGGCTGGAACAGGGAGGAGGAGTATGTACATTGGCAGGGCCGCCTGCGCCTCTCGGAGGGCATCCTCAATAGCGTGCAACCCTGCTTCCGTGGTGCGGCATTCACCTCGCCACAGCCCGGTGAGCCCGAGTTCCGCACAAGGGTAAACCGACTCCTCAATACCACCGACAAGAGCGTGGATATTGACCTCTACTCCACCAAGAACCCCAACACCACCACCCCCGCAACACAGGGCGTGGTGCTGGACGTAACAATGCCACGCACGGGTAAGATTATCGCCGAGGTGAACGGGCAGAAGTTCTCCTACACCCTCGACGAGTTGTTGGAGGGTAGTAAGGCACACTTTATGAGGGGCTGGCTGAGCGAGGCTGTGCAGTTCCACAGAGCCGCACCCGAGACGACCTTCGCTGTGGGCGAGGTGCTGACCGACAACGTTCCCGAGAAGGACACCGACTACTATTACGTGCGCGTGCGCCAGCGTAACGGCCAATGGGCTTGGAGTTCGCCAATCTGGGTGGAGAAGAACTAAGAATTCGGCACGGGTATTAAAAAAGATACCCAAGAAATTGAGAATTGAGAATTGAGAATTGAGAATTGAATGACAGCAGCAAAACGCTACGCCATCGGCATTGACCTCGGTGGCACAACAATCAAATATGCGCTCATCAGCGACTGCGGGGAGTTTCTCTTTGAGGGGCTCACCCCCACCCCCGCAACCAAAGGAGCAGAGGCCGTGTTGGCAGCTCTGTGTGGGGCTGCCGACGAGTGTCTGACCGCAGCAAAAGGCAGAGATGTGAAGGTCGAGGGTATCGGCATTGGCACCCCCGGCATCATCTCGCCCGACGGCCAGAGCGTGCTCGGCGGTGCGGAGAACATCGAGGGGTGGGAGAACGTGAACGTGGGCGCAAGGCTCACGGCCCACACGGGACTCTTCACCCTGCTGGGCAACGATGCCAACCTTATGGCCCTCGGCGAAACGCTCTACGGAGCAGCACGAGGGGCCGAAGATGTGGTCTTTCTCACCGTTGGTACGGGTATCGGCGGCGGAGTGCTGATTGGCGGCAGGTTGCAAGGCGGCTGGCAAGGCCGAGGTATGGAGCTGGGCCACATTGTGTTGGTGGCCGGTGGCGAGAGGTGCGCTTGTGGTGCGGTGGGGTGTCTGGAACACTACGCCTCCACCTCGGCACTCGTGCGCCGCTATGCCGAGCGCAAAGGTATCGCCCCCGAACAGACCAACGGCCGAGAGATTGTTGCCCGCTACCACGAGGGCGAAGCAGAGGCCACACAGACAATGGAAGAACATTGGGAGTGGTTAGGGCAAGGAATTAGAAGTTTTATTAATATCTTTGCACCGCAAAAAGTGGTCATTGGCGGAGGTATCTCGGAGGCAGGCGAGTTCTACTTCGAGGGCATCCGTAGGCACACGGTAGCAAATGTAATGGAGGTGTGCGGCTCACACACGGAGATTGTGGCTGCCACCCTCGGCAATAGGGCAGGCTCGCTCGGTGCAGCAGGCATCATTTTTCAACACAGAGAGTAGAATTTTACACCATATTTTTTCGACAAACAATCTTCAAAACATTACCAATACCAATTAAAACCTATTAAAAACCAATGAATTACAAAAAGTCCGTAGGGGGGGATAAAATCTACTCCGCCCCTACAATTCAGACAACCGACCTTGCCGTTGAGCAAGGTATCGCAATCTCCACTCCCGAGTTTGACGACACCATTTTCTGGGAGGATGCACAGTAGTTTTAACCCACACACAAGAGAGAAAAACGATGAAAAAATTTAGCTCAATCGCAATCCTCGCACTGATGGTAGTGGGTTGCAACAACAATTACGACAATGTGGAGCCCACCGTTGAGGGTACTCCTATGACCATTGTGGCCACCACAGCCGATGATGCTGTCGAGGGACGTACCGCACTCAACACCGCCGACGGTAAGACCGTGGTGTGGAAAGATGGCGACAAGATTGGTGTGTTTGGCCAATACAATAGTGTTGCCATCTCCAAGGATGGTAAGTTCCAAAACGAGTTCACCCTCACCTCCGGCGATGGCACCGCAAGTGGCGAGTTTGAAGGTGTGGTTGCAGGTCTGGACGAGGTAGAGACCAACGTAGAGGGCGAATTTTTGCGCTACAATGCCTACTATCCTTTGAACGCTGCAAATGCCACCAAGAAACAGTTTGCACTCGTTGGTACACTCAATGCTTTGCAGAACTACGACGTCACTGCCGAGTACAACGATATGAGTGCAGATGATGTTTTGGTTGGTAGGTATATCTATGGCACCAAAGAGGATACCACCATCCCCTTTGTATTCCAACACCTCTTTGCAATGATGACCTTCGAGGTTAGCAACCCCACCGCAGAGCCTATCGTGGTTAACAAGATTGAGATGACCACCGAGGAAGGACTCTACCTGAGTGGTAGCTACACTCTCAACCTTACCAAGTTCCCCTATGGCACTCAGACGGCTGTTTTCAACAGCGGTAGCGCAAGTGTTGGCGTGAGTGTGAGCAATGGTAGTGTGGCAGCAGGCCAGAAGATTATCGCACGCCTGATTTTCAACCGCTGGGCCGACACCAATGGCAAAGCCCTCACCGTTAAGGTCTATACCGACAAGGGTACCCAGACCTTCAACAAGACCGCAACCGACTTCTCGGGCAACAACAGTTGGGGTATGCGCCTTGCATTGGACCCCAGCGCAATGGAGAAAGAGACCGTTACTGTTGACAACTACGTTGCAGAAATGAAGGAGATTGGCACAGGCTCCTACACCTCCCAGATTAACGTGGGAGGAACCTTCTGTGTGATGCAAGATTTTACTTGCGCAAATAGCACTTACCAAATCAGGCATAGCTTGGACGTAACAATCATTGGCCGCTACACCGTGGATGGTGCTCCACAGCAGACCGCAACAATGACCCTCACGCCTGCTGCGAAGCCAGAATATTGTAATAACAACATCGTTGTTAAAGACTTGATTTGGAAAGGTAGCAACAGCGATGGTCAAATATTCCGAATGAACGGAGCAGTAGCAGATGTCAATAGCGTATTGATTGAGAATTGTATTATTGACGGCCAAAATCTTGCAAAACAGATTATGAGATTCAGCAACGCTACGTATGCCGTCAAGAATATCGTGATAAAGAACTGTAAGTTTACCAACATCGGTAACAAAGTACTTAATAACTTCCAATTCGCTGGTAGTGCTAAAATTGAGAGTTTCATCTTCGAGAACAACGTTATTGAAACTACCACAAGCAACGACACTGTTGAAGCTTTCTTCTCAACTGATGCTAATTTGAAAATCACTCCTTCCTACAAAGGTTCGACCGTTGTTAAAGTACAGTAGGTTGACCTAAGGAAGACCGACACTCTATGCCGAGCCGACAGCCCACAAGGTTGTCGGCTCGGTTGGTTAAAAAGATACCCGAGAGAAGATGGAACTCTCCCCCCCTAAGTACTCTTCCCCCTACGAAAGGGGAGGAGAAATCATTCTCCCCTAAGTTAGGGGAGATGGTGCGCAGCACCAGAGAGGTCTGTTGTTTTTTGTTGTCTAACGTCTATTTCAATTTTCCATTTTCAATTTTCAATTTATTACCCTATATTTGTAGGTTGGAAAATTTGTAGCAACAAAAACAAACGATATATAAACACACTTAACAGACCGAACGACTATGTGTAGAGTACTCATCATCGGTGCAGGCGGCGTTGGTACCGTCGTGGCACACAAGGTGGCAGCAAACCCCGTATTCTCGGAGATTATGTTGGCAAGCCGCACAAAAAGTAAATGCGACCAAATCGCTGCCGCAATCGGTGGCGACCGCATCCAGACAGCAAAGGTGGATGCCGACAGCGTGCCCGAATTGTGCGAGTTGATGCGCTCGTTCAAGCCCGACATCGTAATCAATGTTGCACTCCCCTATCAGGATTTGACCATTATGGACGCCTGCTTGGAGTGTGGTGTGAACTACCTCGACACCGCCAACTACGAGCCCCTCGATGAGGCTCACTTCGAGTACTCGTGGCAGTGGGCCTACCGCGAGAGGTTTGAGAAGGCCGGCCTCACCGCCATCCTCGGCTGCGGTTTCGACCCCGGTGTGAGCGCGATATTCACCGCCTATGCCGCAAAACACCACTTCGACGAGATTCACTACCTCGACATTGTGGACTGCAACGCAGGCAACCACGGCAAGGCTTTCGCCACCAACTTCAACCCCGAAATTAACATCCGCGAGATAACCCAGAAGGGCCGCTATTGGGAGAATGGCGATTGGGTAACCACCGGCTCGCTCGAAATACACAAGACACTCAACTACCCCAACATCGGCCCGAGAGAGAGCTACCTGCTCTACCACGAGGAGTTGGAGAGCCTTGTGCTGAACTTCCCCACCATCAAGAGGGCAAGGTTCTGGATGACATTCGGTCAGGAGTACCTCACCCACCTGAGGGTTATTCAGGATATCGGTATGGCACGCATCGACCCCATTATGTACAACGGTATGGAGATTGTGCCCATCCAATTCCTCAAAGCAGTGCTGCCCGACCCCAAAACTCTCGGTGAGAACTACCACGGCGAGACCTCCATCGGTTGCCGCATCAGGGGTATCAAGGATGGCAAAGAGAAGACATATTACATCTACAACAACTGCGACCACGCTGCCGCCTACAAAGAGACCGGTACGCAGGCCGTGAGCTACACCACAGGTGTACCCGCCGCCCTCGGTGCCGCAATGTTTGCCAAAGGCTTGTGGGTAAAACCCGGTGTGCACAACGTGGAGGAGTTCGACCCCGATCCATTCTTGGCCGAGCTCGGACCTCAGGGCCTCCCGTGGGTTGAGTTGCACGATGTGGATTTGGAACTTTAATAATTGAGAATTGAGAGTTGAGAATTGATTTTCAACTCTTAATTTTGAATTTTGCATTTTGAATTTTGAATTACGTTAGTGTTGTTCCGTCGCCCTGCTACGTTTTGGAGGAGGCGGAGTTGATGAAAAATATGGCGGTCATTGACCGTGTACGCAAGGAGGCCGGCGTGGAGATTATCGTGGCCCTGAAAGCCTCGGCTATGTGGAGCATCTTCCCCATCCTGCGTGAGCACTCCGACGGCGCAACGGCAAGTTCGCTGGCCGAGGCAAGGCTCGTGTGGGAGGAGTATGGCCAGAGGGCACACACCTATGCACCCGTCTATACCGACACCGAGTGGGAGGAGATTATGAGTTACAGCGACTACATAACCTTCAACTCTCTGGGCCAATGGCAGAGGTTTGCTCCGCAGGCTATGCTGAGGGGTATATCGTGCGGTCTGCGCATCAACCACGAGTACTCCACCGTGGAGACCGACCTCTACAACCCTGCGTCGCCCACCAGCCGCTTGGGTGTGAGGGCAGAGTTGCTCACCGAGCTGCCCGAAGGTATCGAAGGCCTCCACTTCCACTCTCTCTGCGAGAGCGATGCGGAGGACTTGGTGGCCACATTGGAGGTCGTGGAGCAGAAGTTCGGACACTACCTCGACCACATCAAGTGGCTCAATATGGGCGGAGGACACCTTATGACAAGGAAGGGATATAATATTGAGTTGCTGATTGATACCCTCCGTGAGTTCAAGAGCCGACACCCACACCTGCGCATCATCCTCGAACCCGGCAGTGCCTTCACTTGGCGCACGGGTACGCTGGTGGCCACTGTGGAGGACATCGTGGAGGGCGGTGGCGAGAAGACCGCTGTGATGAACGTGTCGTTTGCGTGCCATATGCCCGACTGCTTGGAGATGCCCTACAAGCCCGCAGTGGTGGGTGCTCACGACCCCGAGGAGGGCGAAGAGAGGTGGCGCATCGGTGGCAACAGTTGCTTGGCAGGCGATTGGGTGGGCCATTGGGCCTTCGATAGGGCACCGCAGGTTGGCGACCGCCTCGTGTTTGAGGATATGATACACTACACAATGGTCAAGACCACTATGTTCAACGGCGTGTCGCACCCCTCGATTGCCATTGCCCACGAGGACGGCCGCGTGGAGATTGTACGCCGCTTCGGCTATGAGGACTACAAAAACCGAATGGGATAGAGGGAATTGAGAATTGAGAATTGAGAATTGAGAATTGAGAATTGAGGCTGCTTGACTGCATCCAAAGGCTCAAAGGTGTGCAGACCTAACATCTACACAAAACAGGCAACGCCTGTGCCGAGCGGGAGCATTTTAGAGCAAGCGAAGCTTGGTCAATTGAAAATTGAAAATTTACCCTCGCCTAAGTTAGGAGAGGGTGCCGAAGGCGGGTGAGGTCTGTAAAAGGGCAGAAAGAGTGGAAAAGAAAATAAAACTCCGCGCCAACGGCGCACCTTAATTTTCCATTTTCGCAAATGCGAGTAAGCGAGAGCAGAGGCTGCTCGCAGACTTTGCCGAGCGAGAGCATTTTAGACAAAATTCATTTTGTCAATTTTCAATTTAAAAAGACGTTGAACGTTAGACCATTAAATATGATGAAGATTGCAATTCCTACAAGAGAGGGCCGTGTGGATGACCACTTTGGTCATTGCGACCACTACACCATTTTCACCATTGAGGACGGAGCCATTGTCGGCTCCGAGACGCTCCCCTCTCCACAGGGCTGTGGGTGCAAGAGTGGCATCGCCTCGGTGTTGGCCGAGATGGGCGTGGAGGTTATGCTGGCTGGTAATATGGGCCAAGGGGCCAAGAACGTGTTGGAGCGCAACGGCATCAGGGTTGTGAGGGGCTGTGCGGGTAACGTGGAGGTGCTGGTGCAGACCTACCTGAGGGGCTTTGTCTTCGACAACGGCCAAGCGTGCGACCACCACGACTGCGGACACCATTAGTGAGAGCGACCGCCACAACTGCGGACGCCACTGCAAGAAGGCCTCCGAAAGAAGGAAAAACAAAAAAAATCACAAAAAGGCTTGCAGAGAAGAAAAAAGTTCGTATATTTGCACTCGCAATTCGGCTCCGTAGCTTAATTGAATAGAGCATTTGACTACGGATCAAAAGGTTACAGGTTTGAGTCCTGTCGGAGTCACAGAGGGTTGGCACAACGCCAACCCTTTTTGTTTGTGTTCCAAAACCACCTCACACACCGCTAAAACACCCCATCCGACACGGTAAAATCAACAAAATTGGCCACACTGCACTAAATTTTCAAAAATTACGTTACCTTTGTGGGATGTATGCCCGTCCCTATGGGACGGCACCCACGAAAAACAGATGACAATGATGAAATTTTTCAAACTGTTAATACTCTCTCTCGGAGCAATGGCCGCAATGACCGCCTGCTCCAAAGGACCCGAGACACCCGATGTGTCGTTTGCCTACTCGACGTACAGCTACACCGAAGGCTACGATGGCTGCTATGTGGCCGTTTACCAAATGGAAAGCCCCTATGAGTGGCCCGTGGAGGTAACCATTCAGGGTAAGGTTGTGGCCGGCAAGGACAACACCGGCAAGGAGTTCGGGTGGAGCGACCTTATCGAATTTGAAATCGACGACAATGAGCCGGAGTATGTCGTTAGGAGCATCGACGACAAGACTTTCGAGGTCTCGGGTATCCGAGTAACATATTCGGAGTACAACAAAAAAGTATTCTTCAAGAGCAAACCCAACAATTACCTCCAACAGGAGACAATCAAAATGGAGTTTGAGATTGTGGCTGTGAAAGGCTCCACCATCGGCAGCAGCAAGACCACTACCGTAATCATCGTGGATGACGAGAAGGCTCCGCTCATCAAGACCGGCTACTACAAGACCGACTATACCCCTCTGACCGATGCGGTCAGTCCAAAGACAGGTACGTTCTACTTGCGACTCTACAAGACCGACAAGTATGAGTATGTATCCAGCGGTTGGTTCGGCCTGAACCGTCCACGCCTTGTGGGTACATTTGAGCCCGAGAGTCAAACCCTCACCTTTGACGGCACCGACTACGACCACCTTCGTTGGTTTGCCAAAGAGGACGAGGAGGCCAATCGTGTGAACGCTTTTGAGAACGACACCCTTTGGGCCTACTCCCGCGAGGGCAATATGATCAAGCAGATTTTGAAATTCTATGGCGGAGGCACATCGGGCAAAGAGCCCATCGTGATAAAGACCGACAAGATTGAGGAGAACGCATCGGGTTTCCTTGTGGAAATCACAAACGAGTGCGGCTTCCAAATCTGGAACTACGACGATGAGAAAGATACCAAAACCTCGTTTGTGGCTACTTGGGACGGTTTGAACAAGTCAACCAAGATGACACACTCCAACACCGACTATGAGGTTGACACCCAGAGCCGCAGTGTGAGCACCGACTACCCCACCCCCTTCTCGCAGTGGACCATCGGCACAATTAACGACTAAACAGACTTGATTGCTATGAAAAAAATTATCATATCGGCACTATTTGTTCTGGCAGCCCTCTTCTCGGCCGAGGCACAGAGCGGTAAGAGCGCAAAGGAGATTCGCCAACAATACTTCGTGTGTGGCCCCCGTGTGGGACTATCCACTCCCTCTCTGCACGCCACAACAAACACCACCAACCTCGACGCTATGCTCAATGGCGTAAATGCGGGTGTTCAGTTGGGCGGCTACCTGAGGGGTATGCTCCCCATCAAAAAGACCGGCGTGGTGCTCTATGCTCAGTTGGACGCAGTGTGGGCAATGGATTGGTACATCGGCAGGAGTTCCAATAATGCGCTGGCCGGTTGTTTCAACTTCCCGCTCATCATTGGTGGTGGCTACAAATTTTCCAACGGATTGTTCCTGCGTGGTGGTTGGGGCCCAACGTGGACGGCCAACATCTTCGCAACGGCCAACACCTCGTTTAAGGATACCGACAACGCCTATCAAAATGCTGTGGCCAATATGCTCGACAGGGACCCGTGGGGCCACGTGGCAGAGATTGGTGTGGACTGGAAGGATTGGACCATCGACCTACGCTACCACAACCAATTCCGTTCGCACGACTACACACGTTTGGCTGACGACGTGCGTTTCATCTCGTGGGGCCTCGCTGTGGGCTACCGATTCTAATAGTAAAAACAACAATGGCTTCTCGGTTGGAGAAGCCATTGTTGTTTTTGTCAACCGTCAACCGTCAATCGACAACCGACTTTTTAATTATTAACGGGCAAGTGCTTTTGCCCTCTCCATACGCTCCTTGGCGTAGGGCAGCGTAACCCTGAACTCCTTGCTCTCCGACGAAGGCAACTCAAACATCGCATCGGTCATAATGGCCTCGCAAATGCTCCTCAAACCCCTCGCACCAAGGCGGAACTCCTGAGCCTTGCTCACAATGTAATCCAACACGTCGTCGTCAAACTCCACCTTCACGCCGTCCAACTCAAAGAGGCGCACATATTGTTTGATGATGGAGTTCTTTGGCTCGGTGAGAATCTGGCGCAGAGCCTCCTTGTCAAGCGGTTGGAGATAGGTCAACACCGGCATACGGCCCACCAACTCGGGGATGAGTCCAAACGAGCGCAAATCCTGCGGAGTGATATACTGCATCAGGTTCTTGCGGTCTATACGCACCGTTGCACTCTGGTTGAAACCCACAACGCGCGTGTTGAGCCTATCGGCAATCTTCTTGTCGATGCCGTCAAAGGCACCACCGCACACAAAGAGAATGTTGTTTGTATTGACCTGCACAAACTTCTGCTCGGGGTGCTTACGTCCTCCCTGCGGCGGTACGTTCACAACCGTACCCTCCAAAATCTTCAACAGAGCCTGCTGCACACCCTCGCCACTCACATCACGAGTGATGGAAGGATTGTCGCTCTTGCGGGCAATCTTATCCACCTCATCAATAAAGACAATACCCCTCTCGGCCTGCTCCACGTCGTAGTCGGCCACCTGCAAGAGGCGCGAGAGAATACTCTCCACATCCTCGCCCACATAGCCTGCCTCGGTGAGCACCGTAGCATCCACAATGGCAAAGGGCACCTTCAAAAGGCGTGCAATGGTGCGAGCCAACAGGGTTTTACCCGTGCCCGTCTCGCCCACCATTATAATATTGGACTTCTCAATTTCCACCTCATCATTAACAGCCTTTTCGGCTCCTTTGGAGAGGATACGCTTGTAGTGGTTATAGACAGCCACCGAAAGAGTCTTTTTGGCAGCATCCTGACCAATCACATAGCGGTCCAAAAACTCCTTTATCTCGGCAGGCTTGGGAACATCCTCCCTACGGAGAGTTGCGCCACCTTTGGCCGTTTTCTTCTTCTTGGAGGCGTTCTGCTCCTGCAACACATCGTAGCCCCTCTCCACGCACTCGTCGCAGATGGTCGCCCCGTTCATACCCGAAAAGAGCGTACCCACCTCCGCAGCACTGCGTCCACAGAAGGAACAACAATCGTAGCCTCCGCGCTTGTTATTATCTTTTGCCATATTGTCTTTGCACCTATTTGTCGTTCAACGCCTTACGGCTCACCAACACCTCGTCGATGAGTCCATACTCTTTGGCCTCCTCGGCCCTCATCCAATAGTCCCTGTCGGCATCGGCTGCGATGCGTTCGATGGGCTGGCCGGAGTGGGTGGAGAGAATGTGGTAGAGCTCCTGCTTATATTTGAGAATCTCTCGTGCGGTAATCTCAATATCCGAAGCCTGTCCCTGTACACCTCCCAACGGCTGGTGAATCATCACCCTGCTGTGTGGCAGAGCCGAACGCCTGCCTTTGGCTCCTGCGGTGAGCAACACCGCACCCATAGATGCTGCCATACCCGTACAGATGGTTGACACCTGCGGAGCAACAAGTTGCATCGTGTCGTAGATACCCAAGCCGGCCGACACACTGCCTCCGGGCGAGTTGATGTATATTTGTATGTCCCTCTCAGGGTCCTGCGTTTCGAGGAAGAGTAGTTGAGCCTCGATGATGTTGGCCACATCGTCGTCAATGGGCGCACCGAGAAAGATGATGCGGTCCATCATAAGCCTCGAAAAGACATCCATCTGCGCCATATTCAACTTGCGCTCTTCGATAATCGTAGGCGACACGTATGCGTCGGTAAACGACTGGTACCTATGAAGATTAAGCGAAGAGATACCCTGTGAAAGGGCAAATTTTTGAAACTCGTTTTTCATATATTGTGTCTATATTATGATTGTCAACTAAATGCAAACTACGCACCAATAGTGCACGCAACCTCCCAAAAGATGCGAAACAAACTGCCCCGAAGGGCACAACAATTCTCCGCGCAATATGCACCCCTCCTACACTACACGAAAGGCAGCTTAACCACCTCCGCCTTCAAGGCTCGCTCACGAACAATAACGGTGAGTTGGGTGCCAACGGCTGCATACTCGGTGGGAACATAACCCGTGCCAATGCCAACCTTCAAACAAGGCGACATCGTGCCCGACACTATGTTGCCAATGGGCCTGCCCTCGGCATCACCAATGGTGTAGCCGGCACGAGGAATACCCCTGTCAATCAACTTCACTCCCACGAGTTTACGCTTCAAGCCTCCCGCTTTGAGGGCCTCCATCTTATCGCGGTCAATGAAATCTTTGCCCTCCACAAACTTGGTAATCCAACCGAGGCCCGCCTCGATGGGCGAAGTGGTGTCGTCAATCTCGTGGCCATAGAGGCAGAAACCTTTTTCCAAACGGAGAGTATCGCGTGCGCCCAAACCGATGTTTTTCAGTCCGAACTCCTCGCCTACGCGCCACATCTCCTCCCAAAGGCGGTCGGCATCCTCGTTGGCGATGTAAATCTCGCAACCTCCCGAGCCGGTGTAGCCCGTGGTCGAAAGAATAGCATCGCACCCTGCCACTTTCAACTTCTTGAAGGTATAATAGGGCATATCCTCAATGGGCTCCTCGCACATCTTCTGCACCATTTTCAGAGCCAAAGGACCTTGAATGGCGAGTTGGCAAATCTCGTCCGAAGCGTTGTAGAGCTGCTTACCGTGGCCTGCCTCCAAACCATAGGCCACACCCTCGGCGCAGATGTGCGCCCAATCCTTGTCGGTGTTGGCGGCATTCACCACAAGGAGGTAGGTCTGCTCATCCACGCGATAGACGAGCAGGTCGTCCACAATACCACCCTTGCCATTGGGCATACACGAATACTGAACCTTGCCGTCGGTGAGTGCTGCCACGTTGTTGGTTGTGATGTGCTGCAAAAACTCCGTCGCCTTGGGGCCCTTAACCCAAATTTCGCCCATATGGCTCACGTCGAAGACGCCCACAGCCTCACGCACCCAGAGGTGTTCGGCATTGATACCCGTGAACTCGATGGGCATATTGTAGCCTGCAAAGGGAGCCATCTTGGCACCTGCGGCGATGTGGTACTTTGTGAAGGGAGTAATTTTGAGGTTTTCCATTGTAAGATATGTTTTTCGTTAAAAAAATATGCACATTTGTACCCTACGGCAAGCCAAAGATATAAATTTGAGGCGAAAAAAGCGAATTTTATTGCAAGAGATTACAATTTATAATAAAAATAACTATTTTTGAGGTGAAATTAAAACCACAATAGGAGCGAGAAATTCAAACCTAACATAAAACTATTTCTTAAAACACAATTCAAACTATGAATGTACAGAACTTAATGGCCGAGTTGGAGCGCAAGCACCCCGGCGAGAACGAGTATTTGCAGGCTGTCAAAGAGGTTCTCGAAAGTATCGAAGAGGTCTATAACCAGCACCCCGAATTTGAGAAAGCAAAAATCGTTGAGCGTATGGTTGAGCCCGACCGCATCTTCACATTCCGTGTAACTTGGATTGATGACAAGGGCGAGGTGCAGACCAACCTCGGATATCGTGTTCAGTTCAACGCAGCCATCGGCCCCTACAAGGGTGGTCTTCGTTTCCACAAAGCCGTTAACCCTTCAATGTTGAAGTTCCTCGGCTTTGAGCAGACCTTCAAGAATGCACTCACCACTCTGCCTATGGGTGGTGGTAAAGGTGGCTCGGACTTCGACCCCGTTGGTAAATCGGATGCAGAGATTATGCGTTTCTGCCAAGCCTTTATGTTGGAACTGTGGCACAACATCGGTGGCGACACCGACGTTCCCGCAGGCGATGTTGGCGTAGGTGGCAGGGAGATTGGCTACCTGTTTGGTATGTACACCAAACTTGCAAGGGAGTACAACGTGGGCGTGCTGACCGGCAAGGGCCAGAATTGGGGTGGTTCGATTCTCCGTCCCGAGGCTACCGGTTTCGGTGCACTCTACTTCACCGAGCACGTCTTGGCAAAGGCCGGCAAGGATATCAAGGGTAAGACCATTGCTCTTTCGGGCTTCGGTAACGTGGCTTGGGGTGCTGCAACAAAGGCTACCGAGCTGGGTGGTAAGGTTATTGCCATCTCCGGTCCCGACGGCGTGTGCGAAATCCCCGGTGGTATCACCAAAGAGATGATTGACTATATGCTCGTAATGCGTGCCTCGAACCGCAACAAGGTGGAGGATATGGCCACCAAGTTCCCCGAGGCTGCCAAGTTCACCGCAGGCAAGAAGGCGTGGAGCGTGAAGTGCGACATTGCACTGCCTTGCGCTTTCCAGAACGAGTTGAATGGCGACGATGCCAAAGAGCTTTTGGCTAACGGCACTTGGTGCTGCTGCGAGGTGTCGAATATGGGCTGTACTCCTGAGGCTATTGCCACCTTCCAGAATGCAGGCATACTCTTTGCTCCCGGCAAGGCTGTGAACGCCGGTGGTGTTGCCACTTCGGGCTTGGAGATGACCCAGAATGCTGCCCACCTGAGCTGGTCGGCACAGGAGGTGGACGACAAACTGCACTTCATCATGCAGAGCATCCACGAGCAGTGTGTACGCTTTGGCCAGAAGGCCGATGGCACTGTGGACTACGTTAAGGGTGCCAACATTGCAGGCTTTATGAAGGTTGCTCAGGCTATGTTGGAGCAGGGTGTAATCTAATCGGACAGACACCATATTAAATAAAGAGAGCGGTTTGCACACGCAAACCGCTCTCTTGTTGTTTCACGTAGGGGGCTAATAGGTAAAACTACTGCCGCCGATGAACTCCCTCAATAGCGAGGTGGGAGGTATCTCCTTCTCGTCGAACTCGCAGAAGTTGTCGAGGAATTTCAGCAGCCTCTGCGCCTCGCCATACTCCTCCACCGTGTCGGGCACGTTGTAGAGCAGTGGGACTACGTGGCGTTTGAGCACGGGAAGTTCGTAGAAGAGCGATGAGTTGAACATCACATCGGCATTCTCCTGATAGGGGAAGATGTGTTTTTCCTCGCCTCGGCGCACACTCTGCCAGCGTTTGAGGGTGCTGGTTGCGTCGGCACCTCGGTAGGCGTTATCACGCACAATGCGACGTATGAGTCGGTTGTCGGTGGTGGCAATGCGCGAGAGGTCATCCATTGATATTGAGGTGAAGCATGAGAGGTAAATCTTAAACTTGAAGTGTTCGGGCACCGCGGCCGTAAGGCGTGGGTTGAGTGCGTGGATACCCTCCACGATGAGCACCGAGTTGGAGTTCAGTGCGAGCTTGTTGTCGTGCCACTGGCGGCGACCGGTGATGAAGTCGTAGCGGGGGATGTCCACACTCTCGCCCGCAAGCAGGCGCATCAGGTGGTCGTTGAAGGTGGCAATGTCGAGTGCGTCGATGGTCTCGAAGTCGTAGTCGCCATTCTCATCACGAGGGGTGTCCTCCCTATTGAGGAAGTAGTCGTCCAGTGAAATCATCACCGGCTCCAACCCCAAGATGCGCAACTGTATGCCGAGTCGTTTGGAGAAGGTTGTCTTGCCACTCGACGAGGGGCCCGACACAAGTATAACCTTTGCCTCGCGGCTACGATTCTCCTCCGCCACACGGTCGGCCACACCTGCGAGTTTCTTCTCGTGGAAGGCTTCGGCAATCTTCACAAGGTCGCTACCATCGCCACCCACAATCTTGCGATTGAGTTGGCCCACGGTCGAAACACCCATAACATCCACCCAATGTTTGTACTCCTGAAAGACGTCAAACATCTTGTCCTGTGCCACCTGTGCTTCGAGGGTGTCGGGAGCGGTACGGCAGGGTACAGCGATGTAGATACCATTATAATATGGTTTCAGGTCGTAGAGGTGGAGATAGGAGGTGTTGGGCGCAAGGGCACCATAGAAATATCCCGCCATATCGTCCAGCGTATAGACCGTAACGTAGAGGTTGGGGCGCGAGGTGAGGATGGCCACCTTGTCCTCAAAGCCGAGGTTGCGGTAGATGTCAATTACCTCCTCTCTCAACAACTTGTGGCGCACAATGGGTAATTCTTCGGCAATGAGTGCGTCCATACGGCCCTTTATGGCTGCAATGACCTCCTCGGTAATCTTCACCCCCTCAATCTCGCAATAGAACCCTCGCGACACCGACTGGGTGATGCGGAAGCGGTGGTCGGGGTAGAGGTCGTGTACGGCCTTGTGGAGCGTCAGAAAGAGGGTGCGATGATAGACACGCACGCCCTCAAAGTGGCTTATGTCGATAAACTTGACCGTTACGGGCTCGGCTATACGATAGTCCAACTCGCGGATGGAGTTGTTCACATAGGCAGCCAAAAACGGAAGCGCGTCGGGGGTGCGCACACTTTGTGCAAGGCGACCAAGAGTGGTTCCCCATTCTACCGATAGAGTCGATTTGGTGTTCTCACACACAACTTTCACAGATGTATTCATAATCTTTGTATAATTTAGTATTTGGGTTTGTTTCCAAAGTTACAAAAAAAATGTATCTTCGCCAATGGTTTCGGCCGAAAATAGAGATTGTTAACACAAACATAAGCTAATTCACACTATGCGTACCACACGAATACTCCTTACCGCCCTGCTGGCGATGGCTATGCTGGCCTCCTGCGGCCCTCGCACGGAAAAGGTAATCATCATCTCCACCAGCGACATTCATTCCAAGCTCGATATGCTCCCACAGCTCGCCACCCTCATTGACGAGGCCCACGCACAGGACACCGCACAGGTATTCGTGGTGGATGCAGGCGACCGCTGGACCGGCGACCCCTTTGTGGATATGGCCCCACACGCAGGCAGGCCCATAATTGAGCAGATGAACTGCCTCGGCTACGACGTTGCAACCTACGGCAACCACGAATTCGACATGGGACTCGACACGCTCCAACTGCGCGCCGAAGATGCGGAGTTCCCACTTGTGTTGGCCAATGTGAACACGGGAACAACGGTGTGGAAACAACCCAAACCCTATGTTATCAAACGTGCAGGTGGAGTGAAGGTCGGTTTCCTCGGCCTTGTTACCAACTACGCCGGTGGACACCCCGACGGCGATGATGCCATCTTTGAGGGTACCGAGTTCTTCTCGCCCGAATGGGCCGGCGAAAGGTATGGAGAGGAGCTGAGAGAGAGGTGCGACTTTATGGTCATCCTCTCCCACTGCGGACTCGATAGGGACACCACAAACGTAGCCTCGGCATTCCCGATGGCCGACCTCATCGTCAGCGGACACACCCACGAGAAATATGCCGGCAAGGCAGGCGACGTGGCCGTTGTGCAGGGTTTGAACAAACTTCGCGCCGTGGGCCTCACCACCGCAACAATCACCAATGGTAAAGTTACCGACCTGAAAACGGAGTATATCACCCTCCCCGAAGAGGGCAAGGAGAGCGTCAAAGAGAGGGTTGCCGAGTATCGCAACGTACCCTACCTCACCGAGCCTATCGGCAGCCTCACCACCGATGCAACCAAGATGGGCCTTGCACACCTGATAGCCGACGAGGGACGAAAGGTGGCAGGCACCGACCTTGCCTTCTACCACATCGGAGGTACACGTCTGGCAGGACTCGCTGCGGGCGATGTGAGCCGTGGCGACATCTACGAGTTGGAGCCTTTCAAGAGTTTCTTGGTGATTACCACAATGACTCTTGCCGACATCAAAGAGATGATTATCAACAAGTTTAACGACACCACCAACCAAAAAGAGTCGCACCGAGTGGACCTCATTCCTTCGGGCCTCAAATATACCATTCTGACCAACGCAAAGGGCGATGCGGTGGATGTTCGTTTCCGCCCCGAGGTGCACAAAGAGCTCTACACGGTTGCCATTGCCGACTATGTCTATGGCAACAAGGTGTATGCCTACACCCGCCGTGCCGCAGATGGCACCACCGAGCAGGTTACCGACTACCTTATCTCGCGCCTCTCCGAAGGCCCCTACACTCCCGACAACACCCCTCGCGGAGAGCAGAAATAGTCTGTTTGGTGATTTTGGTTGGGGTGCTATCAGACGTCGGCAGCAAGTGTTGCCTGTTTTGTGTTTTTTTGCCGGTAGTTCTATCGGACGTTAAAGGAGGGCAGAAAGGGCAATAAGAGCAGTAAGGGCAACAAATGACAACAAAGGGCAGCAAAGAGCAGAAAGGGATACCGACTGACGTTAGTTAACATCAGCGTTGCGAAACTGACGTTTAGTTAGCAGCAGCCCCAGAAACACACCGTGCGGTACAAACGCAAGGAACACAAAAAAACCTCCTCCGAATTTACGTTTAGTAAACTTCGGAGGAGGTTTGTCGCAGTTATGACGCCGCAGTTGCCCGCAATCTGCGTTTTTCTATTTTTTAGATTTGGGGGCTAACATCATCGTCATACGCTTACCCTCCAACTTCGGCATCATCTCCACCTTGCCATACTCTTCGAGGTCGGTGGCAAAACGAAGCAACAAAATCTGGCCCTGCTCGCTGAACACAATCGAGCGACCGCGGAAAAAGACATAAGCCTTAACTTTGGCACCCTCCTGCAAGAAGTTCTGTGCGTGGCGCAATTTGAAGTTGTAGTCGTGGTCGTCGGTCTGGGGACCAAAACGAATCTCTTTGATTACCACCTTGGTCTGTTTTGCCTTTATCTCCTTTGCTTTCTTCTTCTGCTGATAGAGGAACTTCTGGTAGTCGGCAATGCGACAAACAGGAGGATCTGCCTTGGGTGAAATCTCAATGAGGTCCATCTCCATCTGGTCGGCCAGAAGGATTGCCTCTTTGATACTCATCACCTGTGCGCCCTCAATATCGTCGCCCACAACCCTCACTTGGGGTGCGGTAATCTGGTTATTGATGCGGTGCTCGCTCTGCTGCTTGGACTGAGGTCCCTGCTGTGGGCGTTGCTGTTGTGGATAGGTCGGTTTTGGTCTGTAAGGTACTGCCATCCTAATCTTAAATGTGTGTGTTAGAGTAATATTTATGTTATTTGTGTTCCTACTGATTGTCGATTTCGGCAGCCACAGCATCCTTTATCATCTGTGCAAAAGCCTCGGCGGTCATCTGTCCCTTGTCGCCAACGGCCTGCTGACGCACGGATACCAAACCCTCGTTCTCCTCTTTCTCGCCAACGATGAGCAGGAAGGGGATTTTTTTGAGCTCGTTATCACGTATCTTTCGACCAATCTTCTCGTTACGGTTGTCAATCTCGCTGCGAATATCGCAATTATTTAGATATTTAGAAACTTTTTCTGCATAATCGTTATATTTTTCGCTAATTGGCAACACCACGCACTGGGTAGGAGCGAGCCACAAGGGGAATTTACCGCCCGTGTGCTCCAACAGAACGGCCACAAAACGCTCCATCGAACCGAAGGGGGCACGGTGAATCATAATGGGCCTGTGAGGTTTATCGTCGGCGCCGGTGTAGGTCAAATCGAACCTCTCAGGCAGGTTGTAGTCCACCTGAATAGTACCCAACTGCCACTTGCGGCCGATGGCGTCCTTAACCATAAAGTCGAGCTTCGGGCCGTAGAATGCTGCCTCGCCATACTCCACAACGGTTTTGAGTCCCTTCTCTGCGGAGGCCTGAATGATAGCCTGCTCGGCCTTCTCCCAATTCTCGTCGGTACCGATGTATTTCTCCTTATTGTTGGGGTCGCGAAGCGAAATCTGTGCCGTAAACTCGTTGAACTTCAAAGTCTTGAAGATGTAGAGCACGATGTCGATAACGTTCTCGAACTCCTCCAACAGCTGGTCGGGGCGCACGAAGAGGTGTGCGTCATCTTGGGTAAATCCCCTCACACGGGTAAGTCCGTGCAACTCACCACTCTGCTCATAGCGATAGACCGTACCGAACTCTGCAAAGCGCAGTGGGAGGTCCTTATAGGAGCGAGGTTTGAACTTGAAAATCTCGCAGTGGTGGGGGCAGTTCATGGGTTTGAGCAGGAACTCCTCGCCCTCGTCGGGGGTATGGATGGGCTGGAACGAGTCTTTGCCGTATTTTGCATAGTGACCCGAGGTTACATAGAGGTCTTTCATACCGATGTGCGGGGTGATTACCTGCTCGT
>JAZNNC010000014.1:0-67988 GCA_045580045.1 Tidjanibacter sp.
TTGCATACGCGTTACGCACCCGTGCGCCGGTCGCCACCAAGAATAGCAAGCTATCCTTTATGCTGCCCCTCGACTTGCATGTGTTAGGCCTGCCGCTAGCGTTCATCCTGAGCCAGGATCAAACTCTCCATTGTAAAAAAATTAAAATGTATTGTTAGAG
This sequence comes from Tidjanibacter sp., assembly GCA_045580045.1. Classification (GTDB taxonomy): domain Bacteria; phylum Bacteroidota; class Bacteroidia; order Bacteroidales; family Rikenellaceae; genus Tidjanibacter. The sequence goes on from JAZNNC010000014.1 coordinate 161, forward strand.
CCTGACTACTTCTTTTTCCGTTAAAAGGAATTGAATTGAACTTGCGAAGTCATTAAGACTTCGTGCTTTCTGCATTCTTTTTCTCTCTTAAAAACCAATAAGTCAAAGAACCTTTTTCGGTTGCCCCACCCTCGGGCGAGGCGCTAAAAAAATCGCCGCTTTTTCAGAGGCGAACGTGGGTACAAAGGTATGACCTTTTTTTGTAACCACCAAATTTTCTTAGAACTTTTTTTGCTTTTCTTCTCTCCCCTCTACTTGCGCCGAGGTTATTTCCGAATTGCGGATGCAAAGGTAGCCACTTTTTTCAAACCTGCAAGCGTTTTATTGAAAAAATTGCAAAAAATTTTTCATTTTTTCACAAGTGGCTGATTTTTAGAGTGTTGTTTGGAAAGAGAGTAAGAGAGAGCAGGAAAGGGCAGAAAGGACAAGGAGGGGATGAAAGGATAATTCAAGATTGTGGTGTGCCTTCGGCACGAGTATTAAAAAAGATACCCAAGAGTAGCAAATGCAAAACAAACACTAATTACCCTTTGCTCTTTCTGTCGCCCCCGCAATTCCTATTATATATAAATATAGGTATGGTTGGTCGAATGGGGACAGGTGTTCCATTTGTAATATTTTTGTGTATATTTGCCACACCACAGCAAACACAAACTTAAATTAGTATGATTGGAAAACTTCTACTCGTAGTATTCTACCTGCTGGCTCCCGCCGCTGTTTTGTGGGCTTGCCGCAAGGTTAAGGTGTTGAACAAAGTGGGCCCAGTCCTCACACTCTACATTCTGGGTGTGATCATTGCCAACCTACACATTGTCCCTGCCGAATATGGTGGCATTCAGAAACTTTTGCAGGATGTGATGATTCCCCTTGCAATCCCAATGATGTTGTTCGGCTGCAACTTCAAGAACTTCAAGGCGGGTGTTACGGTCAGGGCATTCATTGTGGGCGTACTCGCCGTAGCCACAACTGTTGTCTTGGGCTTCCTTTTGTTGAAGGAGCACCTCGGCGCGAGTGGCCCCACCATTGGCGCAACCCTCTCCGGCCAATACACGGGCGGTGCAGGCAACTATGCTGCCGTCAATATGATGCTTGGCGAGAGGGGACTTTCGGAGGAGATGTTTGCACTTGTGGCCACTTGCAACCTTGTGGTGTCGTTCTTCTACCTGATGTTCCTGATGGGTGGAGGAGTAACCATTGCCCGTCGCGTGGTGCACGGCAAGAACTTCGAGGCTTACAACGATGAGATTAACGCCCAAGACTTTGTAAACGACAACCCCTACAAGGATTTTGGAAAGAAGAAAAGCATCATACAGCTGTTGAAGGTGTTTGTTACCGCAGCTGCTGTGGCCGGAGCGTCGTTGGTTGTCAGCGGCTTTTTCAAGGAGGGCAAACCTCTGTTTGACATCTTGGGTGGCGACTTCTCGATGGTTGCCCTCATCCTCACCCTGACCACCATCAGCCTGCTGCTGACGAGCTTCAAGGGAGTGCGTTCGTGGGATAAGAGCTTCGATGCGGGTATGTACCTCATCTACATCTTCTGCCTTGCGATGGCAATGTTGGCCGACCTTTCGCAACTCGATTGGGAGTTGGGATTGTGGGTGTTGATCTACCAAACAATCATAGTTTTTGGTTCTCTTGCTCTCGGAGTGTTGATGGCCAAACTCTGCAAGGTAGATGCCGACAGTGCGGTTATCACCTCCGACACGTTGGTCAATTCGCCCATCTGCGTTCCTATGATTGCGGCCACTATGAAGAACAAAAATGCCATTATGGTTGGTATCACCAACGGCCTTGCAGGCTACGCCGTGGGCAACTACCTCGGCTACCTCATCTTCACCCTGCTGAACACTTTGTAGTACACCATAGACTCCGTGCAACCAACGTCCTCCGAATAGGAAGACGTTGGTTTTTTGTTGCACTTTGGAGAAAAAGTTGTATCTTTGGGGTTGCCACAAGTAATGAACATCGGCCTCGGCCACCCTCTACACACGCAGAGAGTGGCACCATAAAGGCCGCAAAATTAATGAGTTATGTTGGGTAAAATTATTCTTGTTCTCTTCTATCTGCTCTCGCCTGCCGCAGTGTTGTGGGCGTGCAATAGGTCGAAGATTCTGGGCAAAATCGGCCCTGTGTTGGTGCTCTATTTCTTGGGCTTCATCATCGCAAACCTCAATCTCATTCCGGCGGACTTCTTCCCCATTCAGGACACCCTCTCGACCATTGCCATTCCGTTGGCACTGCCGATGATGCTGTACAGCTGCGACTTCAAGAAGTTCTCTGTGAAGACATCACTCAAAATCACCATCCTCGGTGTGGTGGCTGTGGTAACAATGGTGATTATTGGTAACTTGCTGTTGGAGAGTCCCTTAGGGGGGGATTCGGAGGCCGCCGTGATTGGCGGAGCCATTGCCGGCAAGTGCACAGGTGGTACTCCCAACCTTGCTGCGCTGAAAGTTATGCTTGATATGGACAACAACACCTTCATCATCCTCAACTCCTTCGATATGATTATCTGCTTTGTCTATCTTGTGTTCCTGATGGCCTTTGGTATCAAGTGGGCGCGCAAGGTGCTCGGCAGGGGTATCTACACCGTGGACCAAGAGGTGAACGTGGACGAATATGCCGTGAAGAATCCCTACAAAGATTTCGGCAAGAAGAAAAATCTCATCCAACTCCTCAAAGTGTTGTTGCTTACGCTGGTGATTGTGGCTGCCGCATTTGGTGTTGCAACCCTTGCCAAGAGGTACGACGAGAACATCTTTACGGTTGTGATGATTCTCACCCTCACCACCCTTGCACTGCTCTTTTCGCTGTGGAAGGAGGTCAAGACGTGGGACAAGAGCTACGATGCGGGTATGTACCTCATCTACATCTTCTCCATCGTGGTTGCCTCAATGGCCAACCTGCGTGCCATCGAGTTTGAGGGCACCCTCGCCATTGTGTCCTATCAGGTGCTGGCCATCTTCGGCTCGCTCTTCCTGACCATCCTGCTTGCCAAGATATTCAAGGTGGATGGCGACACCACCATCATCACAAGCAACACCCTCATCAACAGCCCCATATTTGTCCCTATGATTGCCGCTTCGATGAAGAATAGGGACATTGTGGTCGTTGGCGTAACCATCGGTTTGGTGGGCTATGCATTGGGCAACTACCTCGGCTTTTTGATGTACAAACTACTTTTGATATTGTAGGAACAAACACACATTATATATAAACGGAGAAACAGAAAAAAATATGAAAAAACAGATTCTTATTACATTGGTCAGCGTGCTGGTGGCAGTTGGTGCGAGTGCGCAGACAAAAGAGGAGGTCAAGACGGGTTGGAACCTCGGCCCCCTGCCCGCCGTGAGCTACAATAGCGACCTCGGCTTTCAGTATGGCGCACTGTGCGATTTCTTCTACTTTGGCGATGGTAGCACCTACCCCACCTACCTGCACAAGTTCAACGTGGAGCTCTCGCGCTACACCAAAGGCGAGACCATCGCACACCTCTTCTACGACTCCAAGTACCTGCTGCCCGGCCTGCGCCTGACGGCTGCCGTGTCCTACCTCGACTCGGCAATGTCGCCCTTCTATGGCTTCAACGGCTTTGCTTCGCCTCTGGACTACGACCTCACCAGCGGCAGTTCGTTCTACTATATGGACCGCACAATGTTGCGTGGTATTGCCGACGTGCAGGGCAACATCTCCGACCGCTTGACTTGGATGGCCGGCCTGACCTTCTGGAACGTAACCACCGGCGATGTGCAACTCAATAAGTATAAAGACGAAACTTCTCTCTATGAGATGTATGTGGCAAGTGGCCTCATCAACGACAATGAGGTTGCCGGCACCCACCTCGAATTGAAAGCCGGCCTTGTCTATGACACCCGCGATATGGAGGCTGCACCCACCCGTGGCTACTGCGCCGAGATTGTGGGTAGCTTCTCGCCTGCCCTCTTTGGCGATGCCGAGGCCTATGGTCGCATTATGGCCACTTGGAGGCAGTTCTTCCCCGTGGTGGGCGACAAGGTGGTGTTGGGCTACCGTGTAAATTGGCAGCAGACCTTTGGCAATGCTCCCTTCTACTTGCAGCAGACCACCACTCCCCTCTACCTTCGCCAGATTAAAAACGAGGGCTTGGGCGGTAAGAACTCCGTCAGGGGCGTGTTCCAAAACCGTATTCTGGCCGATGGCTACGCTTGGGCCAACTTTGAGGCTCGCGTGAAACTTGTGAACTTCCGCCTCTTCAAACAGAACTGGTACCTCGCCACCAACCCCTTTGTGGATATGGGTATCATCACCAAGTCGAGGGCCTTCGACAAGCAGGCAAGCAAGTTGAGTTCCGCAATCGCCGGCATTGTTCCCGACCTCAACAAGATTTACAGTGGCGAGGATGCAGGTGGTGTTCACGCCAGCGTGGGCGCAGGTCTGAAACTTGTGATGAACCACAACTTTATCATCTCGGTTGAGTATGGCCAGCCACTCGACAAGAGGGATGGTAAGGGTGGCCTCAACATTGGCACCAACTACATTTTCTAGGCCACCTCTTGCAACCGCACAAGCGAGCGCGTGCCAGACAAAAAACTCTCGGGTATCCACATAAGATACCCGAGAGTTTTTTATTACAAACAATTTTCAGTTATCAATTCTCAATTTTCGCAAATGCGAGTAAGCGAGCGCAAAGGCTGCTTGCAGACTCTGCCGAGCGGGAGCATTTTAGACAAAACATCGTTTTGTCAATTCTCAATTCTAATAACTAATCTCTGTGTGCGGTGGCGAGGGTGGCAACACTGATGCGCACATCGGGAACGGTGCGCAGAAGTGTCATTGCACACGATTGGATGGTCGCACCTGTGGTGAAAACATCATCCACCAACAAAACGTGTTTGCCGGCAAGCCTCTCCGGATGGCGTACGGCAAAGATATCCTTCACATTATCCCACCTCTCCGAGCCACGAGTGAGCGTCTGGCTGGGATTGTGTCGCGTGCGCACCACATTACCAACCGAAAGCGGAACACCCAGCACACGTGCAAGGCCCTCCCCGATGTAGTCAGATTGATTGTAGCCTCGACGCAGCTTCTTGCGCGGGTGTAGCGGGATGGGCACAACCTCATCCACGCCCGGGAACACCTCGCTGGCCAACAAATCGTGGCCCATCCACTCTCCAAAGTCGCGTGCCGTGCGCCAATGGCCACGATATTTGAAATTGTGTATGGCCCTACGCCAACCGCTCTCGTGAGAAGGGAAGTAGAGTAGTGCCGAGGCTCTCTCCACGGGAACTATACCCCAAAAAGTGCGATAGAGAGAGTTGTCCACATCGTGCGCATAACCGGTGAGGGGCGCAGTGAGCCTGCACCGAGAACACACACAGCTCTCCCCCTCCAACAAGATTGCTCCACACACCGGACAGAGAGGCGGAACAAAAAGAGAGATTATGTCGGCTATCGGATTTTTCATTCGTGGCGACCACATTTTATACACTCTTTCCTACTGCGGATCCACATTTACAGCCACCGAAATACGCTTTGTAACCTTATCGCGAGCAAACTCGGCAAGAGCCTCACGAATAAGAGCCTTGACCTCCGATGGCGAACGCCCCTTCTCAATGCGCACCATAATCTCCATAAAGAACATTTCGGCCGTGCGCCCTACCGAAGGAATGTGTGCATCGGTTACAACCTCCGGGCCGATGAGTTGTTTGAGCCTCGAAGCCAAACTACGTGCACCAAAGGATAGGAACTCATAGGAGGTGTGTTTGAGCGACAACACAACAAGTCGTGCGAAGGGTGGATAACCAAAGGCCTCTCGGTCGCGCATCTGACTGCGCACCATTGCGTAGTAGTCCCCTGCGGCTGCTTGCCGTATGGTGGCATTGGTGGGTTGCGAAGTCTGAATTACGGTACGCCCACAACCGTCCCTACGTCCGGCACGGCCGGTAATCTGCACAAGCGTTTGGAAGGTGCGCTCATCGGCACGGAAGTCGGGACGAGAGAGAAGGTTGTCGGCGTTGAGCACTCCCACCACCGACACTCCCTCAAAGTCAAAACCCTTTGTGATGAGGTTCGTACCAACGAGAATGTCTGTCTGACCACTCTCAAACCCACTGATTATGGAGCGCATACGCCCGCGAGAGGAGGCCGTGTCGCCATCGAGCCTTGCAACTCTTGCCGTGGGGAACATCTCCACCACCGACTCTTCGATTTTCTCGGTGCCGAAACCCTGTGGTTGCGGTTCGGTGATGTGGCACGAAGGGCACTTGGAAGGGGATGTTGTGGTGTAGCCACAAAGATTGCAACGCAGGCGACGGTCACCTTTGTAGTAGGTGAGCGTTACGCCACACTGCGGACAACGAGCACTCCATCCGCAGTCGGGACACTCTATGTAGGGAGCAAAACCGCGCCTGTTCTGAAACAACATCACCTGACGTCCTTCGCTCAAAGCTCCATTTATGTCGTCGAACAACTCTTTGTTGATGTGGCCTCTGCGTTCCCCGCGTTTGGCGCTACGGATGGTGTCGGAGATGTGCACTTGCGGCAATTGTCCACACCCAAACCTCTCGCCCAATGTAACGTAGCCATATTTGCCCGTGTAGGCGTTATGGAAACTTTCAAGCGACGGAGTGGCACTCCCGAGGATGGTTTTGGCACCCAAATTGCCCGCAATCCACACAGCCGTATCTCGTGCCGAGAAGCGTGGCGCACCCTCCTCCTGCTTGTAACTACGGTCGTGCTCCTCATCCACAACAATCAACCCGAGCTTGGACAAAGGGAGCAGGATGGCGGAGCGAGTACCCACAACAATCTGCCCTCCCCCACTACGAGATAGTTTGATGTATGCTTCGGTGCGTGCGCGAGGAGTGAGCTGCGAGTGATAGACCACAAGGCCCTCGTCAAAGACCTCTGAGAGGCGACTGATAAGATGTTCGGAGAGTGCAAGTTCGGGCACAAGGTATAGCACAGAGTGGCCTTCGGCCAACATCTCGGCAGCAAGGGATATGTACAACTCCGTCTTGCCGCTACCCGTGATGCCGTGCAGGAGCGTTGTGCTGTGTCTGTCGAGTTCGGAGTGTAGTTTGTCGAGAGCCTGCTGCTGCACATCGGAGAGGGTGCGCAATCGGTTCAGCGATGCCAAATAGTATTGCGGTGTGCGCTCACGGAGCGTGGACACCAACAACCCGTCCTCAATGAGGTGGTTTATGATGGGGGTGGCAGCCGAAAGGGCCTTGCGTGGAATCTCCGTATCCAATCCGCTATCGCCTACAGCCGCCAAAAACTCAACCATCGCAGCATAGCGTGCTTTGCGACGAGGGAGTAGAGCGTCGAGGGCGGACGATAGCTTTTGTTCCTCTCGCAAGTCGGGAGCAATAGACAGCCACTGCACCTGCCCGAGAGAGAACACTCGCTCCGCAAAGTCGTCGTCAGTGCCTGCCGAAGGTTTCAGAAGCGACGGTATGGCAGCCCTCATAACCTCACCTTCGGTACACATATAATATGATGCTATCCACTCCCACAGGGCAAGCTGTTCCACCGAGGCGAGAGGCTCGCTGCGCACCACAGCCATCACCTCACGAATGTTCTTGTAGGGAGGCCTTGTGGTGTGTATTCGCTTGATGATACCGGTGTAGATTTTTGTTCCAACGGGCACCTCCACACCCCACCCCACCTCAAATTCCGCACTCCTTTCGATGGGGATGGCGAAGGTTAGAGGCCCCAAAGCAAGGGGGACAATTATGTCGGCATAGAGGTATTCCACAACGAGTAACGATTTTGATTGAATAATTTAGACAAAAATATGAAAAAATCGGGAGAAAAATGCGTATCTTCGTGGACGAATTACACGAATAAAATAATGACGACTGCAAAACCAAAATTAGGCGAGGTCGGTAAACTCATCCGCGACTTCGTAATCATCACCCTCGGTGTGGCTCTCTATGCCTTCTCTTGGACGGGTGTTATTATGCCTGCCGATGGTGTGGGTGGTGGTGCCACGGGTTTTTCGCTGCTGGTTTACTATATGACCGGTGGCGCAAACGGAGGTATTCCGATTGGTGTTACGTTCATCATTTTCAACGCCATATTCCTCGGAATATGCGTGGTGCTGCTCGGAGCCAAGTTCGGCATAAAGACCATTTATGCCATTGTGGTAACATCGCTAATGATGACCATTTTCCAAGAGCTCTTACCCCCTGAGGCCAATGTACTTGGTCTGGCCGACGACCGCCTGCTGTCGTCCATTTTGGGTGGCGCACTGTCGGGTATTGGCATTGCAACCTGCTTGTTGGTGGGTGGAAGTACGGGTGGCAGCGACCTTATAGCTATGATTGTCTGCAAGTTCTACAATGTGAGTTACAGTCAGGTGGTTGTGGTTGTGGATATCTTCATCATCGGAGCCTCCTACTTCATCTTCCACGATTGGGCCACCACCATCTATGGTTTCATCGTTACGGCCGTCTTTGGCTACACCAGCGACCTTGTGCTGTCGGGTAACAAACAGTCGTTGCAACTCTTTGTCTTCTCGAAGGACTATGCCAAGATTGCCGATATGATTACAATGCAGCTCGGCCGTGGAGCCACCATCCTCGATGGCACCGGTTGGTACTCCAAACAGCCCGTGAAGGTGGTTATGCTCATCTGTCGCAGGAGCGAGATGGGTATGATGATGCGCAGCATCAAGAGTATGGACCCCAAAGCCTTCATATCGGTTGCCAACGTAATGGGTGTCTATGGCGAGGGCTTCGACAAATACAAGATGCCCAAAAAGACGGGCGAAATAAAACCCGTGAAACACAACAACGACAGCCTTGTGTAGGATGTCCGATGGGTGTTGACGGGCAACAGTCAGACAAAAAGGATTAGGAACAAAAACTTACATACAAAATGAAGAAAGAGTACAAAAGATATTTGGTAACATCGGCACTCCCCTATGCTAATGGCCCTGTGCATATCGGCCACTTGGCCGGCGTATATGTGCCCTCGGACATCTACGTTCGCTATCTGCGCTTGCGTGGCAGGGATGTAGTGTGGGTGTGCGGTAGCGACGAGCACGGTGTGCCCATCACCATCAAAGCACGCAAAGAAGGTGTAACTCCACAGGATGTGGTGGATAAGTACAACGACATCATCAAACGCTCGTTCGAGGGGCTCGGCATTTCGTTCGACATCTACTCGCGTACCACCTCGCCTACCCACCGCGAAACCGCTTCGGAGTTCTTCCGCACACTCTACGAGAAGGGTATCTTCTCCGAGGCAACCTCACAGCAGTACTACGACGAGGAGGCCAAAACCTTCCTTGCCGACCGCTACATCACCGGCACCTGCCCCCACTGCCAGAGTGAGGGTGCCTATGGCGACCAATGCGAGAAGTGTGGCTCGACACTCAACCCTACGGATCTTATCAACCCCAAGAGTATGATTTCCGGCTCGGCCCCCGTGATGAAGGAGACCACCCACTGGTATCTACCGCTTGATAAGTATGAGGACAAACTGCGCGAGTGGATTTTGGAGGGCCACAAGGAGTGGAAAACCAATGTCTATGGTCAGTGTAAATCGTGGCTCGATATGGGCCTTCAACCGAGAGCCGTGAGCCGCGATTTGAATTGGGGTATCCCCGTGCCCGTGGAGGGTGCCGAGGGTAAGGTTCTCTATGTGTGGTTCGACGCCCCCATTGGCTACATCTCGGCAACCAAAGACCTCACACCCGATTGGGAGAAGTATTGGAAGAGCGAGGATACGAAGATGGTACACTTCATCGGTAAGGACAACATTGTGTTCCACTGCATCGTGTTCCCCACAATGCTGATGGCCCACGGCGACTACATCCTGCCGGAGAATGTGCCCGCCAACGAGTTCCTCAACCTCGAAGGCGACAAGATTTCCACCTCGAAGAATTGGGCTGTGTGGCTCAACGAGTACCTCGAAGAGATGCCCGGTAAGCAGGATGTATTGAGGTATGTGCTCTGTGCCAACGCACCCGAAACAAAGGATAACGACTTCACGTGGAAGGACTATCAGGCCCGCAACAACAACGAGCTTGTGGCTGTGTTGGGCAACTTCGTGAACCGTGCTCTGGTACTCACCCACAAATACTATGGTGGTGTGGTGCCCGAAGCCGGCGAACTTACCGACTACGACAAGGAAATCCTTGCCGAGTTGCCCAAAATCAAGGTTGCTTTGGAGGAGAACATCGAGAGCTACCGCTTCCGCGAGGCCTTGAAGGAGGCTATGAACATTGCACGCTTGGGTAACAAATACTTGGCCGACACCGAACCTTGGAAGGTGGTTAAGACCGACCCCGAGAGGGTTAAAACCATCCTCAATGTGGCGCTCCAAATTGTGGCCAACACGGCCGTTGCCATTGAGCCTTTTATGCCTTTCAGCGCCGAAAAGATTACGTCTATGTTGGCTGTCGATAAGTTGGAGTGGGATATGATTGGTCGCAGCGACCTTGTACCCGCAGGCCACACCATCGGTAAGGCCGAATTGCTCTTCGAGAAGATTGAGGACGAGGTTATTGAGCGTCAGGTGAAGAAACTCGAAGATGCCAAGGCTGCTAATCTGGCGGCCAATGCCGAGGTGCCCGAGCAAAAGGAGAGCGTAACCTTCGACGACTTCGGTAAGATGGACATCAGGGTATCGACTGTGGTGGCTGCCGAGAAGGTCGCCAAGACCAAGAAACTACTCAAACTGACGGTGGATACCGGCATTGACACCCGTACCATTGTGTCGGGCATTGCCGAGTACTACACCCCCGAGGAGTTGGTCGGCAGGCAGATTTTGGTGCTTGTGAACCTGTTGCCGAGGGAGCTGAAAGGTATCACCTCGCAGGGTATGATTCTTATGTCGGCCGATGCCACAGGTCGCCTCACTCTGTTGGCCCCCACCGACAAAGTACCCAATGGTTCGCAGGTGGGATAGCAGCTACCGACAGTGCTTTTGGAAAAGAACAAACCTAAAACTATACAAAAAAAACTACGAAATGAAAGAGATTAAATGGCAGGAGCTTGGTTTTAGCTATGTTAAGACCGACTACAACGTCCGCTGTGTGTGGAAAGATGGTGCGTGGGGCGAGATTGAGGTGAGCGACAGCGAGTATCTCCCAATCCACATGGCCGCCACCTGCCTACACTATGGTCAGGAGGTCTTCGAGGGCCTCAAAGCATTCCGAGGTGTTGACGGCAAGGTGCGTCTGTTCCGCTTGGAAGAAAACGCAAAACGTATGCAGCGCTCCGGCGAGTATTTGAGGATGCAGGTACCCAGCATCGAACTCTTTGAAGAGATGTGTGTGAAGGCTATCCAAGCCAACGCAGAGTACATTCCTCCCTACGGCACGGGGGCTTCGCTCTACCTGCGCCCGCTGCTTATTGGTACAGGTGCACAGGTGGGTGTTAAGGAGTCCACCGAATACACTTTCATTGTCTTTGTAACCCCCGTAGGGCCATATTTCAAGGAGGGATTCAAACCCATCACCGTTACTTTGGAACGCACCTACGACAGGGCTGCACCACGTGGCACAGGCCACACCAAGGTCGGTGGCAACTACGCCGCTTCGATTGGCTCCGGTTCGAGAGCTCACGCAGCAGGTTTTGCCAACTGCCTCTATCTGGACCCCAGCGAGAAGAGGTATATTGATGAGTTTGGTGCCGCCAACTTCTTTGGCATTAAGGATGGTGCCTACATCACTCCCGACTCAACCTCGGTGCTGCCTTCGATTACCAATATGTCGTTGCGCACTTTGGCGGAGGATTTGGGATTGAGGGTTGAGAACCGCAAGGTCCCCGTTGAGGAGTTGCCCACCTTTGAGGAGGTTGGTGCTTGTGGCACGGCAGCAGTGATTTCGCCCATCGGCCGCATCTTCGACCCCAAGACAGAGGAGTATGTCGAGTATGGCACCGAGGCCGGCCCTTGGAGCGTGAGGCTCTACACCCTTTTGCAGGACATCCAATATGGTCGCACGGAGGACACCCACAATTGGATAACCTACGTGGAGGTATAGGAATATTATTTCCGAAGGCGACTCTATATCCATTAGGAGCAATCTAAACAACGACACGGGTAACAAATTTGTTACCCGTGTCGTTTGTCTATGCGCTCCGTGAGTGGCCGGCAAGAAAGGGCAGAAAGAGCAACAAAGGGCAGAACGGGCAAGCAAGAGCAATAAGGGCAAGGATGAGTAAAAAGGGTAAAGGAAGGGAGGACAAGAAAGCGGCCCCGCAGTTTGCTTATCGCAAATGAGGAGCGGCCACAGGCCGTTTTGTGATTTTGGCAGTGGTGCTATCAGGCGTTAGGCAGAAATTAAAAAACGCATAGTGCGAGGCAAATGCAAAGGCGTCAGAATGACGCTTCCCCCTTTTTGGTCAGGGTGCTATCTGAGGTTAGGAAGAAATAAAAAACGCATAGTGCGAGGCCAATGCAAGGAATACAAGAAAACTCCCTCCGCAGTTTACCAACGTAAATGAGGAGGGAGTTTATCGCAGTATGACGCAGCAGTTGCCCGCAATCTGCGTTTTTTAGAAGAATTTGACGCGATTATCTACAATATCCGACATCTCAACCAAAGCCTGATCGATACGCTCGTTGATGTAGAAGAGCGACGACGAGTCAAGACGAACTTTCTCGCTCTCAACAGTTGCATTGTCGGCAGTGGTACGGCCCTCAACGGTGAAGAGATAAACGCCGTAGTTACCCTCAACGGGACCGGCAACAACACCCTCCTCGGCTGCTGCAATAGCACCCACAAGGGCCATATCGGGACCAACACCCGCGATGTTGTTAGCATTGCCATAGACCTCCTCGGCAGTAACAACCTCTACGCCAAGTTTCTCGGCAACCTCCTCGATTGTGGCGAGGCCTGCAATCTGCTCGGCAACCCAAGCAGCCTTCTCCTCGTTGCGCAAGTCCTGTGCGATACGAGCAGCAACCTCCTTCACGGGCATATAACCCTCCTCGCGGATGGTCTTAACGGTTGCAACCACAAAGTCGCCGTCAATCTCCATAGCACCCGACACCTTGCCAACCTTGTTGTTGTAGGCCCAACGGATGAGCTCACGAGCCTCATTAAGGCCGTTAACGCTGCGGTCGGTATTACCGATGCGTGCGGTACGCCTCGACAAGCCAAGCTCACTCACTGCACTTGCGAAGTCGCTCTTTGCAGCGGCAGCAATGAAGGCGTTAGCCTCGTTCATAGCAGCCTGAATGGTAGCATCACCTGCAACTACATCATAAGTTATGGTTGCAATCTGTGCCTTACGTACGGGGCGCGACTTCCAAGTGGCCTGTGCTACGTGAATACCAAACTGGCTCTCTACGGTAACAATCTGTTTAACTTTTGCATCAATGAGTGCATCGCTAAACTCTGCAACCATCTGCTCGGGAGCAAACCTTCCGAGTTTGCCACCATCCACAGCCGAAGCTTGGTCGAGCGAGTATTTCTGTGCCAACTCTGCAAACGATGCACCACCACGGAGTGCTTTTGCTACGCTGTCGGCCAACTCTTTCTGGTCGAAGGAGAAGAGGATGTGGCGAGCTTCGAGCGAGTCGGGCATATTGCGCACATCTGCAACACGCGACATAGTGTAGGTGGTACCATTGAGCTTGGGAGCAATGAATTTCTCCCTACCGAAAGCCAACTCTTTGTAGGCTGCGGGAATCTGCTCACGCGAGTAGTAGCGGCTGTCGGGCCTCTCATAGGAGTTAGCCACAGCAAACTGCATCACATTCTCGGCTGCCTTGAACTCCTCTGCCAAAGCCTCAACTGCCTCTTTTGCCTCAGCATAGTCGGCCTCCGAAGGCTCCACGTTGAATACAACATAGTCAACCTCGCGCGAAGTGCTCTGACGGTAGAGCTCTTTGTGCTCCTTGTAGTATTTCTTGATAGCAGCGTCCTTAACGGGAGCTACCAACGAGTCTGCAACGGTGTAGTAGGGTTTAACAACGATTTTCACGTTGGCTGCGGTATTGGCAGCCTCTACCGAACCCTTAACCTCTGCATCGTTAGCCACAAAACCGGCACCAACAAGGGTGGTGTAGTTTTGTACCAAACGCTGCTCGGCAACACGCCTCTTGATGTAGTTCCAGATGTTGTAGGCGGCCTCGTTGCTCTCAACCTGCGAGAGGAAACCTTTGAGCACCTCGGGGCTATAAACACCGGTTGCGGGGTCGGCAAAGAACGAACGGATAACGGGCGACACATAAGCACCCTGAATCATGTCCACCATCTCGGCATCCGAAATGGTCAAACCCATCTTCTCGAACGAGGGTTTGTAGGAATTGTTCATCAACAAGTCGTTCCAAGCCTCGTTGTAAATCATATCATACTGCTGTGCATCGAATGCGGTGGTACCCCAGAGCTGCGAGTAGATGTTCTTCACGCTCTCAGTCTGGTTTGCATAGACCTGATACTCGATGTTGTTACCGGCAATTTTACCCACGCGGTTAGCCCTCGAAGTAAAGATGCTGCCATTGCTAAAAAGGTCGCCCAGCAGGAAGGCGATCAAACCAAGTGCGATTACGACAGTTACAATCACACCGCCTTTGGTCCTCAAATCATTAAGTGTTGCCATTGTTGAGTTAAGTTTTTTATTAATTTATTTTGTTTCTTTTTTGTCGTCGTTTCCAAAATTCACAAATTGGCCTCAAATATAGTGATTTTCCTCTAAAACTCATCACAAAATCCTAACTTTTGCCAATTCCACCCTCGAAGATGTCGATTTGAGTATCTTTATCTCTCGTCCTTCGCTCTCAATGATGGTTCCAACGGTGGGAATGGAGCCATATTTTGCAATAATATAGCCTGCCAACGTGTCATACTCGTCGCTCTCTTTCAGGCCGAGGTCATAACGTTCGTTGAGGTAGGCCACCTCCAAGCGGCACGAAAGCACCCATTGATTATCTTTGAGCACCTTTTCGACCAACTCCGGAGTGTCGTGTTCGTCCTCAATCTCGCCCACAATCTCCTCCAACACGTCCTCCAACGAAATGACACCTGCGGTTCCTCCAAACTCGTCTATAACCACAGCCACACTCTGTTTGGTGCGTATCATTTCACCCATCAGGCGCTCTGTCTCCATAGCCTCCGGCACATACCTCACAGGCATCAATATATCCTTGATGCTCTGCGGCTTACGGAACAAACTTTTTGCCGTAACATAGCCCACTATGTTGTCAATACTCTCCTCCCACACAAACAATCGGGAGAAGTTGGTCTCTATAAATCGGCGGGTGAGCTCCTCAATGGAGGTATCCAATTCCACAGCCTCCACATCAACCCTCTGCACCATACAATCTCTCACCCTCAGGTCGGAGAAATCGAGCGCATTCTGGAAAATCTTGATGTCGTTGGGTTGCATCTTCTCGTTATTCTCGACACTCTCGTCCACAAGATTTTCGAGGTCAATCCTGCCAAAACTCTTAATATTGTGTTCCTCCTTGACCTTCAATCCAAACAATCGCAACAGTCCAAAGGCTATGGCTGTGGTGAATTTCGAGAGGGGGAACAGTATGAGGTACACCAAATAGACGGGCAACACCAACACTCTGAAAAAGGTATTGGGTTTCATCTTGAAGATGCTCTTTGGAGTGAACTCTCCCAAGAAGATAATCACGATTGTAGATATGATGGTTTCGATAACCACCGAATCCTCCGCCATCGGCACACCCATTTTGGCTGCCAGCAGGTGGATTAGTTTGGTCATATACATCGAGTAGATTACCAACACGATGTTATTACCCACAAGCATTGTGGTAATATACTCGCCGGGCTTCGAAACAAAGAGTTCGATAATGCGTCCCACAACACCTCCGCGCTTACGGTCTATCTCCATACGAAGGCGATTGGCGCTGGTGAAGGCTATCTCCATACCCGAAAAGAAGGCAGAAAGAACTACCGACACCACCACTATCACTATGACACTCAACAAACTATCCATACTCTACTTTGTGCGCCCCTGCTTTTTGATTCTACTTTGTGCGCCCCTGCTCCTTGATTCTACTTTGTGCGCCCCTACTCTTTGGTTCTACTTTGCGACTCCCCTCGACGGACGGCTCGGTTAAACTCCACGTCCTCCACGGGTTTCAATTCAAATCCCTCTCCGCCTTTCAGTTCTCCCTGCGGGAGTTCTTTCCTATCACCCTTTGCGCGGCGAGGCATAGGTCGGAGGCTATCTACTTTCACTCGGGCCGGCCTCTTGATTGTTGCCCTATCGGGTACAGATTCTTTTGCCTCCACCCTTTCGGCACCCTTCTGCTCGGCACTCAACTGCTCGGCAGACTTCTCCTCTTCGGGCAGTTCCGGCTTGGCTCCTTTGGCACCACCCTTATTCTCTTTGTCATCTTTGCCCTTCTTGTCCGTTGCGCTCTCTTTGCCCCTATCGCCATCGGCACCCTCAGGGCCCTTTTCGCTCTCTTCGCCCCCTTCGCTCTCTTCGCTCTCCGACACATCTACCCACATACGGCCCTCGCTCTCGCGGAACACCCAGTCCTTGAACTCGCTGTCCGACTCAAAGCCCTCGCCCACAAAGACATCCACTCCGTCCACAACCTTACAGTCCACATTGCTGTAAACCTTATCGGTCTTTTCGTCCCAGAAAAGTTGTTGGGTGTAGAGTTTGCGGCCATCCTCGCCCGTGCCCTCCACATTACCTCTGGCCTCCCAGAGTTCCCTGTTTTCGTAGTAGATGGCATAGTCGGCAATCAGGTTGGAAGCCTCGTTACCGAGCGAGTCGAAGGTGATGATATCGATACCATAACGAAATTCCATATAGGGTTCACGGGCCAATTCATACCTCTCCATCAAAGGTGTGGAGAATCGGTAGTCCTTCTT
Source organism: Tidjanibacter sp. (assembly GCA_045580045.1). Taxonomy (GTDB): domain Bacteria; phylum Bacteroidota; class Bacteroidia; order Bacteroidales; family Rikenellaceae; genus Tidjanibacter. The sequence goes on from JAZNNC010000014.1 coordinate 16,962, forward strand.
TCCGTTCTTGGTATAAATCATCGTGAGCGTATCGCTCTGCTGTGTGATGAGTTTTTCGAGGTCGATTTCGGCGGGTTTCTTTTTGCCGGAGCAAGAAAACAGCAGGGTAGCACCTCCCAAAAGAGATGCTACCACTACCATTTTATATAGATGTCGAAGCGACACTATCGGTCTTATTTGTATTTAACGGTGGTGGTACCGGAAACCCAACCACACTTAACAGTGTAGGCTACGCCCTGCTCGGTATAACCACGGAAGAAACAATCCGACTGACCGGGGAAGTACTCTTTGTAGGTGCTCATCAGAGTCGAAGCCATAGCCTGCTGCTCCTCGTTACCCTCGAAGAGCGAACGAGCTTTGGCAGCCAAGTCGTATGCCAACCAGAATACGGTCTGTTTGTCGAAGTCAACACAAGCGTTCGAGCCGGTAACATAAGCCTGAGCAAGGCAGATGTAGGCCGAGCCATTGTCGGGGTTGAATTCGAGAGCCTTCTTGGCGTAGTCGGCAGCCTCGCGAGCCTTTTCGGCAGCAAGCTGGGTACCCGAAATCTGAACACAGAGATTCGACTTCACGATTGGGTCGCTCTCGCTCTCCATAGCAACAACGAGGAAGTGAAGTGCTTTGTCAAAGTTCTTCTTACCCTCATAAACCTTGCTCAACATCTGTGCGGTAGCCGAAGAGGGTGCCTGCTCATAGTACTTCTCGCCCACTTTGAGGAAGAAGTCGCTCTGGCACTCGTTGCGAGCCATCAGTTTGAAAGCCTTCTCAACCTGTGCTGCATCCTCCCAATTGTTCTCCAAGCGAGCAGAGAAAATCTGTTCGAGGTTGTTGCAATCGGCAGCACCCGACTTGATAAGCAGAGCGTCGAACGAAGTCTTGGCCTCCTCGTCGGTAACCTGATCCATCTTCTCGGCCATAAACTCATACTCGCTCATAAAGTAGTCGGTCTCCACGTTCATTGCATCATACTCCTCAACCAACACGGTGAAGTACTGGTTGATGAAAGTTGCGTCAATCTCGGGGTCAATCTCGATACCCTCACGGAAGAGTTTCAACATACCCTGTTTGTCCTCTGCGCGATATTTGTAATAGTCTTTGGCTTTGTTTTTCAAGATATAGACTTTACCATACTTTGCATCGTCGGCAAAAGCTTTCATACGGTAGTCATAGAGATTCATCAGCGAGTCGATGTTGGCACTCTTCTCTGCAAGCGATTGGCTACGAGCGATTTTGTTGCGGTAGATATTCTGACCATTCGAATAGACTGTAACACGAGCTTTGGGGCAGTTGTTAATCAGGGTGTACATATACTCCAAAGCCTTATCGTAGTCTTTGTTGTTGTAGGCATCTTGGAAGAAGTTGAAGGTCTTAACATTCTCCTCCCTCTGCTGAGCGGTTGCATTCTCGCCCCACTCGGGACCGAAGGTGGTAGCGGGAGCCTGTGCGGGCTGTGTTGCGCCACTCTTCTCTGCGGCAGCCTGCTGTGCAGCGATGAGTTTCTGAATCTGCTCTACCTGCTTCAAGCTATCCCTCACTGCTTTCTCACGAGCTTTGCGAGCCTTTTCTGCGGCCTTGGCTGCTTTCTTCTCAGCCTTCTCACGAGCTTTCCTTTCTGCGGGAGTCTCCTCAACCTGAGTCTGTTCCTGAGTTTGGGCCATCAAATTGGTAGTGCCCATTGTGCCTGCCAACATAAGCGACAGCACAACCATCGATTTGATTACAATTCTCTTCATCTTACTGTTTGTATTACTTTGTTTTTTATTGTTTTGTTTTCACTTCCTAACTCTTTGACGCGCACAAAACTCAAAAAGTTGCACGAGATAGGTAATTCCATTAATCATACTTCATCTTCACAAACCAATAGTCCTCACCAAAGAGGCTGAAACCGATTGTGAATTTGAGGTAGTTTTCCTTCGACAACCCGGCATTTGTCGTTCCCCTTTGTCCGAGCTCCAAGCCGAGGTTCACATTCGACAGACCGGTCATTCTCAATGGGATACCCAAGCCGAAGGTTAGTGCCACATCGTTCACCGGCTGGTCATACAACACAACGTAGCATTGGCTGTAACGCACACCCGCACGATAGGTCCACCTTTTCAGTGCGTGGCGTACATCACCGGGGTTGGGGGTATATTGGCCACCAATACGCACAGCGTTGGTGTTACGGAACGAACGGTTTATCGTAGCATCCTGCCCATTGCGCAGCCCCCAATCGGCAAATTGGTAATCGGCACCGATGCTGTATTTATCCTTGTGCAGATAGAAACCTACGCCATAGACGTTGGGCATCGAGAAAGGCGAGATATAGACCTCGTTCACTGCAAACACGTTGGGGGCGAGAGTGGAGTTTTGAGCCACTTGATTGGTAACCTCGTTACCCATCTTACCACCCATTTGGTAGGTTGCGCCAATGGTCAGCACCGTGTTCATCCTTGCGATGGGTGTCCACTGCACGCCGAATTTGCCATAGAAGCTATTGACAACCTCGGACTTCAAACCATAGATTGAGTTGTAGTTGCCACTACCCGTAATCACGGTGGGGATAGCGTTGTAATTTCTCTCAATAAGGCCGTGATAGTAGATTGCCTCTGCTCCCAACGAGAGGCCCTTTACGACCTCATAGCCCAAGCCGAGTTTGAACTGCGTAACATCGCCCGAGCCGGAGTAGGCATAGAGCATTTGGCCAATGTTGGCGTGCACCTCGGGACTGTCGTCGAAGTGCTGCACCCTATAACCCACCGAGCTGTAAGGCGTAACGCTCAAACCAACGCCCATACCCTTAATCAGCGGGAACGACATTGCAATATCCCTCACATTGAAGGTGTTGAAACTTGTCTTTGCGCTGGTGGTGCGTGCATAGAAATTTTGTCCCTCCATATCGAAGTTGGAGAGGAACGAGTTGTTCCTAACCGAACTGTATGATGCGGGGTTTGTGGTGTTCACATAGAAGGGACTGCGGAAGCCGAGCGATGCGCCACCCATTGCTCTCGTTACAGCGATGCCCTCTTCGTGGATGTCGCCGATGCCATAGAAAGTGTAGGGCGAATAGGTGTTCAGACTACTCGACTGTGCGCTAACCGACTGGTGCGACAACACAAGTGTTGCCACCATCGCCAGCCCTAATATAATGTTTTTAATCTTCATTTCTTCTCTATCCGAATTACTCCGTCGAAAGTAACCTTTCGCCAGATTTTGCAAATATCGTGTTTTTTGTGATTTTTTCAAACAAAAAACCCCTTCAACAGCAAAAAAGTAAGTATTTTATACTTAAACTACTCTTCCACTACTCGTTGGAGGCGTTCTTTTCGGCTGCAATAGCATCTGCCATCGCATCCACAACGGCACACGCAGAAGCAAGGTTTTCCACATTTCTAACGGTCAGATAGACCTTGTTATTATTTTGTTTGAGGACAAACCTTGCGGCATCGCGGCTCACATACCTCAAAATAGCACCAAAGGTGTAGCTCTTGTAGTAGGGCGAGTGTCCATCGCTTGGGAACCACAGCAACATCAGGCCATTCTTCACTTTGGCCTTCTCGATACCGAGTTTTATGGCTTTCCAACGCAGACGCACCACATCCACCAAAGCACGTGCCTCTTTGGGCAGTCGTCCAAAACGGTCTTCCAACTCGGCCACAAAGCGCTCCATCTCTGCCTCGTCGGTGATGTTGTCGAGCCTGCGATAGAGGCGCAACTTCTCGTTAGGTTGGCTGACGTAGCTGTTGGGCAGCATCGCGCTCACGTCCGTTTCCACCTGACAATCGGACACATAGCATATATCCTCCTGTGGGGCTATGGATTGTTCTCCCTCCAATTCTTCGCCAACAACCTCCGAAAGTCCTTCGACGCCTTCGGCCCTCAACTCGGCCACCGCCTCGGAGAGTATTCTCTGGTAGGTTTCGAAGCCCATATCGGCAATAAAACCGCTTTGCTCGGCACCCAACAGGTTGCCCGCACCCCTGATATCCAAGTCCTGCATAGCGATATTGAAGCCCGAGCCCAACTCGGAAAACTCCTCAATGGCCCTCAGCCTGCGTCTTGCCTCACTTGTGAGGAGCTCGTCGGGTGGCGAGAGCAGGTAGCAAAAACTCTTCCTGTCGCTCCTACCCACCCTGCCACGCAGTTGGTGCAGGTCGCTCAGGCCAAAGTTTTGTGCGTTGTTGATGATTATGGTGTTGGCGTTGGGAATGTCGATGCCGTTCTCAATGATTGTGGTGGCCACCAACACATCATACTCGCCATAGATGAAGTCCATCACAATCTTCTCCAAGAGTTGCGGCTGCATCTGTCCGTGGCCCACAGCCACCCTCGCCTCTGGGCGTAGTTTTTTCACAATGGCTGCAATGCGCTCGATGTCCTCCACCCTGTTGTGCACGAAATAGACCTGACCGCCACGACCGAGTTCGTAGTCGAGAGCCTCGGAGATGATGGCCTCGTCAAAGGTGTGCGACTCGGTGATGATGGGTTGGCGGTTGGGTGGCGGGGTGGAGATTACCGAGAGGTCCCTCGCACCCATAAGCGAGAATTGCAGGGTGCGCGGTATGGGCGTAGCGGTCAGCGTGAGGGTATCGACACTCACGCTCATCTGGCGCAGCTTCTCTTTGGCCGACACTCCAAACTTCTGCTCCTCGTCAATAATCAGCAAGCCCAAGTCCTTAAACCTCACATCCTTACCCAACAGTTTGTGGGTGCCAACGATTATGTCTATACGTCCGGCCTCCAAATCGGCCAATATCTGCTTAACCTCCTTTGTGGAGCGTGTGCGGGAGAGGTAGTCCACCCTCACAGGCAGGCCCCTCATACGCTCGGCAAAGGTGCGGTAGTGTTGCAACGACAGGATGGTTGTGGGCACCAACACCGCCACCTGTTTACTGTCGCAGGCAGCCTTGAAGGCTGCCCTCACAGCCACCTCCGTCTTGCCAAAGCCCACATCGCCACACACAAGCCTATCCATAGGCTCGCCCGACTCCATATCGGCCTTCACCAACTCCACAGCCTTCTGCTGGTCGGGTGTCTCCTCCCAGCGGAACGAACTCTCCAACTCGTGTTGCAGATAGCCATCGGGCGAGAAGCGGTAGCCACCACTCGCCTTCCTCTCGGCATAGAGTTTGATGAGTTCACGGGCGATGTCCTTGACGGCCTTCTTGGTGGCCTCCTTCATCTTTTGCCAAGCACCCGTACCGAGTTTATAAACCCTCGGCGGGGTGTCGCTCTCCTTGCTCTTGTAGCGGGCAATGCGGTGGAGCGAGTGCACATTCACCAGCAGCACATCGCCATCCCTGTAAACCAACTTGACCGACTCCTGCTCTTTGCCGTTCTCCACGGTGTGTACAAGACCACCAAAGCGGCCCACGCCGTGGTCAATGTGCACCACATAGTCGCCCACCTGCAATTGGTTCAACTCGGCAATCGTCAAGCTCTCCCGATTGTCAATGCCACCGCGCAATTGGTAGCGGTGGTAGCGGTCGAAGATTTGGTGGTCGGTATAGAGGCTCACCCTCAACTTGCGGTCCGTAAAGCCCTCGTGCAGAGTGGCTTTCAACGGCTCAAAGCGGGCCTTACGATGGGTGGCTGCAAGCACATTTTCGAGCCTCTCGAATTGGGCGTGGTTTTCGGATAGGATGTAGGTGGTGTAGCCCTGCGAAGCCCTACCCTCAATGTCGTCGGCCAGCAGGTCATATTGTTTGTTGAAGGCGGCCTGCGGTGCCGTTTGAAACCTAATCTGTATTCCGGCAGCTCGCTTACCCGAAGCTTTCGAGAGCACCATCGCCACACCCTCCGTGTCGGCCACAAAAGCCTTCGCCGAGGTTACCCTTGCGGCATCCTCCTCGGGAGTGTCGCTGTCGGCCAGCAATCGGCGCCTGATGTCGTCCAAGCGATTGAGTGTGTGGTCTAAGTCATTCACCCACCACACAGCATCGGTGCCCACATACTCCGCAATGGACTCTTTTTTCTCACCCCCGAAGTTTTTCAGATTGGGGACTATCGACACCCCATCCACCCTCTCGGTGGAGAGTTGCGACGAGAGGTCAAAACGACGCACGCTGTCAACCTCATCACCAAAGAAGTCCAATCGAAAGGGCTTGTTCTCCGAGTAGGAAAACAGGTCGAACACACCGCCACGAATGGAGTATTGGCCCGGCTCGTGCACAAAATCAACCCTTTCAAAACCGAGCGCCTCGATTCTATCCCTCAGGTCGTTCATAGCCACCTTGTCGCCCCTTGCGATGCGTAGCACCGAGGAGTCAACCTCCCTCTGCGACACCACCTTCTCGGCCAATGCCTCAGGATAGGTGCACACCAACAGAACCTCCTTTGCGGAGTGCGCCCTGATGGCTTCCAGAGCGGCCGTACGCTGCACCTCACTCGACCTATCCTCCGCACCATAACGAATGGAACGCTTGTAGCTCGACGGCAAGAACAGCACCTTCACATCCTCACCTGCCAGCGCATAGAAGTCGCTGCACAGGTAGGCCGCCGCATCCCTGTCGTCCTCCACAAAAAGGTGCACACCGCCCACCCTCTGCGCCACAGCCGACGCATAGAGAGCAAAGGCCGAACCTGCCAGAGCATCTGCTTCCGACACGATTCGGCCTTTGATGGCCTCCGCGAGTTGTGCCACCTCGGCGGTACGGGCCGCCCGTTGCACAATCTCCCTCAAAGGTGATGATTTTACCTCTTTTTTCATTGTCTAACCACAGGCTTTGCCTGCTTTTGTTGAGTTGGGACGGAGTGTTTTGTTTTCTCCGCAAGTGCAGCTCGCAAAGCGAGAACAAGGCCCCGTTATGAGCCCCCTCTTCGCTACCCGTAAAAGGACTTTTCGGGTGGGAAATTTTGTGCCGCACCAGAAGGTGAGTCCACACCACTGCAAGTGCATATCGTGAGGCGAGAACAAGGCTTGCGATGACCGAGAAACCGCAGTTTACTCCGCGTAAATGAGGATTTCGAGGTCGAGCGTAACGCAGTTATCGCCCACGAGATGTGCTTGCTATTTCAGGGGACGGTTCCTACGGTCCGCCACCTTATACTCCACAATGCCGAGCGACTGGTCAACAACAACCTTCACCCTGCACAAATACCTCCTGCACCACTTGCGACGAATACTCCTCAGGCCACCCTCCTTCAAGTAGGCCGCCAAAATGGGGTTGGCAACCACCCTCAATGAGCGCATACGCTTCTCGATGGCATAGTAGGCAATCTGGTTCTCTATCTGCTTGTCCACCAATATCGAAGGCGAAATCTTGCCCGTACCGCCACACGTGGGACAGGTCTCCTCGGCCTTACTGATGGCCTCGGGGCGCACCCTCTGGCGAGTAATCTGCATCAGACCAAACTTGGTCAAAGGCAGGATGGTGTGTTTGGCCTTATCGCTGGCCATAAGTTTCTGCATCTCCTCGTAGAGCTTCTGACGATTCTCTGCCTTGTGCAGGTCGATGAAGTCCACAATCACAATACCGCCCATATCGCGCAAGCGCAACTGTCGGGCGATTTCGGCCGCAGCCGAGAGGTTAACATCCATAGCAGTACTCTCTTGGTCATCGGCCACCTTCGCGCGGTTGCCGCTATTGACATCAATAACGTGCAGAGCCTCGGTGTGCTCGATGATGAGGTAGGCTCCTCGTTTGAGCGACACATACTTGGCAAACAACGACTTAATCTGTCGCGAAATGTCGAAGTTGTCGAATATGGGTTGAGACCCCTTGTAGAGTTTGACTATTTTGAGCTTCTCGGGAGCAATCACTTTCACATACTCCCTGATTTCGTTGTATATGGCCTCGTCGTTGACGTGTATGGCATTGAACGAACTATTGAGCGAATCCCTGATGATGGTGTTGGCCCTGCTCATCTCGCTGAGCAACTGTGTGGGCGGCACCTTCGTTTTGATGCCCTCCAAAGCCTGCTCCCACTTCTTGATGAGCGAGAGGATGTCCTGCTCGATATCGACGTCGCTCTTGCCCTGCGCTGCGGTGCGCACAATCACACCATAGTTCTTGGGCAGCACCCCATCGACAATCTTTTTGAGCCTCTTCTTTTCGGCCGTGGAACGAATCTTCTGCGATATGGATATTTTGTTGGAAAACGGAATCAATACTACATTGCGACCTGCGAGCGAGATGTCGGCCGTAAGTCTTGGGCCTTTGGTGCTTATTGCCTCCTTTGCAATCTGTACCATAATGGGCTGTCCGCCCGAAATGTGGTTCGACAACTTGTCGCTCTTCGGCAGAGCCGCGTCGAGCCTGATGCTCTCAAATCGCACGTTTTTCTTCTTCGTCGAAAGGCCGGCCACAAGTTTGTGGAGCGAAGTGAAGTGGGAACCGAGGTCCAAATAGTGAATAAAAGCGTCCCTTTCGTGGCCGATGTTGACGAATGCGGCATTCAATCCGGGCATAATTTTACGCACTTTGCCCAGATAGATGTCGCCAACTGCGAAACCGCTCTTGCAGGCCTCCTTGCTCAACTCAACGAGTTGTTTGTCCTCAACCAGAGCAATGGTAACCTCCGAGGCGGTAACTTCGATTATTAGTTCTCTGTTCATAGATGAATAGGGGGTAACCCCCAATCGAAATAGGGAAAGAGCCCACCCAAACTAAAAAACAGAGCCGAAGACCTTGTTAGGCTTTCAGCTCTATTTTTAGTTAAAGGTAAACCGACAACCTATTTCTTGTTGTGTTTGTGACGATTTTTACGCAGACGTTTTTTACGTTTGTGTGTGGCCATTTTAGGGCCTTTCCTCTTCTTACCGTTTGGCATAATCTTAGCTGTTTTATGGGTTGTTCAACAATCTCTTATTTCACTTTGCTTGCGAAGCTCTTTGCGGGCTTGAAAGCAGGAATGTTGTGTGCAGGGATGGTGATGGTGGTACCCTTCGAGATGTTGCGAGCAACCTTCTGTGCACGCTCCTTGATGATGAAGCTACCAAAACCCCTCAAATATACAGGCTCATTCTCGATGAGCGAACCCTTTACATTCTCCATGAAAGCCTCTACAATCTCCTGTACGAGAACCTTCTCTGCGCCAGTCTGTTTGGCGATGTTGTTTACGATATCTGCCTTAGTCATAACTGTATTGTTTATAAATTGTTAATGTTACTGTTGTTGTTTTTTGCCTTAACCAACCACCCGACATCAGCCCCACAGGCCCATTCAGGCGCTTTTCAGCCTGCAAATATACATCATTATTCTGTTAATTTACAATTATGTAGCGATTTTTTTAATTTTTTTCCTCTTTCACCCGCCACACGCACCCTTGTAATATAAGCAATAATTATACCCATAAGGAGCAATAATTCCACACCCTAACGTGCATACGCGCGGTGGGGTGGTAAAAAATCCGAAAAAATTTTGTTCTTTGAGTAAATGTTTATACCTTTACACCTAACTACGCCCTCTTTATGCTCGCCCCAACACGCACGGGACTCCATAAACCGAGCGGACAACCGACAACTAACAAACCAAAAATATTAACAACAAAAATTACTAGTGATGAAAAGAGCATTCCTTATTCTTCTTTCCGCTCTCTTGTGCCTCACCGCAGTCGCACAAGACCTCACGCCAAAGCAGAACTCGCGAGGCAAATGGGGATATGTGGACAGCAAAGACAATTGGCTTATCAGGGCCAAGTATGATTTGGTTGAGGAGTTCGCCGCAGACGGACTTGCAAGGGTAAAACGCGACGACAAGTGGGGCTTTATCAACAAGACCGGCAAAGAGGTTGTACGTCTTCGCTACGACGAAGTGGGCTACTTCTCGGTCGATGGCCTTTCCTTTGTTCAGAACGAAGGCAAATGGGGTATCATAAACCGCGAAGGAAAGGTTGTTGCCAAAGTTAAGTATGACGCAATCGAAGCATTCTCGGAGGCCGGTACCGCATTTGTACGCATCGACGACAAGGTTGGTATGATCAACAAAGAGGGTGATGAGGTTATCCGTTGCAAATATCAAGAAGTAACCGAGTTTTCGGAGGATGGTTTGGCTTGGATCAAGCAGTCCGACAAATGGGGTGTCATCAACCGCGAGGGCAAAACTGTTGCCAAAATCAAATATGACGAAGCAGGAGTGTGGAGCGAGGACGGCACCGCAAGGATTAAGGTTGACGGACTCACCGGTGTTATCAACAAAGACGGTAAGGAGATTGTTAAGCCACAGTTTGACACCATCGGCGACTTCTCCATCGACGGACTTGCTTGGGCTACCAAAGAGGGTCTTTATGGCCTTATCAACAGCGCCGGCAAACGACTCACCGACAACAAATACGACGAAGTTCGCGAGTGGAGCGAGAATGGTCTTGCACTGGTGAGGGTTTCGACCAAATGGGGCCTTTTGAACAAAGAGGGTGATGAGGTTCTGAAAGTCATCTATGACGAAATCGGCGACTTCAACGAGCTCGGTATCTCTATGGTTATGAGCGATGGTCTTTATGGTTTGGTTGCTTCGGATGGTAAGATTATCGCACCTCTGAAATACAACACCATCGGTAAATTCGAGGCAGGTTTTGCACTCGTTACCATTGCAAACAAATATGGTATCCTCGACATCACAGGTAGGGAGGTTACTAACATCGTTTACGACACCTTCGAGCCCTATGCCATTAATGGTCTTGCAAAAGTTACCATCGACGGCCTTATCAGCTGGGTAAACCGCAGCGGTGCAGAGATTGTTCCCGTGGTTAACAACGAAGTTGGCGAGTGGACCGAGGATGGCCTTAACTGGGTAAAAGAGGGTGAGCTCTATGGTTGGATCAACACCGAGGGTAAACGTATCACCAAAGTTGAGTACACCCAATTGTGGCCCTTCGACGCCAGAGGTGTGGGTAAGGTTGCCAAAGAGGGACTTTACAGCTGGATTACCAAAGATGGCAAAACCATCTCTCCCGTTGTTTACAGCGAGGTTGGCGAGTGGACCGAGGCCGGTCTTGTTTGGGTAAAACAGGAAGAGAAGTGGGGTGTGCTCAATTTGGATGGCAAAAAGGTTATACCTATTAAATATGACTCTCTCGCACCCTTCAACACCGTTGGCCTTGCAAAGGCTTCCATTGGAGAGAAATGGGGCTGGGTTAATGCCGAGGGTAAAGAGGTTGTAAAAGTTAACAACGCTCAGGTTTGGGACTTCAATGCCGAAGGTTTGGGCAAGGTTCTCGACTCAAAAGGCAAATATGGCTATGTTAATGCCGAGGGTAAAAAGATTGTTCCCTTCAAGAACGACTTCTTGGACGACTTCGTAGGCGGTCTTGCTCGCGCAGGTCAGAAGGGTGCTAAGGATGAGAACGGCGTTTACAGCGGTGGTCTTTGGGGCTTCTATAACGCCAAAGGCAAGGCAGCTGTGAGGGTTAAATACAACTTTGCCGATGTCTATTGCGACGGTTTGGCAAGGGTTAGCACCGGTGGCGTTTGGATTGAGGGCACCTATGCCGGTGGCAAATGGGGCTTTGTAAATGCCAACGGCAGGGAGGCTATCAAACTCAAATATGACGCTGCAAGCAACTTCTCGGAGGGCCTTGCTTGGGTTGGTATGGCCGGCAAGTATGGCTGGATTGACCAGAATGGCAGGATTGTGATTGCCGTAGAGTATGACGATGTTATGGACTTCACCCAAGGCGTTGCCAGAGTTAAGAAGGACGGCCTCTATGGTTGGCTCAACAAGTCGGGCAAAGAGGTTATCGCCATCAAGTACACATCGGCCGACTGCTTCGACGCTGAGGGCCTCGCAAGGGTTGAGCTCGATGGCAAGTGGGGCTGGATTGACCAGACCGGCAAACCTGTAATTGCATTGCGCTATGATGCATCTGAGCCTTTCGACAATAGTGGCACCGGTAAGGTTAAGAGTGGTGATGTATGGTTCGACATCGACCGCAATGGTGTAATCACCGTATCGCTCAAATATCTCGGCACCTGCACCTTCACCGAGGGCTTGGCTCCCGTTCAGTTGGATGGCAAATGGGGCTTTGTAAACGTAAGGGGTAAGATGGTTGTCCCCGCCACATACGACTCCGTATTGGCATTCCACCAAGGCGCTGCAATGGTTCAGAAGGACGGCAAGTATTTCTGGATTAACGCAGAGGGTGCTCAGAGCAGTAAGGCTATCTATGACACCGTTGGCGACTTCACCGAGACCGGCATAGCAAAAGCAACCATTGGTGATAAGTGTGGTTATATCAACCGTGCCGGCATCGAGTTGTTGCCCATCAAGTACGACAGCGTTGGCGATTGGGATGCTGCCGGCCTGTCGAAGATTGTTCTCGACAACAAGTATGGCTGGGTTGACCAGAGCGGTAAGATTGTCGTTGAGCCCAAGTATGAGGAGGTTGGCGACTTCACCGAGGATGGCCTTGCACTTGTTAAGGCTAACGGCAAATATGGCTTTATGAATATGAAATACCGCGAGATTATCCCCACAATCTACGACCACGTGGGCTCGTTCGAGCGCGGCATCGCCAAAGTTTCCTCCAATGGTAAATGGGGTTGGATTGACGTGAAGGGTAACGAGATTACTCCCGTCAAGTATGACGAAGTTGGCGATTGGGTTGATGGTCTTGCTGCTGTGAAAGCCAACGACAAGTGGGGTTGCTTGGATGCCAAGTACGATGAGATTATCCCGACCATCTATGAGGAGATTGGTACCTTTGTGGATGGTGTTACTTGGGTAAGACTCGATGGCAAGTGTGGCCTTATCGACAAGAACGGTCGTGGTATCACTGCTCCCAAGTATGACACCATTGGTAGCTTTGAGGATGGCCTTGCACTCGTATCGTTGGAGAATGTTTATGGCTACATCAATCGCACCGGCGCAGAGGTTATTCCTTTGATTTACAGCGCAGAGGAGGCTCCCGAGTATAAGAAAGACTATGTTTACTACCAGAAGTTCTCCAACTTCGCCAAGGAGTATATGGCCGACAAGGTTGAGACCTTCTCGACTAAGGATGAGTTCGAGACCGAGGCCCAGTATAACGCTCGCGTAAACGAGATGAGCATTGCCAAACTCAAAGCCGAGTTGACTCGCGAGGCAGAGGCAGCATTCATCCAGAAACGAGCTTCGAGCGTTGTATTGCAGTTGACCATTGGCACCTACGATGCAGAGAACCAGAGCTTTGTGGTTACCGACCTCAATTATGGTCAGTTCATCGTAAACGTACCTTTGTATGCAGCTCGCGACTTCAAGGCCTTGTGGGAGGGTGTTGTTAAGACTCCTAACTTTGCTGTTAAGAACGACGCTCTGACCATTGACAGCATCACGTTCCGTATGCCCGACGGTCAGGAGTTCACCACCAAATAGAGTGGAGAGTGAACATCATTCGATAATGTGCAAAAAGGTGGCTTCGTTTGGAGCCACCTTTTTTGTTGGGGAAAAAACGCACAACAATCAAAAAAAAGTGTGGGCAAATGGTATCACTTTAATCTAAAAATGCTATATTTGTAATGGAGAAGGGAGACTCCACCAGCCAATTTGAAAGCAAGAAAGGTCCATTTATGGCAAAAATAGAAGTTGGCTACGTGGTCTTTGTAACACTTCGAACTAAAACCTAATGTTTAACTTAATATCTTAAAGTTATGAAGAAACTTGTACTTACCCTCGCAGTTGCACTGTTTGCAATCTGCTCGGCTTCGGCCAACAACTACGTTGCCAACGATGCAGCCATTGACGCATTGGTTGAGAACTCGGTAGAGATGGTTATGGAGGCTGCACCCGTGATGCCCGCAGCTGACATGATTTCGTTGAGCAGCAACCAGGATCCTCTGATTGCAACCCTTTTGAGCTGGTTCACCGGCTGGTGTGGTCTGCACCGCTACTACCTCGGTACCACTATTTGGATGGGTCTTCCCTATCTGTTGACCGGTGGTGGTCTTGGTATCGTTACCCTCGTTGATGCAGTTTTGATGACTCTCGACTTGATTCAGGACAACAAGATCAATCCTCAGTACATCAACAACCCAAGGATTCTGATGTGGGCTGATTTGTTCTAATCCAAATTTAGACCTATCTTTACGGGGCGAAGGGAGCAACAAACCTCGCCCCGTAATTTTTTTATATTGTATGAAACGAGCAATATTACCCATACTAATAACAGCACTATTGCTACCAACCACCCTGCTCGCACAACATCGACTCTCGGTGGATGTACAGACCGTAACGGTGTCGCAGGGCAAGAAAGTTACAGCCACAAAGAGTCTTTATCTCAATCCCGACGGACGCCTTGTGAGTGTAACCCACCGCCCCCAACACATCATCACCCTCACCAACACACTCGGCGAGATGCGCATCTACAATCCCAAAGAGAATACGGTGGTGGTGGCCGACAACAAAGAGATGGCTTCAAACAAGGAGACCGTGTCGATGTTTGCATCGGGCAGATTTGTGGATATGGACCTGCCGATGTATGGCTACAAGCAGACGGAGATTAGACAAGAGGACGGGATGACCATCAAAACCTTCGAACCGAAGGCCAAAACAGAGGGCGTGGTTAAGGTTGAGTTGGCCTTCGACCGCCACCTGCCCGTGTGTATGATTTACTACGGACCCAAGGGCAACGCCATTAGGAAGGTCTATTTTTCTCGCTATGAGCTGGGGCGTGTGCCAATGCCCATGCGTATCACTGAGGTTGAATACACCTCCCCCACCGATTCGCTCATTATGTTAAGCACATACAGCAACCTCACCATTGGTGCCGATGCGCAGTCGGAGATGTTCGACTTTGAGGTGCCGACCGATGCTGTGAAGGTGGCGTTGGAGCAACCAAAAGCTGTTAAGAGATGACAAAACCCACCCACATATTCCTCGCCATAGTGTGCACCACCCTACTCTCTCTGACGCTCTCGTCGGCACAAGAGGCCCCGAAGAGCGATAGGGAACTGTTGCGCTCGGTGGAGTTTGAGGGCGCAAGGAGGGACAGACACTACCCCTATGGACTGCAACCCGACCGTCGCACCCTATCGCCACTCTACCACCTTACAAGCGCAGGGATGTATGTGTGGCAAAACGAGATAGCACCCGAAGTGGTGGGTCCCGGCGGATACACCGACACCAACGAGGAGTATTTCAAAGCCCTCGTGGAGGAATATGGCGGCATAAGGGCCCTTTTCTACTCCTTCGACCGCCTTGTGCGAAACACCCGTATCGGGCGACACACCACGCCAAAAAACAGACAAGGAGTTGTGGAGGATAGCGTTCAGAGGTATCGCAAACACAAAAAATGATTAGACGCATAGTTGGCATACTGACAGCTCTGTTGCTGTCGTTGGGAGCAGTGTGTGGTCAGCAGAGCCACGCACGGGCCGACTATGACTTTGGCACCTACCTCATAGGTAACGGCTTGCTGCGCGATGCGCAAACCCTCGCCACACAGCCTCTGGACGAGAAGATGTTTTCGCCCGCAGCGCTCGACACTCTCCACTACCTGAGGGGGCAAACCCACTATACGCTCCAAAATTTCGGAGAGGCAACCTTGTCGTTTGGGCGCGTAGGTACGAATAGCGAGTTCTACCCAAAGAGTGCCTTCTACGGCACCATCTGCCACCTCTCGCTGGGCAACAAGAAGGAAGCAAAACTAACCCTCGACAAATTTGCCGCCACACCACAAGCCGAAGAGTACCGAGAACTCCTCGCCTTTGAGCGTGCGGGCATTGCTCTATTGGAGGGCGACAAAGAGGAGTATGAGGCCCAAAGCAAGGCATTCACATATAGCCACTTTGCACTCTCCGAACAACAACACATATTCGACAATCTGGCCACCACCACACCTCGCAACCTCTCACCGTGGGTGGCAGGCGTGGCTTCGGCCGTGGTGCCGGGTTTGGGTAAGATATATGCAGGCAACGTGGGCGAAGGTGTCGCCTCGTTCCTACTCGTAGGAGCCTTTGCGGGCCTCACAGCCGAGAGTTGGGCAAAGGCCGGAACACCCAACAATTGGCGCACCATTGCCTATGGCACCATTGGTAGCCTACTGTATATTGGAAACATTTTCGGGAGCGTGGCTTCCGTGAGAATCTATTACGAAGAGTTTGAAACGACACGTAGTGGGGCTGTTATGTATGGCCTTCACATACCTCTGCGCTCCATTTTCCGTTAGTGCGCAGAGTGCCGACTCTCTGGCTTTGGAGGCTTTGAGATTGGAGCGAGCAGTGTTCTCCTCCAACTCGGCCGCCGATGCCAATGCTGCTCTGTTGGCCAAAGCCGAAGTTCGCAAACAGCAGGGGCTCTATGAGGAGGCCACACGAGAACTCGGCAGGCTCAATGTGTGGGCACTCTCCGAGGAGCAGAGTGGTACATACTACCACCAGAAAGCCCTATGCCAATACCTTGCGGCCCGCTTTGAGGATGCGCTAGCCACCATTGACGAGGCCCGACTCTACCTACCCCCGACAGCCACCACTACACTCACCGAACTCTCCCTCCTCGAAGCACTCGCCGCAGGCGAACAGGGCGAGTGGGAGCGCTCCGAGAGGGCTGCAAATGTGTTCCTGAGCAACACACCCGAAGAGGTGAAGGCCGAGGTGAAAAAACTCTACGCCACCGCCCCAAAACTGCGCAACCCTATGGTTGCGTGGTACCTGAGCCTTGTGCCCGGCGTGGGGCAATTATATGCCGGTGAGGTGTGGAGCGGTGTGGTGTCGCTGGCCATAAACGGAGGGCTCATTGCCTTTGGTGTGGGCGAGGCTGTGGCCGGCCATTGGTTGAGTGCGTGGCTCGGCACGGGCATACCGCTGAGCAACACCTATTTTGTGGGACAAGAGAGAGCACGACTACTTACCGAAAGGCGCAACGCCAGAGTGCTGCGCACCCACAACGACCGCCTGCGAGAAATTTTGTTGCAGGAGAGGAACAACGAATAGATATATTTACTACATTCGCCCCACACATTGACAACTTTTAATACACACCAAACACAATGAAGAAAATACTTATCATCCTACTGTGCGCACTCTCCTGTACCTCGTGCGCTACCATACTCAGTGGGGACACCAAGCGAGTAACCTTCGACAGCGACATCAAAAGAGCTGATGTTGTGAACATCGATGGACGCAGATACCACAATGTAACCTTCCCCTTCAAGGCAAAGGTTAGGTGTGGCTTCGACGACAGCTTTGCTCGATTTGAAGCAAACGACCTCACCGCAGTTGTCAACATCGACAAGAAGTTCAATTGGGTGTCAATCCTCAACCTCACCGAGCCCATTGGCTGGCTTATTGATGCTGTGAGCGGCGCAATAATGACCACCGAGCAGAGCTACTATTGGGTGGAGTTCGCACCACAACCCACCACAAAAAATGTGGAACCATTAAGACTCAAAGAGTTTTAGGAGATACAGGCGGAAGAACAATTCCGTCAACCGACACAAAAGGCTGAACCCTCATTGGTAGGGATTCAGCCTTTTGTTGTGTAGTGGTCGCCGGATGCACACCCTCGCCATTCGGGGTGGCGTAGGAAGTGCCGTTGGGCAAGACTATGCCTTTCGGCCGGCTACTTTTTGGAGCCACAACCACATCCACACCCTTTGTTGTGGGTGTTGTCGGTTGTGGACTTGGGCTGCTCGGAGGGTTTTGTTCCACACCCTTTGGCTGCCTCGCTCTCTTTGGTTTTACATTTTTCGTCTTTCATAATCAGTGTTGTTTGTTGGTTCAACTTCACCATCACACCTGCAAATGGCCTGCCAAAGGTGGCGTGCAGGACATAATTATCCTGTTGTTTCCATCCATCAGACCGGTTGTCCCCCATCAGAACAGCACCCCAAAGCTGATTTGCAACATATCGTCGTGGGTAACGTCCACCATTGCACTCTCGCTACGCACACTCATTTCGACCTCCGTCTGGCGCAAATAGCTCATATAGCGCACCTCCATAAAGATACCCTCAAAGTCAATGGCTGCACCCACCATAGCCGCCACGTCATTGTCGTCAAATCGCAACTCGAAGGGTGTAGTGCCCGCCCCTCGGTTGTATTGTCGGGTGCTGATGTGCCACACGGGCCCCGCAAAAAAGTGGGCCGCAAGAATGTTGAACCCCACCATCACGGGCAGCTCCAATCGCACAACACGAGTGTTTTTGTACTCCATTGGCTGTCCCTCTTGTCGGATGCCGAAGGATAGGTCGCGCAGTTGCACATCCAACTCGGGCTGGATGTAGATAAAGTGGGGAATGGTCAACCTCATCAGAGCGCCCACCTGATAACCCCCGCACCTGTCGGAAACCGGAACAACCGCACCGCCCTCTATGGGCACCTGTTCGAAATCGTAAACTCCGGTGTTAAGACCAAATCTTGCGCCGAATTTGAGAATTTGGGCGTCGGCAACCCAATGGGCAAGCAGCAACGACAAGCCCGTGATAATCAACCGTTTCATAACCTTACAACATTTTTTGTTTAACCCATACGGAAGGCTGGATGTCGGCTCGGAGTCCTCAATCTCCTTCGTACAAAAAAATGTTGCAAACCACTTGCCAAAGTGGGCCTCTTCGGTGGATTAAAATAACGTGAGTTTCGCTAAATTCTCGTTAAAACAGGGGTGCCAGAAGGCGGGCAATCGGCTCCATAATCTTGCTCAAACGAGAACGTTTGGCCCAAGTTTCGGGCGTAATCTCCGTACTCTTCGCAAGGTCTTGGAGGAAATATCCACGCAACTCCTCCGTAACGGCCTTGTTATATATGATGGCCTGCACCTCAAAGTCGTCCTCAAAGCTACGATTGTCGAGGTTCGCAGAGCCCACCGAACTGATGCGATCGTCGATAAGCAGGAATTTGGAGTGGTTGAAGCCCTTGTTGTAGAGGTACACCCTCACACCTGCCTCCATAAGGGAATCCACATAGGAGTAACCTGCCCACGCAACAAAGATGTTGTCGCCCCTGACAGGGATGAGCACCCTCACATCCACCCCACTCAGGGCCGCCACACGTAGAGCCGTAACGATGGCTTGATTGGGCAGAAGGTAGGGAGTGGAAACATAGATATACCTTTCGGCCTTGCCTATGGCGGCAAAATAGGCCTGCATAATGGAAGCATAGGGAGAGTCAGGACCCGAAGTAACAATCTGGATGGGCAGAATAGCATCCACCTCCTGTGTGCTGAAATAGACCTCGTCGGAGAGCATACACCCATCGGTAACGAAGTGCCAATCGGCAATGAAGACCGACTGTAACATTGCCACAGCCTCTCCCTCGATGCGAAGGTGGGTGTCGCGCCAAATGCCCCCACGCACACCATCGATATAGCGGTCGGCAATGTTGACACCGCCCGTGTAGCCAACCCTGCTGTCGATGACCACAATCTTACGGTGGTTACGATAGTTGACCTTGTCGGTAAAGCGTGCAATCCACACCGGCATAAAACTCCTCACCTCGGCACCCGTGGCACGCAAGCGGCGCAGCTCTCGGCGGCACAGACGGCGGCTACCCACACTGTCGTAGATGATGCGCACCTCCACTCCGGCAGCAATCCTCTCTTCCAATATCTCAACCAACCTGTCGAACAACACACCTCCCTCGATGGCAAAAAACTCAATGTGGATAAACTTCTCTGCCTTTTTCATCTCCTCGAACATATCGGGGAAGGTCTGTTCGCCATTGTTGAGAATACTCACCCTATTGCGCTCCGTCAACAAGGCCCTGCTGTTGTTGAGCATCAGGCGCACGAAGTTGCGATTGGGCATAGTGGCCCTATCGGGATGCGCAATGTGGTGCAACTGCTCGTTACAAAGATGGGTAATGACCTCCGAGTCATACAACTCCTTCTGCATAAAGGTACGCTGTTTGCGGTGATTCTGCCCCAGAATAAGAAACAGGATAACACCTCCGACGGGAAACATAGTGATAACCATAATCCACGCCAAAGTATTCACCGGCTCACGCCTTTCGGCAATAACCGCAACTACCGTGATGACAACCAACACAGTCCACGAGAACGACAATATCGTCCACAAATCAGAAAAACCCATCACACTGCCATAGAGTAACATTCCATATTCTTTTAATTGATACATACAAATTTAGCACAAAATTTGTTTATTCGAAAAAAGTGCCTACCTTTGTGGAAAATAAAAGCACTTTTGGTGTGAATTGGAGTACTGGGTTTCGGCTATAATGGTCGAAATTCATATTTTTTTCGCTCCTACCAAACGAACAAAAAACAATTAAAAATAGGACAACAATTATGGCAAACGAAGCAATCCTTCTCACCAAAGAGGGTTACAACAAAATGAAAGCCGAACTGGACGAATTGCGCATCGTGGAGCGCCCCAAAGCCGCCGAGGCCATCGCCGAGGCTCGCGACAAGGGCGACCTGTCGGAGAACGCCGAGTATGATGCCGCAAAGGAGGCACAGCGCAATTTGGAGGCCAAGATTATGCGTATGGAGATGACTCTCGCCAATGCACGCATCATCGACGAGTCGCACCTCGACCTCAACAAAGTGCAAATTCTCAACAAAGTAAAACTCCGCAACTGCAAGACCGGAGCCGAGATGGAATATACCCTTGTGGGCGACCACGAGGCTAACCTCGCCGAGGGTAAACTCTCGGTTGAGACCCCCATCGGCCACGCCCTGCTCGGGCACAAAAAGGGCGACAAGGTGGAGGT
This sequence comes from Tidjanibacter sp., assembly GCA_045580045.1. Taxonomy (GTDB): domain Bacteria; phylum Bacteroidota; class Bacteroidia; order Bacteroidales; family Rikenellaceae; genus Tidjanibacter. Next base: position 37,518 of record JAZNNC010000014.1, read on the forward strand.
TCAGGTACCTGTGGGCCTGATGGAGTTTGAGATTTTGAACATATCCATCTAAAAACACTCCTCTTATGAGAGGGTGGTGAGGCTTGGTGTGGCGAGGGGCGAAAAATCGTATTGATTTTAGGCCAACACACCGAAGCGCACCACAAAACGAAGGGGCGGGAAGAAATCTTCCCGCCCCTTCATCTTTTCACGACAACACTATCGCTTGGGGTATTTGGTTTCTAATATAACCTACTCTGCGTTTGCCAAAGGCGAAGGAGTGGTGTAAACCCTTGCACCCAACTCTTTGTCATACTCATAGAGGCCATATTTGTTGTCGCCAATCTTCTCCAAGATGTCGATGATATCGCGTGCGTTCTCCTCCTCCTCAATCTGCTCGTCTACGAACCATTGGAGGAAACTCTCCGATGCATAATCACGCTCCTCTTTGGCAATAGCCATCAGGTTGTTGATGCGTGCGGTTACCACCTGCTCGTGTTCGAGGGTCTTCTCCCAAGCTGCCAGAGGGCTTGCCCACTCGGTATCAACCTCTGCGATGGGCTGCAACTTAACCTCTGCGCCGCGCGAGTTGAGCATATTCATAAAGATACGTGCGTGGTCCTGCTCCTCTTGGAATTGGATGAAGAACCAATTTGCAAAACCTTTGTTACCTTTTGCCTCTTGGTCCATCGACATCGAGAGGTAGAGATAAGCCGACCAGAGCTCGGCATTGATTTGGTCGTTGATAGCCGCTACAAGGCGGTCGCTAATGTTCTTTTTCATAGTTGTATGTTTTTTAGTTGTTAATTCGTGGTTGTTTTTCTACTACAAATATAGTGCATAAATTTTAAATTTGGTACACCTTTGAGCTATGATATTTTTCGATTGTCTCATAAGTAAAACCTATGGTGTCGCCACCACCACCATCGTCAAAAAAATGAGGGCAGACCAATCATAGGCCTACCCTCACTTGGTTTGCGGATACCTCTTGGACTACTCCGAGAGAATCTCCATAATCTTGATTGCCGCAGTAGCCACAGGGGTACCGGGGCCGAAGATGGCGGCGGCACCGTCCTGATAGAGCTCCTCGTAGTCCTGAGCGGGAATTACACCACCTACAATCACAACGATGTCCTCACGACCGAGTTTCTTCAACTCGGCAATAATCTGAGGAACAAGGGTGAGGTGGCCTGCTGCCAACGACGACACGCCAACAACGTGTACATCGTTCTCAACAGCCTGCTTGGCAGCCTCCTCGGGAGTCTGGAACAAGGGGCCCATATCCACGTCGAAGCCGAGGTCGGCATAACCGGTAGCAACAACCTTTGCACCACGGTCGTGGCCGTCCTGACCAAGTTTGGCAATCATAATACGGGGCTGGCGACCCTCCTTCTTAGCGAAGTCGGCTACCATCTCTTTTGCTTTTGCAAAATCTGCATCGTTCTTCATAGCACTCGAATATACACCAGAAATGGAACGGATAACTGCTTTGTAGCGACCAACAACAACCTCGCAAGCGTCTGAAATCTCGCCCAGAGTTGCCCTCACTTTGGCAGCCTCTACTGCGAGCTCCAAGAGGTTGCCCTCTTTGGTCTTCACACACTCGGTAAGTGCAGCCAGAGCCTTCTGTACGGCTGCCTCGTCGCGCGAAGCACGCAACTCCTGCAACCTCTTCACCTGACTCTCACGAACAGCGGTGTTGTCCACTGCGAGAATGTCGATGGGTGCCTCTTTCTCCAAACGGTAGCGGTTCAGACCCACGATAATCTCCTCGCCGGAGTCGATATGAGCCTGCTTGCGAGCCGAAGCCTCCTCGATACGCATCTTGGGAATACCGGTCTCGATAGCTTTGGCCATACCACCCAATTTCTCAATCTCTTGGATGTGCTCCCAAGCCTTGTGGGCAATCTCGTTGGTGAGGCTCTCAACATAGTACGAACCTGCCCACGGGTCAACCGAGCGGCATACGTTGGTCTCCTCCTGAATGTAAATCTGGGTGTTACGAGCAATACGTGCCGAGAAGTCGGTGGGCAGTGCGATAGCCTCGTCCAGAGCGTTGGTGTGCAACGACTGGGTGTGGCCCAGAGCTGCGCCCATTGCCTCGATGGCCGTACGTGCTACGTTGTTGAAGGGGTCCTGCTCGGTGAGCGACCAACCCGAAGTCTGCGAGTGGGTACGCAGAGCGAGCGATTTGGGGTTCTTGGGGTTGAACTGCTTAACAATCTTTGCCCACAAGAGCCTTGCTGCCCTCATCTTGGCAATCTCCATAAAGTGGTTCATACCGATAGCCCAGAAGAACGACAAGCGGGGTGCAAATTGGTCAACGCTCATACCGGCGTTCACACCTGCACGCAGATACTCCAAACCGTCGGCCAAAGTGTAGGCCAGCTCGATGTCGGCAGTTGCACCTGCCTCCTGCATGTGGTAACCCGAGATGGAAATCGAGTTGAACTTGGGCATATTCTTGGAGGTGTACTCAAAGATGTCGGCGATGATTCGCATCGAGAATTCTGGTGGGTAGATGTAGGTGTTCCTCACCATAAACTCTTTCAGAATGTCGTTCTGGATGGTACCGGCCAACTGGTCGAGGGTGCAACCCTGCTCCAAACCTGCCACGATGTAGAATGCCAACACGGGAAGTACGGCACCGTTCATAGTCATCGACACCGACATCTGGTTCAACGGAATACCGTCGAAGAGCACCTTCATATCCTCCACCGAGCAGATGCTCACACCTGCCTTACCAACATCACCAACAACCCTTGGGTGGTCGGCGTCGTAGCCACGGTGGGTAGCGAGGTCGAATGCAACCGAAAGGCCCTTCTGGCCCGATGCGAGGTTACGACGGTAGAAAGCGTTGCTCTCCTCGGCGGTCGAGAAACCTGCATATTGGCGGATGGTCCAAGGACGCATAACATACATAGTGCTATAAGGGCCACGCAAGAAGGGAGCCACACCTGCTGCATAGTTCAGGTGCTCCATACCCTCCAAATCCTCGGCGGAATAGAGGCCCTTAACGGGAATTTGCTCGGCGGTCATCCACTCTTTCTGCTCGCCGCAGCACTGTTTGCTCTGGCAGCAACCCTCGGTTGCGCCTTCAAATTTGATATCTGTAAATTGAGCTCTCATAATTCTTTCTCCTCCTTCAATTAAATACCCAACTCTTTAAGATAACCTTTCAGGGTTTCCAAAACGTTGTCCCTGATGCTGATGAAGTGGGTGATGCCCTGTGCCTTCAACTCCTCGGCGCAAGCGGGCGCACCTGCTACCACAACGATAGCATCCTCGCCAACGAGCTTGGCAACCTCAGGAGCGAGAGTTGCGTAGTCGTCGTCCGACGAGCACACCACAACAATCTCGGCACCGGCCTCTTTGGCGGCCTTCACACCCTCCTCTACCGAAGCAAAGAAGGTGTTGTCCTGCACTTTGATACCTGCGCAAGCAAAGAAGTTGCAGCTGAACTGTGCCCTTGCCCTTGCCATAGCCAAGTTGCCACAAGTGAGCATAAATGCTTTGGGAGCCTTGCCGCTCAAATCAACTGCCTGACGCATAGCCTCGAATGCCTCGCCACCACGGTAGGGTTTCAGTGCGGGGAATTTGGCCTCGCAGCAGGTGTTGTCGAACTGCCAAGCCTTAACGTCGGCACCCAGAGTCTCGCCAAAGTTGGGGAATTGGTTGGTACCGAGCAGGGTGATGCGGCGGGTAGCAACCTCTTTGTTCTTCTTCTCGGCCGAAGCGTTCACTTTGGCAGCGATGGTGCCCTTCTCGTAGGACTCGATGTAGCCGCCCTCGTTCTCCACTTCGAGGAAGAGTTTCCAAGCCTCCTGTGCGATGCTTGCGGTGAGGTTCTCGATGTAGTAGGAGCCACCTGCGGGATCCACCACGTTGTCGAAGTGAGCCTCGTTCTTCAAGAGCAGTTGCACGTTGCGTGCGATGCGCTCGGCAAACTCGTCGCCACAAGCGTAGGCGTTGTTGAAGGGACGTACCTCCAACGAGTGTACACCTGCGATGGCAGCACTCATAGCCTCGGTGGTGCCACGGAGCATATTCACATAGGAGTCATATACGGTCTGATTCCACATCGAGGTAACGGCGTGGAGGTAAATCTTCTCGGCGCAGCTGCACTCGGGCTCGTAGGCCTTCATAATGTTGGCCCACAACAGACGTGCGGCGCGGAGTTTTGCAATCTCCATAAAGTAGTTGGAGGTGATGGAGGTGGTAAAGCGGAGGCTCTTGGCAGCAGCAGTTGCGCTCACGCCCTGCTCCATAAGCCTAACCACGTAGTCGTGGCCTGCGGCCAACATATAACCAAGCTCCTCAACGATGGTCGAACCGCTGTTGCCCAGCAACGAGCCGTCAACGCCCACGAAACGAACGTGTTTCCACTCGGCATACTCTTTGATGTAGCCTGCCAACTTCTCGAAGCAAGGGGTACCCTTGTCGCAGCCGCAGCAGAAAGTGCCATAGGCCGACAGGCCCCACATGATGGGGTCGAAGTTGAATGCAATACGCACGGCCTCTTTGTCGAACTGTGCAGCCCAAGCCATCACAGGCTCAACAATCCACCACTCGTTCTCCGAGCAGAATACCAACTCGTTTTTGGTGGGGTCGATACCTGCCAACAGAACGTTCACTTGCTCTGCGCTGAGCTCGTTCTCGATGTGGAAGCCCACGCTGCAAACGCCACACTCGATGGCGTGGAGAGCTTTGGCATTAGCCTCGGCTGCATCCTTCACGCAGATTGTCTGGAATACTTTCCACTTGTTGCAGTTCTTCACGCCGCGAACATAGGGGAACTCGCCTGCTGTTGTACCGAGCCACTGAATGTCCTTCAAATCCTCTGCACGATAGTAGGGGCGTACATTAAAGCCCTCTGCTGTGCGCCACACCAGCTTCTTCTGGTAGTCGGCACCTTTGAGGTCGGTGTTGATGACAGCCTCCCAAGCCTCGGTGGAGACTCCGGGAAACTCCTCGAACAACCTTTCATACTTGTTGTTTGCCATAACTTTTTGTTTGTGATTGTTATATTGTTAGTTGTTACAATTTCTCTTTTGCCTTTTTCTACCGCATAGGCGCGACAAATATACAAATTTATAGACAAAGTGTACTCAATTTTCACTACTTTTGTGAAAACTTTCACACCATACGATGGCACAACTTTTCACCAAACGCGATATTCGAGCCCTTGCTCTGCTGCTACCGCTGCTGTTTGTTCTGGCGTGGGTGGTATTTGAAGCCCTGCACACCACTCCTTCCAAAAGCGCCAACACACCCGCACCAGAGGAGGTTTTTGCGCAAAGCGACAGTGTTCAACAATCTCTGCGTCTGCGTCGGTTCGACCCCAACACAGTAACATACGAGGAGTTGAGGGAGATGAACATCGACAAGTTTGTGGCACGCAACATCATCAAGTATCGTTCCGGTGGTCGCACCTTCTCCATTCCCGAGGATGTAGCCATCGTCTATGGCGTCAGCGACTCGCTGTATGCACAACTCAAACCCCACATTCACATCGACTCGAAGTATCGTCCACAGCCCAAGAGCCACTCCACAGACACCCTGCGGGGCGAGCGGTTCCCACGCAAGAGCCGAGCCTTCAAACGTGTCCAATTTGACCCCAACACTCTCGATGTCGAAGGATTCTACTCGTTGGGGTGTTTTACGGCTCGTCAGGCAGAGGCGTTGGTGGAGTATCGCGAGCGCAATGGTGGTTTCCGTTCCTTGTTGGAGTTTGCCGATTGCTACCTGATAAGCGACACCCTCTATGCTGCTATGGAGGAGTTCATAACCCTCTCGCCGGTGCCCGAGCCGGAGAAAACATTGGTGGACATCAACTCCGCCGACTCCACCGCTCTTGTGGCTCTCCCCGGCATCGGTCCCGCCTCAGCTGTGGACATCATTCTCTATCGCGAGCGTCTTGGAGGCTACCACTCCACCGAGCAACTCAAAGACCTTGCGGTCATTATGGAGAAGAATTACGACCGCTTTGTGAAAGAAATTTGGTGCGATAGTTGCAAAATTCGAAAAATTGATATTAACTTTGTGGCCCCAAAAGAGTTGGCACGTCATCCGTATATGACTGCGGCTCGTATGAGGAAGATACTCAAACAACGACAAAAGAGAGGAGGTTGGAGCACTATTGAAGAGATGATAAAGGATAACATATTTACCGAGGAGGAGGCCGCAAGGATTTCTCCGTATCTTCAATTCAACCCCGTCAAGAAGTAGCGAGTAACACACAGAGGGCCAATGCGATGTGATGAGATTACAGACGCCGGCCACACAACAAAACAAACGAAATTAACAACAAAAAAAAGAGATACAGTTATGATTATTATGCCAGTAAAAGAGGGCGAGAACATCGAGCGCGCCCTGAAAAAATTCAAACGTAAATATGAGCGCACCGGCGTTCTCAAAGAGCTCCGCGCACGTCAGTACTTTGCAAAGCCCAGCGTTACCAAGCGTATTCAGATGCAGCACGCTGTTTATGTAGAGAAGATGCACCGTATGGACGAGGAGTAGAGATTACGCTCTCTTCAACACAAAGGACCAGCCCCACAAGGGTTGGTCTTTTTTTGTGCGCCAACGAGTGTGGAGGGGGGTAAGGCAAATAGGAAGAGCGGCAAACAACAAAAAACTCTCGGGTATTGAAATTCATACCCGAGAGTTTCTATGAAAGAGTTTCATCTCTCTTACGACCTATTTCTCTTATGCCCTATTACTTTGCGGCCTTCTTGGTGGCAGGCTTTTTAGCAGCGGGCTTGGTTGCAGTTTTCTTTGCTGCGGGCTTCTTTGCAGGGGCCTTTTTAGCAGGAGCCTTCACAGCAGGCTCTTCGGCTTTGGGAGCCTCTGCTACCACACCACCCTCGGCAAGTGCCTTGTCGAGTTCGATGTCGAAGTCGCTCAGCACGTTCATATAGTTGATAAACGCCGAGTAGGCCGAGTCGTAGGGGTTGAAGTAGCTGTGAACATCGCCGTCCGAGAACCACTTGGTTGCCATATAGTAGAAGTGGTCGGAGGCCTTCATAAAGTTCCACACATAGTTGAAATCTTTGGAATTCAGCGCATTGACCTTCTCCTGCAAACCATAGAGTTTTTTGAACGCTTCGTTCTGCAACTCGTTACCGAGCCAAGCGGTAACGTCCCTCTCCTCGTCTGCCCACGACATCGGGTGGAGGCAATAGAGTACGCCCGTAGGCTGGTGTGCAGCTGCGGCCTCTGTTACGGTAGCAAACTCCATTTTGCCCGTTGCGAGCATTGCTTTGGGGAGATTCTCCACAAACTGGAAGATACCCGAAGTGGCTTTCTGGTGCTCACCAAAGGTCTCGTAGTCCATAAAGAGGTTGACAACCTCACCTGTGGTATTATCGTCGGCCAACCAACCGGCATACTTGTCGGCAGTCAAAGGCCACTCGCCCCAACCCTGATTTGAGAAGCGGAAAGCGATATCATCCGAGAGTTTATAGTTCCTCAACAGCAGGCGCAACTTATGGTCGAGAGCGTTGGCATAGACAAAGTTGGGGCTCTTCCAACCCAACACGTGGCGAGCACCCTCGGCCAACATAGCCCTAAATCCCATTGCAGCCACTTGCTCGCCAATGCTGTCGGAGTAGATGAGCTCCGTGTTGCGGAAAGCGGTGGGAGTGTAGCCAAACTCACTCTGCATCAGTGCGATGTGTGCCTCCACCTCTTTTTTGAACTCCTCAGGCGAAATGAGCGACGAGAGCGAGTGGGAGTAGGTCTCGGCCAAGAACTCCACACAACCCGTTTTGGCCAACTCGCGGAAACTATCGAGCACGTCGGGAGTGTAGCTGCGGAACTGCTCAATAGCAAGGCCCGAGATGGAGAAGGTTACCTTGAAGCGTCCCTCATTCTCACGGATGAGCTTCAAGAGGAGGTTGTTCATCGGCAGGTAGCACTCGGCTGCCACGCGCTGCATAATGGAGCGGTTGGCACTCACGTCCAAGTAGTTGTGGTCCTTACCCATATTGAAGAACCTATAAGTTTTGAGCCTCAGAGGCTGATGAACCTGAAAATATAGACAAACTGTTTTCATATCTTTATGTTTCTCTTTTTGTATCCAAATATTGTTATTTCTTTTCGGCACAGCGGGGCACTAATTCTGCTTAGCCTCCTGTTCCTTGATTACCCTTTCGTAGCCCTCTTTGATTTTGGCTGCGGCGTTGTTCCATTTGAGGCCCGTAACCTCCTCCAAGCCCTTGCGGGCGAAAAGTTCGCCCAAAGCGGGGTAGGTAACCAGACCATAGATGGCATCGGCCATTGCGTCCACATCCCAATAGTCCACCTTCACGGCGTAGTCCAACACCTCGGCCACACCCGACTGTTTACTGATGATGGTGGGGACGTTGGACTTCATAGCCTCCAAAGGCGAGATACCGAAGGGCTCGCTCACCGAAGGCATCACATAGACATCGCTCAGCGCAAACATCTTCTGCACATCGGCACCCCTCAGGAAGCCTGTGAAGTGGAATTTGTCGGCAATGCCCAGCCTTGCCACACGGCGAATAACGTGGTTCATCATATCGCCACTACCTGCCATCACAAACCTCACATTCTTGGTCCTTTTGAGCACCTTGGCAGCCGCCTCCACAAAGTAGTCGGGGCCTTTCTGGTAGGTGATACGTCCGAGGAAGGTAACAATCTTGTCCTTCACGCCACGCTCCTCTTCCTCCTGATTGCCCTCGGCGAAGCGCACAGCGTTGTGAACAGTTACGACCTTCTCGGCCGGAATACCATATTTATTAATAACAATATTACGCGTGAGGTTGCTCACCGCCATCACCAAGTCGGCAGCCTCCATACCTCCGCGCTCAATAGCATAGGTCTGGGTGTTGATGTTCTCGCCACTGCGGTCGAACTCCGTGGCGTGCATATGCACCACCAGCGGCTTGCCCGACACCTCTTTGGCTGCGATACCCGCATAGTAGGTGAGCCAATCGTGTGCGTGGATTACATCAAACTGTCCCTCCAACTCGATGGCCACCTGACGGGCCACCACTGCATACCTTGCGACCTCCTCCAACAGGTTGGCGCCATACTTACCCGAAAAGGTGTAACGCTCCCTCCACACGTCGCCGTCGTGGTGAACCGAGCCGACCTTCTCGCTGCGGCTGCGCTCCTGCTCCCACTGCTCGGGCGAAATGTAGGGCACCATATTGGAGTTAATCTCCATAAACTTAACGTGTCGCCAGATGTCGCTGTCGGCATCTCCGCTACGGTAGATTGCATCTACGTCGCTTGCGTTGACAACGCGAATAAATCGTTGGTCCTCATCGCCATAGGCCTTAGGGACCACAAAAATAACCTCCACACCATTACGAGCCAAACCTCGTGTCAGACCATAGCAAGCCGTACCCAGACCGCCTGCGATGTGGGGAGGAAACTCCCATCCGAACATTAATACTCTCATATAGCGACTCTATTTTGCTTTTTTGTACTTCTTAATCATCTGCGCAATCCTCAGCACTGCGCCCACGCTCCACGCTTGCGAAATGGAGCCGCGCGCCTCGTGTGGCGGGTCGGCCTCGTAAATCTCCGAGATGGAGCCGATACCGTTTTGGCTCATATCCTCCTCGAAGTTCTCCAATATTTCCTCCGCCTTGTAGAGGAAGCCTTCGCCCTGCACGTCAAATTTGGCCTTCACGTAGTGCTCCAATGGCCACACCCACACAGTACCCTGATGGTAGGCCTCGTCCCTATCCCTCTGGCTGCCACCATAGCGGCCCTTGTAGAGCGGGTTGCGGGGCGAGAGGCTGCGCAGACCTTTGGGCGTGAGCAGGTGGCGTTTAACCACATCTGCCACAGCCTCCTGCTGCACCAGCGAGAGCATCTTGTAGTTCATCGAGCAGGCGATAATCTGGTTGGGGCGAATGAATGTGTTGGCACCCTCGCCATCCACATAGTCGGCCAAATAGCCCTCCTGCAACCAGAATTTCTCCAAGAAGCTCACTTTGATAATCTCGGGCAACTCTTTCCACTCGGCCACAAACTCTTTGTCCTTGGCAGCTTTGGCGCAATCCAAAGCATAGCAAACTGCGTTGTACCACAGAGCATTAATCTCCACCTGATAGCCGGTCCTCGGAGTTACGGGCTTGCCGTCCACAACGGCATCCATCCAAGTAATGGCATACTGCGGATGCGAAGCCCACACAAGGCCGTTGTCGTGAACCCTCACAACATCGCCAATACCCCTGCGATAGGCCTCCAACACCTCCTTGACATACTTGCCATAGCGTTCCCACGTCTTCTTGCGGCCAATGCTCTCCTCCAACTGTTGGAGGGTCCACACAAACCACAGCGGCGCATCAACCGAGTTGTAGGCCTCTCCCACATTGGGGAACAAGCCATCTTTCATCTCGCCCGTGATGGTGTCGAGCACATCCAGACAGGCCTGAACGTCGCCCTGTGCCAGAGTGATACCGGGCAGCGATACGAAGGTGTCCCTACCCCACCTGCCAAACCACGGATAGCCTGCAACGACCTCGCTTCGGCCGCCCGAACGAACCACAAATTGGTGTGCCGAGTGGCGCAACATCGACAGGAAGTCGGTCTTTGTGTTCCTCTCCGAGAGCTCCTTATCAAAGGCTGCGTGCAACATCTCGGGGTCAATCTCCTCCAACGAAGCCGAGAAAATCAGGGGCTCGCCTTTTTTGAGCTTAACCTCGAAATATCCGGTTGTCATCAAATCCTCGTGGCAGTCATAACCACGTTTTGCCTCCTCGGCATACTCAAAGTCGTAGTACCAATCGGGGGCTGCCACAAACTCTGCCATCGGGTCGGAGCACTGCATATAGAGATAGGGGAACTCCTCATAGAGCCTACACTTCACTCCTCCCTTAACGTCCCACGAGTGGCCGTTGGCATACATATTGGCCTTACTCAGAGCGTGTTTGTCCCTGAACGCCAAGAAAGGCCTCAGGCGCAGCGTCGTTTCGCTACGTGCATCCAGCAGTGTGTAGCGCACAAACAGCCTCGAATGGCTGGTGTGTTGCCTCCACAAAATCTCCTTTTTCAGCAGCACACCTCCCACACGGTAGGTTAAGGTTGGTGTGGGGCTATACTCAAAGTCCACGATGTACTTGTGGCCCCTCGGCTCATAGATGCCGGGGAAGCGGTGCAATGCAAGATTGAAGGGTTGGCCGTGTTGGATGACCGTCTCGTCGAGCGACGAGAGGAGTACATAGCTCCTATCCTCACCTTCCCTAATCGGGCAAACCATCAGTCCGTGATACTTACGAGTATTGCAACAGACTATGGTCGTGCTCATATAACCACCTGTACGGTTGGTCGAAAGCACCTCTCTTTGGAGCGAATACTCCAAGTTACCCAAACTGTTTTTGTCAAATGTAAGTACTGCCATATTCTCTCTATTTTCTACTTTTAAAACTTTTTTAGGTAGGTTTTTGTATTAGGTTGATTTCTCTTTGGTCTTCTCTCACATCTCTATACGGCGGAGGTTGTTCAACCACACCACTCGTGCGGCGAACAACCCCAACCCTTCCTGATTTTCTACTCTTTCTTCCATTCGGTCTTGTTCCGCGTGCCCAACCACACCTCTCTCGGCAGGCAGGGCCACCACAAGACCTCAACGACTTATGCCCACTTAACCAGAGCAAAGTCCATACGATGAGGCAGGTTCTCGTTCTTCGGGAACACCCTCAATGCGATGTCATACGAGCCGGTGTGCTCCATCGGAGCCTCCACTGCATAGACCACCTTCGAGCCCTCGGTGCTAACCACCTGCAACTCAAACTTGCCGGCAATCTTCACATCGTGGCCCTTCTCAATCTGGCTTGCCAAGAGCAACTCCACGCCAATATCTTCGGGCTTCAAGCCATCGATGTCGAGGGTTGCCTCAAATCGATACTTACCACCCACAACAAATGGCTGTTTACCCATATCGGCCTGTTTGGTTCCGAGCACCTTCACTTTGTCCCACGCGGCACTCACCTTACGTTTCCAAGCGGCAATCTCACGAGCCAACAAGTAGTCGTTCTTCACAAGCTGTTTGTTACGCTCAAACAAGGGTGCATAGAACCTCTCCTCGTAGTCGGTAATCATACGGTTGGTGGTGAAGTTCGAAGCGATGTCTGCCACGCACTTCTTCATACTCTCAATCCAACCGATAGGCATACCCTTCTCGTCGCGATTATCGTAGTAGAGAGGAACAATCTGCTCCTCGATGGTGCGGTAAATCATCTCGGCATCCAGCTCGTCTTGGAACCTCTGGTCGGTGTAGGTGCGCTCCATAGGCAGCATCCAACCTGCGCCCTCTTTGTAGCCCTCAACCCACCAGCCGTCAAGCACACTGAACTGCATCACACCGTTCATCACAGCCTTCTCACCGCTGGTACCCGAAGCCTCCAAAGGACGGGTGGGTGTGTTCAACCAAACATCCACGCCCTGTACCATCTTCCTCGAAAGGTCCATATCGTAGTTGGGCAGGAAGATAATCTTACCCACAAACTCGGGCATTGCCGACACCTCAACGATGCGTTTGATGAGCTCCTGTCCGGGAACATCCTTCGGGTGAGCCTTTCCTGCAAAGACAAACTGTACGGGACGCTCGGGGTTGTTGACCAATGCCGACAGACGCTCCAAGTTGGTGAACAACAAGTGTGCACGTTTGTAGGTGGCAAACCTACGGGCAAAACCGATGGTCAGCACCTCTGGTTTGAAGTTCTCCTTCACGGCCACCATCTGGCGGGGCGAAGAGAGTGCGGCCTTCGAGTTGTCGCTCACAATCTTACCAACGGTCTTAAACAGGCGGTCCTTCAAAGTGAGGCGTGCCTGCCACAACTCCTCTGCGGGAATGTCGTGAACCTTCTGCCAAGCGGGGATGTTGTATTGCTCCTGCGAGAAGCCCTCGGCAAAGTATTTGGCATAGAGTTTACGCAAAATCGACGAAGTCCAAGTGGGGAAGTGAACACCATTGGTAACATAGCCGATGTGCAACTCGTCCTTGAAATATCCGGGCCACATATCGCCCAAAATATCCTTGCTCACCTCTCCGTGCAGCCAGCTCACACCATTAACCTCCTGCGAAAGGTTGCAAGCCAAGAAACTCATAGAGAACTTCTCGTTGGGGTCGTTGGGCCTTGTCTTACCGAGGTTGATAAACTGCTCCCAAGTGATGCCGAGGCTCTCGGGGTAGTGCGACATATACTGGCGAATCATCTGCTCGGGGAAAGCATCGTGGCCTGCGGGTACGGGAGTGTGGGTGGTGTAGAGCGACGAGGAACGAACAACCTCCAAAGCCTCGCTGAACGAGAGGTTCTTGCCGGCAATGTAGTTGTGGATACGCTCCAAGCCGATGAAGGCAGCGTGGCCCTCGTTACAGTGGTAAACATCGCTCTTAATACCCAGCGCATTAAGTGCCCTGATACCACCTACACCCAACAGCAGCTCCTGTTTGAGGCGGTGCTCCCAATCGCCACCGTAGAGGTGGTAGGTGAGGCTCCTATCCTCTTCGAGGTTCAACTCGTGGTCGGTATCGAGCAGATAGAGGTCCGTACGACCAACCTCACATTTCCAAATACGTGCTGTTACCACACGTCCGGGCAGTGCAACATTGACGCTGCACCAGTTGCCCACCTCGTCCCTTGCGGGAGAAATGGGAAGTTTGTAGAAGTTCTGCGCCTCATAGGCAGCCTCCTGAGCGCCCTGAGCAGAGAGTTTCTGTGTGAAATATCCATAGCGGTAGAGCAAGCCAACAGCCACCATAGGCACGTTCTTATCCGAAGCCTCCTTGATGTAGTCGCCGGCCAAGATACCCAGACCGCCCGAGTAGATCTTCAACGACGAGTGCAGACCATATTCCATACTGAAATAGGCAATCCTCGGGCCTTTGGCCTCGGCCTTCTTGCTCATATAGTCCTCAAACTGCGCATACACCTCGGCGAGCTTCGAGAGGAACACCTTGTCCTGCTCCAACTCCTTAACCCTCTGGTAGGGGAGTTTGTCGAGGAATGCGATGGGGTTTTTCAGGCACTCAACCCACAACTCGGCATCGATATACTCAAAGAGTTCGTGTGCACCCAGAGTCCAGCTCCACCAGAGGTTCTTCGAGAGCACCTCCAACGCACGAAGACTCTTGGGCAGGCTCTTCTCAACCATCACGCGGCTCCAATTGGGAGTGCTGCTCACCAACTGCTGGCGCACGAAGTTAACCTGCTCATTCACCGAACCTCCGTCATACACGGCCTTGTTGGTGCGAGTGATAACCTTGTCCAAAGCAACACCGTAGGCCTCTGCATAGTGCTCAAAGAGTTTCTCCCACAGGGCTGTGCGCGAAATCTCATAGGCCGAAGTACGAGCCTCCTCATACTCTTTCTTTCCCATCGCTGCATAACGCTCGATGGTCTCGGCAATAGCATCAACCACGTCGGCGTCGTTGCTGTCGTTGCGAGCAATAACGGTTACTCCCTTATGGCGGCCGCCCAAGTCGTCAACCCACTTGCCAAAACCGGCCAATGTGGTTGTAATGGTGGGCACCGAGAAGGCAACGCTTTCCAGAGGAGTGTAGCCCCAAGGCTCGTAGTAGGATGCGAACACGGTCAAATCCATACCCGAGAGGAGTTGATAATATGTCTTACCAAAGACACCATCGTTGCCCTGCAAGTAGCTGGGAACGAAGAGCACCTTCACCTTCGAATCGGCCTCCATCAGTTTGCTGCCGGACATAGCCCTCACGATGGGGTCGCCATCCTGATTGGTCAGATAGTGAGTTGTGCAGGGGAACAAGTTTGCATCAATGGCGTTATTCTTGTCGGCCAAGTGAGCCATAAGGTCCCTACGGGGGCCCTCGTTACCGGCCGGCACTGCAATCACTGCAAGCACCTCCCTACCATCAGCATCGTTGGCTGCAACCTGTTTGAGAGCCTGAATGAACACATCGAGGCCCTTGTTCTTGAACTCATATCGGCCCGAAGTACCAACAATCAGAGGCTCCTTTTTATATTTCTTACCGAAGCAAGCCTCGGCAACCTCAATCATCTTTGCGCGTGCCTCATTGCGCTCCTTGTTGCCAACCTCGCCTTTGGTTACGAAATCATCCTCAAAGCCGTTGGGGGTAACAACATCAACCTCCGAACCGAGCAAATACTTACACTCCTTGGCCGTAATGCGGCTTACGGTGCAGAAAGCGTCGTGGTTGCGTGCAGCCACTTTCTCCAACGAGTGCTTGGCCACCACGTTGAATTGGCGGGCGAAGTCGTCGGCATTGAATGTTCCCAAACCACTATACAAAGGCAGACCGTTGCCTGCAATGCAGCGTCCCATAACGGTTGCGTGGGTGCTGAACACGGTTGCGGTATAGGGCGAAGCTTTACGCAGATAAAGGCCGCCACTTGCAGTCATCCACTCGTGGAAGTGAGCCACAATGCGGTCGGTCGAAGAGCAGAAGTTGTTGATGTAGCTCTCGATAACCTTACCTGCTGCAAAGCCGAAGATTACGGGCTCAATGTAGTCCCACTGACCACTGATGCTGTCAACCTTATACTCCTCCCACAAGAATTTCAAGATATCGTCCTTGCGAGCCAGCAGCGACGAGAAGTCAACCAACACAACAACGGGGTTGCCCTCGACACGCCAGCGACCAACCCTCACACGATATCCCTCCGAGTAGAGCACTTGGCGCCACTCGCGCAACATATTCAGGTCCTCCTCAAACTCGGGGTTTGCGCCCTCGCGATTGATATCGGGACCAATCAAGATATACTTGTCGCCCAACTCTTTTTTAATGGTCTGCGATTTGGTTGCCACCACAGTGTGGATGCCGCCAACCTTGTTGCAAACCTCCCAACTAACCTCAAACAAATAGTCCGGTTTCTGTACTGTTTCGTTTTTCATACCTAATCTATACATCCCGCTTGTCGCAATGTGTAATTCATTGGTCCCTCCTCGGACGCTTCCACACCACAAACAAGAGGGCATTTTCTCTTTTTGTGATTGTTTCTATATCTTATTTTGTTCTTTATCTTCCAAATTATCTTCGGATTAGTGCCCAAAGATACAAAAAATCGGCACAAAAGTAAAAATTTTTCCGAAGTTTACCATATTTAATTTGTATGGTTTTTAAATTTTTTTAATAATTAACATTTTGGTAATATTACCAGCCCTCTTTCGGGTGTGCAGGCACCGAGGTCGGCAGGGTGTAAATCGGTGTGAGTTTTGCAAAACCGGCACCACAAAACCACAATCAGCAGAACAGTTCCTCGATTACGGCATCCGAGACAAGCCACCCGTGTTCGGCAAATGCAATTCGGTCTTCACATTGCACCAGCACCCCTTCGGAGATAAAACGTGCAGCGTGTTTCAAAAAGTGTTCTGTGTGGTCTGCGCCAAACATCTTTTCCACCTCTTTGAGGTCCACACCCTCGCAGGTACGCAACCTCACCATCACATATTCGTCGTAGAGCTCGCCCTGCGAGAGCAATTCGTTTTCCGCACCTGCACATGCGAGGTAGGCCCCAACGGTGGGCGGATTCCAACTGCGTTGGTTTGTCCCATTGTAAGAATGTGCCCCGGGGCCAATGCCCAGATAGGGTGTTCCCTTCCAATATGCGCCATTGTGTCGCGAGCGATAGCCGGGGAGTGCAAAATTACTAATCTCATAGTGTTCATACCCCGCCTCGCGAAGCAACCCGCACATAGCCTCATACTCCTGCTCAACCACCTCCTCATCAGCCGTCCGCACCCCTCGTTTGCCAAACAGGGTGTTCTGCTCAATCGTCAGGCAGTAGGCCGAGATGTGTTCCACGCCGAGTGCAACGGCCCTGCGCACGCTCTCCGTCCACTCTTCTACCGATACGTCGGGAAGGCCATAGATGAGGTCGATGGAGATGTTTTCAAAGCCCGCCCTGCGAGCCGCCTCAACAGCCCCCACCGCACCTGCCGCATCGTGCCTGCGGTTCATCAGTCGAAGGTCCTCATCACGAAACGACTGAACACCCACGCTCAGCCTGTTGACACCCACCCGTGCAAGCCCGCAAAGGTACTCTTCCGAGAGGTCGTCGGGGTTGGCTTCGACGGTTATTTCTTCCACCTGCGAAGTGTCGAAAAGTACCCTTGCGACACCCAACAAAGAGCCGAGTTCTTCGGGGGTGCAAACCGTTGGCGTTCCGCCACCGAAGTAGATGGTTTTCAGCACCGTACCCTCCAACTCTCCACCCCGCGCAGAGAGCTCCCCGCGCATAGCTGCAAGCACCTCGTCCTTGCGTCCGAGCGACATCGTTTTGGGGAAGTCGCAATAGCCGCAAAGTCGCTTGCAGAAAGGGATGTGAAAATAGAGAGAGGAGTGTTTCGGCATAGTGGTCGTTTTATGCCATAAAGGTAGTGATTTTGATTTCAAAAACAACTCTTTGAGGGCAAAAAAAACGATGCGCGCACAGGCAAAATTTAATGTTAAATTTACACCGACTGTTTTTCTGATAACAATAAAGGTATTACCTTTGCACGCGATTAATCGGATTAAGTGTTAAATAGAACAAACAATCATAATAAAACATCACAGTAAAACTATGGCTACTTTGGATTTGAAAAAGTATGGCATTGAGGGTGCCGAGATAATCTACAATCCCTCCTATGAGCAGCTCTTCGAGGACGAGACCAACCCCGAGCTCACCGGCTTTGAGAAAGGTCAGCTCACCGAGACCGGAGCTGTTAACGTAATGACCGGTATCTACACCGGCCGTTCGCCCAAAGACAAATTCTTTGTAATGGACGAGACCTCGAAGGATACCGTATGGTGGACCAGCGAGGAGTATAAGAACGACAACAAGCCCGTTACTCCCGAGGCTTGGAAGGAGCTTAAAAAGATTGCCACCGACCAGCTCAACGGCAAGAAACTCTACGTTATGGACACCTTCTGCGGTGCCAACGAGAACTCTCGCCTGAAAATCCGTTTCATTATGGAGGTTGCTTGGCAGGCTCACTTTGTGAAAAATATGTTCATCCGCCCCACCGAGGAGGAGTTGGCCAACTATGGCGAGCCCGACTTCGTTGTACTCAACGCCTCGAAAGCAAAGGTTGAGAACTACAAGGAGCTCGGCCTCAACAGCGAGACCGCCGTTGTGTTCAACCTCACCGAGAAGATGCAGGTTATCATCAACACTTGGTATGGTGGTGAGATGAAGAAGGGTATGTTCTCCTATATGAACTACCTCCTTCCCCTGAAAGGTATGGCTTCGATGCACTGCTCGGCCAACACCAACGAGAAGGGCGAGACTGCCATTTTCTTCGGCCTTTCGGGTACCGGTAAGACAACCCTTTCGACCGACCCCAAACGTCAGCTCATCGGTGATGACGAGCACGGCTGGGACGACGAGGGTGTGTTCAACTTCGAGGGCGGCTGCTACGCCAAGGTTATCAACCTCGACAAAGAGAGCGAGCCCGACATTTGGAACGCCATCCGTCGCGACGCACTTTTGGAGAACGTAACCGTTGATGCCGAGGGCCACTGCGACTTCGCCGACAAGAGCGTTACCGAGAACACCCGCGTATCGTACCCCATCTACCACATCAACAACATCGTTAAGCCCATCTCAAAGGCTCCCGCTGCAAAGAAGGTTATCTTCCTGTCGGCCGACGCATTTGGTGTACTGCCTCCCGTGTCGATTCTGACTCCCGAGCAGACCAAATACTACTTCCTCTCGGGCTTTACCGCAAAACTCGCAGGTACCGAGCGTGGTATCACCGAGCCCACCCCCACCTTCTCGGCTTGCTTCGGTGCTGCCTTCTTGTCGCTGCACCCCACCAAGTATGGCGAGGAGCTCGTGAAGAGGATGCAGGCTTCGGGCGCTACCGCCTACCTTGTGAACACCGGTTGGAATGGTACCCGCAAACGTATCTCCATTAAGGACACCCGTGGTATCATCGATGCTATCTTGGACGGTTCGATTGACAAGGCTCCCACCAAGCAGATTCCCTACTTCAACTTCACCGTGCCCACCGAGTTGCCCGGCGTAAACCCCGCAATTTTGGACCCCCGCGACACCTATGCTGCCGAGGAGGAGTGGACAGTGAAGGCTGAGGACTTGGCTGGTCGCTTCATCAAGAACTTCTCGAAGTTCACCACCAACGAGGAGGGTAAGGCACTCGTTGCTGCCGGTCCCAAGTTGGAGAAATAGTCCGTCAATAGAAATTGCACAAAGGCCGAGAGTTTCCACTCTCGGCCTTTGTTTTTTGTGCTGTTAAGATAGTAATAAACCTATTGGGGGCTGTTGCAATCTGTTTGCGAAATCAAACAGCTTCTCAATTTGCTTGGGAGATTATTCCAAAGCAGCAGGTAGGTTTCAAACACACACCCCGCTGTTTCGGATACCTACGGGCGGCCTACAAATCCCTTGTGGCATTGTAGGGTATCTCGATGTGGGCTTGGTCTGTCAGACCGCGAGAGGATACCTCAATGTGGTTGGTACCCTGTTTGAGCACCACGTTATTCCACACAACCACTCCCGTAGTGTTCTCCTGCCCGCCAATAAACTCGCCATTGACGGTGAGCTCCACATCCGGAAGGTTGGTATAGACCTTGATACTCTGTTGCGGCTCCCTACGGCGACTCCACCTCTTTTCGGCCAAATGCAAAAACTCATCCTCCTCGTTCCAAACAGCCTTGTAGAGGTAGAAAGCATCCTTGCGCACTTGTCGGTTGAACGACACCACACCCATATCGCTCACACCTCCGGCCGAGCGAGATGTTCCCTTTGCCACATAGTCAAAGAGGGTGTCCACAAACAATCCCCAGAAGAGTCCGTCCTCCCTCAGAGCACCGAGGTAGGTTTCGTGGAAGTGAGTTTGCCACCTCTCCGGGTGCCAAGTGCTTGTCGTAAGCGGCTTCTCCAACACATCGCTTTGGTGGAAAATGCTACCGCCACACTTGTAGCTCACTCCACTACGCAAGGCCCTCCATTCGGGATTGGCGTGGAGTTGCTCCTGCCATACGGTAATGTCCGAGGGGAGTCCCTCACCCCAGCCGTAGGAATGGCTCCACACGATGAGGTCCGTAATGAAGTTTATCTCCCCATCCTGATTGCTCCAACCACTCGTGAAACGCTTCGGGTCCAAACGTTTGGCCAACGAGTGGAGCTCCCTCACATAACCCACGGGGTTTTCGCCGCGCAGTTCAAGTTCCGAAAAGAGGTTCCACACTATCACCGAGGGGTGATTGTAGTGTTGGAAAATCATCTCCGAGAGTTGTTGTTTTCCATTCTCCCTGAAAGCCTCCGTATTAAAAAATCCCTTGCCATTGAGTGTTATCGAGCCAACAAATGGAAGGTCGTTAATCACAAGCAGGCCCATTCGGTCGCAAATGGAGTAGAAGGACGGATGATGCGAGCCACCCACCACACGGATAGCATTAGCACCCATCTCCATTGCGATGGAGATATCCTCCAACACCTCCTGCTCGCTCACCGCCGTACCGCTCAACGGGCGATCCCTGTGGAGCAGCACACCACGTATCGGATATGAGGTTCCGTTGAGAGAAAAACCCTCGTTTCCAATCTCGTAGTAGCGGAAACCACTACTTACCGTAACATTATCTTTGGTCGCACCGGCAACCGTGAGCGACACCTCAAACTTATACAACGAGGGGGCAACCGTACCACTCCACAGCTCCGGTTTCTCGATTTCGAACGGGAGGAATGTTCCCGTTGTGCCATTGATTGTGCGCACCCTCTGCACCGAGGAGAGCACCTCTGCGCCCGTGGGCGAAAGCACCCTCAGCTGCACCATCGCACTCACCACAGCATCACTGCACACCTTAACCTCCACTTCGCCCTCCACCTTCTCGGCCGACACCTTTTTGGTGCGCACATAGACACCCGGAGAGGCGTAGTGAGTCAGAGCGATGTGTGTAGGCTCCTGCACGATGATTTCGGCTTCGCGATAGAGTCCGCCATATTCTATGTGGTTGCCCGCCGTGGGCATCACATCGAGGTCTTTGGCATTGTCCACCACCACCCACACCAAATCGCGGCCATTGTAGTTCAGGTATTCGCCAATCTCGAAGGCAAAAGCCTCACCTCCGCCCTTGTGGCGACCAACATAGCGACCATTGATGAGCAGGTCGGCGACCAGATTGGCTCCTCCGAAACGGATAAACACCCTCTTGTCTTTCCACTCGGGCTTGGCATCAATGTAACGCATATAGTTGCCATTGCCACGAAAATAGTCGGTACGACCACTCAGCGCATCAAGGTTCCATTGGTGTGGAAGGTTGACAAGCTGCGACTGATTCTCGCTGTGGGTGAAGAATTTCCAATCACGCGATATGTTGTAACTCTCTCGTGCCGAGGCGGAAATGGGAAATGTGAGAGCCACTGCCATCACAAGCAAGAGGTTGTAAATCAAACGTTTCATTGTCTATTTGTGGAATATGATTTGCACAAAGGTAAAAAAATACCTACATTTCGAAAAATTTTCCCGCAGGAAATAAACACTACTACCATATTATAATGAATATTTTGGATATAATCTTGGCCATTGTGTTGGCTTTTGGCGCCATACAGGGATTCCGGAAGGGCATCATTGCACAACTTTGCGGTATTGTCGGCGTGCTGCTCGGTGCGTGGCTTGCTTTCAAATTCGGAGCCAAACTCGGCGATTGGATAGGTGTGGAACTCAACGAAATTGTTGCCTATGTGATTGTCTTCCTCGTTGCAATACTTGCAGCCGGTTTGATGGGAAGGATAGCGACAGCGATATTGAAGGCCACAGGGCTTGGAATCATCAACCGTTTGGGAGGCTTGGCACTCTCGGTGGTTGAGTACGCACTCATTTTGGCTCTCCTGCTCGGACTCTTCGAACGCATCAACAAAACCACACAATGGGTGGAGCCAAAGGTGTTGGAGGAGTCGGTCATAGCCGGCCCCGTACAAGACATCTCCAACTTTGTGTTCCCCTATCTTTTGGAGGTCAAGGAGGCCATCGTGGAGAGCGACGTTTTCAGAACACCAAACAATGGTGAGGCATACTCCGACATTGCGGCAGACTCCCTAACCACCTCAAAACAAATATAGTATGAAAAGAGTTGAAGGTATCGTTATCGAGAGTACCGGCAGTTGGTACAAGGTGGAGGTCGAGGACGAAATCCACGACTGCCGCACCCGTGGTCGCCTGCGTTTGAAGGGTGTACGCTCGACCTCTCCCGTAGTGGTGGGCGACCGCGTGCAGGTGGAGTTTACCGAGGCTGGCGAGGGTATGATTGTGGCCATTGAGCCGAGGCGCAACTACATCATCCGCCGAGCTTCCAACCTCTCCAAAGAGTCGCACATCATCGCAGCCAATGTGGACTGTGCTGCCGTGGTGGTTACCATCGCCGCACCCGTTACGGCTCCCGAATTTGTGGACCGTTTTCTGGTTACTTGCGAGGCATACAAGGTCCCTGCGGTGATTATCCTCAACAAGATTGACACCGCTCGCCACCACCCCGAAAAACTTGCCGAATTCCGACACATCTACTCTTCCGCCGGCTACCGCATCATTGAGTGCTCGGCCCTCACGGGCGAAGGAGTGGAGGATGTGGTGGAGTTGCTGAGGGGCAAAACAACCCTGCTGAGTGGCAACTCGGGTGTGGGAAAGTCAACCCTCGTGAACGCCATTGAGCCCTCCGCAACAGCCAAGACAGGCGAGATATCCGAAGCACACCTACAAGGTAAACACACAACCACTTTTTCGCACGTCTATCCACTCTCCTTTGGTGGCCGCATAATAGACACACCCGGTATTCGTGGTTTCGGACTCATCGACATCAAGCCCGAAGAGCTATACCACTACTTCCCCGAAATGATGAGGGTGAGCGAGGGTTGCAGGTTCTACAACTGCACCCACACCCACGAGCCACACTGTGCCGTAACGACAGCGGTGGCCGATGGCGAAATATCCATAAGCCGCTACGAAAGCTACCTCAAAATCCTCGACGACGATGGCAAATACAGATAGGAAAACCACCGAGTGGTACCGTGAACGCACCGAATATTTGGCCGAGTTTATGCTCCCCGAAAGGTTTGCCACGATGCAGAGAGTGGTGGCCAACCGCACCCGCTATATGACCGTGTGTGCCGAAAACACCTTCCACCCACAGAATGCAAGTGCATTGGTGCGCCACTGCGAGGCTTTCGGGGTGCAGGAGCTGCACGCCATAGAGTTTTTGTGTGGCTTTCAGGCCAACCTACACATTGTGCGTGGCACAGACAAATGGGTTGACATTCAGCGATATGGCTCCACAGCGGAGGCCGTCGGACACCTTCGCAGTGAAGGCTACCGCATTGTGGCTGCCACACCCCACACGGACGACACCACACCCGACAATTTCGACGTCGGAGCGGGCAAGTTCTGCCTTGTTTTCGGCACCGAAAAGCAGGGTATTTCGGAGGAGGTGATGGCCGCCGCCGACCAATTTGTGAAGATTCCGATGTATGGTTTTGTGGAGAGTCTCAACGTGTCGGCTTGTGCGGCAATTCTCATACAGCAACTCGTGGAGAGGCTCCACCGCAGCGAGGTCGATTGGCGACTCTCGGAGAGAGAGCAGGCCGAATTGCTCTACCGCTGGGCAAGGGAGAGCGTGAAAGACGACGAACTCATCCTTCGCAAACGCTTTACAGATATATAGTTTTTGGGCCATAAGACCGAAATTTCTCAATTCTCAACTCTCAATTCTCAACTCTCAATTCTCAATTTCCACATATGTCTATTCTACGCAAACAGTTCCTGCAACATATCGGTCAGACATCCCCCTCGCCACAGCTTATTGAGGTGGCTCGGGCCGAGGGAGTCTTTTTCTACACCCCCGAGGGTAAACCATATTATGACCTCATTTCGGGCGTGTCGGTGAGCAATGTGGGCCACGGTAACCCCGCAGTGGTGGACGCTGTGTGTGCCCAAGCAAGGGACTATATGCACATTATGGTCTATGGCGAGGTGGTCGAGAGGCCACAAGTGGAGTATGCCCGCAAGATTGCCGAAGCACTCCCAGAGCCGCTGGATAGTGTCTATTTTCTGTCGTCGGGAGCCGAAGCGGTGGAGGGCGCACTCAAATTGGCCAAGAGGGCTACGGGGCGTACCGAACTGATAGGTATGCGCAATGCCTACCACGGCTCCACCCACGGCGCAATGAGCCTGATGGGTGGCGAGGATTGGAACTACGCCTTCCGTCCACTGCTGCCCGATGTGCGCCACATCAGATTCAACAACTTCGACGACCTACAATATATCACCACCCGCACCGCAGGTGTGTTGGTCGAGCCGGTACAGGGTGAGGCCGGTGTGGTTGTACCCGCCGAGGGCTACCTCCAAGCACTGCGAGAGAGGTGTACGGAAGTGGGTGCGAAGTTGATTTTCGACGAGATACAGATGGGATTCGGCCGTAGTGGCGAGATGTTTGCTTGCGTCAAATATGGTGTTACCCCCGACATCCTATGCCTTGCCAAAGCTCTCGGTGGAGGTATGCCTTTGGGTGCTTTTGTGAGCGACCACAATACGATGAACCTACTCACCCACAACCCCGTGCTGGGACATATCACCACCTTTGGTGGCCACCCCGTGTGCTGTGCAGCGGGCCTTGCTGCGATGAACTTCTTGGAGGAGAATAATCTTGTGGCCGAGGTAGAACGTAAGGGCGCACTGTTTGAGAGTCTTGTGGTGGGCCACCCGAAGGTGCAGGAGATTAGGAGGTGTGGTCTGCTGCTGGCGGTGGAGTTGGGTAGTAGTGAGGCCTATTTCCGCCTGCTCGACATCTTTATTGAGGCGGGTATATTGAGCGACTGCTTCCTCTTCTGCGAGAGCGCATTCCGCATCTCGCCACCGCTTACCATCACTGAGGAGGAGATACGCTCCTGTGCCACACTCATTTGCGACTGCCTCGACAGATTGTAGTCAACCGTTGGACCGACACAAAAACTCTCGGGTATGGATTTCAATACCCGAGAGTTTTTTGTGTTAGTTGTTGGCATCGGCATAGAGTTTTAGTGTCTGCCGCTGTGTAATGTGATAATATCACAAGGCCCCGATGCATTAACATCGGGGCCTTCTTTGTTATGCGGGCTCAAACTCGCTTTTGGGTGCGCCGCAGATGGGACATTTCCAATTTGGTGGCAGTTGCTCGAAGGGTGTACCCTCGGGGATACCGTGCCGTACATCACCCACTTGCGGGACATAGACATACTTGCACTTTTTGCAGCGCCACTTACGCATCGATTTTTCTTTCATGATGTTGTATGGTTAAGGTTGGTTAAACGCTTCTCACCACAACAACTTTCGAGCCAAACCGAAAGGGAAAACAAATTTCACACAGCCTCCGAGTGGACCGTTTTTCAGACAATCAGTCGGACAATATGTAGGACAACCTGTCGGCCGACCATCAAAGCATCTCCAACAACGAGAGAAGATTCTCGGGAGTGGGGTCTTTCAGCACCACTCGTTTGTCGCCATCAAGCAGGTAGAGAGTGGGGATGGCCTTCAAATCGTAGAGATTGCGCCCCATCACAACCGCCCCCTTATCGTAGGAACTTATCCACCACTTGGGGTTTTCGGCCAGATACTTTTTCCACTCCGTGAGGTCCTCGTCGGGATAGACAGCCAACACCTTCAAACGGCCTGCCTTGTGGAGTGCGTTCACCGCCTCCGAAGCCACCAGCATATCTTTCACTCGGCGACAATCGGCACAGCCGGGGTTGTAGAAGTAGAGAATGAGTATCTCGCTCCTAATCTGATGCATACGCCCCTGCGCACCGCTCGACGTGGTGTAGGCAAAATCGGTAGCAACGCTGTTAGGACGGTTGCGCTCCACGGTCTTTTTGAGCGTGCGGTAGCGGCTCTTGGAGTCCTCATCGAGGGGACTCTTGGAGGAGAGTGCGTGGGTGATGGCAGGGATGAAAAACTCGTCGTTGCGCATCGGGGAGTTGGGCTCATAGAAGTAGTGCTCACACAGGTCGAGGAAGTGCCAATAGGCATCCTCGCTCACCGCAGCACGCGTGAGCATAGCCTTCACGGCCGACTGCGCCTCGGGGGTGGCGGCACCAATTCCCGACTGCATTTGTAGCAGATAGGCAAAGTTGGCGAAGGCCTGACCCGTGGTCTCTTCGGCGTACTTTTTGTCGTAGGCGGCAAAGTCGTAGCGGTCCCAATAGTGGGCAATGTAGTAGGACACATAGGAGGCTTGGTCGGTGTAGATTGCCGGCACCGTTATCTCCGGAAAGGGCTCCCCTGTCTGTGCAAAAGCCACCGACGGAGCCACAAAAAGCGACAAGAGCAGTGTGATAATTGTTTTTTTCATAGAATAATTGCCTTAAACCAACGACAAAGTTAAGGAAATAATTGTGTTATTTGAAAAACAATAGTAACTTTGCGCCAATTAGAACTAAAACAAAATTTTATTTAACGTAAATAATTATGAGTGGAAGTATTTTTACCTCTTCAATCGGCAAGAAGATGTTTATGAGCATCTCCAACTATATTCTTGTTCTGTTCCTCACATTCCATATGTGTATGAACTTGGCACTTGTCTTCTCAGACAAAGCCTACAACGCAATTTGCGGCTTCCTCGGAGCTAACTGGTATGCAGTTGCCGCCACCGTTTTGCTGGCAGTTGTGGTTGTGGCACACATTGTCTTGGCCATTGTGCTGACCATCCAGAACCGCAAGGCTCGTGGCTCCATCCGCTATGCCGTAACCAAACGCGAACCCGGCGTTGAGTGGTCGAGCAAAAATATGCTCGTGCTGGGTATGGTGGTCCTCCTCGGCCTCGTGTTCCACCTTGTACACTTCTGGTACAAGATGATGTTTGCAGAGTTGGCCGGTGCCCACGAAGTTATGCTTGGTGCAGCAGCAGTGTCGCCCACCGACGGTGCAGCCATTGTTCGCTACTACTTCGCTCAGTGGCCCTACGTGCTGCTCTACTTGGTGTGGTTTGCTGCCATTTGGTTCCACCTCACCCACGGTGTGTGGAGTATGATGCACTCCATCGGCCTCAACAGCAAGGTGTGGTTCAAACGTATGAAGTGCATTTCGCTCATCGCTGCCACCCTCATCATTGGTGGTTTCGCTCTGTGCGCCATCATTCTCTTCTTGCAGGGTAACGGCATCCTTCCCTACCCCTTGTTCTAAACCAAACCGATAACCACGAAAAAACTTTAACGATATGATTAAACTCGATTCCAAGATTCCATCGGGCCCCATTGAAGGCAAATGGACAAAGCATAAAGGCGACATCAAGGTAGTGAGCCCCGCCAACAAACGCAAACTTGACGTTATCGTTATCGGTACCGGTCTGGGTGGTGGCGCAGCAGCAGCCTCACTCGGCGAACTTGGCTACAACGTGAAGGTGTTCTGCATCAGCGACTCGCCCCGTAGGGCACACTCGATTGCCGCACAGGGTGGTATCAATGCCGCCAAGAACTATCAGAACGACAACGACTCGGTTTATCGCCTCTTCTACGACACCATCAAGGGTGGCGACTACCGCGCAAGGGAGGCCAACGTGTATCGTTTGGCCGAGGTTTCCAACCTCATCATTGACCAATGCGTGGCACAGGGCGTACCTTTCGCACGTGAGTATGGTGGCAAGTTGGCCAACCGCTCCTTCGGTGGCGCACAGGTATCGCGTACCTTCTATGCCCGTGGCCAGACCGGTCAGCAGCTCCTTTTGGGCGCCTATGCTGCCCTCAACCGCCAGATTGCTGCCGGCACCGTTAAGAGCTATTCGAGGCACGAGATTTTGGACATCGTGTTGGTGGATGGCAAGGCAAGGGGTGTGATTGCACGCAACCTCGTAACCGGAGAGTTGGAGCGCCACGGCGCACACGCAGTAGTTATGGCTACCGGTGGCTATGGTAACGTGTTCTTCCTCTCCACCAACGCTATGAACTCCAACGGCTCGGTGGCTTGGCAGGCCTACAAGAAGGGTGCTGCATTTGCAAATCCCTGCTTCACACAGATTCACCCCACCTGTATCCCCGTACACGGCACACAGCAGAGCAAACTTACCCTTATGAGTGAGTCGTTGCGTAACGACGGCCGTATCTGGGTACCCAAACACAAGAGCGACGTTGAGGCTCTGAGGGCAGGTATCAAACTTCCTTCGGACATCGCCGAAGAGGATAGGGACTACTACTTGGAGCGCCGCTACCCCGCTTTCGGTAACCTCGTACCCCGTGATGTAGCTTCGAGGGCTGCCAAAGAGCGTTGCGATGCAGGCTACGGTGTGAACGAGACCGGCTTGGCTGTCTATCTCGACTTCAAGACCGCCATCGACCGCCTCGGTATCCAGACCATCAAGGAGAGGTATGGTAACCTGTTCCAGATGTATGAGAAGATTACCGCAGTGAACCCCTATGAGCAGCCTATGCAGATTTACCCCGCAGTACACTACACCATGGGTGGTACTTGGGTGGACTACAACCTGATGACCACCATCCCCGGTTTGTATGCTCTGGGTGAGGCCAACTTCTCCGACCACGGTGCCAACCGCCTCGGTGCTTCGGCTCTGATGCAGGGCTTGGCCGATGGTTACTTCGTGCTGCCCTACACCATTGGCGATTACCTCTCGCACGAGATTCAGTCGCCCAAGGTGAACACCAACAGCCCCGAGTTCGAGGAGGCAGAGAACGCTATCCGTGAGAAGATTGCCAAACTCTATGCCATCAAGGGCAACCAGACTCCCGACGAGTTGCACAAGAAACTCGGCTGCGGCATTATGTGGGAGAAGGTTGGTATGGCTCGTACCAAAGAGTCGTTGGAGCAGGCAATCGTTGAGATTCAGGCTCTGAGGAAGGAGTTTTGGAGCGACCTCAAACTCGCAGGCAAGCCCGACGAACTCAACCCCGAGTTGGAGAAAGCACTCCGCTTGGCCGACTTCTTGGGGCTCGGCGAGTTGATGGCAAGGGATGCACTCAACCGTAACGAGAGCTGCGGTGGCCACTTCCGCGAGGAGTATCAGACTCCCGAGGGCGAGGCACTGCGCGATGACGAGAACTATGCCTATGTTGCCGTGTGGGAGTATCAGGGCGAGGACAAAGAGCCTGTGTTGTACAAGGAGCCTCTCACCTTCGAGACCATCCACTTGCAGCAGCGTAACTACAAGGACTAACTCTCCACAAACGAGTTCTCAAAAACCCATACAAATCAAACAAACGAAAGAGAAAACATAGAGACTATGGATTTGACACTTAAAATATGGCGTCAGGCAAATGCCAAAGCCAAAGGTAAATTTGAGACATACGTAGTGAAGGATGTTTCGACCGAGAGTTCGTTCTTGGAAATGCTCGACATCCTGAACAACCAACTCATCCACGAGGGTATCGACCCCGTTGCTTTCGACCACGACTGTCGCGAGGGTATCTGCGGTGCTTGCTCGTTGAGGATTAACGGCCACGCCCACGGTCCCGAGACCGAGATTACCACCTGCCAGCTTCATATGCGCAACTTCAAGGATGGCGACACCATCGTTATCGAGCCGTGGAGAAGCCGTGCATTCCCCGTAATCAAAGACCTCGTTGTGGACCGCACCGCTTATGAGACCATCCTTCAGGCCGGTGGTTTCGTGTCGGTAAACACCGGTGGTGTGCCCGATGCTAACGCTATTCCTATTGCTAAGGACGACGCTGAGGAGAGTATGGACGCAGCTGCTTGTATCGGTTGTGGTGCTTGCGCTGCTACCTGCAAGAACGGCTCGGCAATGCTCTTTGTGGCTGCTCGCGTATCGTCGCTCGCCAAACTGCCTCAGGGTCAGGTTGAGGGCGCACGCAGGGCTAAGGCTATGGTTGCTAAGATGGACGAGCTTGGCTTTGGTAACTGCACCAACACCGGTGCTTGCCAGGCTGAGTGCCCCAAAGGCATCACCATCAACCACATCGCTCGCCTCAACCGCGAGTACCTCAAAGCTAAATTCCGCAGCTAAGAGTAAATCACAAGCAAGGTGGGTGGCATAAGTGTCACCCACCTACTTACGAAATTATATTACACACACAAGTTAGGTTAATTAACAACTATTATTAAAAATTTAGAAAGACTATGTCAGAGATTTTAGGCGTACACGCAAGAGAGATTCTCGATTCGAGGGGCAACCCCACCATCGAGGTAGAGGTAACTACCGTAAACGGTTATGTAGGTCGTGCTGCTGTTCCCAGCGGTGCTTCCACTGGCGAGAATGAGGCTCTCGAACTTCGCGATGGCGACAAAGGTCGCTACCTCGGCAAAGGCGTTTTGAAAGCCGTTGCTAACGTAAACGACAAGATTGCTCCTGCTGTTATCGGTATGAACGTATTTGATCAGGTGGGTGTAGATAAGGCTATGATTGAGCTCGATGGCACTAAGACCAAGAGCAACCTCGGCGCAAACGCCATCCTCGGCGTATCGCTCGCAACCGCTCACGCTGCTGCTGCTGAGCTTGGTATGCCCCTGTACCGCTACATCGGTGGTGCAAACGCCAAGAGCCTTCCCGTACCTATGATGGACATAAGTCGGAGGCCAAGCGGT
>JAZNNC010000015.1:0-43011 GCA_045580045.1 Tidjanibacter sp.
TATAATTGCAAGACCATAGGGTTTGCGTTCCTCAATTCTCAATTCTCAATTCTCAACTCTCAACTCTCAATTCTACTCCTGCGTCATCTCTTTGAGTTTTTCGCGGTACGCCGTAAGGATATTCGACTTGCTGATGAATCCCACATATTTGTTGTTCTTATCAACCACGGGAAGGTTCCACGCACCGGTAGTCTCAAACTTCTCCAACACACTCGTCGCCGACTCGTTTATGGCTATAATATCCGGCGGAGTTATCATATAGCGAGTAACCGAGTTGGGATATTTCGTCTGGTCAAACATATCCTTCCTGAGGCGGTCAAACTCCACCACACCCATAAGATGCCCGTCCGAGGCCACCACAGGGAAGATGTTACGTTTGGTGTGGGGAATAACCCTCACAACCATATCGCCCAATGTGTCGTATTCGCCAACGGCAATAATGTCGCTCTCAACAAGCGAGCGAATCGACAGCACCACACCCACCGCTTGGTCCTTGTCGTGGGTGAGCAGTTGGCCCTTCTTACGGAGCGACTTGGTGTAGATGGAGTCGGGTTCGAGGTAGTGGTCAATGACATACGACACACACGACACCAGCATCAGTGGCACGAAGAGCTGGTAGGCACTCGAAATCTCGGCAATGAGGAACACGGCCGTGAGCGGAGCCTTCATCACTCCCGACATCAGGCCCGCCATTCCCACCAACGAAAAGGCCGCAATGGAGAGGTCCATACCGAAGAAAGTGTTACACATATAGGCCACCGTTGCTCCCGTGAATGCACCCACAAAGAGCGAAGGCGCAAAGGTTCCTCCCACACCGCCCGAAGCATTAGTGAGGGCCATTGCCACAACCTTGACAAACATAATGGCAACCAGATACAACACCACAACCCAACTAATACCCCTAAAACGGAAGAAGGGTGAATTGTCAAACACTGCCTGCACATCGCCCTGCATAAAGTGGTGGAACATACCGTAGCCCTCGCCATAGAGCGGCGGGAAGAGCAGGATGAGCACACCGATACAAAGGCCACCCACAAGCCACTTTTTCCACTGCTTATTCAACTTGTCCACAAGAGATTTGACACGGAAGTTGACCGAAGTGAAGTAGTAGCACATAAGGCCACAAACGACGGCCAAAAGAGTGTAGAGCGGGATGTGGGACATCCTCAACACGCCCGACAAATCAACCGTAAGCATAGGCTCGAAGCCCCTGACGAAAAACACCAGCGTTACGGCCGATACGGAGGAGATAATCAGCGGCACAAGAGCCGTCATACTCAAATCGAGCATCAATATTTCCAGCACGAAGATTACACCCGTAATGGGAGCCTTGAAGATGCCCGACAGGGCCGCCGCCACACCACACGCCAACATAAGAGTCATATTGCGGTAGTTCATCTTCATCAGGCGTCCGATGTTGGAGCCGATTGCAGCACCCGTGAGTACGATGGGTGCCTCGGGGCCTACCGAACCACCAAAACCAATGGTCAGCGCGCCTCCCACCACCGAAGAGTAGCAGTTGTGGGGTTTGATTTTAGAGGAGTTTGTGCTCATCGCTTTGAGCACTTTTGTTACTCCCTCGGAGATGTCGTCTTTGACGATGTGGCGCACAAAGAGTGTGGCCAGCACGATACCAACGGTAGGATAGACAAGGTAGAGCCAACCGGTGCTCTCTCTCGGGAACCAGCTCGTCAGGCCCTCTTTGATGCCCTCCAACAGCCACTCAAAGACACAGGTTACACCACCCGCCACAAGGCCTATGATGATGGCCATAAGAAAGGTGAGCTGGCGAGTGCTGATGCGCCTCGTCTGCACCATAAACCACAGATTGGCCCTTTCGAGCAGGCTTTGTTTACCTTGTTTCATCTTTTTTATTAGTCTACCGACGACCGTCAACCGTCGACCGACTATTTAATTAGTAATTAGTAGAGAGTAATTTTGAATTATAAATTTTGAACTCCCAATTCCTGAACACGACTTTTAGTGGAGGAAATTTTGTGCCAAACAAGCGAGCAAGTCCGCAGTTTACCGAGCGTAAATGAGAAACTTGCGAGGCGAAGGCTGGTGCAAAATTTACCCTCGAAAATCGTTTTCAATTTAGAATTTGTAGATACCCATAATCTCCCTCACCGCATCAACGGTCTGCTGTGCGCTGCGGCGAGCCTTCTCGGCACCCACCTGTGCAACCTCGTGGAGGTATTTGTCGTTGTTACGAATATCCTCAATACGCTCACGAATGGGGGCAACAGTTGCGATGATATCCTCCGCCAACTGCTTTTTCAAGTCGCCATAGCGAATCTCGCAGGTGGCATATTTCTCCTTGAAGAAAGCAATGGTGTCGGGGGTTGACACCGCTTCCATAATAGTAAAGATGTTCTGAATGGGCTCCGAAATGGGCGAGTTGGGCTCGGTTGGGCCACTATCGGTAACAGCCTTCATCACCTTCTTACGGATTACATTGTCGGGATCCGAGAGGTAGATACCGTTACCCTCGCTCTTACCCATCTTACCACTGCCGTCCAAACCGGGAATTTTCACAAGGTCCTTGCCAAAGTTGAAGGGAGCAACCTCCTCGTTGAAGAAATCGGTCTTGTAGAGTTGGTTGAAGCGGTGAGCGAGCTTACGAGTCATTTCGAGGTGCTGCTCCTGATCCTTACCCACGGGTACAAAGTCGGCCCTGTGAAGAAGGATGTCGGCAGCCATCAGCACGGGGTAGTTCAGCAGGCCGATGTTGACATTGTTGGGGTTCTTGCGCACCTTGTCCTTGAACGATGCGGTACGCTCCAACTCGCCAACGTAGGCGTGCATACCCAACAGCAACGAAAGTTCCGCCACTTGGGGCACGTCGCTCTGAATATAGATGGTTGCCTTCTCGGGGTCGATGCCTGCGGCGAGGTACTCCGAGAGGATATTTTTCACATTGCCGTGAAGAATGGTCGGGTCGGGGTGTGTGGTCAGCGAGTGGTAGTCGGCGATGAAGAAGAAGCACTCGGCCTCGTCTTGGAGTTTCACAAAGTTACGCAGGGCACCAAAATAGTTACCCAAGTGAAGTTGTCCGGTGGAACGAATACCACTTAAAACTCGTTTTTTCATATACTAAAAATCTCTGTTTTGTGTTCTTATTCTGTTACAAAGAACAAAAATACACACATTTTGTTAATGTACCCAATATTTTGGTTACTTTTGTGGCACAAAAACAGAACAAAACTACCATAAATAATGAAATTATACTGGCGACTTTTAGGCTTTGCACGCCCTATTGGCAAATATGCAGTGCCCTATTTCTTCTACACGCTCTTCTATGCTCTCTTCAACACGTTCAACTTTGTGATGATTATCCCATTGTTGCGCACACTCTTTGGGAGTAGCGATGCGGTGGAGAAAATCACAACCCCTCCCCCGTTCGAATTGAGCGTTGACTACCTCACAGACCTGCTCAACTATTGGCTTTTCACCCGCTATGGTGATGCCTACAATGCCGTGAACATTCTGGTCATTCTGGCCATCTTTGTTACCACCTCGGCATTCCTGAGCAATATGTTCCGCTATCTGGGACAGCGCACCATCGAGAACATGCGTATCAACACCCTGCGTAATATGCGCAACCTTGTCTATGGCAACGTGATGGGCCTCAACCTCGGCTACTTCACTTCGGCACGCAAGGGCGATGTGATGTCGCGTATTACAAACGACATTCAGACCGTGCGTTTCTGCATTGTCAACACCCTGCAAGTGGTCTTCCGCGAGCCTTTCCTTATCATCGGCTACTTGGTGGCTATGATTGCCATTTCGTGGGAGCTAACCCTCTTTGCCATCATCTACCTTCCATTGGTTGCGCTTGTCATCGGCACCATTGTCAAGAAGTTGCGCTACCCTGCGCTGAAAGCACAGGAGCACTTCGGTGAGCTAACCAGCGTACTCGACGAGTCGCTCTCCGGCACAAAGGTCATCAAGGCCTACACCGCCGAGGGTTTCTTCCGCCGTAAGTTCCAAGACATCAACCACACCTACTCCGAGCTCGCCCGCAAGATGATGAATCGTCAACAGTTGGCCTCTCCTATGAGCGAGTTTCTCGGCATTGCCGCAGCTGCGGGTTTGTTGATTTTTGGTGGCGCACTGGTGTTGGGTGGCGAGAGCGGACTGGATGGCAGCGGTTTCATTGCCTACATTGCCATCTTCACACAGATTACACGCCCTATGAGGGCCTTTACGGACGCATTCGCCAACATCAATCAGGGTATCGCCGCAGGTGGCCGAGTGTTGGAGTTGCTTGACACCGAGTCGGATGTCTGTTCGCCTGCCGATGGCGGCCTGATGCTCGACGGACTCAAAGAGGGCATCACCTTCCGCAACGTACACTTCCGATATGACGATTCGAGGGAGATTATTAGTGGCGTTAGTTTCTCCGTCCGCAAGGGCGAAACGGTGGCTTTGGTAGGTTCTTCGGGAGGTGGTAAGAGTACCCTCTCGGATCTCATACCTCGTTTCTACGACGTTACCGAGGGCGAGATACTCATCGACGGACACAACATCAAGGACTACAACATCACCTCTCTGCGAGAAGCTATGGGTATTGTGTCGCAAGAAACCATCCTCTTTAACGACTCCATTGAGAATAACATTCGCCTCGGTAATCTCGATGCCACAATGGAGCAGATTGTGGCTGCCGCTCGTGTGGCCAACGCACACGATTTTATCGTCGAGAGTCCCGATGGCTATCAGACCAACATTGGCGACCGAGGTGCCAAGTTGTCGGGAGGCCAGCGTCAGAGGTTGAGTATCGCACGTGCGGTGTTGAAAAACCCCGACATTTTGATTTTGGACGAGGCAACAAGCGCGCTCGACACCGAGAGCGAGAAGTTGGTGCAGGAGGCTTTGGAAAAACTCCTTGCCGGCCGTACATCGGTGGTTATTGCCCACCGCCTGAGCACCATCAAGAATGCCGACCGCATCTTGGTTGTTGACGAGGGACGCATTGCCGAGGAGGGCACCCACGCCGAGCTAATCGAGCGCGGCGGCATCTATGCCAAACTCGTTGCCCTCCAACAGGTCAATTAAAAATGATCTACCCTCTCCTAAGTTAGGAGAGAATGACAGATGCCCCCGGCCTTCGGCCACCCCCTCTAACTTAGAGGGGGAGTAGTCGAAAGGTACAGGTAACAAAAATGTAACCCGCGAATAAAAAAACTCCTCCCCTAAGCTTAGGGGAGGTGGTGTGCAACACCGGAGGGGTATGCCGTCGGTCGACGGTTGACGGTTGACGGTCGACGGTCGACAAAAAAACACACGGGTAACTCGCAAAAGTTACCCGTGTGTTTTTCTATCAGTCGTAGTCTAATTGTTAATCTTCCACACGCGGCCAACCTTCATCAGTGTATAGGTTGCTGTGATGGCACGTCCATCGGCCAGCACCACCGTAGCCTCAACCTTTGCGTCCTTATCGCCGGCATAGTATGAGCCTATATCAATCCTATCAATGCCGCCGACTTCTTGCAGTTTGG
Source organism: Tidjanibacter sp. (assembly GCA_045580045.1). Classification (GTDB taxonomy): domain Bacteria; phylum Bacteroidota; class Bacteroidia; order Bacteroidales; family Rikenellaceae; genus Tidjanibacter. The sequence continues at coordinate 5,502 of JAZNNC010000015.1, forward strand.
CAGCCCTCTCTGCAAACATCTCCACATAGACAGCCTCCTCGCCGGCTCCCATATTCACCAACGACAAAGCACCCTCAACATTGCCACTCGCAAGCGATGTCCAACATTTGGCCACAACCACATCGGGGGTGTCGTGCGACGCACAACCGCCCAACACCAATGCGCCCAGCAGCGCAACAAAATAGGTTATCTTCTTCATTTTTATAGCGTTTTTTCACTTACTAATTTGACGGTCGACGGTTGTCGGTTGACGGTTGTCGGTTGACGGTTGTCGGTCGACGGTTGACGTTAATCCAAAATCACATACTCTCCGCAGGTGTGCAGATATCCCCTACGACCGTCCAATTCACACGGAGCATAGCGCCCCACAAAATCGCCAATGCTGGTCATCACACACGGCAATATCTCCTTACCATCTGTACCCACAAGGCCCCATTTACCATCGAGTTTAACCCTTGCCACGCCCTCGTGGAAATTCTCGACCGCCTCATAAATACATCCTATCTCTTCCCTACCGTCAAGACCTGCAAAGCCCCAACGTCCTGCATGGCACACCTTTGCATAGTTGCCAACAAAGGGTTCTACCTGCTCATAGAGGCACGGTATCAACTCGCGGCCCGTTCCGTCCACAAGGCCCTTACGATTGCCCTTCGACACCACCACAGCACCGCTCTTATACTCCTCGGCACTATCGTAGCGACACACAAATTCGAGGCGTCCTTCGGGGTTGATATAACCGATATTCTCGCGACTACGCACCTGAGCAAGTCCCTCGGAGAATCTTTCGGCTTTCTCGTAGCGGCAGGCAATAACCTCGCGTCCAAATCTGTCGATATAGCCCCATTTATCGCCCAACGATATGGGAGCCAATCCGTTGGCAAACTCGCCCACCGAATCGTATTTGCAAGGCACCAACTCCACGCCCTCGCTACTAACCAATCCATAGCGGCCCTTATAGCCCACCACTGCACAGCCGTATTGTTGACGCGGTGTCGTGTCGCAGAAATCGTAGAGGCAGTTTCCGGTGCGGTCGATGAAGTAGTCCACACCATTGAGTCTTGCTTTGGCAAGGCCTCCATCGAAAGCAGATGCTGTGTCAAATCGTGGCGAGATGGCCACACGGCCCGTGGTGTCGATATATCCCCACTTTCCATTACCGTTTTTCACAGCGGCAAAACCGCCGGCAAAGGAGCTCACCTCATCGTACGTCGGAGCAATCACGACCGCTCCCTCGCGATTGATAAAGCCCCACTTACTCCTCTGTTTCACAGCCGCCAAGTCGCCCACGAATCCCAAAGATTGTTCATATTTGCACACCACAACCTCGTGTCCGAGCTCGTCCACAAAGCCATAGCGACCATTATTAACAACCATTGCAATTCCATCCACGAAGTTCTCTATGTGGTCGTACTTACAAGGAATGACCTCCTCGCCGGTACCATTGATGAGTCCCCATTTACTACCCATACGAACCATAGCAACGTCGCCGGCAAAGCCCCAAGTCTTATCATAGAGACACTCCACAATCTCGCGGCCCGTATCGTCCACAAAACCCCACTTGTCGTTCTTACTCACCGCGTGCAACACATTACCCTGACTATACATCACATCGTCCCAAACGGCCGGGATAATCATCACTCCATCGGTGTCCATCACACCCTTACCGCTCTTGCCGTCAACAATGTAGTACTGTACCCTGCCGAGGTTGTCCCTCACGGTTTCGAGGTTGTTGTAGGTTGTTACACTATGGCGACCGATGTTGATAACCGACGTTCCGAGTATCAGAATACCGCTACCCTCCTCGTCCATATGTGGCGATATGGCAATGGTGAGGTTCTCCCTCATCACTCCCCACTTATCCTTCGAACGCACCCAAGCATATCCATCCCTGAATGTCGGTTTGAGGTCGTAGATTGGCTCCACAAGGGTATTGCCCGTCTTTGACAGCACACCCCAACCGCCATTCCATTCAAACCACTCCCTACCCGAAGGCCCAAATGTTGGTTTCTCTTCGAGGGCAGCAGCAAAAAGCACCTCGCCCTTACTTGACACTGCACCCCAGCGGCCGTTCCACTGCACCCATGCGCTCATCGACGAGTCGAAAACAGGCTTCTCCGCAAGCATAGGAGCAAGCACAACCTTGCCATCGAAGGTCATCACACCCCACAGGCCATTCCAGCGGCCCCAAGCATATCCCTCGGAATCGAACTCGGGCTTGTTGTAGAGCAATGCTCCGAGGACAATTTCGCCCTTGTTGCTCACAATTCCCCACGCATCGTTCCAACTAACCCAAGCAATATCTTTGTCGCCAAACGAGGGCCTTGTATCAATCAGTGCATCCAGAATAACCCTACCGTCGGAGCCAACCACACCCCACTTACCGTGCCAGCTGGCCCAAGCGTGGTGTGCACCCTCGGGGAAAATGGGCCTCGATTCAATCATAGCTTCGAGGATAATGGTACCATCCTCCGACACCACGCCCCACTTGTTGTTCCAACTCACCCAAGCATAGGAGGCCGTCGTAAAGGAGGGTTTGTTGGCCACAACGGCATCCAAAATAATCTTACCGTCATAGCTGACCACGCCCCAATGGGAGTTCCAATTCACCCACGCATAGTCCTTCTCGCCAAAAACGGGTTTCGAATCCACAAGCGCCTGCAAGAGTATCTCGCCCTTCGGGGTTACCACACCCCACTTGCTGTTCCAATTCACCCACGCCACTCCTCTATCGTTAAAGATGGGTTTGGTGTCGATTGTTGGTGGCAGCAGCACAGTACCGTCCCTGCGCACCACTCCCCAATGGGAGTTCCAATAGGCCCACGCAATGTCATCGTTATCAAAGATGGGCCTCTCCTCTATGATTGCGTCAAAGACAACGCCTGCATCACGTTTGATTGCACCCCAACGTCCGTTCCATCTGGTCCACGCCACACCTCCCGTCTGAAAGATGGGCCTCTCCTCTATCACAAAGTCGAAGGCAATGGTGCCATCCGAACGCACCGCACCCCAGAAGCCCTGATTGTTCACCCAAGCAATGTTGTGTTCATCAAAGATTGGTCTGTCGTCCAACAGCGCCTCGAAAGCCACCGAGCCGTCGCGCCTCACAGCACCCCAACGTCCGTTCCAGCGCACCCACGACACCATACCCTCAAAGGTGGGTTTTTCGGCAAGTACCGGTTGGAATCGTGTGGTACCGTCATAGCCCACAGCACCCCACATTCCGCCTATCCTAACCCATGACACAGCGTTCTCAAAAACGGGTTCTTCCTCAATTGTAGGCTCAAAGAGCACCCTACCATCGGAAGCAACAGCGCCCCAACCATCGGCCCAACGGCACCAACATACCCCTTCGATAAATTCGGGCCTCGGGTCCAACACGGCATCGAAAATCACCTCGCCATTACGGGCCAAATATCCCCAGCGACCACCCCAGCGTGCCCAGCATCGTCCTTGTTGCTCAAAAAGCGGTTGCTCTTCCACCACAAAATCGAACAACACAAGGCCCTCACGAGCAATAAGGCCCCACAAACCTCCTCGTTCCACCCAAGCAAGTCCCTCTTCGTCAAATTCCACAAAGGAGGCAAACTGCGGCTCAAAGACCACTTCACCACCATTGTTCACAACACCCCACGCTTCGCCCTGACGCATCCAAGCAGCGCCGTTTGCAAAGGGAGTGATTGTGTCGTAGATTGGTTCGAACAGATAGGTTGCATCCCTATGCAGCACACCCCACTTACCATCATAGCGAACCATAGCGAGAGAGTCCTCAAAGGGTGTTACTGCCTCAAAGATGTTTTTGATAACCATTCGCTCCTTGTCGTCGGCAAAGCCCCAGCGATCGCGTTTTTGCAAAGGAGAGAGTTCTCCCTGCAAATATTTTCCTTTGAGTTGTCGCAATGCCCAGCCTTGTGCCGACACTTCGTGGGCACACAGCATCACGCACAGGCACATCACGCTCGCGCGTATAACACCAATCAACTCTTTGATTTTTAGCGTCTTCACTTGGTTTTGGGTTATCAATTTAAGGTTTGCTCTATGCCGTAGGCATACAAAACCAAGCAAAGGTATGAAATAAAATTGAGAATTAAGAATTGAGAATTGAGAATTTTGTTTTTTTAAGCGTCGGTTGACCGTTGGACTAAAAAACAACAGACCTCTCTGGTGCTACGCACCATCTCCCCTAACTTAGGGGAGAGAAACAGACGCACCCTCTAAATCAGAGGGGTAGTGTGCCCAGGTATTAAAAAAGATACCCGCGAAGAAAGGTAGATGAAAATAGAAAACTGCGTTAACGGCGCACCTTAATTAACCCACCTTGGTGGCTTTTAGTTGCTCTCGCTTACTCGCAACTTTCTCAATTCTCAATTCTCAATTTTATCGACGGTCGACGGTTGACGATTAAAGGCAAGGGAGCACCTTTTCGAGTCTTATGCCCCTCGAACCTTTCACCAACACAAAGGCTCTGCGCAGGGGTTGCGACGAGAGCAACCACACCACATCATCGGCCGTGGCACAGCGCACAATACGTGAGTCGGCGGCCTTTGTCGCACCGAAGTTTTTACCCACCAGAATTATCCTCTCCGCATCACCCTTTATGGCGGCCTCCACCACCCTTTCGTGTTCCTCTCCGCTCCACTCTCCGAGTTCGAGCATATCGCCAAGAATCAACACCTTACGATGGTAGCCGGAATGCTCCGTGTCGTTGTGTACAGCCACCGCCGCCGCCATACTCGAAGGGTTGGCATTGTAGCAATCCACGGTGAGCAGATTATCCTTCGTCCGCACCTGCTGGGAGCGGTTATTGGATGGCACATATTCGCCAATGGCGGCTCTGATTTGTTCCTCTTCCACACCAAAAAATCGTCCCACAGCAACAGCTGCTGCAATATTGAAACGGTTGTAGTCGCCCACGAGGTTCGACTCCACCCCCTCGGACAGCTCCGAAGAGTAGCCAACCGACATCAGCGAAGCCCTCTCGGCAACCATAGCCGACAGCACCTCGTCGTCGTTACGATAGAGTGCCACCCCGCCATTAACAGCCAGATAGTCATACAGTTCTCCCTTACCCTTACGGATACCCGACACACCTCCGAAGCCCTCCAAATGGGCACGCCCGATGTTGGTGATAAGGCCATAATCGGGAGCCGCAATCTCGGCCAACAGGGCTATCTCGCCCCGGGCACTCGCACCCATCTCCACAACTGCCACCTCATCCTCCGAGGTCATAGACAGCAGAGTGAGCGGAACGCCTATGTGGTTGTTGAGATTTCCCACCGTAGAGGCCGTTCTAAACCTGCGAGAAAGCACCTCCGAGGTAAGCTCCTTGGTGGTGGTTTTACCGTTTGTTCCCGTAATGGCCAACAGCCTAACACCCAACTGCTTGCGGTGGTAGTGAGCCAACTCTTGGAGCGCCCTCAACACATCCTCGACGACCACGCATCGCTGCTCGTCCACACCTTCCACAGCCTCATCTACAACCACCGCCAGCGCGCCCGCTTCGAGGGCCGCCGAGGCATAGCGATTGCCGTTGAAATTCTCCCCTTTGAGGGCGAAGAAAATCTCCCCTTGTTGGAGCTTGCGGGAGTCGGTTTGGATGCCCGCAGATTGCACAAAGAGGCCATAGAGCCTCTCTGTCGTTGTGGTGTTTATCTTCATCGTTCTAACGATTTTCGGTGTGGTTGGAAATGACTCTCCGGCCCAAACAAATCACCCCGCGATAGTTCGCGGCTAAATTCGCAGCTAAATAAACTTATCCCCCTTGGTGAATTTGACCGTTTCAATGTAGCGTTTGATGTTCTTTTCGGCACTCTTTGGGCAGACCATCAGCACGTCGTCCGTATCTACCACGATGTAGTCTTTGAGTCCCTCAATCACAGCCACTTTCTCCTCCGGAGTGCGAATCACGCAGCCCTCCGTGTCGAAAGTGAATGTGTTGGTGCTGAACGTATTACCATTTTCGTCTTTGGTCGAATACTCATACATCGAGCCCCAAGTGCCGACATCGCTCCACCCGAGGTCGCTACACCTCACCCACACGTTGTCGTAGCGTTCCATAATGCCGTAGTCAACCGATATGCCCCTACATTCGGGATAGACCATATCGATTTGTTCCTGCTCGGTGGGTTTGCCATAGTGGTCAGCAATACTGTTGAGCGGCCCATATATTTCGGGTTGCAACTGCTCAAAGGCCGACAAAATAGTGGACACCCTCCACACGAAGATACCCGAGTTCCAGAAATACTCGCCACTGTGCACAAAAATCTCTGCCAACTCACGATTGGGTTTCTCTGTGAAGGTTTTGGCCTTATTGAACTTACCCGACGCCTTGTGCTTATTGACCTGAATGTAGCCATATCCCGTTTCGGGTCTGGTGGGTTGCAAACCAATGGTGAGCAGAGCATCCTCTTCGCCCACAAAGTCGAGGCACTGCTGGATGACCTCGCAGAAGTGTATCTCGTTGAGAATAAAGTGGTCCGAAGGGGTTACCACCATCCTTGCATCGGGATTGATACTACGGATGCGCATTGCGGCATAGGCCACACACGGAGCGGTGTTTCGTCCCACAGGCTCACACAACACCCTCTCGGCCGAGAGCTCGGGAATCTCCTCCAACACCATATCGCGGTAGGCCGTGTTGGTCGCCACAAAGATATTTTCCGTGGGGATAATATTTGCAAATCGCTCAAAGGTGGTGCGGATGAAACTCTTGCCCGTACCGAGCACATCAAGGAATTGTTTTGGTTTATTACGACGACTGATGGGCCAGAAACGAGAGCCGACTCCACCGGCCATAATAACGCAGTAATTATTTTCGTTCATTGTAAAAAATGTGTAATTTTGAGGTTACTCTGGGCAAAAGTACGAAAATTTACTACCTTTGCCAATATTTATTTGTTTTTATTAACGAAAGGATATGAAAGTAAAGTATTTCACACTACCAAATATCATCACTTTGGGCAACCTCGCGTGTGGCACAATGGCCGTTCTGTGCACCGTAAGCCACATTTGGGCTCCCGAAGTAGTCAGCCTCAAAGTCCCCTTGTTGTTCATCATAGCCTCCGCCGTGTTGGATTTCTGCGACGGACTTGCCGCACGACTCACAGGCCAATACTCCGCCCTTGGTGTACAACTCGACTCGCTGGCCGATATGGTCAGTTTCGGACTCACCCCATCGCTCATCCTTGTTGCGATGTTCGAAAAGGCAGGTGGCGTGGGTGCTTGGTGGTTGATTGCCCTTGCGGTGGTGCTCTGTTCGGCACTCAGGCTCGCAAGGTTCAACATCGACGAGGAGCAAAAGGAGAATTTCATTGGTCTGCCAACCCCTGCGTGCGCCATAGCCATCGGCTCGCTTGCGTGGGCTGTGGAGGAGGCAATGTTCACTCTCTCACCGAGTGTAATCCTCGCCATTGCCATTGTGGCGGCGTGGTTACTCATTAGCCCTATCGGTATGTTCTCGCTCAAATTCAAAGGTTTCAGCCTCAAAAACCCCGCCAATCGTTTGCGCTACATTTTCCTGTTGGTAGCCGCTGCAATCATCATCATCGGCGGGCTGGGATGCGCTTGGGTGGTGATAATACTCTATGTTCTTACATCCATTGTCAACACGCTCCTCGCGGCAGCGAAAAACAACAAATAATTTGGGAAGAGTGAAGAGGAGTTTTTTAAGGATAGTCATCGCACTCGGAGTGGTGTTGGTTGGGTGGTGTGAGCAGTCGTATGCACAGGTGATGGGCGCGCAAGACTTCGGACGCGACCCAATGGCACTCACGCAAGCTATGCAGAGTATGCAGAATAACCCCTATGCGGGTGAACAAGAACTCGACGAAAACGGCAACCCCATCACACAAGAGGAACAGACCGACTCGGTGAAAGTGAAAGAGATAATGCCCTTGGAGTCATTCTTCTTTGACGACTCCGTGCGTCGCCGCAAGCACTTTGTGTGGAACGTGGACACATACGCCAACCACGTCAAAATGAGAGATATCGACACCCTGCTCGGCTCGTTCAACCACGACTATCCCTTCCAACGCGAGGATGTGGGCGATGCCAATGTGGGCATTGTGGGCGGCGTTTCCACCCCGCTCAACTTCTTCCGCCGTCCGCAAGGCAACGACTTTACTTTTGTGGACGGATACTACTCCTATCTCTACACCCCCGAGAACGCTCCACACTACAACAACAAGCGTCCCTACACCATTCTGGGCTACCTTACGGGTGGTCAGAAGAGGTATGCCGAGGAGGTTCTCAGGGTAGTACACGCACAGAACGTAACGCCCTCAACGGGTTTCAATGTGAGCTACGACAGTAACCACTCGCGCGGCATCTACACTTGGCAACGTGGTAAAGTAACCGACTTCTCGGCAGCCATATCCCACACCGGCAAGCGCTACTCTATCCACGCAGGAGCCATCAGCAACACCATATCCAACCGCGAGAATGGTGGTCTTACGGAGGCGTGGCACGTGGTTGACACCCTCTACGAGTCGGCCCAAGGTATGCCTATGAGGATGAGTGATGCCCTCAACAAGGCCGACAATACGGCCTTCTATGCCGTACAATCGTTTGGCATCCCCTTTGTACCGCTGACCGACTCGGTGTTTACTATGGCCGACCGCACTGCCATCTACATCGGACACTCCATAACCTACAATCGTTGGAATCGCAACTACTCCGACACACACGAAGGTACGACCTACAAGATTACCGACCGACAGGGTAAGGTTGTAGATACACGCAATTTCTACGAAAATTGGTATCTGAATCCCGATACCACCTGCGACTCCCTCTCGGAATCGTTGTTGACCAACCGACTCTTCGTACAATTCCAGCCCTACAACCGTAACGGCGTGCTTGGTACGGTGGACGGAGGTATCGGTTGGGACCACCACCGCTATTGGCAATTCCGTCCCGACGACTACATCAAAGGCTCCTCTTTCGACAACCGCAACACATACTACGCCTATGCCAACGCTACAGGTGCCATTGGCAAGTGGTTCGATTGGCACGGTTTTGCACGATTTAATGTGGGCGGATATAGGGCCGGCGATATGAATATCGATGCCGATGCAAGACTAAATCTGTTTGTCAAAGAGAAGCCCATAACACTCTCCGGACGATTTGGTTTCGAGGTCGAAGAGCCCTCCTATTGGGCACAAAACTACTTCTCCAACCACTTCATTTGGGACAACAACTTCGGCAAACAAAACCGCACCGAGTTGGAGATAAATCTCCAAGTACCACACATCGGCGCCGAGGTGGGATTTAGGCAGGCAGTGCTTGGCAACACAGTCTATTACAACGAATTGGGCCTACCATCCCAGATGATGGGAGCCGTGAGCGTTACGGGGCTATATCTGCAAGAAAACCTGTCGTTCGGAATTCTCAACCTCAACCACAAGGTGATGTTGCAGTTTAGTAGCGACCAGACGGTGGTACCTGTGCCTACCGTGGCGGCGACCATATCCTATTTCCTCAAATTCCAACCCGTGAAGAATGTGCTGACCATCAAGGCGGGTGTGGATGTGTGGTGGAACTCGCCCTACTACGCACAGGCATACAACCCCGCAACAATGAGTTTCTACAACCAACGCGAGGCCGAGATTGGCGACTATCCCTACGCCAACGTGTTCCTTGTGGCAAAGTGGAAAACGATGCGTATCTTTGTGCAGTATCAACACGCCAGCGAGAACCTCTTTGAAAACCTCAAAGCGTCGTTCAGTGTGCCATATTATCCCTACAATCGAGCACTGATAAAATATGGCATTTCGTGGTATTTCGACAATTAGAAACATAGTCCCCTAACCCTTTCAATACCCTCATTGACAAGACACAAAACCCAACGTATGGGACATAGGCTCGTGGCCCTAATGAGTGCGCTCTGCCTTTTGGCCGGGTGTAGGGGTGGTGAGCACTTGGAGAGTGATGGCTCTCTGAGAGTCGCATTGGGCGACGATGTTGCAGGATACTTTGTGGTGGGTGGCGAGCACTATGGATTTGTCAGCTCCGTTACGGATGCCGTAGCAACAGCTATGGAACGGAGGCTCGAAGTTACCACCTCGCTCTCTACCGAGCAATTGAGGGGAGGACTGCGCAGCGGAGATATTGACATTGCTGCCATACCCTCGCACCACCGAGTGGAGCTACACGACTACCCATCCCTATCGCTCTACTCCACCGACTATGTCCTGCTGATGCCCTCGTGGAGGAGGGTTGACAGCAGCCTTTCTGCAACCGAGTTGTGCAGGGGTAAACGCGTGGCCACCGACAAGGGATTCCGTTGCCACACACAATCGTTCCACAAACTCGAAAAGGTTGCTTCGCACATCGACACAGCCGTTACCGACGGCCACTCCCTTGCCCTGCGTCTGTTGCAAGGCAGGTGTGATGCCATTGTGTGTGAGCGTAGCGAGGCTAAACTTGTGAGCTATCTCTACCGCAACATCCGCGAGGTGGCGTCGTTCGACGAGCTGGTGGAGATAAAACTCATCTTCGCCAACCGACATCTCAAAGAGGTGTTCAATGCTGAGCTGCAAAGATATGCCGCAACGGAAGACTACACAGCCGCAACAGAACTCTACTTTGGCGACACATCCATATCGAAAGGTTTTGTACAACTCACCTATCGCCCCACACGAGTCGTGGGCGGTATTTCGGTGTGGGATGGTCAGTTGAAGGCAATAGCCGCAAAGGTTGGAGTGGATTGGCGACTGCTGTCGGCAATGGCTCGCTACGAATCGGGGTTCCGCAACGACCAAGTGAGCAATATGGGTGCTGTGGGACTTATGCAGGTAACGCCAATAGTGGCCGAGGAGTTCAAGATGGAGGACTTTGACCTCACAGACCCCGACACCAACATACTGCTGGCAGCCAAGTTGTTGCGCAAAAACAGCCGCTCGCTCGGCTTTGGCAATTTCCCTGCCACCGACGACGGCATTGCCATTATGGTTGCGAGTTACCACTGCGGCATTACCCGTATGATGGAGGCCCAAAGGCTTGCCATTGCTACGGGAGGGTGTGGTAGGAGTTGGGCCGATGTGTCGGCCATACTGACCTCGATGGGCGACTCCGAGTGGCTCAAAACCAACGAGTGTCGTATGGGACGCTTCAACGACCACCGCATCACAATAGCCTACACCAACCTCGTGGTGGCAGCCTACCAAGACTACCGACAGACGATGCAGGGGAATTGACAAAATAAAATTTTGCCTAAAATGCTCTCGCTCTGCATAGTCCACAAGTGGCCTCTGCCCTCGCTTATTCGCATTTGCGAAAATTGAAAATGGAAAATTACTCCTCCCCTAAGTTAGGGGAGATGGCACGCAGTGCCAGAGAGGTCTGTTTGAGGGCAGGAAGGGCAGAAAGAGCAGGAAGGGAATAAAAAATGACGGTCGACGGTTGACGGTTGACGGTCGACGTTAAAAAAACGCAAAGTGTGCAGGCGTTGCCTGTCTTGTGTAGATGGTAGGTAGCGACTCTTTCAAACGTCGGCAAGCCCCACAACAAAAAAAACGCAAAGTGTGCGGCAAATGCAAGGCACACAAGAAAACCACCTCCGCAGCAGGCACAGCCTGTTTTGTGATTTTGGTTGCGGTGCTATCAAGCGTTCGAAAGCGGTAAAAAACGCAAAGTGCGGAGGGAATTTTGTGCCAAGCAAGAAGGCGAGTCCGCAGTTTGCTGTCGCAAATGAGGAACTCGCCTATCGAAGTGCGGTGCAAAATTCACCCGCAATCTGCGTTTTTTCGCAATCTGCGTTTTTTTACTTGGTGCGGGAAAGTTTTACATTCCTCATTCCCGAACCGAAAAATGCCAGATAGGTGGGGTTGCCGGACTCGTCAACATAACTATAACCAATAGCCAACGAAGTGTCGCTTTCGGGGAATGTTATGGTCTGGAAGTTCTCCTTGTCGTAGGTGCCGATGATATCGTCAGCAGCACGATCGCAAACCATAGCCGTCTCGCCCGATGTGGTGGCCATCTCACGAATGTTGGTAGCTTGGAACTGAGCAACAAGGATGGTCTGGTCGGGGTAATACCACTCTATAAACTCATAAGCAGGCAGAATGATGAAGTCGTTCTCCTCGTCGAAAATCATCGAAATAGGATAGGTGCCATAGACCGAAGAGCTGTTGGGCACCAACACCGAGAATCGCTTGGAGGCAGCATTCCACGTTACATTTACCTTCGTGCCACTCACAATGTCGCCATAGTTGGGGTTGGCAACGTCGAAGGAGAGGTACCACTCGCCACACAAGCGGTCGGCAGTGGTCTTCTCCAAGTGTACCAGACACTCCCTATTGGCACCGATATTGGTGTTGGACGAGGTGATTTCGAGCTTAAACTCCATAATGTCGGGCAACTTCATCGGGTCGGTCTCCATCAACTGAATCTCCACAGCAACCTCCTCCACACCGGGGCGAAATACAAGGTCGTAGGAGGTAATCTGATAGTCCTTATCCTCCACAGCCTCAGCATATTCCGTTTCTGCGGGAATAACCTTGACACTCACCTCAACATCGCCGGTGTTCATATCCGTACCAGAGAGTTTAAGGGGCACAAAGAGCCAACCCGAACCAAAACCGTCCACATACTCCTGTTCGGCAAACTGCACTACCGTCTGGCCCACAGAGCCACTCTCGCACGATGCAAGAGTGAACATTGCGACCATCATCACAGCCAAAGTTTTGATATGTTTCATAATCTTTGTCATAATTCCTTTCTCGTTTTATGTTCTATAAATTAGCGAACAAACTTAAAAACCGTTGTTCTGCTGGCCGGCAAACTGTGGGTTTGCATCCATCTCCTCCTTCGGTATGGGCCACAGGAAGCGGAAGTTGCCTGCCTCTTTGCTAACAAGGTCATACTCGTTGTGTGTCATCGCAGAGTTTTGGGATACGCCACGTGTCATACCCAAACCCCAGCGTTTGAGGTCGTGCATACGGAAGCCCTCGCCCACAAGTTCCTTCGTCCTCTCCATCCGGATTTCCTCTTTGAGAACATTGAGGCTGCCATAGGTTCTGGGCACATAGTCCTTGATGCGGGCCTTACGCAACTCATTGAGATAGTAGGCTGCATCCTCTTCGCCGCCCTCCAACTCAGCCATACACTCGGCCATAATGAGATACAACTCGGCCAAGCGGAAGGGTTTGCCCATATGAACATAATTCCACCTCGAATCGGTACGCAACGAAGGATTACCCTTGAACTTGTAGAAAACCACCAAGTCGGCTCTCTCGTAGCCAGACTTCACATTGTGAGTCTCAAAATAGACGGGATAGCGCATATCGTTCTCCTTGTCATACATATCCAAGAGAGTCTTTGTGGGGATATACTGAGGGTTGGGTGTTGTGCCGTCGCCCTTATTCTGGTCGTTGATGTAGTAGTATCCACCTGTTGCACCACCCTGATCTTTGTCGTTCTTCGACACCCTCATAATAACCTCGGACGAGGTGTCGCCATCCCACATAAGTCTGATGGCCTCGGGGGTGTTTGCGAGAGCATAGGGGCCATTCTGGACAACCCAGCGTGCATCCTCAAAGGCGGCCTCCCACTCTCCCATATATAAATACACGCGCGCGCGCAAAGCCAACACTGCATCCTTTGTGAAGTAGTGAGAGTTGGGAACACCGGGAGTGTCTATTGCCAACTCGGCCTCGGCCAAATCCTCCAAAATCAGGCCGTAAGTTTCGTTCAAAGTCGTTCTACCCGGGTAGGAAGCAGCATCCGAAGTGGGATTGTAGGTGGTAGGCAGGGGCACACCGCTTGCGGGTTCGTCTGCCTTGTCTGCATCATAGGCTGCGCAGTACTTGGTTGCAAGGTCAAGGTAGGCCATTGCACGCACCATATAGGCCTCGCCACGGAAGAGTTCGATATCTTTGACCTCCTCCTCGGTGATGCCGAGCGCCTCGGCGTTGTCAATCAACTTCGTATAGGAGTCGATTGCAAAGTTGACGTTACCGATGATGGCATAGTCGCTATACCATACCGAGCTAGCCTCGGGGTCGGTGATGTCGTTCTGCCACGAGTGCCAACGGCCATAGTAGTTACCAAAGTCGGCCTTTGCATTGAAAAGGTCCGAGCGAGTGTCTTCAATAGTTTCACGCAACGACCCTACAAAACTTTTCAGTGGCGAGTAGATACTCACACGATAGGAAAGTGCATCTTTGTAGGTGTTCATACCCTTGCCGATTTCCAACGAATCGTAAGGGAAGAACTCCATATTACAGGAGGTTGTTCCCAGCGCAACGAATGCGCTCAACGCGATATATATAATCTTTTTCATACTGTTCATCTCCGACTTTAAGCGTTAGAAAGTGAGTTCAAGACCTGCGGTGTACTGACGAGTACCGGGATAGGTTCCCTGTGTGGTCATACCGAGATATTCGGGGTCGAAACCGATGTGGTTGGTAAAGGTCAGCAGGTTACGCCCGATGACATACACCCTCATACCCTGAACAAAATTACCCAAGCCTAACTTATGACCGGGGATGGTGTACGACACGGTGAGGTTCTTCAAGCGGAGGAATGCCGCATTGGAGAATGCCGACGAGTCGTTTACCCATACGGTACCCGCTTTGGGAATGTTGGTCTCCTGACCGGGCTCGCGCCACATATTGAGCAGTTGGCGCTCATAGTGGGTCCTACCGGCAGCGTGAGTTGCGAGGTTGGCGGTGTAGAACTTCTCGTTGACCATCATCCACCTATCGCCTACCCAGCTGAAATCGGCTGCAAGTTGGAGATTTCCCCAAGAGAGAGTCGAACCAAAACCACCGGTCCAATCGGCAACGAAGCTCTTACCGCTCCACTGTGCGTCGTTGGCATTGTAGGTCTTAGTGATGTTGCCGTTGATATCATACCACATAGGCATACCGTCGCGTTTATCGACACCGGCAAACTCTACCATCCTAAACTCGCCAAACTTGTGACCCACGGCGTGTACTACACCGATGTTACCAACAGCATACTCGGTGGTGGAGCCATAGAGTTCGAGAATCTTACTATTATTATACGACACGTTGCCATAGACAGTCCACACAGCCCTATCGCTCTGGAAGAGGTCATAGCTGAATTGGAAATCGACACCCCTGTTGCGCATCTTACCAACGTTACCCCAGCCACTACTATAACCTGTGGTTGCCGAGTAGGGAATCGACATCAACATATTGTCCGTAACACGATTGTAGTACTCAATCTCGAAGTTCATCTTGTTGTGCAACCTTGCCGAGAGGCCCACGTTGAAGCTCTTAACAACCTCCCACGTAAGGTCGGGGTTAGCAGGGTTGCCGATAACCGTACCGTTTATCTCGTCGTAGATGGCACCCGACGAGATAAGACCGAGGGCGAGGTAGTTGTCAATCGAAGAGTTACCCGTTGTACCGTAGCTCATCTTCAACCTCATATCGTTCACCTCGGGCATTGCAAACATAAACTCCTCTTGTTTGATGTTCCACATACCGCCGATACTCCAAAACATACCCCAACGTTTGTCGGCACCAAACTTCGACGAACCATCGGCACGCAGAGAGGCGTCCAAATAGTACTTCTCGTCGTAGTTGTAGTTCAAACGGCTGAACACCGAGTTGCTCGACCAATCGGACATCGAGTGTGAATAGACCTCGGTGAGGTTGGCCTTACCTGCGGTCATCAACATCAACCTCCTATCGGTCATACCCTTTGCAGTTACGCCAAAACCATTGCTCCTACCCAAAATAGACTCCTGTCCCAACAGGGTAGTGAAGTTGTGCAGACCGTCGAGGGAGAACTTATACTCGGCAGTGTTGGTAGCCGTCATCTGGTAGTAGCGGCTGAAATACTCCGTACGTCGTCCCTCGCCACCCGAATAGGCATACTCGGGATACATCAGCGAAGTGCCACGATAGTCATAGGCATCCATTGCCTGTGCCGCCTTGATAATCAAACCCTCAATGGGGTTGATTTCGAAGTAGGAGTTTGCCGACAGCGACACGTCGTTTTTATTATTCTTATTGTTCTCGTAGTAGTGATATGGGTTGTACATATCATCAAAGAAGTCGAATTGCAGCAACTCCTCTCCCAGAGTCATCGTACCGTCCTCGTTGTAGAAAATCTCATAGGGAGCGTTGTAGGGTGCTTGGCCATAGACCATACCGTCCACCGACTCCTGATACCAACCCTGCACACTGGTTTCGTAGTCGGCATAGGAAAGACCGACGTTGACACCCATCTTCAACCAATCCTTTACCTTTGTGTCGAGGTTGGTACGGAAGGTATAACGAGTATTTCTCGACGAGGGAGCAATACCGTCGGTATCCAGATAGCCAAACGAAACGTAGTAGTTAGTATTACCGCTGGCACCCGAAATCGAGGCATCGGTGCTCAACAGCGGAGCATTACCCTGATAAGCATAGCCCTTCCAATCGAACTCGAAGTCGTTGTTCACCACATACCACTTCTTGGTCAGCCACTCGCTGTTACGCAACAGGTTGGGATAGAGCCACTCCTCAAAGGTCATCTGCTCCACCGAGTTCATCAACTCAAACGCATTTGTCTCAATCATCGACGAGAAGCCGCCCTGCATACGAATCTGAATCAGGGCCTGCTCTTGGTTGCGACGTCCCTTCTTGGTGGTTACAAACAAGACACCGTTTGCAGCCCTCGAACCATAGATGGAGGTCGAAGCAGCATCTTTCAGCATCACCACGTTCTCAATGTCGTTGGAGTTGATGTTGTTGAAAATGGCCGAAGTAACGGGAGCACCGTCGAGGATAATCAGCGGCTCGGAGCCTGCGTTGATACTCGACACACCACGCATCATCATTGTCGATGTTGCCGTTGGCTCACCCGACGAAGTGAAGATTTGAAGGCCCGGAACCTTACCCTGTAACACATCCGACACGTTGGCAACGGGAGTGTTGGCAAGTTTGTCGCCCTTGACGGTCGATACCGAACCCACCAGCGACTTGGAGGCCACACCCGAACCATAACCGGCCGTGATGACAATGTCCTCAATCTGCTGTGCATCCTCCTTCATAACCACGTCAATCTTGGTGCGACCGGCCACAGCCACCAACTCGGTAGCCATACCGACATAGGAGAACTCCAAAGTTGCATTCTTGGGGGCCGAAATCTCATACACACCCGACAAATCCGTAATGGTTGCCGTCGTTGTACCCACCACCGACACCGTTACTGCCAAAATGGGCGCACCCGCAGAGTCCGTAACCGTACCGGTAATTCGCAAGTTCTGAGCCGACGCACCCACGCACACCAGCAGAACCGCAAAAATTGATAGTACAATTTTTCTCATACGATAAGTAAAAAAGTTTGGTTTATATCTGTTTATATTTTGTTTCCACTCGCAGCCACTTTTACCGACACAAATCGCACCTCGTGGCCACACCTTACAAAAATCGGGTAAAGTTACGCAGATTATTTCAAATCATCATCATTTTGCCTACACTTTTTCACTCCTCACCCCACATTTTTTCACATTCACACACAAAAAATTATTCTTTACAACGTTTTTACACTCCAAAACTTACAATTCGTAACCACCGATTTGCAACCCTTCGCAACACCGGCAACCACCCGTTCCGACAAGGAACAGACCAACAACGTCCCACTTCGCCTCCAACGCACACAGGCAAACAAACAACCCGCACTCCGAGAGCCGATAATGCCACTTTCAAACCATTACCACCCTACAATACGCCCTCCTTAAACCCCTCCTTTCACCGCCGTCAAAGGGCGAAAAAAACGCCCGTAAAATGTCGGCACAAGGAGCAAAACGCGGCAAATTATTAAAATTTCTAAAAAACAAGAAAAAACAATTTTGCACAAAACGCCACAAACGGATTACAGAAAACCATTTTTCGGCTTATGGTACTTACACATCGAAACCGAGGTTAAAAAAAGTTGTAAAAAAGTTTGGTGGATTAAAAAAAACGTTGTAATTTAGCATTTGCAATTGCAGTTCGCCTTTGCTCTCGGCAACGAGGATTTAGGGGTTAGATTTTAAAAGTTAGGTTATTTTTTCTTTTCGCCGAGTATAAGGAGAATTGTGGCAAAAAAACAGGATAATCATTATTATTAACTAAAAACTTAATCGTATGAGAAAAATTGTACTCTCAGTTTTTGCGAGCTTGTTGTTCTGCCTCGGCGCAGCGGCACAAGTTCTGAAAGTGTCCGGTACAGTTGCAGACCAGAGTGGTCAGCCCGTAATAGGCGCAACCGTTGCCGTGGCAGGTACGACAGAGGCTACCATCACCGACGTAAACGGTGGTTATCAAATCAAAGCCTCTGCTGATGCAACTTTGGAGGTATCGTACGTTGGTATGAAGACTACCCTTGTAGAGGTAGATGGTCGTACCTTGGTGAACGTAACTCTCCAACCAAGCAGCACCCAGATTGAGGACGTAGTTGTGGTTGCCTATGGTACCGCAAAGAAAGACTCTTTCACCGGTTCGGCTGCTGTGGTTAGCGACAAAGAGCTCAAAACCCGTAAGGTGGCCAACGTATCGAAGGCTCTGGACGGTCTTGCTCCCGGTATCCAGACCACTTCGGGTAGCGGTCAGCCCGGTAGCGGTGCGAGCATCGTAATTCGTGGTATCGGTTCTATCAGTGCAGGTCATACCCCTCTGTACGTTGTAGATGGTGTACCCTACGGTGGTTCGATTAACGCTATCAACCCCGAGGATATTGAGAACATCACCATCTTGAAAGATGCTGCTGCTTCGGTACTCTACGGTTCGCGTGGTGCCAACGGCGTTGTGATGATTACCACCAAGAAGGGTTCGGACAAAGGTACCGACATCAACTTCAAGGCCAGCTATGGTGTATCGAGCCGTGCGTTTGAGAACTACGAGACCATGGGCACCAAAGACTTTATGGAGACCATGTATTGGGCATTCCGTCAGCAGGCTATCAGCAATGGAGCTCCCATTGACCAAGCCGGTTTGGAGGGTTTGTATGAGATGAGTCAGGGCCGTGCCAAGATTTTCGGTAGCAACGAGCGTTACAACCCCTACAACTACAATGTGTGGGTTGCTGATGACGAGGATAACCCCGTTGTTGAGCAGATGCTGATTAACCCCGAGACCGGAAAGATTCGCGAGGATGCACAGCTCTATTGGGACGAGAAATGGATTGACGAGGTTACCAACAATGCTGCTCCCCGTCAGGAGTATATGTTGAGCTTCAATGGCGGTAGCGCCAAGAGCCAATATATGCTGTCGGCAGGTTACCTCAGCGAGGATGGTACTTTGACCACCACCAACTTCGAGCGTATCACCGGTAGGTTGAACATCGAAACTCAGGCAAGGTCTTGGTTGCACGCAGGTATGGGTGCCAACTTCTCGCGCTCGCAGACCAACTCGTTGGGCGCAGATGGTTCTTCGACCAGCAACGTTTGGTATTCGGGTTTCTTGATGGCTCCTATCTATCCTGTTTATCTGCGTGATAGGGCTTCTGAGGGCGCATTGATACTGGACGAGAACGGCAACAAGCAGTTCGACTATGGTTTGGAGCGTCCTTCGGGCCAGCAGACCAACTTCAACTCGGTTGCAACCCTCTATGATGACAAATATGAGTCCGTTACCGACAACGTATCGGTTCGTGGACACGTTGACGTGCTTGGCAAACAGGGCTCGTGGTTGGATGGCTTGAAATTGCAGGTTAACATTGGTATCGACTACTATAACAACAACTTCACTCAGGCTTATAACATTGCCCACGGTAATGCTGCCAATGTGAACGGTCGTCTGTACAAACAGAATACCAATGACCTCTCCTACACTCTCAACCAGCTGCTTAGCTACAACAAGACCTTCGGTCAGGCTCACATCGACCTGTTGGTTGGTCACGAGTACTACGATATGGAGAGCAAATATCTCCTAGGTCACAAGACCGGCTTCCCTATGGACGGTTTGTATGAGTTGAATGCAGGTGCTGTTGTTGCAGGTGCAAGCAGCTCGACCACCAACTACCGTATGGAGTCCTACTTGGCTCGTCTGAACTTCGACTGGGCCGACAAATACTACATCTCCGCTTCGTGGCGTACCGATGGTTCTTCGCGTTTCTACAAGGACAACCGTTGGGGTGAGTTCTGGAGCGTTGGTGGAAACTGGCGTGTGTCGCAGGAGGAGTTTATGCAGAACGTTGAGGGCCTCAACAACCTCTCTTTGAAGGCCAGCTATGGTATTCAGGGTAACGATAATTTGAGCAGCTACTACCCCTGGCAGGCTACCTACGACCTTGCTTGGACCAATGCAAGTGAGTATGGTGCTTTGGTTGGTTCGATTGAGAACAGGGGCATCAGCTGGGAGGAGAACAAGAACCTCAATATCGGTATGGAGGCTCGCGTCTTCGACCGCGTAAGTTTGAGCGTTGAGTGGTACAAACGTCTGACCGACGGTATGTTGCTGGTTTATCCCTTGCCCGTATCGAGTGGTTTCGACGGCTACTATCGTAACTCGGGTAATATGCAGAACGTGGGTATCGAGGCAACCTTGGCTATCGACATTGTAAACCGCGAGAAATTCCAGTGGACCTCGACCATTATGGCTTCGCACAACGAGAACAAAGTGTTGAAACTCGTTGATGTTGACAAGAAGAATGGTGAGAAGAACGACCAGATTAGTGGTAGCACCATCATCCGCGAGGGTGAGCCTATCTACTCCTACTACTTGCCCAAGTCGGCAGGTGTGGATCCCCGTACCGGCGACCAGCTCTACTGGGCTTACGAGACTTACACCCGTAAAGACCTCGAAGCTTTGTATAAAGATGATGATCCTACCAACGATCCTACCAACGATCCCACAGACTTCTCTTTGATTGGCGAGAAGAAACCCGGTAGCGACTACATCACCAACAAACAGGCCGATGCACAGGCATCGAAGGTTGTATTGGGCGACAGGACTCCCGATATCTATGGCTCGTGGAACAACTACTTCCGCTTGGGCAATTTCGACCTCTCGGTACAGACCAACTTCTCGTTTGGCGGTGTGATGATTGATAACGTTTACAGCGGTTTGAAAGACTTCTACTATCCCGCACAAGCCAAACACATTGACTTGCTGCGTGCTTGGAAACAGCCCGGTGATGTTACCGACATCCGCAGGATGGACATTGGTAAGTATGGCCTTACCACCAGCGACGACCTCGTTGATGCATCGTATGTTGCCATCAAGAACATCACTCTTGGTTACACTCTTCCCCAGAGCATCGTAAGCCGCCTCGGCATCAAAGGTCTGAGGGCTGCCGTTTCGGCCGACAACTTGGCTATGTTCAGCCAGATTACCGGTATGGACCCCCAGTATAGCATCACCGGTGGTACCAGCTACGTTTATGCTCCTACCAGAACTATTTCGTTCAGCCTTGACTTCTCGTTCTAAACGACTACGACAAGTGTAATAAGGAAAACTTAAAAAACAGGAAGTAATTATGAAAAAGATATTTTATATACTTGCTTTGATTGCAACCGCCACATTGGTTGGTTGCGACCAAGAGTTGCTTGATACCACGCCTACCGACGAGGTGTCGTCCGAGACTCTGCTGACCGACGCAGCCGGTGCACAAGTAGCCGTTAGCGGTATCTACTCAGCTATGTATCAGTATGCTCTTACCGATTGGGCATCGGAGAACCCCGGCATTATGGCTCGTACATTGGCCAGCGATGTAATGGGTGAGGATAACTACATTTTGGGTGCAGGTAACCAGTGGTTCTGGTATGACCACCTGTTGGACACCGATGGTGACTTCCAGCGCAGCTATGGTCGTCAGGGCCAGCAGTGGAGCCTCTACTACACTCTCATTTCGCAGGCAAACTACATCATTGCAAAGGAGGAGATTCTCGTTGCAGAGGGCTTTGCAGGTCAGGATGTTGTGGCTCAGGCCTACGCAATCCGTGCATTCTCCTATATGATGTTGGCCGAGTGGTTCTGCCAGGGTAACGTTCCCGCAAACAAGGACAACTGCCCCGGTGTGCCCATCTACACCAAGCCTACCTCGATGGATACCGAGGGCCAGCCTCGTGGTACTTTGGCCGAGCTCTATGCACAAATCAATGCCGACTATAAGGCTGCTTACGACCTCTTCAAGGTTACCTCAGCAGGTGGCTACGTTAAGACCCACGTTTCGCACATCGACCTCTACACCACCTGCCTCTTGTGGGCTCGTACCGCATTGGCCGAGGGTGAGTGGCAGAGGGCTTACGATATGGCTACCGAGGCTTTGACCAAACCCGGTCTTACCCGCGTTGCAAGCGTGAAGGAGTTGGGCGGTTTCAACGACGCGTCGCTCAGTAACGTACTCTGGGGCTTCCAGATTGTTACCGACCAGACAGGACCTTACGGCCCCTTCATCAGCCACATCGATCCCTATAATGGTGGCTACTGCACCGCCGAGAAGAAGTGCTTCTCCGACGAGTTGTATGCCAGCATTCCCGAAACTGACGAGCGTTTGGCTTGGATTGCTCTCGACATTGAGGGTGCAGAGGAATATCCCGTATCAATCAAGTTCCTCTACAAGGATGCCGCAACCTCTGTTGCCGACAACATCTTGGCTCGTGCCGAGGAGGCTATTCTGATTGCTGCCGAGGCTGCTTGCCGCTTGAAAAACTTTGCAGTAGCAAAAGAGTTGGTTAACGAACTCGGTAGCGCACGCGATAGCGCCTATGCAGACCATTTGGCCAAGCTCGACGAGAAGGAAACTTTCGACCCCGACACCAAAGTTCAGTTGCAGCGTTTCACTCTGATGGAGGAGATTCTCTGGCAGAGGAGGGTTGAGTTGTGGTGCGAGGGCTATGGTCGTCTGTTCGACCTGAGGCGTTTGAACCTCGGCTACACCCGCAGCATTGATGGCGAGGTTGCCGAGCCCGGCGATTACAGGTTCACCATCCTGCTCCCCCAGAAGGAGTTTGACAACAACCCCGCGTTGAAAATCTCCGAGGACCAGAACCCCCGCTAATTGAGTGTTAAACCAAAGAAAAAGAGATTAATGCTATGAAAAAGATATTTAATATATTGATGCTCGCCGCTGTGGTTGCACTCACCTCGTGTAACTACGAGCCCGAGGGCTGGCACGGCACAATCTTCGAAGGAAAGAGCAACGAGGTTGTGTTTGACAAGAGCAAAATTGACTTCGCATTCGGTCCCGGAGAGGAGCCTAAAATCACTATTCCCGTGTCGCGCGGTACTGCTACCGAGGCTTTCACCACCCGTATTGCAGTGCTTAACCCCGTCGATAGCACCTCCATTTTTGCAGATCCCGCTTGGGTGGAAGCATCCATCGAACAAGCCACCTTTGAGGAGGGCGAGTATGAGGCTGTTGCTACCCTCACCTTCAAGACTCGTCAGTTCGTTGCAGGTACAAAATACAGTTTCTACCTCTCGATGTCGAGCGATCTGGAAGAACCCACCACCCAGATTAGGGAGGACGTTACCATTTGCCCCCTTACCGTTTTGAGGGACTACACTTGGACGGAGTACTGCGGTGCCACCAACACCTCGTATTGGTGGGGCGATTACATCCCCGGTGTTGTGTATAAAGCAGATGGTTTCCAAATGTATCGCGTGTATGAGCAATGGACGGATAATTTGGCTGACACTTTCGTTCCCGTATTGGAGTTCCAAATTGTGGAAGGTAAGTTTAGCTGGATGAGTACTCCCAATGCCAACGGCTATCACGTTTATACCTGCTGGGATAACTACGAAGGTGCGGAGATTGTGAAGATGATTCCTGAGCACCCCAGCTACTACTCGTATGATGCAGAGGCAAATGAACTCTATACTAAACCGATGTTCTATGTTCCTGCTCTCGGCGGTGGCTTTGGCTACTACGAAGAAATTTGGAGCTTTGATAAACCTCTCTAATGAGAAGTTTTTAGATGATAATTTTGAGCGGAGAGAGGTCGTTGTGAAACGACCTCTCTTTTTTTGTGGGTAAGATGTAGGATGGTGCAATCTTTTTGCCTATATTTGTAGGATAAAAGAACATCCGCCGTGGACTAAACAAGACAAATAACCATAAAACCTTCTCATTATGAACAACTCTCTCGCACGCAAAGCAGCAGACAACATCCGCATCCTTGCCGTGGCTATGGTCGAAAAAGCCAAATCGGGACACCCCGGTGGCGCAATGGGTGGCGCAGACTTCATCAACGTTCTCTACTCCGAATTCCTGCGCTACGACCCCGACAACTACGCCTACCCGTGGAGGGACAGGCTATTCCTCGACCCCGGACATATGTCGCCAATGCTCTATGGCGTGCTCGCACTTGCCGAAGTGATGCCGCTGGACGAACTCGCCAAGTTCCGCCAGTGGGGCAGCCACACCCCCGGACACCCCGAAAGGGACCTCACACACGCCATCGAAAACACATCCGGCCCTCTCGGACAAGGACACGCAATGGCGGTGGGTGCTGCAATGGCCGAGCGTTTTCTCGCCGAAAGATTTGGAGAGTGGACCGCCCACAAGACATACGCCTACATCTCGGACGGCGCAGTGGAAGAGGAGATATCGCAGGGCGTGGGCCGCATCGCAGGCCACCTCGGTTTGAGCAACCTCATAATGTTCTACGACGCCAACAACATTCAGCTCTCAACCACCGTTGAGGAGGTGGACACCGAGGATGTCGCCGCCAAGTACAAGGCTTGGAATTGGAACGTGGTGGAGTGCAACGGTAACGATGCCGAAAGCATCCGCACAGCACTCGTGGCCGCAAATGCCGAGAGCGAACGTCCAACGCTCATCATCGGTAAGACCGTGATGGGTGTGGGTGCCGTGGACAGCGAGGGAGGCTCCTATGAGAACAAAGTATCCACCCACGGACAGCCCATATCGGCCGCAGGTGCCGACCCCGCACGCACCATCGCAGGCTTGGGTGGCAACCCCGACGAGCCCTTCGTGATATTCCCCGATGTGGCCGAAGCCTATGCCGCAAGACGCGAGGAGTTGCGTAGGTGGGCCGCCGAACGCAAAGAGGTGGAGCGCAAGTGGAGGGAAGAAAACCCCGCACTCGCCGCCAAGATGGACAAGTTCTTCTCCGCTGAGGTCCCCGAGGTGGACTACGACTCCATCGTCCCTGCCGCAGGTTGCGCCACACGCAATGCAAGTGCAGCCGTATTGGGCGCATTGGCCGAGAAGGTTGAAAATATGGTTGTGGCCTCGGCCGACCTGAGCAACTCCGACAAAACCGACGGTTTCCTCAAAAAAACACACGCCTTTGCCAAAGGCGATTGGAGTGGTCGATTTTTCCAAGCAGGCGTGTCGGAGCTCACTATGGCTTGTATTATGAACGGTATGGCCCTGCACGGAGGCATCATCCCCGCGTGTGGTACCTTCTTTGTCTTCTCCGACTATATGAAACCCGCCGTTAGGCTTGCCGCACTGATGCGCATACACGTTGTTTATATATGGAGCCACGACTCGTTCCGCGTGGGCGAGGACGGCCCCACACACCAACCCATCGAGCACGAAGTTCAAATCCGCCTCTTGGAGCACCTCAAAAACCACAATGGCGAGCGTAGTATGCTCGTATTGCGCCCCGCAGATGGCGCAGAAACGGTGGAGGCTTGGAGGCTTGCTATGGCCGAGCAGAGGCCCGTGGCACTCATCACCTCGCGTCAGAATGTCAAAGACCTCCCCGCCCTCAACGGCAATCGTCGCGAGGAGGCCAAGAGCGTGGCCAAAGGTGGCTATGTGGTGTGGGACTGCGAGGAGCCCAAGGCGCTCCTTATTGCCAGCGGTAGCGAGGTATCAACTCTTGTGGAGGGTGCCGAACTGCTTAAAGAGGAGGGCATCGGTGTACGCATCGTGAGCGTGGCCAGCGAGGGCTTGTTCCGCGACCAAAGCAAAGAGTATCAGCAGAGTGTATTACCCGAGGGTGTTGTTCGTTATGGTCTGACAGCAGGTCTGCCCGTAACCTTGATGGGCCTTGTGGGCGAGAACGGCACCGTTCACGGTGTGGACCACTTCGGCTACTCGGCTCCCTACAAAGTGCTGGACGAGAAATTCGGCTTCAATGGCGCAACCGTTGCTGCCGAGGTGAAGGCGATGCTGGGATAATTCAAAATTCAAAATTCAAAATTCAAAATTTAGCCAACACGGGTAACGAATTCATTACTCGTGTTGGTTGTTTACAACAAAGCATCACAAGTACAATAATTTTCCATTTTCAATTTTCCATTTTCAATTTTTTTCGTATATTTGCGGGCCTATTTTGGGCGTAGAATATTAACAAATTAATTAACTTATTGTAAATGAGCAAGATTTGCGAAATCACCGGTAAAACTGCTCAGTCGGGTAACAACGTTTCCCACTCGAACAGGCGCACCAAACGCAAATTCAATCTGAATTTGAAGACCAAGCGTTTTTGGAGCGAAGAGGAGAACCGCTGGATTACTCTCAAAGTAACCGCAGCTGGTATCAAAACAATTAACAAAAAGGGTCTGGATGTAGCTCTCAAAGAGGCAAAAGCACCCGCTAAAATTCACTAATCTTTTTTAAGTAAACAAAGAGTATGGCAAAAAAAGGTAAAGGTAACCGAGTGCAGGTAATCCTCGAGTGTACCGAGCAGAAGGCTAGCGGTGTTCCCGGAATGAGCCGTTACATCACTACCAAAAACAAAAAGAACACTCCCGACCGTATGGAGCGCAAGAAATACAATCCATATTTGAAGAGGGTAACTATCCACCGTGAGATTAAATAAGGAGGAATTGAACTATGGCAAAGAAAGTAGTTGCAACACTTAAAAAAGAGGGTGCAAACAAGGGTTTTACCAAATGCATCAAGATGGTTAAATCGGAGAAGACCGGTGCTTACGTTTTCAAAACTGACGTAGTTCCCACCGAGGAGGTTAAGGAGTTCTTCAACAAGAAATAGGTTCCTACCGCACGATTAACCGCAGTATTTCAGGGCAACAGGCCCGAAATACAAAAGGCGCTCCATTTGTGGAACGCCTTTTGTATTTTCGGGACAACAGCCAAAACCGCTGACCGCTATATCAGTTTAGCAAAACTGACGTTATATCACCTCCCAATCTACCGAGCCGTCCTTGTTGTCCTTAACTCGGATGCCAGCCTCGGCCAGACGATTACGGATGAGGTCGGCAGTGGGCCAATCCTTATTGGCCTTTGCATTGCGACGAATTTCGAGAATCATCTCCATCAGGGGTGCGATTTTGTCATCGGCACCCTCCGCACGTTCGTTACGAAGGCCCAGAATGTCAAATACATAGAGGTTCACCACCCTGCGGAGCTCCTCCAAGTCGGCAGCCGAAATGGTCTGCTCGCCCGAAGCTATCTGGTTGATGATGCGCACCCAATCGAACAGTGCACTGATGACCATAGGCGAAGAGAGGTCGTCGTTCATAGCATCCTCACAACGTGTGCGCAGGTCGGCAACATCAACGCTCGATTTCTCCGAGGCTTTCAAGCCATCCAACGCCTCCACTGCCTTCATCAACCTCTCATATCCCTTCTCGGCAGCCTTCAACGCCTCGTTTGAAAAATCGAGTGTGGAGCGATAGTGGGCTTGGAGGATGAAGAACCTTACGGTCATAGGCGAATAGGCCTGTTCGAGTTTGTCGTGGGTACCGGTGAAGAGCTCTTCGAGAGTGATGAAGTTACCCAACGACTTGCCCATCTTCTGACCTCCGATGGTAATCATATTGTTGTGCAGCCAATAGCGGGCCGAGTCGTTACCCTGCGAAGCGCACGATTGGGCAATCTCGCACTCGTGGTGGGGGAACATAAGGTCCATACCGCCACCGTGGATGTCGAACTGCTCACCGAGGTATTTGGTGCTCATTGCCGTACACTCCAAGTGCCACCCCGGGAAGCCGTCGCTCCACGGCGAGGGCCAGCGCATAATGTGCTCGGGCTGTGCCTTCTTCCAGAGGGCAAAGTCGTAGGAGTTACGCTTGTCGCTCTGGCCGTCAATCTCACGGGTACCCACAAGCACATCGTCGAGGTTACGGCCGGAGAGTTTACCATAGTGGAACTTCTCGTTGTACTTGGTTACGTCGAAATAAATCGAGCCGTTGCTCTCGTAGGCATAGCCTGCGTCGAGGATACGCTTCACAAGGTTTATCTGTTCGATGATGTGGCCGCTTGCGTGTGGCTCAATCGAGGGAGGCAGAACGCCCAACTTATCCATAAAGGTATGGTAGCGGTTGGTGTAGTACTGCGCCACCTCCATAGGTTCGAGCTGTTCGAGGCGAGCCTTTTTGCTGATTTTGTCCTCACCCTCGTCGGCATCGTGTTCGAGGTGGCCCACGTCGGTAATGTTACGCACATAGCGCACCTTGTAGCCCAGCGAGGTGAGATAGCGGAACAACAGGTCGAAGGTAATTGCGGGGCGAGTGTGGCCCAAATGGGGGTCGCCATAGACCGTTGGACCGCAAACATACATTCCCACACGGCCCTCGTTGAGGGGAGTAAAGACCTCTTTTCGGCGTGTGAGAGTGTTATATAGCATCAACTTTGTATCCATAGTGTTGTGTTTATAGTTGTTTGAGGTTGTAAAAATACTCATTATTTTTTTAACTTTGCAAAATTATATGTCATTTAATACGTTTGGAAGAAGTATGAAGCAATATAACCGAATAAACAACCTGCTCGGATGGCTCACGTTTGCCATCTCGGCCGTGGTCTATATCCTCACCACCGAGCCCAGCGCAAGCTTTTGGGACTGTGGCGAGTTCATTCCGACCTCCTACAAACTCGAAGTGGGCCACCCTCCCGGAGCACCACTCTTTATGATGATTGCCAACTTCTTCTCGCAGTTTGCCTTTGGTAACGTGGAGAAGGTGGCTCTGATGGTCAACATATCCTCGTGTCTGGCTGCGGCGGCCACCATTTTGTTCCTCTTTTGGAGCATCACCCACATTGTGCGCCGTATGTTGTGCCGCAGGGACGAGGAGCCTCAGGGTGGAAAGCTCATTACCATTATGGGTGCGGGCCTTGTGGGCGCATTGGCCTACACCTTCACCGACACCTTTTGGTTCTCGGCAGTGGAGGCGGAGGTCTATGCCCTCTCGTCGCTCTTTACGGCGGTGGTCTTTTGGGCCATACTCAAATGGGAGAATGTGGCCGACCAGAAGGGTAACGAGCGTTGGTTGGTGCTGATAGCCTACCTGATGGGCCTATCCATTGGTGTACACATCCTCAACCTGCTCACCATCCCCGCATTGGTGTTTGTTTACTACTTCCGCAAGACCCCGAAGGTTACCACTTGGGGCATTGTGAAGATGACACTCATCAGCGGCGCGTTCATACTCTTTGTGAACTCCATAGTCATCCCCTACACCACCCAGATTGGTGCTTGGTTTGACCGTGTGCTCAACAGCGCAGGAGTGCCCGTAAATGTGGGCTTTGCGATATATGTTATCCTGCTTTTCGTCGCCCTCGGAGTAGCCATTTGGTACACCCAGAAGAGGGGCAAAAAGTTGGCCAATCTGATTGTAACGTGCCTTACGGTCATCCTCATTGGCTACTCGTCCTATGCCTCGGTAATCATCCGTGCGAGTGCCAACCCGCCGATGAACTCCAACCACCCCGACAATCCCTATGCCCTACTCTACCTGCTCAACCGTGAGCAGTATGAGGCACAACCCATCCTCTCGGGCGTCTCCTATGCCGCACCCATCACCGATGTCAAGTATCGCACCAAATACTACGTCAATGACGAGGGTAAGTATGTTGGCGAGCAGACCATCAGTGGCTATGAGTACCCCGACCAATTCAAGATGCTCTTCCCCCGTATGTGGTCGAGCAAGGAGAGCCACATTGAGGGCTACAAGTCGTGGGGCGCAGTGGAGGGGCGCAAGAAGATGCGCTACAATGGCGAAGCATACGAGGTACCCACCTTTGGTGAAAACCTCCGATATTTCTTCAACTACCAGCTCAACTTTATGTATTGGAGGTACTTCCTGTGGAACTTCGTTGGCCGTCAGAGCGACAACCAGAGTGTGGGTGAGATTACCGACGGTCAGTGGTTGTCGGGCATTAAATTCATTGACGAGGCTATGCTCGGCCCGCAGGACAACCTGCCCGATAGTATGAAGAACAACAAGGGGCGCAACACCTACTATTTCATCCCCTTCATCCTCGGTATCATCGGCCTGATGTGGCAGTTGGGCAAAAACCCACGCTACTTCACGGTGGTGATGTGGTTGTTTGTGATGATGGGCGTGGCGTGGGTGGTCTATTTCAACTCGCCCCCCGGGGAGCCTCGCGAGAGGGACTATGTCTATGCCGGCTCGTTCTATGCCTTCTGTATGTGGATAGGTATGGGCGTGGTGGCCGTCAAGGAGTGGCTCTCGAAGGTGTGGAAGAAGAGCGACAAGACTCCCGCAGTGGTGGCCACGGTGGTATGTATGAGCGTCCCCACGATTCTCTGTGCCGAGAACTGGGACGACCACGACCGCAGTGGGCGATATGTGATGCGAGATATGGGCTACAACTATCTCTCCACCGCACTGCCCAACTCCATTGTCATCAACTTTGGCGACAACGACACCTTCCCGATGTGGTACAATCAGGAGGTGGAGGGCATCAGGCCCGATGTGCGCATTATGAACCAGAGCTACCTCGGTGGCGGCTGGTACATCGAGCAGATGAAGCACAAGTACAACGACTCCGAGCCTGTACCCTTCTCGTTCCCCAAGGAGAAGTATATGTATGCCAACGAGTATATCTTCGTGGAGGACGTGGTCGATTACCGTGTGCCCATCGGTCAGGCTATGGACATTGTGCGCAGCGAAGCGCGAGGTACCAAACTCTACTACGGAGATATAGCCTTCGACTTCCTGCCGCAACATAAACTCGCCCTGCCCGTCAATAAGGAGAACGCCATTGCTGCCGGCATCGTCAAGCCCGAGGATGCGCACCTTATGCTCGACACGCTCGAACTGGACATCAAAGGCAACACGCTCGAAAAACCCGAGGTGATGATTTTGGACCTTTTGGCCCACTTCGACTGGAAGAGGCCCATCTACTTTGTGCAGCCTACACTGATGAAGAACCTCGGCTTGCAGGACTACCTCCAATACGACGGCTTTGGCTACCGTCTGGTGCCCATCAAAACCCCCGTGGAGAGCATTTCCACAATGGGCCGCATCGACACCGACTACCTCTACAACAACATTATGAATGTCTATCGCTACGGTAACATCAAAGACGAGAGCGTTTACATCGACAACTTCTCGCGCTACAACATCAACTCCACCCAAATACGTGGCGGCTTTGCTCGCTTGGCGGAGGCTCTGGTGGCCGAAGGTCGCAAGGAGGAGGCGGTGAAGGTGCTCGACCGTGGTGTGGAGGAGATTCCCTTCTCGCAGGTGCCTCACGGCTACCAGACTTTCCCCTACATTGATGCCTACTATGCCGCAGGCGACACCGCCAAAGGTGATGCACTCGCAAGGGATTTCGCACGCGACATCACCCAAAAACTCTACTACTTCTTCACCTTCCCCGACCGTCAGCAGGACTACATCGCCGACGAGATGGTGGACAACTTCCAGTACTTGGAGCACCTCATCTACTCGCTCGCACTGCCCAACGGACGTATGGAGCTGGTCAATGAGTTGGACAAGAGTTTGGAGATAGCCGAGTTGTTCTTCGGTATGACAAGGGATGAGAAAGGTCAGCCCCAGAGCACCATACCTCCCGTGAACGACCGCACCCGCAAGGAGTTCTTGGAGGGCATTGAGGGGCACTTTTTAATTGAGAATTAAGGGCTTTAAGGTCCCTCAAAGAAAAAGTAACTCTTGACACGCTCGGTGAAAATATGGCTGTGTACTGCAATATTGCTATTGTGTGGTCTTCTCCCTGCAATGGCACAAGACACAACGGCCATATTTGGGCGTATTGTTGACAAAACCACCGGCGAAGAGATAATCGGCGCAGTGGTTGAGGTGCAGTCCCGTGGGAAGCGTGTAGCCATCATCACCTCCGGCTACAAGGGAACCTTCACGCTCGCTCTACCATCGGGTGGGGCCTATGAAGTGATGGTAGAGTATCTCGGCTACGAGACTCTCACAAAGAGATTTTCTGTTGCCGCATCGGACAAGGAGGTCAATTTGGGCTCCCTACAACTCAAAACTTCGAGTATTGTTATGGAGGATGTGAAAGTCAAGGGCTCTATGATGCGCACCTCCATCAAGGGCGACACGGTGGTTTACAACGCCTCGGCTTTCAAGGTGTCGGCCGATGCCACCGCTCATCGTATGTTGAACAAGATGCCGGGTGTAACGGTCAGTAGCACAGGTATCGAGGTGCAGGGGCGCAACGTACAGCGAGTCTATGTCGATGGCAGGGAGTTCTTTGGCAACGACCCTATGGCTGCGGTGAAGAACATTCCGGCCGATATGATTGAGAGCATAGAAACCTACTACCACCTCTCCCAGCAGGCCGAACTCACGGGAGTAGATGACGGCGAGGGTTTTATGGCCATCAACATCGTTACGGCCGAGGATAAGCGCAACGGTTGGTTTGGCAACACACAGCTCGGTGTGGGCAGCGAAGCAAAGGGCATTATAGGTGGCAACGTGAACCGCTTGAAGAACGACAGGCACATTGCCCTTATCGGTATGTGGAACAACGTGAGCCAATACAACTTCTCGGCTGAGGATGTGTCGGCGGTTGGCGAAACGGCCTCCAATGGTGTCTTCAACGTCAAACCGCTCAATGGCATCAGCACGGTGAGTTCGTTGGGTGTCAACTACAACGACCGTTTCAATGTGGGCAAAAAGAAGCTTATCGGAAAGGTATCGCTCCACTACTTCTTCAACGACATCGACAACAAAAACACAACCACCACCAACCGAGAAACCTACACCACCACCGACAAAAAAGTGCTCTATGATGCGGTCAACGAAACAGACAACGACCGCATGACACATCAATTCGGAGGCCGCATTGACATTCCCATCGCTCCCATGCACACCATCGTCTTGCGCCCTATGCTGTCGTGGCAGCAGCACGCCAATATGGAGAATACGTTGAGCCGCACCGACAATCTGCTTGGCAGCGGGGACACCACATTTGTTTACCGCCGTAGGACCACGTCGGATATGGCAAGGCTGAACTATTCGCTTGCCAACACCATCTCCTACAACATCCGCTTAAAACAAAGACGAGAGAGCTTTTCGCTATCGCTCTACACTCGCTATGCGCTCAACGATATGGACTCCGAGCAAAATCAGTACAACTTCAAGAATATTGAGGACGTGGGATTTGACCCCGCAACGGCCACCTCAAAGAGTTTCCAGAAGCAACTGCGCGACATACCCAGCTACCACATAACCACCACAGCAACCTACACTCGTCCGCTGTCAAAAAGGTCGGTTTTGTCCACCTCTTACAGGATGATTTTCAACGGCTCGTCCACCAACAAGAGTATTCAAAAATCGTCCAAAGAGGTTGAACAATGGGGCGAGGAGCATTTCAGAGGCGACCTCTCCAACCTCTTCCAAGTGGACTACACCACCCATCGTGTGGGCTTCAACTACAAGTATGGCAAGAAAAAGACCTCCGTTACGGGCGGTCTGTTCTATCAATGGGTTAACTACGTTGGCACCTACTCTCTCCCCACGCCCGACCTTGTACACCAAAACTACGGCGATGTAATCTACTCGTTGGTGGCCAACTATGTGATAAACTCGCGCAATAGGCTCAAAATAGATGCAACGAGCAACGTGTCGAACCCTGCACCTGCACAAATGCAAAGCGTGCTCAACACGGCAAATTCGCAATTCCTGCGCATTGGTAACCCCAACCTCCGCCAATCCTATCTGCACAACATCAACGTCAACTATCTGCTCACACGCCCCGAAAAGGGCACCTCGTGGTCGTTGTCCTCACGATTGAGGTTCAACAATCGTTTCATTGCCGACGAGTTGATTGTTGACCAGCCCGACTATGTGCTGCCCGATGGGGAACTATTAGGCACCGGTAACCAATTCGCCAAGCCGGTGAATATGAGGGGCTATTGGGATCTCTATGTTAGGACGGTGTTTGGTTTGCCATTGCACTTCATCAAGAGCAACTTCAACATTCGAGGCACGTGGGGTATGGGGCGTGTGCCGAGTATCCTCAATGGCGAACACCTCAAACTCGAAAACACTTGGGGTGAGTTGGGTGCAGTGTTGAGTAGCAACATCAGCGAATGGCTCGACTTCACACTCTCCTACGAGGGCACCTACACCAAGTCGCAAACACGTTTTATGGAGGGCTTTGCGCGTAACGACAACATCCAGCAGGTGGCCGGTGGTGAGGTTAAATACATCACCCCCAACAACTTCACACTCTCGGCTTCGCTCACGTGGAACGACTACAAAGCGGTGGGAACCGACTACCACCACTCCTACACCTTGTGCAACATCTATCTGGGACACAGAGTTTTGCCCCGCAATCTGGGTGAGATTAGTGTTGGTGTCAACGACATTTTCAACCAGAGCGCACTACTACATCGTCGCACGGTGAGTACCACCGCCATATCGGAAATCACCAATCGTGGTGTGGGGCGCTATGTGGCAGTGCAGTTTGTTTACAACATCCGCCACTACCAACGAGTGGGCCTCAAACAAAACGCAAAAGATTAACCCTATTTACTAATTACTATTTACTATTTACTACTGCTACTAATTACTATTTGCTCCGACTCTGCGGCAAAGCCGCTGTCTGCAATTTCGCCCCCTCCCGACCTCCCCTTTCGTAGGGGAGGAGTACTTGAAGTGGTGCTCACATACGTCGGGGAAAATATTTACTAAATACTATTTAATTATGCGCCGACTGACACTTTCGTTATTACTTACCATTGCCACGCTCACTGCCGCCACAGCCCAAGAGGTTGTGGGAAGACTGCCGCGCGGTTGGGAACCACAACAACAATACCCTATGGCGTGGAGCGGAGAGGGTGATTTTGACGCTTGGCGCACCGAGGGACGCAACAAGGTGGTGGAACTGATGGGCCTACCGCCCAAAGCTCCCCACACAACATCCTACACCACCCTCGCAACCGAAAGGCGCAATGGCTACACAGCCCACAAGATTGAGTTTGAGATTTCCGAGGGTAACCTCATCAGGGCCTATCTGCTTGTGCCCGACACCCCGGGCCCCCACCCCGCACTTGTGGCTATGCACGACCACGGAGCCAAGTTCTCCATAGGCAAGGAGAAGGTCATCAGGCCCATAGGCGAAACAGCAGAGGTGTGTGCCGAGGCCGAGGAGTGGCTCGACAAGTGCTACGATGGAGTTTACACAGGCGACCTCTATGCCGCACAGGGCTATGTGGTGTTGGCCATTGATGCGCTCCTGTGGGGCAACCGTGGCGAGGGGGCCGATGGCAGGCAGACCAAATATGACACCCAGCAGGCCCTCGCCTCCAACTGTCTGAAACTCGGCACCTCACTTGTGGGCATAATCACTTGGGACGACCTGCGCAGCATCGAGTGGCTCGCAGCACAAGAGTTTGTGGACCCCGAGCGCATCGGTGTCTATGGCCACTCTATGGGCGGACACAGGGCGTGGATGGCCGCAGCACTCTCCGACAAGGTGGCCGCAGTGGCCTCGGTGTGCTGGATGGCAACCTCACACGCACTCCTCGCACAAGGTAACAACGAACTCAAAGGGGGCTCGGCCTTCACAATGCAGGTGCCTATGCTCTCACGTTGGATGGACAACCCCGATGTGGCAGCCCTCGCTTGTCCAAAGCACGCTCTCTTCATCTCGGGCGCACAAGACAAACTCTTCCCCGCAGGGGTGGTGGAAGCCTACGAAAAGATGGCCTCCGTGTGGGCCGGTCAAGGGGCAAAGGATAGGTTTGAATGGATAATGTGGCCCTCGCCACACTACTTCGGCCACGATATGCAGGCCAAAGTGGGTGCCTTCTTCGATGGGGCACTCAAAGGGAAAGCAGAATAAGCCAACTGCTAACGGCTAACGGCTAACGGCTAATGGTTAATGGCTAACGGCTAAGGTTAACGTCTAACAACTCCGCAAAGTCGTTGACGATGAGGTCGGGGGATGTCTTGGCAGCAAGTTCCTCGGCAGTGTGGGTGGAGGCAATGGCAACCACCTTCATACCCGCAGCCCTCGCCGCAGCAACGCCCACAACAGCATCCTCAAAGACCACACACTCCTCGGGCGCAAGGCCCAAGCGGGCAGCCGCAGTGAGGAAAATCTCCGGATTGGGCTTGCAGTGGGTAACCATATCGCCACTGATACGCACATCGAAATAGTCGCTAATAGCGCACCTGTCCAACACGAATTCCACATTCTCCGACGGTCCCGACGAACCCACAGCACACACAAAACCCTCCTCTTTGAGGCGGGCAAGGAGAGCCACAAGGCCATTGGCCGGTTTGATTTTAGGCGCATAAATCTCGCGATAGACAGCCTCTTTCTCGGCCGCAAGGCCCTCAACGCCCTTCTGCTCTACAAGCCACGCAGGAAACAAAGCCCTGATGATGTCCTCGTTGCCACGTCCGTTGAGGTGGCTGAAATCCTTCCCCGGCTCGGCCGAGAGGTTATAACGACGTCCCATCTCCGCAAAGGCCTCAAAGTGAACACCCATATTGTTCACCAACACGCCATCCATATCGAATATTGCACCTTTTATCATAGCGAGTTTGTTAAATTTCGAGCAAAATTATTATCTTTGGGGCAAATAACAAACCCTCAAAGGATATTTTTATGTCGGATATTCAATCATTGCCCGAAAAAACCGTAGAAAGGTTGAGCGAGTACAGACGCACATTGTTGCGTTGCCAGAAGCAGGGTATCACACACATATTCTCACACGTGCTGGCCGGTATCCACGGACTTACAGCCGTGCAAGTAAGGCGTGATTTGATGCTCATAGGCTTTTCGAGCGACACCAAAAAAGGCTACGATGTGCGCGTGCTGGCCGATTTCATCAGCGCCATCCTTGACTCCGAGGCTCCGATGAACATCGGCGTTATCGGTATGGGCCACCTCGGACAAGCAATAACCAAATATTTCAACGGCAAGGGACTCAAACTCAAAATCGTGGCATCCTTTGACGTGGACGAACACAAGGTGGGCTCTTTCATTGACGACATCCCCTGCTACTCGATGAACGAATTTGCCGAAAGGGTTGAGCAGTTGGACATAAACATCGTCATCCTCTCCTGCCCCACTTGCAAGGCCGAAGAGACGGTGCTGCCCATTGTGAATGCAGGTATCAAGGGTGTGCTCAACTTCACCTCCAAGCCCCTCAACTTCCCGCTCGGAATTGTGGTCGAGAACTACGACATCACAACCCTCTTGGAGAAGGTGGCATATTTCGTGAAGGAACAGGAGGAGAATTGAGAAATTCAAAATTCAAGCAAATGCGAGTAAGCGAGTGCAGAGGCTGCTCGCAGACTTTGCCAAGCGAGAGCATTTTAGAGCAAACAAAGTTTGGTCAATTCAAAATTACTCTTCACTAATCAAAAAGTCGGTTGACGGTTGACGGTTGACGGTTGACGGTATGGAAGTACATTATAGTTTTGACGACAACATAGAGGGTATCC
>JAZNNC010000016.1:0-13473 GCA_045580045.1 Tidjanibacter sp.
ATGGTCAACCACTACACCGCAGCCAAGCGACTCCGCCACGATGATGCCTACACCCCCGGTGGTGTGGCTGGATTCCGTCCCGACTATGCCGTTACGACCTACACTCGCATACTGAAAAAATTGTATCCGCACACGCCCGTAGTGATTGGCGGTATTGAGGCTTCGCTGCGCAGGCTCACCCATTATGACTATTGGAGCGACTCGTTGAAGCCCTCCGTGCTCATCGAAAGCGGGGCCGACCTGCTGATGTATGGAATGGGCGACGAGAGCATCGTGGAGGTAGCAAAGGCGATGAAAAACGGGTTCAACGCCAAGTTGTTGCGCAAGTTGCGACAAGTGGCCTTCGTGGAGGGAGAGGACTATGTGAGAAAATTGCCCGCCGAGCAGACCATCCTCCTCAACAGCTATGAGCAGTGCGTGAAGAGTAAAAAATCATTCGGAGAGAACTTCACCAAGATTGAGGTGGAGAGCAACCGAATGGAGCAGAACAAAACCATCGTGGAGAGGGTTGGCGAAAGGTATGTGGTTGTGAACCCACCCTATGCGCAAATCTCCACCGAGAGCCTCGACAGGAGTTTCGACCTGCCCTATACACGCCTACCCCACCCCCGATATAAGGACAAAACCATACCCGCCTATGAGATGATTAAGCACTCGGTGAACATCCACAGGGGGTGCTTCGGAGGATGTTCGTTCTGTACCATCTCGGCCCATCAGGGCAAGTTCATCACATCGAGGAGCGAGAGAAGTGTGTTGGCCGAGGTGGAGAAAATCAAGCAGTTGCCCGACTTCAAGGGCTACCTGAGCGACATCGGCGGCCCTTCGGCCGATATGTACCGCCTCGGAGGTAAGAACTTGGAGTTGTGCAAGAAGTGCACAAGGCCCTCATGCCTCACTCCGAGGGTGTGCCCCAACCTCAACAGGGACCTCACCCCCCTGCTCAACCTCTACCGCAAGGTGAGGGAGGTCAAGGGCGTGAAAAAGGCATTCATAGGCAGTGGCATACGCTATGATATTCCCGATGATGGCGGAAGGTATATGAAGGAGGTCATCCTCCACCACACCTCCGGACGTTTGAAGGTGGCCCCCGAGCACACCGAGCCCCACGTGCTCCGACTGATGCGTAAGCCCCTCTTTGAGGAGTTTGAGAAGTTGCACTCATTCTTCGGTAAGGTGTGCAGGGAAAATGGGCTCAAATATCAACTCATCCCCTACTTTATATCCTCACACCCGGGTTGCAAGGAGGAGGATATGAAAAAGTTATCAACAAAGGTCCGTGCCCTGCGACTGATGACCGACCAAGTGCAAGACCTCACTCCAACCCCAATGACGCTATCCTCGGTGATGTTCTACACGGGCGAGAACCCCTACACGGGCGACAAACTCTATGTTGCTAACACCTACGAGGCCAAGTGTCAGCAAAAAAGTTACTTTTTTGGCGGTCCCAAAAGTGGCAGGAGTGGAGAAAAAGCCGTACATTTGACCGAAAGAAACGGCTCATTTGACCGTAAGAGTAAGAAAAGAAACAAATAACCCACAATGGCAAACGAATACAACAACCGCCGAAACAACAATCGTGAGGCCTACAACAACCTCACCGAAAGCGTCAACGGACACGTTCCACCACAGGCTCTCGACCTCGAAGAGGCTGTGCTCGGCGCACTGATGCTCGAAAAGGATGGTATTATCACCGTACAAGAGTACCTCTCCGCCGAGTCTTTTTACAGCGAACAACACCGCATCGTATTCAAGGCTATAGAAGAACTCGCCACCGAGCTCAAACCTATCGACCTGCTGACCGTAACGGAAAAACTCAAACAGCAGCGACAACTCAAAGCCGTGGGTGGAGCGCAGTATCTGACCTCACTCACTCAAAAGGTGGCCTCGGCATCCAACCTCGAATTCCACTCTACCATTGTGGCTCAAAAATTTGTGCAGAGGGAACTCATCAGAGCCGCAGGCGAAATCCTCAATCGCTCCTATGACGAAAGCGAAGAGTTGACAGACCTGCTCAACTTTGCCGAACAGGAGATTTTCAAAGTGTCGGAAGGACACATCTCCAAAGAGGTGCAAAACTCCAAGAGCATCATTGGCAAAACCCTCGAAATGATTCAAGAGGCCGTCAAGAAGGGTGGCAAGATTAACGGTGTGCCCACAGGTTTCAAGGACCTCGACAAACTCACACTCGGCTGGCAACCCTCGGATATGATTATCATCGCCGCAAGGCCTTCGATGGGTAAGACCGCCTTTGTGCTTTCGATGGCTCGCAACATTGCCGTCAACGAGCATAAGGGCGTGGCGTTCTTCTCGTTGGAGATGAGCGCAACACAGCTGATGATGCGTCTGCTGGTAGCCGAGTCGCAACTATCAAGTGCCGATGTGAGAAGCGGACGACTCACTACCGAGCAGTGGAACCACCTCGAAGTGTCGGCCAAACCTCTGGCCGAGGCCCCAATATACATCGACGACACCCCTGCATTGCCCGTGTCGGAGTTCCGCTCGAAGGTGCGCAAACTCAAAGCACAGCACGACATCCAGCTGGTTATCATCGACTACCTCCAACTGATGACCGGCCCTAAGGATACCAAAGGCAATCGTGAGCAGGAGGTGGCCTACATATCTCGTACACTCAAAGCAGTGGCCAAAGAGCTTAACATTCCCATCATCGCCCTCTCGCAGCTCAACCGTTCGGCCGAAGCAATGGGCGGAAGCAAACGCCCCCAACTCTCCAACCTGCGTGAGTCGGGTGCCATTGAGCAGGATGCCGACATTGTGGCATTCATCCACCGCCCCGAATACTATGGTCTGACCGAGATGGAAGACGGCACATCCACCGAGAACCTCGCCGAACTCATCGTAGCCAAGCATCGTAACGGTGCCACCGACATAATCAAGATGAAGTTCCGCAAGGAGTTTGCACAGTTTAGCGACTTCGATCCGCTGGATGGTGCGCTATATAGTGGCGACCGTGAGTTTGGCAGTTCGTTGAGCGGAGGCGACGGCTTTGGCGGAGGCGACGGTTTTGGAGGTATGGACAGTAGCGCTTTTGAGGCTATGCCGCCCTCGTCGGCAGGGCTCGACGGCTCGCAGGCTCGCGGTACGGCAAGACCAACCTACGAAGAGAGCCCGTTCTAACGGACATTTCATCCATATCCACACACATCAACCACCACACTAATCCATCATCCACACAAAAGAGATGTTCACAAGGGTATTTACAAGCACCGTTGTCGGTATCAATGCAATGACCGTTGAGGTAGAGGTAAACGTGTCGCCCGGTATGGGTATGTTCCTTGTGGGCCTACCCGACAATGCAGTAAGGGAGAGTCAGGAGCGTATTCGCTCGGCCTTTGAGAACAGTGGCCAGAGGATGGTGGGTAAGAAGATTGTTGTCAACCTCGCACCTGCCGACCTGAAAAAGGAGGGCTCGTCGCTGGACCTTCCCATTGCCATTGCAATACTCGGAGCCACGGAGCAGTTGGATGCCGAGAGTGTGAGGGGTTATGTCATAGCGGGCGAATTGTCGCTCGACGGAACAGTGAAACCCATCAAAGGCGCTCTGCCTATGGCATTGGAGGCCGTAAAGAATGGGTTCAAGGGACTCATTCTGCCCAAAGAGAATGCCGAAGAGGCTGCTGTGGTGGAGGAGTTGGAGGTTATTGGTGTGGAGTCGTTGAGGGAGGCCATCGATTTTCTGAACGGCAAACCCATCGCCCCCACAAAGGTTACCGTTGGGGATATCTTCGAACAGAAGGCCAACCGTTATGCAGAGGACTTTGCCGACGTCAAGGGCCAAGCCTATGTGAAGAGGGCATTGGAGGTTGCCGCAGCGGGAGGACACAATATTATTATGGTGGGCGCACCCGGCTCGGGTAAGACTATGCTCGCCAAACGTATGCCTACAATTATGCCTCCGCTCACACTCGAAGAGGCACTCGAAACCACCAAGATACACTCCGTAGCGGGCAAACTCGGCACCGAAAAGGGACTACTCACACAGCGTCCCTTCCGTTCTCCCCACCATATGGCTTCTGCCGTGGCTATGGTGGGTGGTGGCACCAACCCACAGCCGGGAGAGATTTCGTTGGCCCACAACGGTATTCTTTTCCTTGACGAGCTTCCCGAATTTAGTGGTTCCATATTGGAGGTTATGCGCCAGCCGTTGGAGGACAAGCAGGTAACCATTGCGAGGGCGAAGTATCGCATCTGCTACCCCACAAACTTTATGCTGGTGGCAGCAATGAACCCCTGCCCGTGTGGCTACTACAACCACCCCACCAAGGAGTGCAGTTGTTCACGCCACGCCATCAACAGATATTTCAACAAGATTTCCGGCCCGCTGATGGACCGCATCGACATACAGATTGAGGTAACTCCCGTGGAACTCGGCGAGATGACCGACACGACACCTACCGAGCCAAGTTGTGTGATACGCGAAAGGGTTGTCAAGGCGAGGGCCATACAGAGCAAACGATTTGAAGGCATCGAGGGCGTGTTCACCAACGCAATGATGAACAACGCAATGCTCAGCGAGTTCTGCCCCCTTGACGAGGCTTGCACCGCACTGCTGTCGAGAGCTATGGAGCGACTCTCGCTATCGGCACGAGCCTACAACCGCATCGTTAAGGTGGCACGCACCATTGCCGACTTGGAAGGCTCCGAAAAAATCACCACCACACACATTGCAGAAGCCATCGGCTACCGTAACCTCGACAGGGATACGTGGGGCAATGCTTAGGGCAGAGAGCAAAGAGTAAATATTTTTTCCATTAAACTCCCTAATCTCCCTAAATAAAAATCTCCCACTTGCCCCCTATGCGCCCCGTGCTTCCACCCTTCGTAAAGATTCTTCCACTTGTGGTGGTTGGTATCGTGTTGGGCAACGTCGTCGATGTAAGGTGGTGGGTTTCGGCCCTCCCTGCTGTGGTGTGTATCGCAATGAGCATCCTCTTGCGTAATCGGTCGGGCATCGCACCACTCTATGCCGCCTTTGCAATTGTCTTTGCGGCGATGGCCACAACAACCCTTCGTACCACTCCCACCGACCTGCCATACAACCGTCCCATTGAGTGTGAGGCCACCATCGTAACGATACCCACCCTCAACGGCCACCGACATCGTTGCGAGGGAGAGGTGAAGTTGGCAGAAGGGGTACGCACGGTGGAGATAAATGCCGACACTGCGCTACATACACAACTCGGCCAAAGGATTGCTATGCGCACCACACTTCGGGAAGTGGCCGAGGGTAGCTATGGCGAGTTGATGAGGCGCAGGGGTGTGAGTGGTCGCTGCTATGTTGACAATAAAGCAGATTGGATACTGCTGGGGCAGAGCGAAGGGAGCATAAAAATTGCCTTTGCACGGGCGCAAGAGTGGTTGCTCGACAGGTTTGACAGGCTCGCTCTCAACGGTGATGCCGATGCAATATGTAGGGCTATGAGCTTTGGACACAGAGGCGAGATGAGCCGCACACTGCGCACCGACTACTCTCGTGCAGGTGCCGCACATCTGCTGGCCATTTCGGGCCTACATATCGGCATTGTGGCGATGTTGGTGTGGGCACTTTGCGGATTGTTGCCACTCGCAAGTAGGAAGGGACACATCTGGCGCAATGTGGTCTGTGCGGCCGTGATGATTGCCTATGCGCTCACAACGGGTGCTTCGCCATCGGTGATTAGGGCGACGCTGATGTTCTGTATCGCGCAACTCGCATTGGCAGAGGGTGGTGGACGTTCGTCGCTGAATGTGTTGTGTGGTGCGTTGAGTGTGATGTTAATGGTAAACCCCAACAATCTCTACGACATAAGTTTTCAGCTTTCGGCGGTGGCTGTGGGTGGCATAATGCTCGGTTATGAGCCCCTGATGGAGCGGATGAAGAGCAAGTGGAGGCCACTTAATTGGGTGTGGGGAGTGGTCCTTGTGGGCCTCTGTTCCACACTTGCAACACTCCCGCTTGTTGCCAACACCTTTGGGGTGGTTGCTCCTGCCGGCATAGTGTTGAACCCCGTTGTGATACTCACTGCCAACGTGATAGTGTTGGGGTCGCTGGTGTGGGTGCTCCTACCGTTTGAGTTCCTGCGCAGAATCTTAGGAGCCATAGTGGGCGGAGCTGCCGAGTTGCAAAACAGGTGTGTGGAGGTGGTTAGTGGTTGGAATTGGGCCGTGGCAGAGGTGGAGCTACCCGATTGGCTCACCATAGGGTGCTACGTTGCTATGGTGATAGTTATTGCTTTCATTCCGAAGGCGAAAACGGAGAAGAGAGTATGGAAAGAGAAGAGATAGAGTTGCTGAAAAGCGACACACTGAGAAGGGAGATTGAGGAGAACATCGAACGTAACCCAACGGAGATTGCTCTCGACAAGCGTCTTGCGCATCCACGAGAGGTGGCCTCGCAGGTGAAATACCTGCAAAGGGCACGCAAGAAATTGCCATCCTATTATGCCGCACGTGCCATTCTGCCCTCGCTGGCCTTTGAACAGTCGAGCAGCGAGGAGTGTGCCGCTCACAAATGTTTCAGTGGGGAGTTGGCAGTGGATATGACCTGTGGATTGGGTGTGGACACCCTCTATCTTGCGCGCAACTTCAAGAGAGTGATAGCCATTGAGCGCAACCCTCTGTTGGCCGACATCACACGCTACAACCTTGCCCTGATGGGGGCCGACAATGTGGAGGTCGTGGTGGGAGAGTCGGAAGAGTTTGTCGCCACGCTCGACAGGGCCGACCTCATCTATGCCGACCCCGACCGACGAGGAGCCGAGGGAAGGAAGATGGTGTGCTTGGAGGATTGCTCACCCAACATTGCCGACCTTTTGCCACTGCTCAAAGAGAAAACCGAGCGTATATGTGTGAAACTTTCGCCTATGTTCGACACCACCGAGGCCCTGCGTGCCTTTGGTGAGGGTGCAAGTGTGGAGGTCGTGTCGCTGGGCGGTGAGTGCAAGGAGGTGGTGGCCGATTGGCAACGTGGACGCACCCATAGGACTATCAAAGCCACAGCACTCGGAGTGGGTAGTTTTGAGGCAGAGGCCTGCATCCCCACCCCACCGCAAGGTGAGTTTGGCGACGGAAGTGGCTATCGCTACCTCATCGTGCCCGACGTGGCCCTACGTAAGGCAGGGCTTGTGGGCCATTGGTGCGAAAAGGTGGGCATAGCCCATCACGGAAGTTATGGCTTCTCGGCCACCGAGCCAGAGGGTACCATCTTGGGCCGAGCCTACGAGATTGAGGCCATTATACCCTATCGCCCCAAAGAACTTAAACGACTAATATCCAAAAAGATAGAACTCATACGCCACGGTTTTCCACTCCCCTCGGCCACCATTTGCAAAGCACTCGGAATGAAGGAAGGGGCAGGCGCAAGGTGGGCTTTTGCCGAAATTGACCATTCGCTTTGGGCAATTCACCTAAAATAGGT
This sequence comes from Tidjanibacter sp., assembly GCA_045580045.1. Taxonomy (GTDB): domain Bacteria; phylum Bacteroidota; class Bacteroidia; order Bacteroidales; family Rikenellaceae; genus Tidjanibacter. Next base: position 7,415 of record JAZNNC010000016.1, read on the forward strand.
ATCTTTGTGGGAAGAGAAGAAACGCGTGTAGTAACCAACAATAGAACAGACAACTATGGGTAATTTCAAAGAAGATATCGCAAAGGTTGAAGCCTTTGTATTCGACGTGGATGGTGTGTTTACCGACGGGGGTATCATCCCTCTGGCCAATGGCGACTTCATCCGCAAGTATAACGCCAAGGATGGCTACGCTGTGGCCTATGCCGTAAAGCACGGCTACAAGGTCGTAATCATCAGTGGCGGCAGGGGCGAAACCCTCGCCAAACGATTCCGCCACCTCAACGTGAGCGAACTACATATCGACATCAGCGACAAACTCGGCTGTCTGAACGAGATTATCGAGCGCAACGGGTGGAACAGAGAGAATGTACTCTTTATGGGCGACGACATCCCCGACTTGGAGTGTATGCGTTCGGTGGGCCTGCCTGTGGCTCCTGCCGATGCTGCGTGGGAGTGCATCGAAGTTTCGCGCTATGTGTCGGAATTCGCAGGTGGCAAGGGGTGCGTGAGGGACATCATCGAGCAGGTGTTGCGTGCCCACGGCGTGTGGGCCAAAGACTCCGAAGGAGTTACGTGCAGCAAGGACGTTGTGTCGGCCTAACAAGGGCTGTGTCCCACTACAAACAACAAAAGGCTCCCGAGTGTGGGAGCCTTTTGTTGTGCCAATAAAAATCATCTGCTCTAACGACCAAAAAGGCGGGCTATGTCGTTGAAGGTGGCATAGAACATCAGTGCAAACAGCAACGCCATTCCAATCATCTGGGCATACATAAGTACCTTATCGCTCGGCTTACGGCGGGTGATAACCTCAATCAACAAGAATAGTACGTGGCCGCCATCGAGCGCAGGGATGGGCAACACATTCATCACCGCAAAGATGACCGACAAGAGAGCCGTAATCTTCCAGAAATGTTCCCAATTCCATGTGGTGGGGAAAATCTGACCAATGGCGATGGGGCCACCCAAAGCCTTATACATCTCCGTCTTGGGTTGAACAATCATTTTGAGCTGTTTCCAATAGTCGCTCATCTCCTCCCCAACTCTCTGTGCTCCACGAGGTATGGCCTGCCAGAAGTTGTAGGTGCGCGTGCGAATGGGGATATAGTGGGCCGAGTTGAGCCCCACTCCAATCTTACCATTGCCGTCCACCTCAACGGGCACATCCACAACCTCCTCGCCCCTCTGTACGCTCACATTAACCACACGGCCGGCGTGAGCCATAAGCAGAGGACTATATTGGTCGAAGAACTCCACTCTCTCGCCTTCGAAGGCAACAAACCTATCGCCCACTTGGAGGCCTGCCTTCTCGGCACCGCTGCCCTCCACAACACCCGCCACCTCAAACGGCACACGGGGAGCAATGAAGTCGGTCTGTTCCACAAACTCCATCACCGATTGGGTGGGTATCTCGATGGCCACCTGCTCTCCTCCACGCTCCACCACCGTTGTCTTGTCGTTCTCGATGGCCAGAGAGGTCATAATCTTCGCAAAGTCCTCCACACTCTCTCCTCCAATGGAGAGAATCTTGTCGCCATCACGGAAGCCCATTTGGTGGCCGTAGTCATTAAACACATATCCGTATGGCATCTCGCTATTGGATATGTAGGTGTCGCCCCAGCGCAGGCTGATACCCACATAGATAGCAAAGGCCAGCACTGCGTTCATCAGCACGCCACCAAGCATCATCAACAGCCTCTGCCAAGCGGGTTTGCTGCGGAACTCCCACTCCTTAGGCTCGCTTGCAAGCGCCTCGGTGTCCATACTCTCATCCACCATACCCGACAACTTGGCATAGCCGCCAAAGGGCAACCAACCGATGCCGAACTCCGTCTCGCCCCAATGCCACTTAACCCACGCCTTGCCAAAGAAGATGCGGAACTGCTCCACCCTCACACCGAACAATTTGGCGAAGAAAAAATGACCAAACTCGTGTATCAACACGAGAAGCGTGAAACTCAGTATGAATTGAAGTATCTTGATTAGGATATCCATAGTCTATAAAATGGGAACTTTTAGCTGTTACAAATCTGACCTACAATCTCCTCGGCAATCCTGCGCGACTCCTCATTCGAGAGCGCATAGTCATCCACCGAAGGGTGAGCCACAAAGGTCGCACGGGAGAGTGTCTGTTGTATAACGCGGGCAATGTCGATATATTTTATCCTGCCGCCCAAAAAAGATGCCACAGCCACCTCGTTGGCACCATTCATCACACAACAGCTATTTCCACCCTTGCGCAAACACTCATAGGCCGTATTCAACATCGGGAAGCGCACATCGTCCACCTTCTCAAACGTAAGGGTTGGATGGTCGGCAAAACTGAACCTACCATCACCACACTCGCCCCTATACGGAAAGCGCAGAGCAAACTGGATGGGAAGGTGCATATCGGGGGCTCCGAGTTGTGCCTTGATGGCCCCGTCTTCAAACTCCACCATAGAGTGGACAATACTCTGCGGATGTACCAACACGTCAATCTGTTCGGGTTTCAACCCAAACAACCACTTGGCCTCAATGACCTCAAAGCCCTTGTTGACCAGCGTAGAGGAGTCGATGGTTATCTTCGCACCCATCGACCAATTTGGATGTGCGAGAGCCTGCTCAACGGTAACGTTCTTCAACTCCTCGGCAGGGGTGCGCAGGAAAGGGCCTCCACTCGCCGTGATAATCACCCTCCTCACGGGCGACACCTCACCCAGCAAGCATTGGAAGATGGCCGAGTGTTCGGAGTCGATGGGCAGAATGGGGACATTCCTCTCGGCTGCCTCCTTCATAATCAGTTCTCCGGCCACCACAAGGCTCTCCTTGTTGGCCAGCGCAAGTCGCTTACCTGCCCTCACAGCCGACAACGAAGGCAACATACCGGCATAGCCTACAAGGGCATTGACTACCGTATCCACCTCGCCCGAAGTAACCACCTGCGAAAGAGCCTCGTTGCCCGCATAGACCTTCACCGGCTCCCCACTAAGCGCCTCACTCACAACTCCATAGAGGCTCTTGTCGGCAATCACCACATTGTCGGGCATAAACTCCTTTGCCTGCTCCACAAGCCTCTCCCACGAGCGAGCCGCAGTGAGTGTTGTTACCTCAAATTCATCGGGGCGTTGGCGTACAATATCAAGGGTTTGCTGACCAATACTTCCCGTTGAGCCAAGCAATGCCAATCGTTGTTTCATTGTGTTATATCTTTGTGGTTGATTATCGTTCCTATCCTTCTACCCTAAAAAGCAAGGTACTGTTCGGGGTCCACTGCCACGCCGTCGTACCACAATTCAAGCCCTATGGTAGCAATACCGCCATCGGTACTATCCTCGTTCCACGTGGCACCGATGGCTTGACCTCCGTCCACCCTATCGCCCACCTGCTTATGAGCCTGACCAACACCACGATAGATGGTCAACAGGTTGGCCGAGTGCTGAATCTGGATGGTGTAGCCATCAGGCTCCCACACACACAGCACCACTGTACCATCCTGCACAGCACACACCTGTTGGATGTCGGAAATGGCAAGCCTCACACCATAGCGACCATCGGCAGGTGCAAATTTCTCCACAACCGAAGCCTTGACGGGCGACAGCATCTCCATATTGGAAATCTTCAACTCCGGGCCACTCTTCTCCTTTTTGAGTCCATAACGCCCCACGCTCTCCAACTGCCTGCGCAACAGAGAATCAATATCGGAAGGGGCCACAAGCTCCTTCTCTTTCACAATGCGCTCCTCCTCCTGAGGATTGAGGGTGCGGATAACAGGGCCCTTACCCTCCATCACCTGCGCGACATTCTCGGTATAGACAGTCATATAAGCCAACTCTCTTTCGAGCGAATCGAGTTTGATGATGTTCTCAATCATTGTCTCTCGCGAGCGGATACCCTCATAGCCGGGCACAATGTCAAGCACTTTGGTAAAAGCAGCGGTAAGCAGCGAGGCCACAAAGACCACCGCCACCCACAAAGCCACACGGCCGACAATCTTCCAGATGGTTTGGTAGGAATACCAGACCTCCCTACCATCCGTATCGGTCATACTTATTCTATGTCGCACGTTTAGGTGCTTAAAAAAATACCTCAAATTTCCGCTTGCCATGTTCTTTTTTTCCTTTGGTTGGCCATAAATTTCCAATCATTCTACAAAGATACATTTTAGTTTGGCAAAAAAGGCCATCATTCTATGTTTTTTGAATTATTAATCCTACTTTTGCGACATTCTAAACGAATAGAACTTCGTTGGATTGGCAGAACAAACGACTAAAAAACAAATATTTACACTATGAACAAACCAACTCTTCTTGTTTTGGCAGCCGGTATGGCTTCGCGATACGGCTCGCTCAAACAGATGGATGGCGTAGGTCCTTGCGGTGAGGCCATCCTTGACTACTCCATCTACGATGCAGCCCGTGCTGGCTTCGGCAAGGTGGTATTCGTTATTCGTCAGACCTTCGCAGAGTCCTTCAAGGCCGCATTCCCCGAGTCCCGCTTTGGTGGTAAAATCAAGGTTGACTTCGTATTTCAGGAACTCGACAAACTCCCCGAGGGTTTCAGTGTTCCCGAGGACCGCGTTAAGCCTTGGGGTACAAACCACGCAGTGATGATGGGTGCAGAGGTCATTGACACCCCATTTGCAGTTATCAACGCCGACGACTTCTATGGCTATGATGCCTTCAAGACTATGGCCGATTATCTCACCTCGCTGCCCGAGGATAGCAAAGGCTCCTACTGTATGGTTGGCTACAAGCTCTACAACACCCTCAGCGACTTCGGTAGCGTATCGAGGGGCGAGTGTGTGGTTGACGGCGAGGGCAATCTGACCGGTATGACCGAGAGGCTTGGCATCAAACGCCTATCCAACGGTAAGGTCATCTACGAGGAGAACGGCGAGCAGAAAGAGATTGCCGAGGATGCCACCGTATCGATGAATATGTTTGGTTTCACTCCCGACTACTTCGCACACAGCGAGCGTCTTTTCCGTGAATTCCTCTCTGATGAGACGACAATGGCCAACCCCAAGAGTGAGTTTTTCATCCCTCTGGCCGTGAACACACTCATCAATACGGGTGTTGCCAAGATGAAAGTTCTCACCTGCAACGCACAGTGGTTTGGCGTTACCTACAAAGAGGACAAACCCGACGTGGAAGCCAAAATCAGGGGACTCATTCGTCAGGGCGAGTATCCTGCAAAGTTGTGGTAGAGTAGCGAACTTTTTGAATTGACAATTATGGTGCGCCCGAAAATTTTCGGGCGCATTTTTATTTCTGATAACGGTTTTATCACCCATACCATTTAACCTCTGCTCCCCTAAGTACTCCCCCTACGATAGTGGAAGTTGGGAGGGGTTTGTGAGAACAGAAAGGGAATGGAAAATGGAAAATGGAAAATGGACATACCCCTCCGGCCTTCGGCCACCTCCCCTGACTCAGGGGAGGAGTGGTAGAAAGGGAATTGAGAATTGAGAAAGTTGCGAGTAAGCGAGGGCAGAGGGTGCTTGCACACTTTGCCGAGCGAGAGCAACTAAAAGCCACCGAAGGTGGGTTAATTTTGGTGTGCCTTTGGCACGGGTAACAAAAAAGCTACCCAAAAGAAGATGAAACTCTCCCCCTAAGTTAGGGGGAGTGGCTGAAAGCCGAAGGGGTTTGTAAGCCAACACCCCACATACCCCTCCGCCTAACGGCACCTCCCCTGACTCAGGGGAGGAGTGGTTGGAAGGGAAGAAAGGGGTCGCTGGTTCGAGTCCATTGCACCCACAACAAAAAAGCCGAAAGTCTTGCGACTCTCGGCCTTCTGCGGTATGGACGGGACTCGAACTCACGCACAGCGTGAGTTTTTTTCCGCGATTTGTTGTTTACACCCCCTAACCCCCTGACAGGGGGAACAACGGGGGCCGCGGGTTCGAAGTCCATTGCACCCACAACAAAAAAGCCGAAAGTCTTGCGACTCTCGGCCTTTTGCGGTATGGACGGGACTCGAACTCACGCTGTGCGTGAGTTTCTTCCGCGATTTGTTGTTTACACCCCCTAACCCCCTGACAGGGGGAACAACGGGGGCCGCGGGTTCGAAGTCCATTG
>JAZNNC010000017.1:0-2410 GCA_045580045.1 Tidjanibacter sp.
ACCGCTTGGCCTCCGACTTTTGCTCGTCGGCAATCTGCACTTTGAGGAGTTGGTCGTTCTCCCACTCGTCAATCACTTTGCGTACCTCGGCACCGATGTAGTCGTAGCGCAGATAGGCAAACTGCGCGATACGGTTGGTTACCCAGAACATCGAACGGTCGCTGTAAGTGAGGATGTTAGCGGTCTTTTCGTCCAAACACTCGGGCACTTTGGTAGAGCCACAGTAGATGGGAGTGAGGGGCGAGGTTGCTGCGTCATCGGTACCAAACCAAATCACACCTCCGATGGGGTCGGGCAACTGCTTGCGGGCCTGTGCCACAAACCAAAAACCGGTCTGTTGGGTGGCGATAGCCCTCTCGTTCACATACTCCACACCGTCCACCTCGAAGCCCATAGGCCTCCAACGGTAGGGGCACTTGCTGCCGCCTGCGCCAATATCGGTGGTCATATCCATCACGGTACCCTCGTAGTGATCCCTCATCATATCAAAAACATCCTTGGGGGAGAGTTTCTTGGTGGGCTTAACCCACAGAGGCATAGGGTTGTTGGGGTTGTGGCCGAGGGCGTAGTCCTCATAGATGTCCATACCCTCTGCAAACCTGCGGAAGAAGCTCCACACCCTTGCCTCGCAGCCTCTCATTGCGCTGAAATCCAGCGGAGCATAGGCTGCGCAGAAGCTGAAATCCTCATCGGCACCACTGAAATAGCCTTTCTCACGTGCAAAGGTGATGACATCCTCGGCATAGAGGCAATTCTCGGGGTCGTTGAGTGGGAAGGTCGAGATGCGGGCCTGATTGGCGTGAGCAGAGATATAGCCATCGGGGATGCGCCTTGCCACCCACACGATACCCTTCTGCTCGGGCCCCTTGCCAATGAGTTCCATAATCCACGCCTCGTTCTTGTCGGCAATCGAAAAACTCTCGCCACTTGATGCGTAGCCGTAGGTGTTGGCCAGCTCCACAATCACATCAATAGCCTCACGTGCCGTTTTGGCTCTTTGAAGGGTGATGTAGATGAGTGAGCCATAGTCAATTCCGCCCTTGGGGTCCTCCAACTCGTGTCGGCCGCCGAAGGTGGTTTCGCCAATGATGAGTTGGTGCTCGTTCATATTACCAATGGTCGAATAGGTCTTTTCAATTTGTGCGATTTCACCCAAGTAGCGACTTGTGTCCCACTCGTGTACTTTCAGCAGCGAGCCCTTCTTGAATTTTCCTGCGGGGGTGTGGTAGAGGGCACCATAGAGTTGGTGCGAATCGGCAGCGTAGGATACCATTATTGAGCCATCGGTGGAGGCGCCACGCGTAACAATAAGGTTGGTACAAGCCAACGCACTACCCCACGCACACAGCGTTGCAAGGGCAAGGATAAGTGTTTTCTTCATCATTTTCTATTTCAGATTAAATTAGTTTTTTCAACACATCGAACAAATATAAAAATTATTCCTAAATTTGTCAAACAAACAGCCCACAAAATGTCTATAAAGTCAGAAATTGTCCGCCTACACCAAGAATTACCCGAGGGAGTTACCCTCGTGGCGGTATCTAAATTTCACCCCGTGGAGGCTCTCCGAGAGGCCTACGATGCGGGGCAGCGAATCTTTGGCGAGAGCCGCCCGCAGGAGATGTGTGCCAAGCGAGAGCAGATGCCTGCCGATGTGGAGTGGCATATGATTGGCCATCTGCAAACCAACAAGGTGAAATACATAGCCCCCTTTGTGAGCCTCATTCACTCGGTTGACAGCGAGCGACTTGTGGCCGAGATCGAACGCCAGGCCGCACGTTGCGGGCGCACCATTGATGTATTGTTCGAAATACACTTGGCCGAGGAGGAGAGTAAGAGCGGTTGGGATGCGGATGAGCTCTTGTCGTGGGCCGAGAGTGTCGATTTTGCCACCCTTCTACCCTACATTCGCCCCCGAGGTCTAATGACCATCGGCACCCTCACGGAGGATGTGGAACTCAATAAGAGGGAGTTTGTGCACCTGAGGGAGCTGTTTGAACAGTTGCGCCCCAGATTTGGCAAACATTTCGACACCCTTTCAATGGGTATGACCTCCGACTACCACGAAGCCATTGAGTGTGGTAGCACAATGGTCCGCATCGGCTCAATGATTTTTGGCGAAAGAGGATAACAACGTCAACCGTCGATCGACTACCGACTACCGAAAAAATCAAAGGCGAGTGAATTTCACTCGCCTTTTTCATTTTTACAACACCCTGATAAGATTTATTCCATCTCGCAGGGGGACAATCACGTTCTCCACCCTCTCGTCGTCGTGCACCAGCTGGTTGAACTCCAATATGCCACGTGTTTGGCGGTCGGAGTTTTTCACCACATCGGCCGTAACCTTGCCATACCACAGGATGTTGTCCGCAAGAATATAGCTCCCCGAGTGAACGTGTCCGCCATT
>JAZNNC010000018.1:0-6235 GCA_045580045.1 Tidjanibacter sp.
AGAAAAGGCAGACCTTTTGGTCGATATTGTTTGGGGCTCGAACGACGCAGCCGTCGCAGGTGATAGGCAGAACACGACAGTGATAAATCACAGTCTTTTCGCCCGAGGCAAAGCCTCGGGACACATCCCCCGCCAAGGCGGGGGCTTGGGGGTGGGTAAAGCACTTAGCGGGGCACAGAAACAGAAAAGGGAGACCTTTTGGTCTGCCTTACTGTTTCTGTGCTCCCTCTGGGGCTCGAACCCAGGACCCCAACATTAAGAGTGTCGTGCTCTACCAGCTGAGCTAAAGAAGCATTTGCGGTGCAAAGGTAATAACTTTATTCTTTTATGCAAAATTTTCTGCAAAAAAATGCAAAATATCTTCTCCTATTTGCTATTTTTTCCCCTTCGCAGCACGTCGAGAAGATAAGTTGGGCACTTCGTGGGTTCGAGCCGTGGGTGGGTATAAACAAAAGGAGTTCATTTCTGAACTCCTTTCTCCGTTTGGGGTGACCGATGGGGCTCGAGGGTGCTGATGCACCCTCACGGGCCCTTTGTTTACAACCCCCTAACCTCCCCTTGAAAGGGGGTACTTCGTGGGTTCGAACCGTGGGTGGGTATAAACAAAAAGGAGTTCATCACTGAACTCCTTTCTCTCTGGGGTGACCGATGGGGCTCGAACCCACGACCCTTGGAACCACAATCCAATGCTCTGCCAACTGAGCTACGGTCACCATTCAAAGCCTACGTCCCACACAGGGTAGCCACGCAGGCTTTTCTCTTTTGCGTAAGACTACAAGTGGTTAACGTGAACCTGCAAGCCGCTCTTCAAGTTAGCTGCTTTGTTCTTGTGAATTACGTTTTTCTTTGCGAGTTTATCCAACATTGCAGCTACTTTGGGCAGAAGAGCCTCGGCAGCAGCCTTGTCGGTGGTACCACGCAAAGCCTTCACCGCATTACGAGTGGTGCGGTGGTAGTACTTATTCTCCAACCTTCTTGTCTCGGTCTGGCGAATACGTTTCTTTGAAGACTTGTGATTTGCCATTGTTATTATTTTTTAAAATTTTTTGTCCTTCTTGCAGCCCATAGCAGAGTCGAACTGCTCTTTCAAGAATGAAAATCTTGCGTCCTAACCGATAGACGAATGGGCCCCGACACCTACTACAAGGTGTTGCTTTGTGTTGAATACCTGTGTGTTCCCACTTTCAGGTACCTTTTAAGCGGTGCAAAGGTAATCAAAAAATGGATATTTGCAAACAAAGTTGTCAACTTTTTTACTTTTTTAGTCGCACGTTGCCCCGCTCGGCGTCGAACTCTATTTGGGTGGTGCTGAAAAGTTGCTGCATTTGTCCGCTACCGATGAGCATCTCGGCTGTTCCGTGGTGGAACTTGCCGCCCTCAATCATTGCAATAGTGTCGCACAACTCTATGGCAATCGACAAATCGTGGGTGGAGAAGATGATACATTTACCCTCCTTGTGGGCCAACCTTTTCAACAGCAGGCACACTTCATATTTGTTGGGCAGGTCGAGGAAGGCAGTAGGCTCGTCGAGCAGAATGATGGGAGTGTCCTGCGCCAAAGCTCTGGCTATCATCACTCTCTGCCTCTCGCCGTCGCTCAGGCTATCCATCGCTGCCTCCTCAAAGCCACTCATACCGACCAATTCCAGCGACTTTCTTACGACCTCTTCGTCTTCGGCCGTGAGTCTGCCAACCCAATTGGTGTAGGGGGCTCTGCCGAGCGACACCACATCCCACACGTGGAGGTTTTGCACCCTCACATCCTCGGTCGAAACGAAGGCAATGCGTGCGGCTATCTCCTTGCGGGAGAGAGTGTTGATGTCCTTGCCCTGTATGGTTATACGCCCACTTTGGGGCTTTGCAAGTGCGGCAATGGTGCGCAGCAGGGTGCTTTTACCCGTGCCGTTGCGTCCGATGAGTGCCGTGAGTTCGCCCCAGCCGAAGCCCACAGAGGCCTCGGCCACCAACACCCTGCTACCATAGCCGAGTGTGAGGCGGTGCAATTCCACGGTGTTGATACGTTCCATTGTCTGTTCCATATTTTTGTAGCCCTTGCTAACTTCTTTTTTTTACATCATTGTTTTGCGGTTGCGCACAATCACCACAACCACAATAGGTATGCCCACCAGCGCCGACACGGTGTTTATGGGCAGGGTGAGGTCGCCTGCGGGTAGGGTGGAGGCCACATCGCACAGCAACATCATCGCTGCACCGGTGAGCATTGTGGCCGGCACGAGCACTTTGTGGTCAGCCTCGCGGAATAGCATCCTTGCCACGTGGGGCACCGCAAGGCCAATGAAACCAATGGGGCCACAGTAGGCTGTGATGGTACCTGCGAGCAACACTGTGGTAAGCGTTACCCCGAGGCGTATGTGCTTTATATTGAGTCCCATAGTGCGGGCATAGTTTTCGCCCAGCAGGAGAATGTTCAGGGGTTTGATGAGCAGGATGGATATGAGCAAGCCGATGACTACGATGGGGATAATGATGTTCAGTTGCTGCAACGTAACGCCACCCAGTGAGCCCATAGTCCACACTACATACGATTTGAGGGCACCCTCGGGCGAGAGGTACTGCATCACCTCCACGAGTGCCGAGGCTGCACTGCCGAACATCATACCGAGAATCAGCACCGTCATAATGTTTTTGATGCGTGCCGTTACGGCCATAACAATCATCATCACTCCGGCTGCTCCAATCCACGCTGCACCTGCCACTCCAATATTTTGTACCACAGGGTTTGCAGAGGATAGGCCGAGTAGGGGTAGGCCGAGCAGCATCAGGGCCACACCCAGACTTGCGCCCGAACTCACGCCCAGCACATAGGGGCCGGCCAGAGGGTTGCGGAAGAGAGTCTGCATTTGTAGGCCAACAGAAGAGAGTGCTGCGCCTGCCAGCAGTGCCATTATGGCTTTGGGCAGGCGGAAGTTGCGGACAATGGTGGCATAGACCTCCCCATCGGCGCCCTGAGCGGTCCCTCCAAAGAGGGCACTCCACACCTCTCCGAGAGGCACGGCCACCGAGCCCACCACAAGGTCCACCACAAAGAGTAGCACCGTTGCTATGGTCAACACTGCAAACAATATGTCGTTACGTCTTTTCATTGTCTATATTGTCCAACGTCTAACGTCTGTTTTCCCTAATATCCCTTTCTGCTCTTTCTGCTCTTCTCTATCTACCATTTGCCAACTGCTCAAAGTAGTGCAACTTGTGCCCACCCGACTTTTCGGGGTGCAGGATGGTAATCATATCGGCCAATACCACATCGGCCCACACTGCTCCGCTCTCCCAAAAATCACTTCCACCTGCGGGGGTGCTTATGGCGGTGCAGTTGTACACACGTCCCTTGCGAACTGCATCCACGTTCGTAAACTTGGGGTTTTCGGCCACAAGTTGCTCCATAGTGCGTGCGCTGTTGGGGTTGAGCCACACGTCGGCCTGCGAGAGCCACACATAGGCACTCTCACCACCGATGGGGCGTGAGGTTGTGGAGTCGTTGTTACCCTTGCAGATGTATTGGCCGCCTGCGTCCTCCACAAGTGCCACGATGTAACACTTGTCGGCGGGCACAAACCACACATCCTTGTAGGGTGAGTTGAACATCACCTTTGGCCTGCTATCCACGTCAAGCATCGCCAAACGCATACTTTCATACCTCTCGCCAATCTGCCCGAAGAGGTCCACAGCCTCCTCCCTGCATCCCAACACTTCTCCCACGGCCACCAGCCACTCGCTCTTACCGAGTGGGCTGCGCTCGTGTTGTTCGTTCATATAGATATAAGGAATACCCAATTCGGTGAGTTTGCTTGTGAGGGTTGTGTTCTCACCCGTGGTGCCGTAGATGAAAGCCACATCGGGGCGCAATGAGGCAATGAGTTCGTAGTTGATGGCGGTGTCATAGCCTATCTCCCTAACTTTGCCCTCTGCCACGCCTTTGCGGATATGGGGATTGGTGATGTAGTCGGCACCACTCACGCCCACAATGCGCTCCGTCAACCCAAGCGCATCAAGGAAGGCAACGTGGCTCGACGACATACACACGATTCTCTGCGGCTCGGCTCCTACGACCACACCCCCGAAACCTTTGGGTGCGCTCTCGCCACCTCGGGCAATGAATACCTCACGGGTGGGTGCGCCCATCGTTGCGGGCATTAGGCGTAGGATGGTCGATTCCCCCTCGGTTGCCACAATCTCAAAGCCCTCGGCAGAGTGGGGTGTGTAGACCACCTCACCACCACTTGTGGTGCCCGCAGCAGGACATCCTGTGAGTAGCAAAGCCACTCCCAGCAACGCAACGAGATATGGAAATAATCGAATTTTCAATTTTCAATTTTCAATTTTACAACGTGGCCAATCCACCCTCTGATGTTTCCTTGTACAACGATGGCAGGTCGTGGCCCGTCTTTTTCATAACTTTCACCACGCTGTCAAACGACACTCGGTGTTTGCCGTCGGTGTAGAAGGCGTAGATTTGTGCGTCAATAGCCCTTGCTGCGGCCATAGCATTGCGCTCGATACAAGGTATTTGCACGAGTCCGCACATCGGGTCGCAGGTCATACCGAGGTGGTGTTCGAGGGCCATCTCGGCGGCATACTCAATCTGTGCAGGCGAACCACCCATCAGCTGGCTTGCGGCAGCGGCAGCCATTGCACACGCAACACCCACCTCGCCCTGGCAGCCTACCTCCGCACCCGACACCGAGGCGTTGGCCTTTACGATTGCACCCACAAGGCCCGCAGTGGCCAACGCACGCTCAATCTGTATGTCGCTAAACTCATATTCTTCCTGCAATAGGTACAGCACAGCAGGCACAACACCACAAGAGCCACACGTTGGGGCGGTAACGATGGTGCCACCGGCGGCGTTCTCCTCGCTCACGGCCAGAGCGTAGGCAAACAGAAGGCCCTGTGTGCGTAGGCTGTCCTTGTAGCCCCTCGAACGCACATAGTAGCTTGCGGCCTTACGACGTAGGTTGAGCGCACCAGGCAGTACACCCTCGTTGGAGAGTCCGTTCTGCACGGCCCCACGCATATTGCCCCACACGTTCATAAGATAGTCCTTGATATCCTTGCTCTCGTTCTCAAAGACATATTCCCAGTAGCTGCGGCCCGTCTTGCCACACCACTCCATAATGTCGGTCAGAGTGGTCAACGGATAGATGTTCTCGTCGGCCGACGACTCTTCGCCCTCGCGCACGATTGTACCACCACCGGTGCTGTAATAGATGGCGCTGTCGGTGGTTGTTCCCTCGCTGTCGAGTGCCTCAAACTTCAAAGCGTTGGGGTGGAAGGGAAGGAATTCCTGTGGCCTCCACACTATTTCCACGGGGGCAACGGGGGAGAGTACCTCCTCAATGGCCACATTGGTAAGGTGTCCCTTGCCGGTTGCAGCCAACGAGCCGTAGAGTGTTACTCGGAACGCGGCTGCAGAGGTGTGTGCTTCAAGGAATGCTGTCGAAGCCTTCTTGGGGCCCATTGTGTGGCTACTCGAAGGGCCCTTGCCGATGACGAAAATATCTTTGATGGATTTCATCTCTTTTTCTCTTGTTTATAAGTGCGCAAATATACCTATTAAAATTGAGAATAGAGAGGGAAGAATTGATAATTTTAGGGCTTGGTGAAAATAAAAAACGGCAACTCCCTTTGGAATTGCCGTTTTGGTAGCGAGACCCGGGATTGAACCGGGGACCTCATGATTATGAATCATGCGCTCTAACCAGCTGAGCTATCTCGCCATTGCTCAAAAGCGGTGCAAAGGTAATCTTTATTTTTTTTCTACCAAAAAAATGTGAGGTATTTTTTTTGCTATTGTGTGGAAAAAACGCATTTTTCTATGAAAAACGACTCTTTTCAATCCTTTGTCAGGGCCCTTGATGGCATAGCCATCGTTGCCGGCATACTTATTTTGGTATCTCTCTCGCTGGATATCATACATCGCGGCTCCTACCAACTCTCCCCCGGTGTGGCCGAACTGCAACTTGTCGTCTGCCTTGTCTTTGTGCTCGACTTTGTGGTGCGCACCTCGGCCGCACACAACCCACACCGCTACTTTTGGCGCAACATTGTGGTCCTGCTGGTGTCGGTGCCGTGGCTCAATATGTTTTCGTGGGGTGGGGTGGAACTCCACAAGGGAGTATATATTGTGCTCAAATGCCTGCCGTTGGTGAGGGCGCTGCTGGGTGTTTACTCCACCATACGCCTTGTTACGCCCTCGCGAGTGAGCGCCATAATGTGG
>JAZNNC010000019.1:0-27810 GCA_045580045.1 Tidjanibacter sp.
TTTTAACTCTAAAGAGTTATCTTTGCGCCCGTATTTATGAAAAACCTACGCCACATAATCTTTTCCGCTTTGCTTGCCATCGTGCTGTTGGTGGGCTGTGAGCGCTTGCCGCAGGACAAAGTTGTTGCCTCTGTGGGCGAGAGTGTGTTGATGCTCTCGGAGGTGAGTGCCACGACAGCTTCGTTGTCGGGTGCCGATAGCGCTAAGGTGGCGCAAAACTTTGTGGACCAATGGGTTCGTAAGCAAGTGAAGCTCCAAGAGGCCGAACGGGAATTGGCCTCCTCAATGGACGAGATAGACCGCCTTGTGGACGAATATCGCACCTCGCTGTTGGGTGGCAGGCTCGAACAGCAGTACCTGCGCGGGCGTATGGATACGCTCATCACCGACAGTATGGTCAAGCAATATTTTGCAGCCCACCGCTCCGACTTTGTGATGGACCGCACCGTGTTGAAGGGCCGCATTGTGCGACTGCCCGACAACTACCGCCAATCGGTCAAACTCTTCAACCTGATGGGCTCCAAGAGCGATGAGAAACAACAGGACTTCTTGGATTTGTGTGTGAAGAATAATTTTGAGTTGCACACCTTTGAGAATTGGGTTGACTTCAAGGAGTTTCTCTCCTATCTGCCCGTGCGCAGGGGTAAGAACTACGATTACATCCTCTCCGGAGGTGAGATTCGCCAGATGGCCGATGCCGACAGCAAATACTTTATTCAAATATACGACGTTATAAAACAAGGCTCTAATGCACCCTACGAGAGGGTTGAGGATATGGTACGCCGCATTCTCTTCAATCGTCGCAGGGCCGAGTTGCTCACCTCCTACAACGACAGCCTCTATCGGAGTGCCCTTTCGGAGGGGGTGGTAACGATTAATGACGTGGATTAGAAAACGGAAGAAAAAACGTAAGAAAATATGAAAAGATTTTTTATTGGAGCAGTGATTGCCCTCTCGACTCTCGGTAGTGTGTTTGCGCAGCAGGTGGTGGCCGATAAGGTGGTTGCTGTGGTGGGTAACTCTGCCATTCTCTACTCGGAGGTTGTCAATTTCAGCAAGCAGGTGCTCCAACAGCGCAGGGAGCGAGGCTACACCTCCGACCGCTCGGCTATGAGCGAGGCTTTGGAGAGCCTTATGCTCCAAAAAATGCTCTATAATCAGGCTCTTATCGACTCGGTGGAGATTAACCTCGACGGTGTGGCCGAGAGTGTTGATAAACAGGTGGATGCTATGATTGCTGAGGTGGGCTCTATTGCTGCATTGGAGGCTCGCGAGGGTAAGCCCGTCTTTGAAATCAAGGCCGATATGCGCACGCAAGCCGAGGAGGCACAGTATGCCCAGATGATGAGGATGACCATTATGAACAAGGTTACTATTACTCCCGGCGAGGTGGAGAAATACTACAACTCGTTGCGTACGGATATGCTCCCCATCGTGCCCGAACAATATGTCTATGCCCAGATTACCAAATTCCCCTCCTCAACCACGGTGGCAAAACAGCGCACGCGCGAGAAATTGTTGGAGATGAGGGAGCGTATCTTGGGTGGCGCAAGGTTCGATATGCTGGCTCGTATGTACTCGCAGGACCCCGGTAGTGCGTTGCAGGGTGGCGAGATGGACTTTATGTCGGCCGAGAGTTTCGAGAAACCGTTTGGCGAGGCGCTCACCAAGTTGCAACCCGGTCAGGTGAGTGGTGTGGTGGAAACAGTCTATGGCTTCCATATCATCCAACTGTTGGAGAAGAAGGGCGACCTCTACAAGAGCCGCCACATCCTGCTGCGTCCCACGTTTACCGACTCGGAGTTGGCCGAGGATTTGATGATGCTCGATAGTCTTTCCACCGAAATAAAGGAGGGACGCATCACCTTTGAAGAGGCCGCTATGAAACACTCCGACGATAAGTATTCCAAGCAGAACGGTGGCCTTGTAACCAACCATGAGATGCTCGAAATGTATGGTGCGAACGATACGAGCTACTCCCGTACGGCTTTCTACAAAGAGGAACTCGGAGGTGATTACCCCTATATGCGTTCTCTCAAACCGGGCGACATATCCACACCTTTCCAGAGTGCAGATATGAGAGGTAATACTCTTACGAAGATTATAAAACTTCTCGACATAATTCCTTCGCACACCGCAAGCCTTGCCAACGACTATCTCCAAATCGAGGAAATTGCTCTGCAAAACAAACAACAGAAGGAGTTTGAGAAGTGGCTCGACAAGAAGATTGCCACTATGTATGTGCGTATCGATAAGTCGATGGACACCTCGGAGTTTGAGAACAAAGCGTGGATTAAGTAGGTATTCAGCAAAAAGAAGAGAGGAACGAGAGAGTGAAACGTATTGCCTACATATTGCTTCTGGCACTGCTTTGCGTGTGCGGAGCCGATGGAAGTGCCTATGCCCAACGTCCCCGCAACAAGAAGGGCGAGGAACTCAAACCGGTGGATATGAAATCACGCCGCACAAGGCCTGTGCCGGTGGGCGACTCCACGGGCTATGCACTTGTGGGCGATGTGGTGTTGGTCCACAATGGCTCGGTCATTACGTGCGATAGTATGGTGCGTTATAGCGACAAGCAGATGACTTGCTTCGGTAACGTAATCATCAAAAAGGACGACACCTACATCTATGGTGATAGGGCAGAGTATAGTGGCGAGAAGAACGAGGCAAGGGTTTTTTCGCCGTTGATTAAGGTGCTCAACAAAGACGCAACACTCTATACCTACAATCTCACGTTCAATACCAAAGACAACGTCGGTCGGTTCTATGGCGGTGGCTGCTTTACCAATGGTGAGAACCAGATGGAATCGGAGAGAGGATATTTCTATGCCGACTTGGACGAGATGGTTGGTGTCGATAGGGTGGAGTTGCGTAACGACACCTATGAGATGAAGTCCGACTCGGTCAACTACAACTCCGACTCGGAGGTGGCTAAATACTTCACCCGTAGTGTAACTTGGAAGAAGGACGGCGAGATTCTCTCCTCCAACGAGGGCGAGTATCACAATAAAGAGGAACGCTACATCTTCCGCTCGGATGCCTATGTGTTGAGCAAGGATAAGGAGATGTGGGCCGACACGATTGACTACAAGTCTATGATTCAGTTCATCGAGCTGAAACACAATGCCCAGATACGTGATGAGGAACACCAAAGTATAATCTTTGGCGACTACGGCAACTACGACGACCGCACGGGCGACACGTTTCTGACATTGGAGCCATCCTATATCTCCTATGGCGATAGTGATGGCGACAATGTTGGCGATACGGTCTATATGCGTTCCGACTCAATGTTTCTCTACACTATCGATTCGTTGGGCTACTGCACCCTTACGCGTCCCGATTCGGCAACGCTGGCTTCGATGTTGGCCGCAAGAGCCGACTCCATACAGAAGGCTGTGAGGGCCAAGTTTGTGGCCGATAGTACCGCTGTGGCCGAGGCTGCGCGCAAGGAATTCCTGATTGATAGCCTAACTTCGGCAAGAGAAAGGCTGCTGGCAGGCGAACTCACCGATAGTCTTACCATTGTGGCCGATAGTCTTTTGGGGGTGCTTGACGAGATGCAGAACATACAGAGGGATAGTTTGGGCAATGTGATTGAAAAGCCTCTCCCACAGACCGACAGCCTCACTATGGGGGCCGATTCGCTTGTGGTGGGTGCCGATAGTCTTGCGATGCCGAACGACAGCATTGCGCAGGACACCACAACACATCGTATAATGCTCGGCCTGCGTAACGTGAAGGTATTCCGTAGGGACTTTCAGGGCGTGTGCGACTCGATGTTGATGTTCTCGGTCGATAGTACCGCACAGCTCCACCGCAATACGGTGATGTGGAACGAACTCAACCAGATAACCTCCGAGAGAGCCGATGTCTATACTCGCAACCAAAAACCATACAGAGCACTCTTCTCCGAGGGTAAACCACTGATGGTCTCCGAGCTGGATACGGCCCACTACAATCAGGTGGCAGGTAAAACCATCGAATCGTTCTTCGACGAGGAGGGTGTGATGTATAAGACCGACATTGTGGGTAATGCGCAGACCTATTATTATATGGTGGATGATGCCGATGGAGCAATGATGGGTTTCCTTGTGGCGGAGAGTGCCGATATGACGTTCGATATTGAGGACAATACGGTGGTGGGTATCACCTATCGTGGCGACCCTGTCTATACGATTTACCCGATGGACCAGATACCTGCCGACCAACCCCAACGCCTGCCCAACTTTGCGTGGTATATCAATCTGAAACCGACAAGGGAGGTTATTATTGGCCGAAGAACTATCAACCCCACCGAGAGAGAGAGGTATGAACTTATGCGCCGCCCGCAATTCCCCATTACCTACTCTATTGAACGCCACCGTGAGTCGTTGGTGATGAATGGTGGTTGGGCCGATAGGGATGATGACATATCGGAGATGGCCTACGAGTTCATCGAAAAGGTGAAGGATGAGGAGTAGAGGACGAGGTTGATTGGTGAAGAAAAATGGAAAACTCTCGGGTAACAAATGGTTGCCCGAGAGTTTTCTGTTAAGCAGTTAGCCTTAGTTAGGAGAGAGTAATTTAGTAGAGAGTGATTATTTTCTTTGGATTGCCGGTTGCTTAAAAGTTCACCTCAAAACGACAGGTGAGCATATTGTAACCGACACCTACGCTACCCATTGATGAGTCCACGTCGTCGGGATTGGTGGTTGGCTCGCCGGCGGCATTGTGGCCCACGATGAGCTTGCCGTTGCCGTTGGCGTACTTGTTATTGGTTACATACTGATAGTTGAGCATCATCTTAATGTTGGGGTTTACGTAGTAGTTGAGTCCTGCTGTCCAAGCGTTTGCGGCACCGCCATAGACCCCCTGACTATCGAGGTCGAGGCGGTCGAAACGTGCACACAACTCCATATCGCCCCACGAGCGACCGGGCGTGATGCGAGTGTATTTTGCCCCGCCTGCGTCGTAGTTCTGACTACCGCCGAAGAGCAGATAGCCGGCTTGTGCATAGATGCCGTAGAAGTGTTTGGTCGTACCATCGTGGATGTGTACGTTGTCGGCCAAGTAGGCAGCCTCCCAACGCAGACCTTTCCAGTGGCCGGCCAACTCGGCCGTCATCATCATCTCAAAGTTAACATCGGAGATGTTGCCCGTGTCGAGATATTTCTTGCGGTTGATGTTGGTGGCGTTGCGCGAAGAGATACGCACAGCACCCCACTTGGAGGGCGACATATCGGCCTTTGGAGTGCGATAGGAGGCGGCAAAACCGATGTGCAGCGACGCATCTTCCATATTACATAGTGGCCTCAGTACAAGCTTACCTGTGAAGGAGTGGCCCGGCCCACGCCCATAGTCTTTGTTGTTGTCCTCCACATTGGCCCTCACCTCGGCATCCTCCACGGGTTGGAAGAACACACCTGCGGTGGCCCATAGGAACGGGATGTTGTATTTGGCCTGCAAACCGATGTGGCGCGAGGGTGCAAAGGCGGTGGCCATAGGACGCTCGATGAATTGCAGGTAGCGGCTTGTGGTGTTGCGCTGCATCGAAAAGTTTTCCTTGAAGTTGCCCACTTGGAACTCGAAATTACGCAGACCATCGTAGCGCATATAGGCATCTTTGAGTTCGAGAATACCGTTTGCGAGGTCCATATCCAACTCGCCATACCAATCCCTGCGCAACTGTCCCTTGATGGCGAGTCGTGCACGGCGTATGCTCACACCGTCGCCAATGGGGTCGGCACCCTCCGGCTCGCCCCAAAACATTGCGCCATCGGTCTGTACCCTCACATCAAACCAGATGCGATAGTCGGCCTTGCGGTTGTAAAGCACAAGAAAACCATCCTGTGCTTCGGCTTTGAGTGGGATGGTGCTCACCTCCAAACCATATTGGTTTACGTCTGTGCCCATTTCGGTCATTGAGTGGTCGCCTTTTCTGTGGTGGTGATTGTCCCTATGCTGGGCCATAACCTCCGTGGATGTCCAGAGTATGGACACTCCCACAACCAAAAGTAGTAAAAATCTTTTCATAAGTTCTGAAATTTAGTTGGTTTGTTGCACGACATACCTACAAATTGAGTGCCGAGAGAGTATATTATCGGACAAAATCCCTATCTTTGTGTGTGGATATTAAACTCTGACGACAATGAAAGAACTCAAAGAACGCATCCTGCGTGATGGTCGCTGTCTTGCAGGAGGCATACTCAAAGTGGATAATTTTATTAACCACCAAATGGACCCCGTGTTGATGAAACATATGGCCGAAGAGCTGGTTTCTCGTCTGAGTGAGTGTGGAGCCAATAAGATTCTCACCGTTGAGGCCAGCGGTATCGCACCCGCCATTATGGTCGGTTATCTGATGGAAAAGCCTGTTGTGTTTGCCAAAAAGAGGGTGCCGAGTACTATGGATGCCGGTGCGTTGACAGCAGAGGTCTTCTCTTTTACCAAAAATCGGACATACACCATCTTTGTTAGTGCCGACTATCTGCACCGTGGCGACAAGGTGCTCTTTATTGACGATTTTTTGGCCAATGGCAATGCAGCGTTGGGAGTGCTCGAATTGGTGGAAAAGAGTGGCGCAGAGGTTGTAGGTATGGGCTTTTTGATTGAAAAGTCGTTCCAGAAGGGTGGTGAGGAGTTGCGTAGGCGTGGAGTGAGAGTGGAATCGCTGGCGCGCATAGCCTCGCTCGACGATTGCAATATTATCTTTGACGAGTAGGGGGCGCTATCCTCGTTCACTGTGTGAAATAGTTTGGCAAGGAGCGTAAAAATAGAATTACCCATTTGCTCCACCCGCGAAAAATACATATCTTTGTGGGTTAAATATTCGTAACAAAATAAAAAAAGAGAGAAAAAACTATGAAACTTCAAGACATTTTGGCTATCTCCGGCGAGCCCGGTCTTTATCAATATATCGCAAGCAGTCGTAATGGCGTGATTGCCGAGTCGCTCGTAACGGGTACACGTAAGAACTTCTCTGGTACCCACGCAAGGGTTAGCTCGTTGGCAGAGATTTCCATCTTCACCGAGGACGAGGACGTAACCCTTTCGCAGGTTCTTTCGGACCTCTATGCACACACCAAAGGCGAGCAGACCATCTCCCACAAGGCTTCCGAGAAGGAGTTGAGGGATTTGTTTGGCGTGGTTATCCCCGGTTATGATAGGGAGCGTTTCCACCTCTCCGATATGCGTAAGGTTGCCCAGTGGTTCAACATTCTTGTTGCCGCAGGTATGACCGACTTCTCCATCGAGGAGCCGGCAGCCGAGGAGGAGAACGCCGAGGAGTAGAAGTCATACGACCGAAAGGAGCCATAGATGGATATGAAGAGTTGGAGTAGGAGAGTGTTGTGGCCGGTGATGACCGTGGCTGTGGGTGCGCTGTTGTGTGGTTGCAACGGCAACTCGGATGTGCCCGAGCCTGAAATTCCCGCCAATAGGATTATCACCTACACCGCTTCGGAACAAACAAACCCCTTTGCAACGGGTGCTTTTATGGCTCGTATTCAGGACAACCACTTCACACCCGAGGGTGAGGGCGGTTCGGGCGAGATTATCTTTGAGAGCCCCGTCTTTGCAGTTGGTAATATTGCTTTTCTGAACTGCACCACGTTGTGGAGTGTGGAGATACCTTCGGAGGTTACGATGATTGGCAAGAGGGCCTTCGAGGGCTGCAAGTCGTTGCGTAGGGTTGCTATTTTGGGCGACAAAATCAGTGTCATAGACTCGGATGCATTCCGTGGGTGCGAGATGTTGGAGGAGTTCTCTGTTCCCGAGGGAGTGAAGGAGATACCGCTCAACACGTTTAATGGTTGTAAGTCGCTGAAAAGGATAGATTTTGGCATAGGCGTTGCGGACATTGCCGACAAAGCCTTCTATGGCTGTAAGTCGTTGGAGGTGTTGGACATTCCGGCCAACATAACATACTTGGGCAACAACTGCTTTGATGGTGCCGAGAGCTTGCAGGAGGTCTATATTAGGGGCGATAGGGTGCTGGATATTGGTTATAGGGCCTTTTCGGATGCCAAGACGGATTTGAGGATATATGTGCCTGCCGATCTTGTGGATGAGTACAAGGCAAACACTCTGTGGAGCACCTATGTCAACAACCTTCACCCATTGAAAAATTAGTCGGGCATAGGGCACAGAGGACCCATAAAACAGACAAAAAAGGAGATGCGTTTGCATCTCCTTTTTCCGTTGTCGCACGGCACGGCCAACGGTACAAATGAATATAATGTAAAATTCCGGCTTATTGGTCAAAATGTGCCAATTTAATCAACAAAGGGGAGGTTGTGAGCCTCCCCAATTGTGTCTATGTAACCTAAAAGATTTTCTTGCAGATAAACTATCCTACATAGTCTTTCAACTCTTGCATACTTGAAATTTCTTTGACAACACAATTGCTGTCCATTATTTTTAAAACAACAGCGTATCCATTTGCAAACAATTCTTCAAACCATCCAATAGGGCAGGTACATTCGCCCTTGATTGCAGTGATGGGAACTTCGATGTTTACTTTTTTACTCATAATTGTAAAATTGTTTTGGTTAATAATTTGGGTTATTGAGGTAGGTGGGGATTAAGCCACCAACCTCATTATTTGTTTATATTAGAAATCGTAACCGTAGATACATGGTTTATAGTTGCTCCAATATTCGGCTGTCTTGTATGCATCCACGCTCTCGGTGGGAACGTAAATTTTGAGTTCCGAAGGATTAAGACTATTACCAAAAAGCATCCCAGAAGATCCTCTTGGCGGAGTTGTAGCCTTACAATATACCCTTGTCAGCGAAGCGCAACGAGAGAATGCACTCTCACCAATATAAGTAACACCACTGCCAATGGTTACACTTGTCAGCGAGGAGCAATTACGGAATGTAGAACCATTAATTCCAATAACACCATTGCCAATGGTTACACTTGTCAGCGAGGAGCAATAAAAGAATGCCTCATCTTCAATCGAAGTAACGCTGTCGGGAATGGTAATGCTTGTCAGCGAGGTGCAATTATAGAATGCATCACATCCAATCGAAGTAACGCTGTCGGGAATCTCTATGCTTAAAAGATTTCTACAGTCGTTGAATGCACAGTCTCCAATTATGGTTACTTCCTCGTCAAAAGTCAGACAACCTTTCCCGTTCTTGTAAGTGTGTGAGATAAGAACAGAGTCAAACCCACCCCAATGATGTAGGTACACCTTCTCCCCATCAGTGGTTGTGTAATAAATTTTGTTGTTTCCAGACAAGTTTGTCAAGAAATCTACACCACCAATACCCTCTGAACACCCTGCAAGCATAGCGAGCAAGGCGGTTGAAACACATAGTAACAGTTTCTTCATACTACATTTGTTTTGTCACCGTAGCAACTCCTATGCGGTGGGTTTGTAGTAAAAAAGAAAGTGTGGAGTTGATTTCGTTTATTCGATAGAAGGTTGTGGTAAAACCCGAACTGAAACAAACGATGCAATACCCCACACTTGGATAGTATGAGGTATATGCACAAAGCGTGCATAGCCCACACGACTACACAAGAAGTGAGTGTCATTCGTCTGTCCATCAGTTCTGAAAACTACCACATTCTCTATCGAGGACTGCGAAAACACTTTCATTAAATATGTCTGCCTACGGGCGTTAAGCCTTTCGACACCACAAATATAGAAAATTTTTCGCAAAACGAACAACACTCACCGTTAAGGGCATTGCTATAGATGGTTGATTGGCGATTGGCACAAAAAGAAAAGCGGAGAGAATTTTTCAACTCTCTCCGCTTTCGTACCCGAAGCCGGGATCGAACCGGCACAGCCCTTTCGGGCCAAGGGATTTTAAGTCCCTCGTGTCTACCTATTCCACCATTCGGGCCCCTTGCTCACCCAAAGTGAGCGCACAAAGGTACAATTCTAAATTCAAAATGCAAAATTCAAAATTGACAAAACGGTGTTTTGTCTAAAATGCTCTCGTTCGGCACAAGCAACGTCTGCGTCTTGCCACGACCGTCGTGAGGCAGGCGGTTGGCAGCTGTCGATTATTCGCAAAAGAGTAATTACTCTTCACTAATGATTAAAAAAATAAGGGCGGAGAGCAACCACAAAATCTCTCCGCCCGGTCGTACCGATTAGAATCCAATCGGGCGACCTAAATGTGTGTGTATATGTTTGCTAATGTTATCTCATTCCGTGAGGAGGGCCCATACGCCTACCGCCGCCACCACCGGGACCGCCTTGCAGGTTGTCGAAATCTTTGGCCGAGGAGCCGTTGCCGAAGATACGCAGGTTGTAGACAAACTGAACAGCCACATAACGTCCGATAGCCAAGTTGGTGGTATTGCTCAAATAGTTCGTACCAACCGAGCGACGGAAGTCCTTGTTCTGGTCGAAGATGTCGTTGACACCAATGCTCAATTCGCCCCTCCTGTCCTTGAATAACTTTTTGCCAATGAAGGCGTTGCAGAGCAGATACTCCTCGTTGTAGTCATCCGTGATACCCTTGTATTGGCTATACGTTGCGTTGGCTGTGAGGGTGAAACCACCCCAAGCAACCCACTTCAACTCGGCCCTTGCCCATTGGTTGAAATAGCGGTTTTGCCTCGAAGCAATGGCGTTGTTGTTGTCATTAATATTGTAGCCAACGTTGTAGGCCATCGAGAAGTCCAAGTTCTCCGAAATGTTGCTACTCAACTGCGCACCACCGTTGTAGTATTGTCCCTTCATAATGTTCACTTCGCCATTGAGTTTACTCGGCGAGTTGCTGAAATTGGCGTTGGCTCTGAAGGTGATGTTACTCTTGATGAACGAGAGCGGGAAGCCATAGCTAATACCCGAATAGATGTGCCAATCACCTCCATCGTAGTAGTTCTCATACTTGGTGTAGGTGTTGCCTGCACCGAGTAGTTGATTGTCGTATTTCTCCAATACGAAGTCGGGTTGGTTCATAATGGAGGAGTTGATGATGGCCCTTGTGCTGCCCCACACACCTCCGTGAATCATAAACGTGCGACCCTTCTCGATGTTGGTGTTGGTGTAGAATGCGTTGAACCGATGCGAGTAGCTCGGCTTCAAATCGGGGTTACCCTCTGTGTAGGTGTTGCCACTTACGGTGATAGCGTCCTGTAATTGGTCGATGCTGGGGTTGTTGGTGTTGCTCCTAAATCTCAAACGCAACATATTCTGTTTGTTGAAATTAATTGTGGCATTACCCGTGTAGGTTACATCTTGGAACGTGTAGTGCGGGTGTGCGCCCTGGGGCAAAATCTGCTTGGAGTCGAGCGAAGAGTACTGATAGTTCACCTTGGCGAAGAACTTAACCTTCTGTGTGGAATAGTTGAATCCGGGGCCGATTTGGTGAAGCGAATATCCGCTCTCGCTGATGTTGCTCAACAACTTACCCAACTCTTCGTTCAACACATCGTTAACGAATACGTCGGTGTTCATATCCTGGTCGCTGAATTGGTGCCGGAACTCATACTCAACGTCGAGTTGTGAACTCTTGCTCAGTGGCTCGGTATAGGTAATCTCGCCCCTTACACCATTACTACTCGACAACCTTTCAATGTCCCTCATATATGTGGAGTCGGAGGGGATTGTAAAGGTGTATAATGGTTTATTCCACGAGTTGTTGGTGCTCCAATTACCGCCACCATTGATGGTCAGCGTACGGCCGGGCTTGCCCAAACGTGCACGATAGAGCATAAAAATTCTACCATTGGTACCAATCCTCTCGTCATTACCCGTGGTACTCATCTGCTTCTCAACCTGAGAGGTGTTTCCATCAATGGTTGTACTCTCGGAGTTGCTAATGCTGTTGTAGTTCTGCAAGCTGATATTGGCACGCAACATCAACGACTGCGTTTTGCTGAACTTGTAGTCGGCACGCAGATTCAGACGATGGTTCCAATTCTCCTTGTCAGAGGAGTTCGATTCGTTGTAGAGCTGAGTGTAGTCGCCTGCATATGTAGTGCGCTCCTCAGTTTGCTCGTTGGTGGTGTTGGAATGGTTGAAGAAATAGCTACCCTGCAACTCCAACTTCTTCCACTGGTTGGCGTAGTTCAGACCCACCGACTGCACTGTGGAGATACCCGACATAGGGCTAACCATAAAGTTTTGAGCCTGCCTGTAGCCTCCCATGCCGCCACCGCCACCACGCGACGAAGCGACCTTACCCGATGAGGTTGCACCCACGATATCTTCAAAGGAGAAGTTGAGCTGGTTGATGTTGTTGGCCATCGCAATGACGGAGAGTTTCTCGTCGCCATTGAAGCGGTTGACGTTACCACCCACAGAGTAGAGGTCGGGATAACCGTAACTACCATAGAGCTTACCGAAGATACCTTTGCGCTTACCCATCTTGGTTACGATGTTGAGTGCCTTGTAACCCTCGCCGTCGTCGAGGCCTGTAAATTCGGCCTTATCGGAGAGTTTGTCATAGACCTCTACCTTTGCAACCATCTCTGCGGGGATGGTCTTGATGGTGGTTGAAACATCCTCGCCGAAAAACTCCTTACCATCCACAAACACTTTTTGTACGTTCTCGCCCTGTGCATCCACCGAGCCGTCGTAGTTCACGGTGATGCCGGGCATCTTTTTCAAAAGGCCCTCGGCACTTGCATCCCTTGCGGTTTTGAAAGCGGAGGCGTTGTAGCTCACGGTATCACCCTTTTGTGAGGTACCCATATAGCCTTTGATTTGGATGTCTTCGAGGATTTTAGCATCTTGTTTCAGACGGATGGTGCCGAGTTTAACCGCCTCCGAGCCCACCTTAACCTCGCGAGTATAGTCCTTGTAGCCGAGGTAGGTGATGAGCACTTTGTAGGTGGCAGGTGCGAGGTTCTTGATTGAAATGGAACCATTGTAGCCGGAGGTGTAGTAGAATTGTTTTTGTGTTTTGACATCTGTCAACTCAACTACTGCGCCATTGATACCCTCTCCGGAGGTGGCATCTTTGAGGGTGGCAGTGATAGTGCCACCCTCTTGTGCCAATAGTGTTGTTGCTGCGAAGAGAGTGCAGCATAGCGAAATGATAAACTTTTTCATTTCCTTTTTTTCAAATCTTCTCCTAACCTAATGATTTTGTGTTCCTACACAATCGATTTTTCTACTTCTTCTCGCAGGGCTTGTTGCACTCGGCTTTTTTGTCGCAAGCGGGTTTTGCACACTCGGCTTTCTTGTCGCAAGGCTTGTCGCACTTATCCTCGCAGGGTTTAGTGCACTCCTCTTTTTTAGCGCAAGGCTTCTCGCACTCTGCTTTTTTGCAGGGCTTGCAGTTTGCTTTGAGAATCTCTTTCTGTGCGGGGGTGAGAATTGCACCAATCTCCTCGCAAGTGGCTTTGCAAGCCTGTGTTTTGCAACCTACCTTCTTGTCGCAAGGCTTCTCGCGCTTCTTGTCGCAGGGTTTGTTGCACTTCTTCTCGCAAGGTTTGTTGCACTCAGCTTTCTTGTCACAAGCGGGTTTGTCGCACTTCTTCTCACAGGGTGTGTTGCACTCCTTGTTGCACTCTGCCTTTTTGTCGCAAGCAGGTTTTGCACACTCTGCTTTTTTCTCGCAAGGCTTTTCGCAAGGCTTTTCGCAGGGTTTGTTGCACTCGGCCTTCTTGCACTCTTTGATTTTATTCTTGATGGCCTTGCCCTCTTTCAAGAATACAGCATAGACTGCTTTCTCCTGTGAGTCGTCGAGGTCAACGATTTTGTCGAGTTGCTCGGTTTTGCACTCGGCATACTTCTTTGCGTTGAACTTACACTCCTTCTGTCCGCACGAACACGAGGCGAGCAAAATGGTTGCAGCCACGATGGCCAAAGTCTTCAAAGTTTTCATAGTCTTAATTGTTTTTATTGTGGTTAATCGTTATAACTAAAAGTCGCTCACTTTCCTAACTACAAAAATAACATACTTTCTCCAACCTTTTATCACATAAAGGGGTGAAACGACCAAATTGGTGGGTGAAACGACCACCTTGAAAGGTTAACCGACCGCAAAAAGCGACTAACGGAGCCAACCTTTGAAATCCGAGGTGCGTGCTTTGCTGATGATGATGCGTTCGGGAGTGGGCACGGAGAGGTTGACGGCCAGCCTGCTACCGAACCAAACCGATATGTCCTTTATGGCCTTGCGGGAGATGATGAATTGGCGATTGGCACGATAGAACATTCTGCCGGCATATCTTGTGTATAGGCTCTCCAAAGTGCCGTCAACGGGGTAGGTGTTACCATTCAGCGTGGTGAGGCTGACCTTCTCGTCGGCGGTGTGAAAAAAGGCTATCTGTTCCTCTTCGATGGGGAGAATGCGGTCTTTGATTTGAACCAACAGAGTGGTGCTGTGTTTATCCTCCGAAACCATCGTTTCCACCCTCTGGGTGTAGTCTTTCTTCTGTGGGGCGGTGAATGTCAGGAACTTACCGACTGCTCTCTCCACGTCGCTATTTTTGATGGGTTTGAGAATGTAGTCGATGCTGTTCACGCGGAATGCTTCGAGGGCATATTGGTCGTAGGCGGTGGTGAAAATGATGGGGCACGAAATCGTGGTGCGGTCGAAGATGCGGAAGGCGTTACCGTCCGCAAGGTGTATGTCCATAAACACAAGGTCGGGCATAGGGTTTGCCTCGAACCACTCACAACTCTCCTCCACACTCTCCACCGTGGCAACAATCTCCAACTGTGGATACAGCTCACCCAACACAACTTGCAGGTTGCGTGCAGCAGCGGTTTCGTCCTCTATGATTAGCGTCCTTATCACAATTTCGTATCGGGTTTGGTAATGGGGAGTTTCACAACAAAAGTGGAGCCGTTGTTTTCCACCACGATATCACGCTCGGTGAGCAGCGTACAGCGGTGTGAGAGGTTTCTTAGGCCAATACCCGTACTCTCCTCGGATTCGAGTTTGGGTGTAATGGTGTTGGTTACCACAATGTAAGCATCTTCGGCCGAGATTTTGATGGTCATCGGGTGCGAGGATGATATGGTGTTGTGTTTCACGGCGTTCTCAATGAGGGGCTGGATGGACAATGGGGGTAGGGTGTAGGCATAGAGGCTCTTATCGACCTCCACCTCCACGTGCAGTTTTCCCGCATAGCGTATCTCCAAAAGATATTTATAGGCCTCCAAGAAACGCAACTCGTTCTCTACGGTGGTCATTTCGGCCGTGCCATCCTGAATGATATATCGGTAGGTGTCGGACATCTGGTCGATATAGACCAGAGCATCCTCCTTCTTACCCTCCCTGACGAGCATCGAGAGCGAGTTTAGGGAGTTGAACAGGAAATGGGGGTTTACCTGATTGACAAGTGTGTTGTATTGCCAAGTGAGGTTTTCGTTTTTGAGCCTTTCGTTCTCCACCTCAATCTCCTGTTGCTTGTAGTGCATCTGGAAAATCTTGCCATAGAGTACAATAATAATATAGGTGGCCGAGAGTTTGAGAAGCAACATCGGGTTGAATAGCCTGCGTGCGCTTGCGGTGATGATAATATCACCCTGTCGAGTCAGGTGTGGGGCAATGAAGTAGAAAAGTGCGAGCAGAAGCAGACACGTCAGCAACCGCCACACATAGCCCCATTTGTGTCTGCGAGTGGGAGTGGTCATAATCCACAGCAGCAACAACGCCACGGCTACATAGTAGAGCATATCGAGCCACATAAACACTTTGCCCTTCTGCGTAACCCACGGGTTGCTGTGCCCGCTACGCTCACGGGAGTAGCGAGAGATGCTCTCTTCTCTCACCACAACCTCCTCCTTATCGCTATTTTTATCTGCCTCGGCTTTGGATTGCCCACTCTGCTGTTCTGGCACAACCACGGTTTGGGGTTGTTCGCTCTGCTGCTCTTGTACCACCTCGGTTTTGGATTGCTCCTCGGCTTGGCGGTTGTTGACCATTATTAACACAAAGTAGGAGAAGTTGACCACCACAGAGATTACTATGGCGATGAGCAGATTGAGCGCAAAGGTCTTTTTGTTGGTCGTGGTCTTCATCTTGCAGGGTGGGGCTGTGTGGGTTACTCTTCTTTGTCGGTGAAGTATTCGGGGAACCAAGTTGCGTAGTGCATATAGTCCCTTGTGGTGCGTTCAAGGGTGTTGGTGCGCTGTTCGGGTGTTACCTCTTTGAGCCTCTTGGCAGGCACGCCTGCATAGAGTCCGTTGGGCTCCAACACTGCGTTGGACAACACGAGTGCATTTGCAGCGATGATGCAACCCTCGCCAACTTTGGCATTGTCGAGCACCGTTGCGCCCATACCGATAAGGCAGTTGTCGCCTATCTCGGCACCGTGAATTATGGCGTTGTGGCCCACACTCACGCCATCGCCCAAGATGGTTACCGAGGGGTGGGGTGAGAGGTCATAGGTTGCGTGCAGGCAGGCTCCGTCCTGGATGTTGCACCTCTTGCCGATGCGTATGGCGTTCACGTCGCCACGAATCACGGCACCAAACCAGATGCTGCTATCGTCGCCAATCTCCACGTTACCCACGATGGTAGCATTCTCTGCCACCATGCAATTCTTTCCAATCTTTGGGGTGTAACCCCTCACTTCTTTTATTATTGCCATAGCCTTCGTTTGTGTAATCCTAACCGATAATTTTGAATTATGAATTCTCTTTTGCTTCCTGCCACAGAGCCTCCATCTCGTCGAGGGACATATCGCCCAACGAACGGCCAGCCTCGGCAGCTCTCTTTTCGATGTGTTGGAAACGAGCAATGAATTTCTTGTTGGTGCGTTCCAGCGCATTCTCGGGGTCCACTCCGTAGAGCCTCGAAGCGTTTATTAGCGCAAAGAAGAGGTCGCCAATTTCCTCTTCGAGAGCATCCGTATTGCCACTGCGCACTTCGGCTTCCACCTCGCCAATCTCCTCGCGTACCTTATTCCAAACGTCCTCTTTCTTCTCCCAATCGAAGCCCGCAGAGGCGGCCTTTTGACCAATTCGATAGCCCTTGACCATTGCAGGCAACGAACGGGGAACTCCTGACAACACGCCCCCTGCGGCCTTACGCTCCTTTTTGGCTTTCTCTTTGAGTTTGAGCATCTCCCAATTGTGGATTACCTCCTCGGGATTGTCGGCCTGCACCTCGCCATAGACGTGAGGGTGTCGGTAGATGAGTTTGCCGCAGAGGTAGTTGCACACGTCGGCAAAGTCAAAACGTCCCTGCTCCTCGCCCATCTTGGAGTAGAAAACAATGTGTAGAAGCACATCGCCCAACTCCTCACGGATGCCGTCGAAATTGTCGTCTGTGATGGCATCCACGAGTTCAAAACACTCCTCTATGGTGTTGGTGCGCAGCGAGTGGAAGGTCTGCTCCCTATCCCACGGACACTTCTCGCGCAGAGTGTCCATCACCTCCAACAATCGTGCTGCGGCTTCGAGTTTCTTCTCGTACATATCTTTTCTTTACAAAATAAAAGGTTCTTCGTGTGTGCAAAGATACTCTTTTCGACAAAAAAAGTGTATATTTGTGAGAAATATTATTCTACCCACAGAACTATGACACTCAAACGAATCATCTTGCTATTCCTGTCGCTGGTTGCTGTCTGCGGACTTTCGGCGCAGGAGGAGCCTTCCATACGTCCGGGCGACACGTGCTTGGACGACTACCTCCCACTGCTCCACGGACGCAGGGTGGGGGTGCTGACTAACCACACAGGGGTGGTGGACGGACGACACATTGTCGATACACTCATCGCTAGCGGTGTGAACATTACGGCTATCTTCGCTCCCGAACACGGTTTTCGAGGTACCTATGGTGCGGGCGAGAAAGTGGCCTCGTCGAGGGACGCATATACGGGTGTGGAAATCATCTCGCTCTATGGCAAAAACCGCACTCCGAGGGCTAACGATATTTTCAAGACCGATATCATTGTGGTTGATATTCAAGATGTGGGCTTGCGCTACTACACCTATCTCTCGACACTCTATCTGATGATGCAGGTTTGTGCCGAGGTGGGAGTGCCGATGATGATTCTCGACCGCCCCAACCCCAACGGTATGTATGTGGATGGTCCCATTTTGGATATGGCCTATCGCTCGTTTGTGGGTATGCTGCCCATCCCCATTGTCTATGGTATGACGCTTGGTGAGATGGCACGTATGATTAATGGCGAGGGATGGCTCGAAGGGGGTGTTAGGTGCCAACTGACGGTGGTTCCTTGTGAAGGATACCGTCGTTCGATGCGCTATGAGGTGCCCATTGCTCCTTCGCCCAATCTGCCTAATGCACAGGCCATTGCGCTCTATCCATCGTTGTGCTACTTCGAGGCAACTCCCGTGAGTATAGGTCGTGGCACCGATTTTCCGTTTCAAGTGGTCGGACACCCGCAGATGGAGGGCGAATTGGAGTTTACCCCCACAGCCAAACAAGGTGCTCGCCGACCTTTGCAGGAGGGAGTTCTCTGCAAGGGACACGACCTGCGTGGAGTGCCCATCGACTCGGTGCTGACGGGGAAGATAGACCTCAGCTATCTGGTGGATGCCTACAACGCTCTCTCCCTCGGTAACGATTTTTTTGTGAGCGACTTTTTTGAGAAACTTGTTGGTGTGGGCTATGTGAGGGAGATGATACTCGCCGGCTACACTGCCGACCAGATTGAGGCCTCGTGGGAGGGGGATGTGGCCAATTTCTTGGAACAACGCAAACCTTACCTTATATACAAAGACTAACCTATGTTTCCTATGAGAATCAGACATTCGCTTGTGGTGGCCCTCTTTGCAGTGTGCAATGTGTGGGCAGCCAATGCCACCCGACATTCGTTGGACCTCATACCGCTACCACGCACGGTGGAACAGAGCGAGGGCCAATTTTTCCGTTTTGATAGCAAAACCACTGTCTATTGCCCTGTTCCACAACTGAGAGGCTACTTGGGAGATTATCTTCAAACCTACTCGTGGCGTTCGCCTCGTAGCCGTGTGGAGGTGCGCATCAATCCCTCGCTTGGAGTGCCTAAGGAGGGGTATGTGTTGAGCGTTACACCCGAACGTGTTGTGGTGGAGGGAGCCGACTATGCGGGTGCGTTCTATGGCGTGCAGACACTCCTGCAAATGTTCCCTGCCGAGGTCTATAAGGGCGATTTCCGCGCCACGTGCTCCATCCCCTGTGTGAAGATTACCGATTGGCCCGAGTATCCCTATCGAGGCCAACACCTCGACGTGGCTCGTACGTTTGTACCCATTGAAGGTGTCAGGGAGTATGTAGATCACCTCTCGCGCCACAAAATCAACCGCCTGCATCTTCACCTTACCGACGATCAGGGATGGAGGGTGGAGATAAAATCTCACCCGGAACTGACGACCATTGGTGCGTGGAGGGGTGGCGATAGCCCCATCTGGGCGGTGTATGGTAGTTTTGAGGAGAAGTATGGAGGATTTTACACCCAGGCCGAACTGCGCGATTTGGTCGCCTATGCAGCCGAGAGGGGTATTGCGATTATTCCCGAAATAGACCTGCCGGGCCATAGCCTTGCAGTGGGTAAGGTCTATCCGGAGGTGTTGTGTCCTGTGGAGAGGGACAACACTGCTGCCGCAGGCTACGATAGGCGCAATGTGTGGTGTGTGTCGAGGGAAGAGAATTATGCTCTGCTGGATGATATTTTCCGTGAGTTGGCCGATGTTTTCCCCTCCGAGTGGGTGCACATCGGGGGCGACGAGGTTAATATGCGTCAATGGAAGGAGTGCCCACACTGCTCGGCACTCTACAAACAAAAGGGCTATACCAACTATGCTCAACTCGAAGCCTACTTCCTTAATCGTGTGGTGGGGATTGTGGGACGCTATGGCAAACGTCCAATGGTTTGGAACGAAGCCATCAATGGCGGCAACCTCACACACGACGCACTTGTGTGTGGCTGGGAAGGCATAAAACCCTGCCATAAGGCGACCAAAGAGGGGTTCCGTACGGTTATTATGCCGGCTCAATGGTTCTACTTCGATATGCGTCAGTCGGCCCACGAGTGGGGCCACAATTGGGCAGGTGTCGTGGATGTTGAGAAATGCTATTCCATAGACCTTGCGGCACAGGGCTTTTCTGATGCTCAAATGGCTGTTGTTGAGGGTTTTGAAGGAGCCTTTTGGAGCGAGATACACTTGGCTGCTGCGCCCCACTTCGAGAACTATGTCGAGTATATGACCTTCCCGCGAGTGTGTGCTGTGGCCGAGGTGGGATGGACACCGCAAGGCCTGCGCCATTGGAGCGACTTCTCGGCACGCCTTGTGGCTCACGGTGAGCGTATGGAATCTATGGGCATCAGCTACCGACGCGAGCCAACATCTCCATCCAAAGGAGAACTCATTACTCCGAAGATGACCGTAACGACGTCTATGCCAATGAGTAAGGCAGAAGCACTTGATAAACTTTCGGCCTATGCCAACGATTGGGGCTACACCTCCAAACGCACCTGTAAGAATGGCGATTGGGTGCTCTATGAGTTTGCCGATGCTATTGATGATGTTGAGGTGGAACTTACAACCGGCTATCGCCACGTTGTGAGAGGTTTATTCCCGACGGGAGTGGTTGAGGTGAGTGCCAATGGCATAGACTTCCGCCACGTTGCCGATTTGTATAATGGCTCGGCAATCATACGTGTTGATGGTCCGGTGAAGGCTATTCGCCTGCGTAGCACTGCCACGGGTAATGGCGATTCGTTTGTGTTCTTGCAACACCCCCTCATTCGGAGAGAAAAGAACAATTAGAAAATATAGTGATTAGTAAAGAGTGAAGGGCAATTGGAACCACCAATTGCCCTTGTTCCTTTTATTACCCTTATTTCTTTTTTTGTCCCTTATCGCCTCCTCACACCTTCCATACCTCCCTCATACCTCCCATCAGCCCCCTAAATTCGCCCTCTTGCTCAATAATTTTCCATTTTCAATTTTCCATTTTCAATTTTATACTTACTTTTGTAGGTTGTTTGCGCCACTACGTGGCGGTGCAAAAATGGAAACGTAAGAAAACTAAAAAATAATCAACTATGAACATTTCGTACAATTGGCTCAAAAACTATCTTGAAAGCGACCTGACTGCCGAGGAGGCTTCGGTGATTTTGACCGATATAGGTCTGGAAATCGAGGACTTCGAGAAAATAGAGGCCGTTAAGGGCGGACTCAAAGGTGTTGTGGTTGGCGAGGTGCTGACTTGTGAAGACCACCCCGATTCCGACCACCTCCACATCACCACCGTTGACGTGGGCGCAGAGGAGCCCCTGAATATCGTTTGTGGTGCAGCCAACTGCCGCAAGGGTTTGAAGGTTATGTGTGCCACAGTGGGCGCAGAGTTGCATCCCACAGGCAGCGACGAGGTGTTCAAAATCAAACGCAGCAAGATTCGTGGCGTGGAGTCGCTCGGTATGCTTTGCGCCGAGGACGAACTCGGTATCGGCACAGGCCACGAGGGTATTATGGAGCTTGCCGAGGATGCCGTGCCGGGCACTCCTGCTATGGAGTACCTCGGTCTTACGGACGACTACCGCTTGGGTATCGGCCTTACCCCCAACCGCATTGACGCAGCTTCGCACTATGGCGTGGCAAGGGATTTGGCAGCCTACCTGCGTTCGCAGGGCCGCAAGGCTTCTCTTCACCTGCCCAGCGTGGAGGCTTTCAAGGTGGACAACACTTCGAGGGCTACCGCAGTGAGGGTGGAGAACCACGAGGCTGCTCCGAGATATGCAGGTGTGAACATCTCGGGTGTGAAAATTGCTCCTTCGCCCCAATGGTTGCAGAATGCTCTGAGGGCCATAGGTATCAACCCCAAGAACAATGTGGTGGATGTTACCAACTTTGTGCTCCACGAACTCTGCCAGCCCCTCCACTCCTTCGATGCTGACAAGATTGAGGGTAATCAGGTGGTTGTGCGCACCTGCCCTGCGGGTACCAAATTCCGCACCCTCGATGGCGTGGAGCGCACCTTGTCGGAGGCCGACCTGATGATTTGCGACAGCGAGAAACCTATGTGTATCGCAGGTGTCTTTGGTGGCGAGCACTCGGGCGTGAGCGAAACGACAACCAATGTCTTCCTCGAAAGTGCCTATTTTAACCCCGTGTGGGTGCGTAAGACTGCCAAGAGGCACGGACTTTCAACCGATGCATCGTTCCGTTTCGAGAGGGGAGTGGACCCCAACATCACCATCACGGCTCTCAAACGTGCAGCTCTGTTGATTAAGGAGTTGGCCGGTGGAGAGATTACTTCGGAGATTGTGGACATCTATCCCGAGCCTGTGGCACCTTTCAAGATTGACATTACGTATGACTATATCAACTCGCTCATCGGTAAGGAGATTGGCGAGGAGAAGATTAGGGATATCATCCGCAGCCTCGAAATTGGGATTACGGCCGAGAGGGAGAATGGTGTGAGCGTTGAGGTTCCTCCTTATAGGGTGGATGTTCAGAGGCCTGCCGACCTTGTGGAGGAGATTTTGCGCATCTATGGCTACAACAACGTGGAGATTCCCACCCACGTCAACTCCACTCTCTCTTATGAGCAGAAACCCAACCCCGACCGCCTGCGTAACCTTGTGAGCGATATGCTTTCGGCCGGTGGCTTTGCCGAGGTGATGAACAATTCGCTCTCGAAGAGTAGCTACTACGAGGGCTCGGAGTTGTTCCCCGCCGAGAATTGTGTGAAGATTATGAACCCCCTGAGTGCCGATTTGGGCGTTATGCGACAGACGCTGTTGTTTGGTCTTATGGAGGTTGTGAGCCTCAATGTAAACCACAAGGCACAGAGCATCAAAATCTATGAGTTTGGTAATACCTACTCCTACAATGCCGAGCGTAAGGAGGAGGGTGGCTTGGCTCCCTACTCGGAGGGTATGCACTTGGCCGTTGCTATTGCCGGTGCACACACCACCCAATCGTGGAACACCAAGGCCGAGCAGACCGACTTCTTCCGCCTCAAAGCCGTGGCCGAGAAACTCCTGCGCCGCTTTGGTATGGACATCTACACCCTGCGTAGCGAGCCCATTGCCAACGAGTGCTTCTCGGAGGGTTTGAGCCTCAAAGCTGGCAATAAGGAGCTGATTCAGATTGGCACCATCTCGCCTAAACTGCGCAAGAAGTTCGATTTGAAGGTGGGTGTGTACTATATGGACGTTGATTTTGATACCCTTGTGAAGTATAGCCGCAAATACAAAGTTACCGCCAAGGAGTTGGCTAAATTCCCTGCCGTTAAACGCGATTTGGCACTGCTTGTTAATGAGAGTGTTACCTATGCCGAGTTGAGGCAGATTGCCCTGTCGGCCGAGAAGAAATTGCTCAAAGATGTAACCCTCTTCGATGTCTATACGGGCGACAAGTTGGAGGCAGGCAAGAAGTCCTATGCACTCGGCTTTGTGTTGCAGGACGAGAGCCGCACGCTGGATGATAAGACCATCGACAACACTATGGCCAAGTTGATTGACGCCTTTGCCAAGAAGGCCGGCGCAACCATTAGGTAGAGGTCAAAATTCCAGATTGAACAATACTGTGTTTACATTATGAAACACACGATAGTTTGTCTATTATGCGACTTCTCCTTATGGTGGGTTGTAGTGGCATTGGTAGCTGGCATTTTGGGCGAAGTTATAATATAAACCCTTGCAACTAATTAAGGCCAATGGCTGACGGCTAACCACTAATAAATAGCAAACATCCCCAACAAAAAACCCACCGCGAGTCTTCGCGGTGTCTTTTTTGTTGTCGGACGTGGCCGAACTATTTGGTCAATGCGCCAATCTCGAAGAGAACCTCGTTGGTCTTCTTAACGGCAGCAACACTCGCCTCAAATTTAGCTTTCTCATCGGCAGTGAGTTGCAAGGTGATGATGCTCTCGATACCGTTCTTACCGATAACGGCAGGAACACCGATGAACAAATCCTCTGCGCCATACTCACCCTCCAAGTAGCAGCTCGAAGAGATAACCCTCTTCTGGTCGCCCAAGATGCTCTCAACAACACTTGCAATGGCTGCACCGGGAGCATACCAAGCCGAAGTGCCGAGAAGTTTGGTGAGGGTAGCACCACCAACCATAGTGTTGGCAGCAACCTCCTCCAACTCTTTCTCGCTGAGGAACTGACCTACGGGCACACCACGATAGCTTGCCTTCTCAACCAAAGGAATCATAGTGGTATCGCCATGGCCTCCGATAACCATACCGTCAACATCGCGGATGTCGGCACCCAAAGCCTTTGCCAAGTAGCAGCGGAAACGCGACGAATCGAGTGCGCCACCCATACCGATAACCCTGTTCTTGGGCAGACCGGTAGCCTTCAATGTGAGGTATGCCATGGTGTCCATAGGGTTCGATACGATAACGAAAATAGCCTCGGGCGAATATTCGAGAATGCTGCTAACTACCGATTTAACAATGTTTGCATTAACACCGATGAGCTCCTCACGAGTCATACCGGGCTTGCGGGGAACACCAGAGGTGATAACCACAACGTCGCTGTTG
This sequence comes from Tidjanibacter sp., assembly GCA_045580045.1. Taxonomy (GTDB): domain Bacteria; phylum Bacteroidota; class Bacteroidia; order Bacteroidales; family Rikenellaceae; genus Tidjanibacter. The sequence goes on from JAZNNC010000019.1 coordinate 24,372, forward strand.
GCGGTTGCAGCGTAGTCGTTGGTAACGCCTACGAGTTTGGTATCGAAGTCGAGCAGAGTCGAAGTCTGATACATATCCAATACTTTACCCTCCGAGAGGTCGGGTTTGATGTCGATGAGGCAAATCTCGCTTGCTACTTTGCGGATAGCCATCACATTTGCAGCTGTTGCGCCTACATTACCTGCGCCCACTACTGTAACTTTTGTTGCCATTTTTCTGTGAAAATAATTTTTGTGATTATTGAAACTGTTTTTTTGTCCACTCAACACATATTACAACATTGCAGCATACTCTTCGGCAGTGAGAAGCTCATCGAGTTCTGCGGGGTTCTCCATACGGATTCTCACAAGCCAACCACCCTCATAGGGCTCCTTGTTAACCAATGCGGGGTCGGTGTCAACCTCGGGATTGAGTTCAAGAATCTCGCCACTCACGGGCAGAAATACGTCGCTAACGGTCTTTACAGCCTCGATGGAGCCGAACACCTCGTGGGCGCCAATGACCTCACCAACGGTAGGAACGTCAACGAAAACAATGTCGCCAAGCTCGCCCTGCGCGAAGTCGGTGATACCAACCAATGCTTCGCCACCTTCAATAACTTTAATCCACTCGTGGTCTTTCGAGTACCTCAATTCTGCTGGAATGTTCATCTTTGTAGTTTATTTAGTTGTTATTAAGAAATTTTCGCCATAACATCCACAAAGGTACGTTTTATTTCTCGCCCTGCAAACTTTTCTGTTATTTTTTTAGCAGTAGGTAAAAAATAGAGTCAATCCGCGCGGATTGACTCTATCAATTTGAAGATTACCGTATGCTTTTGGCCTACGTTTTTTATGCCTTATCTGTTCCAAAAGGTTGTTTGAATTCTACTTATCACACTCCATTCGGAAGTTGTGCATAACATTGCAAACCAACCTACACAGCTTCTCAATTCAAGATACTATCGTATGTGTCCTTCTTAACCTTGAAGAAATTGTTGTTACTATCCTCCAAGAGTCGATAGTGGCCCTTGTTGCTCCACGATGCAGGGCGGTCATGAATCTCCATATCCTCGCCCGTGTCGTTGCTCACATAAGGGCCTATTTTGCTGTGCCAAGCACGGATGCGTGCGGCGCTTGTGTGTTGGTCGAAGTAGCCTTTTGAAGAGTCAACCAACTCTTTGAGGTAGCCTACATAGAGAGCCTTGTAGTCCTCAAATTGGATTACTTTGTTCACCAACGGATACATCGAGTTGCTGCCCCATTTGAGCGGAGTGCATGTTCCCGAATCCTCAATGCGGCAAACATTTTGTGAGGTACCCAGAGTGTTATCGTAGTCATAGGGGATGAAGTAGAACTTGTAGCCACTCGTGCCGGGGGCGTTGAAGTACATATAGTAGTTATTGCCGTTGTTCCAATAGTCATCCCACATACCAACCGTTACGTTCACGGCATAGGTTTTCAGGAAGAGTGGTATGTCGATTATCTCGCCAAGCCAATCGTGGAGATCCTGACCGCTCTTCGAGTTGAGTTTCTGCATAAAGTCCACAAGTTGGGCCTTCGCCGAGTCGAACGAGTTGTGCTCGGTTTTGAGCTCATAGGGCCACTCTTCGTCGGTGTCCTGATCGAGGCCGAACTTGGCGTCGTTGCTGTAATCTTTCAGGTCAGCAGGTCCTTTCTCGGTGTAGGAGCACTTCCACAGGTTGCCCTTGTGGCCACCAAAGAGGTCGGAGCGCACTTCGAGATACTCGTCGTCGATGGTTTCGAGCATCTCATAGACACCATAGTAGGCCGGCTGTTTGTCGCCCTCTACGTGTATCCACAAGCGACAATAGATGTCGTTGATGGCGGTCCACACACCATACCTGCGGAAGAGGTCGTAGCAGTACATCTCACGCACATACGAGGGGTCGTCTTTGGCCCATTTAACGTGCACCTTCCTCACTCCACCAATCGTGTGTGCCGAGTCCTTGTGGAATTTACGGAAGTTGAATTGGAGGTGTACGTGGTGCCAATCGGCATTGTCCCTCTTGTGCATCTCGCCACCGTTACCCTCGGGACGACGACGTGAAGTGTTGCCCCTCAATCTCCAACCAGCCTCGTTGAACACGAAGGTCTTGGTGCCGTTGAAGAAACTCACATCACCCTTGAAATATTGTTTGGTTTTGCTGTTGCGGTCAAATGTTTCCAACATTCTGTTCCACTCGTCCTCCTTTACGGTTAGGCGGATTTCGGGGAAAGTGCTCTCGTCCCAAACATAGGCCACACTCTCCGCCAACGACGAAGTGCCTGTGCCGGGATTGGAAGGTGTGCTGCCCTGATTGTCGTCGTTTCCACCTTGTCCGGGTGTCGGCTCTGCCTCGAAGTCCACTTCGGGCATATTGTGTCCCCTGATTACCGAGCCACCATTGGGTGCTCCCGGGGTGCCCTCGGCCATAATAAACCACTTGTCGGCACCATCCTCCACTCGCATTGCGACATCGAAGGAGTAGAGAATCTCACCATCCCACTCATCCTTTGCCGTGGGCTTCTCCTTTGCGGTGTTCACAAAGTAGTCGAGTCGTTTGCCCTTGCTGTCCACGAGTTCAAGGAGAAGCGATTTGCTACCCGAGATACCGCTTTTGCTGGTGCCCAGCGAAACACCCTCATATTCGGTGGTGTTACCCTTGCAACCTATTACGGCAAAGCCTCCTGCGGTGAGTGTTGTGCCATCAGCCACAACAAAGTCGGCCGAGCCATCGATGTTGGAGATGGGGCCTTCGTTGTTTTTAATGATGGTCAGACCGCTGATGTCGGCAGGTTTGTCGCCTTTGTTGTAGAGTTCGATGTACTTTGCGGAGGTGTTGACCTCGTTGATTACCACGTTGAGTTCTCCATCCGTGGAGGGGGTGGGAGTGGGGGTGTGGCTTTCGCATCCTGTCAAAGCTGCGCACAATGCCACCCAAGCCCAAAGACGAAAAGTGTATTTCATTATGTTTTTCTTGTGTTGTTAATAATCCAATCTGTTGTACGCGTATATGTTATATACGTGAGTTTATTGCCACAAAAGTAGTAAAATAATTGGGTTTTGAAAATAGACCGGCTCAAACTTGTTGCTCAATGGTATATCTCGAACGAAGAACAGACACTCGGGGCAGTCTGGGTTCGAGCCTTGCACCCTTATCGGTAAGCCTCCCTCACAGGAGGGAGGTTTGGAGGGTGGGTAACACACACCAGAGGGGCAGCAACAAAAAAAAGCAGTCAAAAATGACTGCCTTCGTTGCTGTGCTCCCTCTGGGGCTCGGGTGCTCACGCACCCTTCGGGAGTTTATTTACAACCCCCTAACCCCCTTGAAAGGGGGCAGTCTGGGTTCGAGCCTTGCACCCTTATCAGTAAGCCTCCCTCACAGGAGGGAGGTTTGGAGGGTGGGTAACACACACCAGAGGGGCAGCAACAAAAAAAAGCAGTCAAAAATGACTGC